>OMXI01000077.1 GCA_900314975.1 uncultured Eubacteriales bacterium | reverse complement strand
GTGAAAGTCATCAATGCAGGTCAGCACATCTTTAAGGTAGTAGATGTTTGAGAGTATGCTGTTGGCTGTGTCGTGAAAACTCATGGGCAGGTCGCTTGCAGTGAACCTTCCAAAGAATGAAAGGAATAAGGCTGCAAGTGTCGATTTCTTTGAGCCTGTCTTTCCGATAAGTGCAGTCACAAACTTTGGTTCACAGCCTGCCATTTTGAGAAAATGATTGAGCGGTGAGAGGAATGTAACAGCCAGCATCGGCAGCATAACTCTGTCGGGAACTATACTTTTTTCAAGCATAGCAGAAACAAGAACAGGCTCATCGGGCGAACACTTTGAAACAAAACGGTACCTGTTCAGCTTGCCTTGCAGCTCTACTGTATACTTGCTGTTCTCATTCGGCATAAGGAAAACATACTCACCTCCGATCTTAGCCTTGGTCTGCATGATAGCATAGCTTATCCTTGCCAGAGTGTTCTGTTTCGGCGGAGCAGCACCCTGCTGTCCCCACCTTTGCAGCAGCCATTTCATTGACATCATCTCGTCTGCGGACACGAGCTGCTCGGTGAGAACATCACCGCTTTTGTGAACAGCGGATATGAGGAACTTCTTTTTTTCTTCTGTTCCGTCATCGTATGTGATCTCGGCTTTCAGCACGGGAACGAAGTCGGCGAGCTTGACATACTCGGTCTTGTTTTTGATCTTCACTTCCTCGTAAAGGCAGCCTTCTTTTACAAGATAGGGCTGCTCATAGACGCTGTCGTCTATCTCGTTTGGGATCTGTTCGATTTGAATTTCATTCATTCTATCTCCTCCTATTCTTTTTTTACGCATTACACGCATTACATCTGCCGCAAAGTCAATAACCAAAGGGCTTTGCGGATTTTTTCTTCGTATTACACACAGCATACGCTCGCATTACAGGTATTACACGCATTACACACGCATTACAGCTTTCAGCCCGAAGATACGCCGTTTCCGTGGAATGTAAGGCGTGTAAGACGAAGTTGAGAGTATGGGTGTTCTTTTTCACAGCAGCCGATAACCTGCATAGCTATCTCATGCACTCCCATTGCCTGCGACGGTTTTATCACGCTCGGACTGTGGCTGAGTGCAGGTATCCGCTCCCGACTTTCATCGCTCATCTGAATCTGCGCTGTTCAGAACAACTTACTGTTGGCTGGCACGGCTCACCACCCCGCCATCGAAAGCAACGTAACTGCTGCGGCACTATTCAGTTTTCAAGATGCTGTTGCTGATTTGTTCTGACCTGTGCTAATTTGTGGTGGGAAACACTAAAGGCTCCTTACTTACTCGCATCATGTTTTGCGGTAAGCAAAGAGCCTTTTGACTTTGAAATATTCAGTTCGTTTTTTTCGTTTTCGATTTTGAACTCTGATATCTATCACCTCTTTCTAATGCCTATTATACGATTTCCGATATTTGATGTCAAGGATTTTGGTACTCTGCAAATTCAAGTTTGTAGAGCTGCACAAGCGTCAAGTTGTGAGCGTTTACGAACAGAAGCAATTGCAGAGCAAACAGCGCAGGTAAAGGATTTGAGTATGTTTTTGACCAACGGGGATTTTTAATAAAATGATACAATACGAAAAAACACTTCAAGACAGCACAAGTTACAACAAGTTTTTCAAAGGGTGCATTTTTGTGCAGGGTGACGAAAAAAAGAGCACCCTTTCGGATGCTCGGAAAAAAGCAAATGTCAGCTTTCAGAGATAGTAGTCCTCGTTCAGGAACCAGATATATGTACCGTCGAAGCCGACATTGAAATGAATGTCGCTGGCGTATTCAAGGTCACCGTACATGGTCGACAGCTCATATCTGCTGTACAGACCGAAGTCGATGAGACGCAGGCTATGAACAGGTCCTTGCCAAGCACAGCAAAGCTATCATCGAGAGCTATGACCTCACGCAGACGGATACCGAGCTGTACCTGACCGAGCAGGTCAACAATATGATGTTTATTAAAATATGAAAAAGCTTCTGCACAAAATGCAGCCCCGGACGTTGACCAATTGTCCGGAGCTGCTGTTTTAGTTTTTTACGGAAATGCGCCTGTTTCAACCACTGAGGTTTGGCAGGGCAAATATGTTCATCACAGGGCGGTGGCTCTGTTTTTTTATGCCTCTTGGGCACCTGAGAAAGGCAGTTCATAACACTTGCGTTGAAATGACGGAAAGAAGGAATATTGTTTTCTGACTACTCACGGATATTACCCCACGCCTGTTTTGCTTTACACATCATCGTCTGTTTCGTCATCGTAGCTTTCCTCAAATTCCTCATCGAAATTAAAGTCCAGGTCAGAGGCTTTGCCCATTTTCTGTTCAAACTCTTCCAATTGAGTCTGCATTCGCTGGTTTGCATCCCTGATCAAATCGGGCAGAGAATCAACCTTATCGGTGAGGGCTTCGATTTCTATGAGATTTACACAGCCATCAAACGCATCATCGCCGATGTAGTTTACATTCTCGGGAATGGTGATCCTCTCAAGACTGGTGCAGTTGTAAAAAGCAGCATTGCCAATGTAGGTGAGCGTATTGGGCATGCTCACGTTGCTGAGACAACTGCACCCTGCAAAAGCGTTATGACCTATTTCCATAACTCCATATGGAAGTATGACAGAACAGATCTGATCGCAGTTCTCAAAGGCACCCTCTGCGATAACTCTTACCCTGTCCGGCACGGTGACTTGAGAATCAGTACCTCTGTACTCCAGCAGGATATCGCCTAAGATGACAAAGTCGCCGCGGTATTCTTTGAGCCAGGCAGTGTCTTTGAGCACTGTCTTGTCAAGAAAGTATGGCGTATCGCAGTAGATGTGTTTAAGCTTTCTGCAGTTAGAGAAGATGTTTTTCTCTAGCAGCATAACATCGCCGGGAAAGACGACCATTTCAAGGTCAATGCAGTTCGCAAATGCATTTTTGTCGATATCCAGACCTTGATACGCAACATTGTCGGGGAGAATGATGCGGGCAATGCCAACGCAGTCCTTAAATGCCTCCTCTCCAATACGGACAGTGCCTCTCGGCAGAATGACAGTACTACTATCATCCGGTTCCAAAATATACTTTGTGATTGTAATGCAGCCTGATGAATCGGTTGTGATCTCAAATCCCATAGTGAATCCTCCTTATTGTTTCAGTCCGTTACTTATACAAAGGTATGTGCGTTGCCTTTCGGCAAAAGGGCATAATATACCCAAGAGTTATTTGTATTATAGCACACGAAAAATCTGTTGTAAACAGTTACTGTGAGCTTTTTTAAGTTTTTTTGAATTATTGCTCAAAAGTCCAAAATTATGTACTTGAATTGGCGGCGCTTGCTATATTCTTTCGCAGTCCAAGACAAAATGATTTCTGCGGGAATGATATTCAAATTATAAAGATATGAAAATGACCCTGCCAGGACATTGATATAATCCTTGCAGGGTCTGATTTGTTATTAAAACATTTAATTTGCAGCCGCGGCTCTTGAAATCTTATCGACGGTGTCGTCTGACACAGCGCCTGTGCCGCCAAAAATATAGATGCAATTAAGCTCTTTGGTTTTGAGGTAGGCGGTCTGCTCGTCGCTGAGGCTGTTTGCTGTCAGGAAAAGCGGAGCAGCTTTCTTTGCTGCGAGAACGCCGCCTGCGAGTGCGTCGGGGAAGTTCAGCCCCGTTGCGACGCACATCGTCTTGCCTGTGAGTGCCGAGGCAAATTTCTTATTGACCTCGATACAGGTGGAGTATCTGTTTGCGCCCCATATTCTTGCAGCAGTCTTTAGTCCGAGCGCAGAGACTGCCTTGTTCATCATATCGTTTGAGATAACGCCCTCGCCGCCGATGACGTATGCGGTCTTTACCTTGCCTTTTATCTTTTCAAGATAGGCGGCGGTATCTGCGTTGAGTTCGCCATCTTGCGTAAGGTAGATTATCGGCGCATTTTTGAGCGCGGCTATGGGGCTGACAGAGAGTGCGTCAGCGTAGTTCAAGCCGTATACAAAGAATACTTCTGTCGGTTCGCTGTTTAGCTTTTCAGCGATAGCGGTCGCCGTGCCAAAACGAGTTTTGCCTGCGATACGCTCTGTTGTGAGTCCCATATTTTGCAGGGATTTTTCAACATCAGCGCTTACCGCGCCTTCGCCGCCGAGGATGATGACCTTTTCAGCTTTGAGACGTTTTATCTCATCGGCAGTTGAAACGTCAAGTGACTTGGTGTTTGTCAGAAGGATAGGCGCATCGAGCTTTTTTGCAAGCGGTACGCCTGCGAGCGCGTCGGCGTAGTTCATGCCGTTTGCAAGAATGACAGTTTTAGCAGTGGTATAGCTTGTCTGCGAGATAACTGCGGCTGTGCCGAATCTGTTATCTCCCGCG
>OMXI01000018.1 GCA_900314975.1 uncultured Eubacteriales bacterium | reverse complement strand
CCATTGAACTGGAAGTCTCCCGCTGATTATATCAGCGCCTTCCTTTCAAATGGTGAACTTTTTTGAAATCTTTGTATCACATCATTGACAAACCGACAATTTTGCAAAAAAGCAGCCCGCATTTTACGGACTGCTTATTTTAAATCTTTCCCAGTGATTTAAGTATGTACCTTGCGCACACCTTGCCCGATATGCCGATGTTAAAAACATAGTCGTGGTAAGTCTCGTCGATCTTGCGCGCGTACTTTTCGCGGTTTTCAAGCATATCTGCGATCACCTCGCCGACGTTGTCCAGCTTGTCGGGAGCTATCTGCTCACCCAGCAGCGAGCGGAACACAATGTTGTTCGGCGGCGTCTTGAACTTGTCGTAGTCGTTGTTGAGTATCTTCATCGGCGTGTCCACAAACAGCACAGGTTTTTTCGTCGCAAACGCATATTCACAGGATATGCACGACCAGTCGGTGATAAGCACGTCAGCATCAAGCATTGATGTGTTGCTTGAAAAATCCGTCTGGATAGTGATGTTTTTCTTGTCCGCGTACTTTTCCTGCATCTGCGCAAACAGCTCGGGGGAGTGCTTTACCTGCTGCGGATGCGGGCGCAGAGTCACGTCATAGCCCTTGTCCGACAGCTTGTCGATAAGCTCCTCGCCGCACAGCTCGATAATGTTGTCGGGCTGCCACGACGGCGCAATAACTATCTGCGGAACGTCGTGCTTTTCGTGCGACATACTCTCGTATTCTCTGGTCATCGTGTCAAGCACAGGGTAGCCCGCCTGCACGATAAGCTTTTTCGGAGTCTTGTAAAACTCCTCCATCTCGCGTATCTCCTCAACAATGTCCTTTGTGGTGACAAACACCGTGTCAAACCAGTCAAGACAGCCCTTGCGCGCCGTGAGGATAACGCTTCCGATACCATGCTCAACGTAGATGTACTCAATGTTCTTGTTCACTCTCGAACGCTTGATGTGGTACTTTTCAAGGTCAGGTGTCGTCATCACCACGACCTTGCAGCTTAATTTCATAAAGAACGGGATAAGATACGCGTCCCTTGCAATGTAGTACGCGTGAATGTTTTCCCTCGTGTCCTCAAATATCTTGTCCTCGGGGTCACTTGTAACGTAGTGTATAGCCACGTCGCTGTGCTGGCAGATGTAGTCTATCGTGTCCTTGTAGTACTTGTAAAATCCGTTCGCCTCGGAGTAGAAAACCAGATCTACATCGCCGTTTTTAAAGAACCGCTTGTAGTCGGCTCTCTCTTTTTTGTGGTACTTGCGGTACTTTTCCTCTTTTGCGATACGCTCCTCCTTTATGCGTTTGAGATATCCGAGGTCAACGTATTTTTTCGGCGGAATGATGATGTTTATAATGATCATCGGTATTATCGCAAACAGGTTTCCGCATATCCAGTAAACGCCCACGCCGTGCGGCACAAGGAACGCAAAGTAAGTCGAGAAAGCGACCATAAAGATAGTCGTCGCGTATCTGTTGAACTTGCCCGCCGCAAGCTGCAAAACGTTTATCTTGTTCTGCGCAATGCAAAGCGTCAGCGCGCTCAGCCCCGCAATTACAGGCAGAATGAAAAAGCTTATCCCGCTCAGAAGTTTCGGAACGTCGCCCAGGTTAAGCCCCAGAAAGTTCATCTTAAACGACATTATCCCGTCAAGGCACCCCTGCGACAGTCCCTCAGGTGCAGCCGCACCGCCCTGCAATAGCTCGATAATGCGTATCTGCGCCGAGCTTCCCGCATCGGTGATGTGCATCGTGTTTTTCAGCCAGTCGCCCAGCAGCTCAATGTCGCCGCTGCTTGCACCCAGCAGATATGTGATAGGTCTGTACACCACGCCCATAACGCCCATTACTATCACCAGCTGGAAAATCATCGGTATGATTCCCAGCGACGGGTGGTAGCGGTACTTTTTGTACAGCTTCAGCTGCTCGTCAGCGTATTTATCCTTGTCATCAATGTAGCGTATCTTCAGCGCATTCAGTTCAGGCTGCAGCTTGACCATGCGTATGGAGTTTTTCTGTATAAAGATGTTGACAGGGAAAAGAATTACCTTTGTGGCAAGCGTGAAGAAAATGATGCTTACACCGTAATTTGAGAACAGATTGTAGCATCCGCGCATTATAAAGCCAAGAACTGCGCTTATGGCATCGATAACTGCGCTCATTTGCTGTCCTTGTCCTCGTCACCGAGCAGGTCGTCAGCGGTGATAACGTCTTTTTCTCTGTCGATCGCCGAGCGAAGCTCTTCCTGCGAAATCTCCTCGCCCTGATTTTTCTTGCTCTTTATCTTGCGCTTTATCCTGCTCCACAGTATTCCTATCGTCGCGCCGCACGCAATAACGATACCCGCAACTATCTGAATAACGTAGCTTGTCGTCGCAGGGTCTATGTATGCGTAAACGGGCTGCGCAAGAATAATTGACAGACATACCGTGTTCAGAACTGTCAATACAGCTTTTTTCATTATAAACATCCCTTTCGGCTCATATTCCGATTTGATTTAACTTTTTTATTATATCATACATCCCGCCCACTGTCAAGGCGAAAATGCGTAAAATAACTAAAATAAGCGCGTTTTGCTTGACACTGTTTGTCAAATTTGATATAATTAAGAATGATATTGCCTTTTCGCACAGCCTGCTTTGTGCAGAGTGCGAAAAAGCGCAAAAAACGAAAGGCAACAGTTATGAAAGCGTTGATACTCAATTCGGGTATGGGCACGAGAATGGGCGTGCTGACCAGTGAACAGCCAAAGTGTATGACCGAAATTTCCGCGACCGAGACAATACTTAGCAGACAGCTGCACCAGATAGTCTACAGCGGCATAAAGCAGGTGGTCATCACAACAGGCTATTACGATAAGGTGCTTGAAAGCTACTGCGAGCAGCTTGACCTGCCGCTTGAATATACATTCGTAAAAAACCCTGTCTATGATAAGACCAACTACATCTATTCGATATACTGCGCGCGCGAGTTTCTTGATGACGATATCCTGCTTATGCACGGCGACCTCGTGTTTGAAAACAGCGTGTTTGATTCTCTGCTTGATTTTGACGGCAGCTGTATGGCAGTAAGCACAACAGCACCGCTTCCGCAAAAGGACTTCAAGGCAGTGCTTTGCGAGGGCAGAATAGATAAAGTCGGCATAGAGTTTTTTGAAAATGCCGTGGCAGCCCAGCCGCTTTACAAAATAAGCCGCGCAGATTGGAGAGTGTGGCTTGATAATATCGCCGCCTACTGCGAAAGCGGTGAGCAGGCAAAGCGCAAATGCTATGCCGAGAATGCGTTCAACGAGGTCTCGCAAAAATGCGTGATAAAGCCGTTTGATGTCGGCACCGGTCTTTGCAGCGAGATAGACGACCCGTGCGACTTGCAGCGCGTCAGCGCAGCGCTGAAAAAAGCCGAGAGCAAAAAGGTGTATATGTGCTTTTCAGTCGATATGCTGCACAGCGGTCATATCGCAATAATCAAAAAAGCAGCTCGCCTTGGCAGACTCACCGTAGGCGTGCTTTCAGACGAGGCAGTCGCAGGCTATAAAAAAGCGCCGCTTATGCCCTTTGAGGAACGCAAATCGCTGTTTGAAAACATCAGCGGCGTGTACAATGTTGTCGAGCAAACGACCTTGAGCTATAAGCACAATATTGAAAAGTACCGCCCCGATATCGTAGTCCACGGCGACGATTGGGAAAGCGGCTTGCAAAAGCCAGTGCGTGACGAGGCAGCAGCGCTGCTCGCATCTTACGGCGCAAGGCTTGTCGAGTTTCCCTACGCAAAAGATGAAAAGTACAAAATCTTGGACAGTAGAACGCTCAAATCGGGTGAACCGTCAGTGAGTGCGAAGGTTAACACTTTACTGCTTGATAAAGACCTCGATAAAGCCCTTGAAACCGCATTGCAGCGCGTTCGCAGCGGCGCAGATATCATCGCCGTCAGGGGAGAGGATACAGCCGCCTTGTGCGAATTTGCGCAAAGGTTCAAAGCGAATGCACATACGCCTTTAGCCGCAATCTGTCACGACTTTGCCGCAAACGCCGCGCAGCTGAAAGCAAGCGGATTTGATATGGTCATCTTTGCCGAAAGCACCAATTCATTCTGCGTACAGCGTCTTGATGTACAGGGCTATCGCACCACGGAGGAAAAGTAAAATGCAGACTATCCTTAACACCGAAAGCGACCTCAAAGACCTTGACGAATATCTCGCCAAAGCACACGCAAAAAAGCTGTTGCTCGTGTGCGACCATTCCATTCATTTTTTGAGACTTGACGAGTACTTTGCAGACCTTGAAAAACGAAAGGGCATACAGGTCATTCGCTTTGAGGACTTTGAATCAAATCCCGCGTATGAAAGCGTTGTGCTCGGCGAAAAAGTCCTGCGCGAAAGCGGCTGCGATATGATAGCAGCTGTCGGCGGCGGCTCCGCGATAGATGTCGCCAAGTGTATAAAGCTGTACAAAAATTCGGACAGCAGCATAAACTATCTCACCCAAGCCGTTGTTCCCTGCGATATGCCGCTTCTTGCAGTGCCGACTACCGCAGGCACGGGCAGCGAGGCAACGCGCTATGCGGTCATCTACTACGGCGGCGAAAAGCAGTCTATAACCCACGAAAGCTGCATACCCACCGCCGTGCTTTTCGAGCCGCAGGTTCTGAAGACCCTGCCCGAGTACCAGAAAAAATCCACAATGCTTGATGCACTCTGCCACGCACTTGAGTCGGTGTGGTCTGTCAACAGCACACCGCAAAGCAAGCAGTTTTCCGCGCAGGCAATAAAGCTGATACTTGAAAATATGCAAAGCTATCTTTGCGGCGACGAGAACACCTACCCGATAATGCTCAAAGCCGCAAACCTCGCAGGCAAAGCGATAAACATCACCCAGACAACAGCGGGTCACGCAATGTGCTATAAGCTGACAAGCCTCTACGGCATCGCCCACGGACACGCAGCAGCGCTTTGTGTCAAATCGCTTTTCCCGTATATGATCGCCAATACCGATAAGTGTATCGACCCGCGCGGAGAGGGGTTCCTCAAAAATTCCTTCGCCGGAATAGCAAACGCTATGGGCTGCCAAACCCCGCAGGCAGCGGCTGAAAGGTTCGCGCAGATAGTTGATTACCTCGCGCTTGAAGTGCCAAAAACAAACGGCGAAAGCGACATAGATATCCTCAAAACGTCGGTCAACCCCGACAGGCTCAAAAACAACCCTGTCAAGCTTGATGTGCCGACTATCGAAAAACTCTACAAGCAGATTTTAGGTGAGTAAAATGAAAGTACAAAATCTTGTTGAAATAATAGGTGCCGACTTTTTCACGGGCGTTCCCGACAGCCGGCTCAAAGCGCTTTGCAACTACCTTATGCACACCTATGGGATAGACCCAAAGCACCACATCATAGCCGCCAACGAGGGCAATTGCACCGCACTCGCAGCGGGCTACCACCTCGCCACAGGCAAAACCCCAGTGGTGTATATGCAAAACAGCGGCGAGGGCAATATCATCAACCCCGTTGCCAGCCTGCTCAACGATAAGGTCTACGCTATCCCGATGATTTTCATTGTCGGCTGGAGAGGCGAGCCTGGAGTCCACGACGAACCGCAGCACATCTATCAGGGCGAGGTCACCGTCAAGCTGCTTGAGGATATGGACATAGCTACTTTCATCATCGGTACGCAAACCACAGACGACGAAGTAAAGACCGCTATGGACAAGTTCAGAGAGATACTTGCCAAAGGTAAGCAGGTAGCATTCGTTATCCGCAAGGGCGCGCTTACCGATGCTCCGAAGGTCGAGTATAAAAACGATAACCAAATGACCCGTGAGGAGATAATCCGCCATATCGTAAATGTCAGCGGGGAAGACCCCATAGTCTCCACCACAGGCAAGGCAAGCCGCGAGCTTTTCGAGATACGCGAAGCAAACGGTCAGAGCCACAAGTACGATTTCCTCACCGTCGGTTCAATGGGACATAGTTCATCAATCGCCCTTGGCGTTGCAATAAACAAACCCGATAAAAAGATATGGTGTATCGACGGCGACGGCGCTATGCTTATGCATATGGGCGCAATGGCAGTCCTTGGCGCAAACAAGCCGCAAAACCTCGTTCACATCGTCATAAACAACAGCGCGCATGAAACAGTCGGCGGTATGCCAACTGTCGCAGGGCAAATAGACATTGTCGGTGTCGCAAGATCCTGCGGCTACCCAAGTGCCGTCAGCGTTGACAGCTTTGAAGCACTTGATACGCAGCTTCAAAAAGCAAAGTCCGCAAACGCGCTCTCGCTTATCGAGGTAAAATGCTCTATAGGCGCAAGGGACGACCTCGGACGACCCACCACCACCGCGATAGAGAACAAACAAAACTTTATGCAAAACCTCAACAACACTTGAAAAGGGCGTGAAATGCCATGAAAACAGTATACACTTGCTTCTGTACCGATATAATCCACGAGGGACACCTCAATATCATAAATGAAGCGCTCAAGCTTGGCGACCTCACCGTTGGCGTGCTGACCGACTCTGCAATGATACGCTACAACCGCTTTCCCTCGGTAAGCCTTGAAGAGCGCATTGATCTTGTGAAGAAAATCCCGGGCGTAACAAATGTCATCGTGCAGAACCGCATAAGCTACGACGAGGTGTTTGAGACCCTGCACCCCGATTATATCGTCCACGGCGATAACTGGAGCACTCCGTCAATGCAGGCGGTACACGACAACATCACCGCGCTTTGCGAAAAATTCGGCGCACAGCTTGTCGAGATACCCTATACCCACAACGAAAAGCTGATAAAGCTTGACAGGCAGATGCGCGAAAAGCTCGCAATGCCCGAGTTCCGCCGCGGCAGACTGCGCAAGGTGCTGGGAATGCTCCCGCTCATCACCGCCATAGAGGTACACAGCGGTCTTACAGGTCTTATCGCCGAAAAAACGATAGTCGTTGACGGTGAGGAGATAAACCAGTTCGATGCGATGTGGATATCCTCGCTTTGCGACAGCACCAACAAGGGCAAGCCCGATATCGAGCTTGTCGATATCTCCAGCAGACTGCGCACCATTGAGGACGTTATGGAGGTCACGACCAAGCCGATAATCTTTGATGGCGATACCGGCGGACTTACCGAGCATTTTGTCTACACCGTCAGAACGCTTGAAAGAATGGGCGTTTCCGCAGTCATAATCGAGGACAAAACAGGTCTTAAAAAGAACAGCCTTTTCGGTACGCAGGTCGAGCAGACGCAGGACAGCATCGAGAACTTCTGCGCAAAGATAACTGCCGGCAAAAAAGCACAGCTTTCTGATGACTTTATGATAATCGCGCGTATTGAAAGCCTTATCCTTGAAAAAGGCATGGACGACGCGCTTAAAAGAGCAAAGGCGTACGTAAGCGCAGGCGCAGACGGCATAATGATACACTCCAGACGCAAAGACCCAGGCGAGATACTTGAATTCTGCGACAGCTTCAGGCAGACGGACAAGACCACGCCTGTCGTTGTCGTGCCAAGCTCGTACAATACCGTAACCGAGGCAGAGCTTGCAAGCCACGGCGCGAACATCTGCATATATGCAAATCAGCTAATGCGCGCGTCATTTCCCGCTATGGAGAATGTCGCAAAAAGCATACTCACACATCACCGCTCGCACGAAATTGACAGCGAGCTTATGTCGATAAACGATATCATCACCCTTATCGACGAGCTTTAAGGAGAAAAAATGTTATACGCAGTTTTATCCGATATCCACGGCAATATGTACGCCCTGCAAAGCGTCCTGCGCGATATGCGCAGCTTTGATATCAAAGGCGCAGTGCTGCTTGGCGACCTTATCGACTACGGTATGCAGTCTAATGAAGTCGTGCGCCTTTTGCGTGACGAATTTGACTATGACATCATCTGCAATATCTGGGGAAATCACGAGCGCGCCATAATGCTTGGCGACTTTGACCGCTTTTCCTCACAGCGCGGTGAGGACTGCGCAAAGCATACCGCAAGTCTGCTTGCAGATGACGTAAAACAATACCTTGATACCAAGATGACTCGCGAGGGAAGGGCTGAGTTTACGCTTGCAGGCAAAAAGTGCCTTGCCGTTCATGCCTCACTTGATGAACCTTACTGGAAAGCAATAGCACCCGATAACGTCCGCGGTGACTACCGCGAATACGATATCGTCTTTTCGGGGCATTCGCATTATTCCCATGCCTTTGCAAAATTCTATGAAACCCAAGACCCCCAAAGGCGCAATAAGCACGCCGTAACGTTTATAAATCCGGGTTCTGTCGGTCAGCCGAGGAACCATAATCCGCGCGCGCAGTATGCCATTTTTGACAGCGATACGCTGTCCGTCACAATGCGCTGCACCGACTATCCCGCAGATAAAGCTATGGCGCTTTACGACGGCTCTGTCGACGACTTTTACAGAGCAAGACTTGAATACGGAGTTTAAACTACAGGAGAAAAACAATGGATAACCAAAACCCAACCGACATTCTCACCGACCTCGACAGGGTGCGCGTGGTAAAAATAAATGACGAAAAGCTCACCGATGCCGAGTTCAGACGTCTGCAGCTTGTAGAGCTTTCGCTGCTCAAAGAGCTTGACAGAGTGTGCCGTAAGCACAAAATACGCTATACCGTTTTCTGCGGTACGCTGCTTGGCGCAGTAAGGCATAAGGGCTATATCCCCTGGGACGATGACGCCGATATCGCAATGCTGCGTGAGGACTATGAAAAGTTCAAAAAAGTCGCCCACGAGATAAACTCCGATATCGGCTTTTTCCAGGACCACTCCACCGACCCCGCTTATTTGTGGGGCTACGGAAAGCTGCGCAGAACAGGCACATACCATATGCGCACAGGTCAGGAGCATATCAAGTGCAAAAACGGCGTGTATATCGACATCTTTCCGCTTGACGACATTCCGCAGTCACTTGCAGGGCAGCTCTTTCAGAATATCGACTGCTATATCTGCCGCAAGATACTCTGGTCAAAGGTGGGCAAGCGCACCGAAAAGGGCTTGAAAAAAGCGTGGTTCAGCCTTATCTCCCACATACCGACCGACAGCGTCTATAAGCACCTCAAGCGGTGGGAGCGCAAAAGCAGCGCAAAACAATGCAACCGCGTCAGGTGCCTCACATTTCCGCCGTTTGGCACGCTGTATGTCAAGAACCCGATAAGAAAGCGCTACGGTATGCCGAAAAAATGGTTTGTCCGCCTCAAAAACTATAAATTCGAGGATACCGTGCTTATCGGCACACGCGACTATGACGGGATATTGACCTACACCTACGGCGACTATATGACACCGCCGCCGCCCGAAAAGCGCGTGCCAAAGGTGTCATTTTCAAGGATAGAGTATTAAGGGAGCTGAATAAAATGGGAACGCTTTATGCAATCAGCGGCGTAACGGGAATGACAGGCAGCGAGCTTGTCAGGCAGATACTTTCCGATAAATCTGCCACGCATCACGTTATCGGCTTTGATAATTTCTACGCATCGTCCATCGAAACAGTAAAGGACTGCCTTTCAGACGAGCGCTTTGAGTTTTTCGAGTACGATTTGAACAGCACATCGCAGATGACCGACTTTGAAAGCAGAGTAAATGTACTCAAACAGGGCTTTGACCAGACCGTATACATCAACTGCGCCGCAGTCGTGCATACCGAGCATTTTTACCGTGTCTACGAAACCTTTGACACCAACGTCACGGGTATGAATGCATTCTTGCAGCAGGCTTTGAGAGTGGGCGCGGATAAGTTCATCAACTGCTCAACGTCAGAGGTCTACTCAATGAACTCGTGGAACGAAAACGGCGGCGTGAGAGAGGACGACTTTCTTACTCTTTCCGATGCCGAGCACAGCCAGCGTACAAGCTACGCCGTCGGCAAGCTGCTCACTGAGTTTTTCATCAAGGACGCAGTCGACGCGGGAAAGATAAAGGGCTGCTCTATAAGATTTGCAAACGTCTACAGCAAAAACGAAAGATACCCCAAGCACATAATCCCATTCATCATCAACAGCTTTAAAAATAACGGCAAAGTAGTGCTGCTTGAAAATTCCCGCAAAAACCGCAGGACTTTCCTCAACAACTTTGACAGCTGCAGCGCCGTGCTTGCACTTGCAGCCACCGATTCAGCACTTGACGGCACCGTCTACAACGTCGCCACCGACGAGGAGATAACCATAATCGAGCTTGCCAAAAAGTGCGCCGCGAAAATGGGTATCACACAGCCCGTCATAGAGTTCAGCGGCTACCGCGAATCCGACCCCGAGCGCAGACTTTTGTCCACCGAAAAGATAAGAACGCGCACAGGCTGGAAGCCTGCCGTCGACCTTGATAAAGGACTTGACGAGTGCATTGAAAATTACCTCAAAAGCACAGAAACGGAGTAGACCTTGAAAGCAGCGATAATCACCATAGCAGGCGTTTCGAGCCGCTTTAACGAGGGCGTGGGCGAAGCGGACAAGCGCCACAAAATAATCTATTACGAATCAAATCCAAAGCATACCCTGCTTTACCACCTGCTTGAAAAATGCAGCTTTGCCGATAGAATAATCCTTGTCGGCGGCAGCAGGTATGACGAGGTAAAAGCCTACTGCGACACCCTGCCGCAGCAAATGCGCGAGCGTGTGACTTTGGTGTATAACGAGCATTTTGCCGACCTCGCATCAGGCTATAGCCTGTATGTCGGGCTTAAAGCGCTGTTTGACAACTGCGAGAATGTCGAGCAGGTGCTGTTTGCCGAGGGCGACCTTGATATCGACAGCAACAGCTTCGCAAAAGTCGCCGCCGCAAAAACAAACGTGCTTACCTACACCCTTGAGCCTATCTATGCAAACAAAGCAGTGGTTCTTTACAAAAATGCAAAGGGGCAGTATAAATACGCCTTCAACAGCAGCCACGGGCTTTTGAGCATAACCGAGCCTTTCTCCGTCATACTCAATTCGGGACAGGTTTGGAAATTCACCAACGCGCAAAAGCTCAAAGAGGCAAACCAAGCGTTTTATGAAAACGAAAAGCACGGCACCAACCTTTGCATAATCCGGCGCTATATCGACAGCTGCGACAGCGAGGATTTCGAGCTTGCCTGTCTTTCGCGCTGGACAAACTGCAACACAAGGCAGGACTATAAAAAAATTCTTTCGTATTGGGAGAGTGAGGAAAAATGAAGACCTTGCAGCAAAGACTTCAAACGCTGGAAAACCATATAAAAAGCGGAAACGTCAAGGTAATGATAATCGGTCTTGGCAGCGTGGGAGCCTACCTGCTTGACTACCTTATCAGCCGCGCAGACCCCGCATTGAGCATTGTCGCAGTCGGAAGAGACGAGCAGAAAATGCAGACCAAAGTGAATATAGCAAGGATCTCAGCGCTTATCCGCGGCGTAAACAAAACACATATCGAGGTGCAGGGCGGTGTCGACCTTGACGATACAGACTCCGTGACTGCCGCAATAAAAAAGCATAAGCCTGATTTCATCGTCAACTCCAGCCGCGCGTATCCGGGGCTTAAATACGGCAGCATTTCCTGGGCAAACGTCAGAGCCTACGGTATCTGGAGCCCGCTTGCCATACGCTTTACAAAGAACGTTATGGCAGCTTGCGACGCAGCCGATACCGACGCAGTCGTTATCAACACCTCTTATTCCGACGCAGTTATCCCCTGGCTCAAAAGCGCAGGCAAGGCGTACCCCGACTTTGGCAGCGGAAATCTCAACCACCTTGTTCCGCGTATACAGTACGCAGCAGCCGAAATGCTCGGCGTAAAGGATTTCTGGAACGTAGACGTTATGTTTGCCGCAGGGCATTTCCACGATGTCTGCATAAGCAAGGAGGGGCAGACCGAGGGCGTGCCTCTTCCGCTGAAAATATACTACGGCGGCGAGGAAAAGCAGCTTGCGCAGGACGAGATTTTTGCACGCTGCAAAATACCTATGCCCGTCGATCAGACACGCAATATGATGAATGCCTCAAGCAACTGCCGTATCATCACAGCGCTAATCGACGCGATCAGAACGCACGAAACGCAAAGACTGTTTATCCCGGGCTTTGACGGAAATATCGGCGGCTATCCCGTGCTTGTCGGCTATAAAGAGGACAAGCTCGGTGCGTGGATAGACCAGTCGGTGTTCACCTTTGAAGAAATGAACACCGCCGACAGAGCATCTATGGCGCTTGACGGTGTCGAAGATGTCAGAGACGGAACGCTCATCTACACCGACGCACTTATCCAAAAAGCGCAAAAAGCGTTCGGTGTCACCCTGCCCAAGCAGGTCGCCTTTGACGATATCGACAAAACCGCACGCTTTATCATCGACGAAATAATCACCCCACAGCTTGCAAAAAAAGCATAAAACAAAAAACCGTTCACAGCCGTTAAGCCGTGAACGGTTCTTTTTGTCAGCATTCGTAGTTCAGCGCAATGTAAATATCGGGCGGACCGCTTTCAGTGCGTTCCTTTAGAGCCTCTCTGTCGCCCGTGAAGTAGTACCCGTAAAAGTTGCCCTTTTTGAACATCTCGTTCCATTTCTTGCCGTTTATCTCGCCCGTAAACTTAAATCCGTTGCGCTCAAACAGCAAGCGTTCCCTTTGCTCGTCCTCTTTTATCTGATATATACTGCGCCCGAACAACTCCTCGTCGCCGTCCTGCTTCAGCCCCGCAGTGTCAAGGCAGGTCGCAAGGTAGTCGGTAAAGCATATAGGCGCATTGTTGTACTGCATCTGGTCGTTGTGTTCATTGGCTCTCTTTATGTACCATATCGGGAAATTATCAGGTTCGCCGTGCGTACCGTGGTCGGCAGTAATAATGATGACCGCATCATCATACACACCAAGCTTTTTCAGCTGGTCGGTGTATTTTTTCAAAGCATCGAGCGAGCTTTGCGTGCCTGCTTCCTTGTCGGTGTAGTGCGATCCGTAAAGATGCTCGACAATGAAATAATTCTTGTCGCTGTCGGATTTTTTCAGATTCATTTCCTGTGCATACTCGTTATTGTCCATAATGCAGCTGTTAGGCATATCCACCGCGTAGTTGACGCTGTTCATGTCAGGCTCATAATGTTTTTTCAGCCCGATAGGCAGATACCTGAACGCAGCCATATCATTTATGCTTTCATAAAGGTCGTTCTTAATAATGTATATGTCGTCTCTGTCTATCTCCTCGCAGTTGTCGACCTTTCCGTCAAGATACTGATAAGTGTTTCCGAAACTGCCGAAAACATTCACCTTGTAGTCATTGTCGTGCAGCCTCTTGTAGAATGTCTCACAGGTGTCGGATTTCCACGCATTTTCCATCCACTCGTAAAAGCCGTTGTCCTTTGGTATCTCCTTGTAGCCCGAAAGCATCTGCGGTATCGAAAGATTGGTCGAATCATAAACCATCGCCGCATTTGTGTAATAGGTAAAGTCTTTTAAGAACTCAAACTTTTCGGGATCAGACTTGTAAGCGTCGTCAAAGTAATGCCTGTCGGACATATCCAGAATAAACGTGATAACGTTCTTTTTTGACGATACAACGAACTGCTCCTTGTTAGAAAGCAGACACAAACGCGAGCCGAACAGCTCCGAGCTTGTCGTGAAAAGCATTATAGCCAGCGAAAGAACCTGTACCGCACCGATAAGCGCCGATACGCAAACAGGTGCGTTGCGGACAGCCTTGTTGTTTTTCACAGCCTTTATCCTGCTTGTGATAAGCATAAAGGCAAGCGGCAGCAGGAAGAGACCGACCCATACCAGCGCGTTTATCACAGCCTTTGTTTTAAGGCTTTCCCAGTCTATCGGGTCGTCTATCGCAAGCGGCAGGTCTTTATTCATAAACATATATTGGCAGTATGTGCAAAGCGTAAGACCCGCGCCTATGCAGCAAACAACCTTGAACACAGCTTTTTTCAGTGCGCAGGCAGCCACCGCCGCGAGCAGCGAGAAAACGATAGTGCGTATAAAGATGTACGGCGCAAAGTCCAAGTATACATAGCGGTAGTTAGCTGAGTTGTTGATGTACGTCTCCGACGGAAGATAAACAAAGCAGGTAAACAGCAGCGAGAAAACCACCGCAAAGGCTTTGAGAAAGTTTTTCGGCTCAGGCTTGTCCATAACGAATTTCAAAAAAATGCCGCAGATAAGCTCTAAAATGAAGAAAGAAAACACCGCGCCCGATGCGATAGTCAAAAGCACCTTGTCCATCTGCGGAGCGTCAGCAATTCCAATGACGTTCGAGCCAAGGTATGCAGCCCCAAGAGCGCAGATAAGGTGATAGATCAGGGGATTGTTCCACATCAGCCTGTACAGCTTGAACCATATGTGTGCAAATACCGCAGCAGCGCCCACGAACGCTGCAAGTATTACTGAAATGTTTTTGTAGTATGCAAGACAAACGAGCGATGCAGCAAATAAAGCACCCAGTACAATGCCCGTGTTTTTTTGCACTTTAGGTGAAGGCACCGCCTTTTTCAGCGGCAAAGAAAGCAGCTTCATTTTTTGACCTCCGTTAAAAATATATACTAAATAATTATAACATAAATAACCGTATAAGTCAATAGCAGCGCACTTTGCGCGGGTGCGCAAATTTTTTTCAAAAAAGTGTTGACAAATGTTAAGAGCAGTGCTATAATGTGAAACAAAGATAAACCGTTGACGCGGAGATAACGGTGATGATGCTTCCACAGAGAGCTTGGGAAAGGTGAGAGCCGAGCGAAAAACAAGTCATCAAATGGACCGCCGAGGGCGCAGTCAAATGCCTGAAAGGGCAGAGTATTCTGCGACGTGCTGGCATACGTCAGTTGCCGGGGATATGTTGGTATCCTGCTAAGTGCGCAGCAAGGCTGCGAATCAAGGTGGCACCGCGGATAATGCAGTTATTCGTCCTTGACAAGACCGTAAGGTTTTGTTAAGGGCGTTTTTATTTTGCATTACGGAGGTGCCTTATGAATTTTTATCCAAGCATCGAAACAGCGCGTGAGTACGCAAAAAGCGGCAAATATGACATTATGCCGATAAGCTGCGAGCTGCTGTCAGACATCTGTACACCGATAGAAGCGGTAAAGAAACTCAAAAACGTGTCCACCCACTGCTACCTGCTCGAATCCGCAGAGGACAGAGAAAAGTGGGGGCGCTGGTCATTTATGGGCTATGACCCCGCGCTTTGCCTCACCTGCGACGACAATACGCTAACAATAGGCGATAAGCAGATACACACCCAAGACCCCGCACAGCATATCCGCGAGCTGCTCTCACACTACCGCAGCCCGAAAATACAAGGGCTCCCGTCTTTCACAGGCGGACTTGTGGGGTACTTTGCCTATGATTTTATCGGCTACAGCGAGCCGACAGTAAAGCTGCCCGTCGACGACAGCGAGCATTTCAAAAATGCCGACCTTATGCTGTTTGATAAGGTCATTGCCTTTGACAACTACCGCGGACGCATCGTGCTGATTGCCAATATGAAGCTTGACGACGTTGAAAAGGGCTACGCAAAAGCCTGCGCAGACCTTGAAAAAATGGCAGACCTGCTTATGCACGGCAAGCCTTTAGCAGAGCCAGCAGGCAGACTGAGATCCGAGGTCACCGAGCTTTTCTCGCAATCGCAGTTCTGCGAAATGGTCGAAAAGGCAAAAACGCATATCACCGAGGGCGACATCTTCCAGATAGTCCTTTCAAACCGCCTGTGCGCCGAGTATGACGGCAGCCTGCTCAACACCTACCGCGTCCTGCGCACCGCCAACCCCTCGCCGTATATGTTCTACTTTTCCGGCACCGATGTCGAGATAGCAGGCGCATCACCCGAAACTCTTGTAAAGCTTGAAGACGGCGTGCTGCACACTTTCCCTCTCGCAGGTACAAGACCGAGGGGCAAGACCGACGAACAGGATAAAGCGCTTGAAGCCGAGCTGCTTGCCGACGAAAAAGAGCTTGCCGAACACAATATGCTCGTCGATTTGGGCAGAAACGACCTTGGCAGAATAAGTACCTTCGGCTCCGTAAAGGTCGAGCGCTATATGACGATAGAAAGGTTCTCCCACGTTATGCATATCGGCTCTACCGTGCGCGGCGAGATAAAAGACGGCTGCGATGCACTTGACGCGGTGAGCGCAGTCCTTCCCGCAGGTACACTGTCGGGCGCACCGAAGATAAGAGCCTGCCAGCTTATCGCACAGCTTGAAAACAATAAACGCGGTCTCTACGGCGGCGCAATAGGCTATATCGACTTCACAGGCAACCTCGATACCTGCATAGCAATACGCTCCGCGTTCAAGAAAAACGGCAAGGTCTTTGTCCGCAGCGGCGCAGGTATAGTTGCAGATTCAGTCCCCGTCAACGAGTACCGCGAAAGCATAAACAAAGCAGCCGCCGTTGTAGAGGCGCTCAAAGCAGCACAGGAGGTCACAGAATGATTCTTCTTATTGACAATTACGACAGCTTTTCGTATAATCTTTACCAGATGGTCGGCGAGCTTGAACCCGACATCAAAGTCATAAGAAACGACGAAATGACAGCACAGCAGATAAGACAGCTTGCACCCGAAAAGATAATACTTTCCCCAGGTCCCGGCAGACCGCAGGACGCAGGCGTGACCGTCGAGGTCGCGCAGACCGTTTCAAAGGATATAGCCACCCTTGGCGTGTGCCTGGGTCATCAGGCGATATGCGAAGCGTTCGGCGCACAGATAGTCCACGCAAAGCGCCTTATGCACGGCAAGCAAAGCACCGTCACGCTCGATACCGAGTGCGCGCTTTTCAAAGGCTTGCCAACGCAAACACAGGTCGCAAGGTATCATTCACTTGCCGCACAGGACCTGCCCGATTGCCTTAAAATAACGGCGCAGACCGACGACGGCGAGGTAATGGCAGTACAGCATAAGCAGTATGCAATCTACGGCGTGCAGTTCCACCCCGAGTCGATACTCACACCGCTTGGCAGACAAATGCTTGAAAACTTTATAAATCTTTAAGGGGGATATAACAATGATCGAGAAAGCAATAGTTAAAATAGTAGATAAGCAGGACCTCACATACGACGAGGCATACGAGGTAATAAGCGAGATAATGTCGGGCAAGACCAGCGCCACGCAGAACGCAGCGTTCCTTGCAGCGCTCTCCACAAAGTCCACAAAAGCAGAAACGATCGAGGAGATAGCAGGCTGCGCAGCAGCAATGCGCGATGCAGCCATAAAGTTTGAAAATGACGACGACCTGCTTGAGATTGTCGGCACAGGCGGAGACAATGCCCACAGCTTTAACATCTCCACCACCTCCGCAATGGTCATCGCAGCGTCGGGTATCAAGGTAGCAAAGCACGGCAACCGCGCAGCATCGTCGCTTTGCGGCACAGCAGACTGCCTTGAAGCACTCGGCGTAAATATCCAGCAGGACGTAGCAAAATGCCGCGAAATGCTTGACGAAACGAATTTCTGCTTCTTCTTTGCGCAGAAATACCACACCTCAATGAAGTATGTCGGACCGATAAGAAAAGAGCTTGGCATAAGGACCGTGTTCAATATCCTCGGACCTCTCACCAACCCCTCAAGCCCCAAGCGCTTTGTACTGGGAGTCTACGACCGTTCTCTCGTCGAGCCGCTTGCGCAGGTGCTTATGAACCTCGGCGTAAAGCGCGGAATGGTAGTTTTCGGCACCGATAAGCTCGACGAGGTATCCGTAGCCGCACCGACCCACATCTGCGAGCTCAAGGAGGGCTGGTTCAAAAGCTATGACATCGAGCCTTCACAGTTCGGGCTTGCAGGCGGCACCCACGAGGACATCAAGGGCGGCACTCCGCAGGAAAACGCCGAGATAACCCGCCGTATCCTTCGCGGCGAGGAAAAAGGCGCTAAAAGAGACGCTGTCCTGCTCAACGCAGGTGCAGCACTTTGCGTGGGCGGCAAGGACAGCGGCAAAGCATACGAAACTCTTGAAAAGGTAATAGAGGTCTCAAACAGATAAGGAGAAACAAATGACCATACTTGAAACGCTTGCACAAAGCGCGCGCGAGCGCGTAGAGGCAGCAAAGAAAAGCCTTTCGCCCGAACAGATAAAGCAGCAGGCATTCGCCCTTGAAAAAGGCAGCTTTGAGTTTGAGACCGCACTTGGCAAGGGCGGCATATCTTTCATCTGCGAGTGCAAAAAGGCAAGCCCCTCAAAAGGCATCATCTCGCCCGATTTCCCATACCTTGATATAGCAAGGCAGTATCAGTCCGCAGGTGCAGACTGTATCTCTGTACTCACCGAGCCGACAAAGTTCCTCGGCAGCAGCAGGTACCTTGAGCAGATAGCGCAGGCGGTCGCCATACCCTGTCTGCGCAAGGATTTCACAGTCGACGAGTATATGATATATCAGGCAAAGCTGCTTGGCGCAAAAGCCGTGCTGCTTATCTGCTCGATACTTTCGCCGCAGCAGCTTGAAAGCTACCTTGACATCTGCGCACAGCTCGGTCTTTCGGCGCTTGTCGAGGCGCACGACGAAAGCGAGGTAAAGCTTGCCGTCAGCGCAGGCGCAAGGATAATCGGCGTAAACAATCGCAACCTTGCCGATTTTTCAGTCGATACAGGCAACAGCCGCAGATTGAGAGAGCTTGTCCCAAGCGACATTCTGTTCGTCTCCGAAAGCGGCGTAAAAGACCGCGCAGACGTTGCACAGCTTGAGGACGCAGGTGTTGACGCAGTGCTTATCGGCGAGGCGCTTATGCGCGCAGATAATATCGCACAAAAGCTCAAACAGCTGCGGTGTGAGATACAATGACTAAAATCAAACTCTGCGGAATGATGAATCCCCCCGACGTTATCGCCGCAGCCGAATTTTCGGCAGACTACGTCGGCTTTATTCTCACGCAGGGCTTCAAGCGCTCAATAGGTCTTGGCACGTTCTGCGAGCTTGCTTCCTATCTTGATGACTATGATAAAAGTATCAAAAAAGTCGGCGTTTTCGTTGATGAACCGATAGAAAACATAATGGATTACTACGCCGAAATGCTTGATATCATACAGCTGCACGGCAGTGAGGACGAGCGCTATATCGCCAATCTTCGCGCCCAAGCAGGCAAGCCGATAATCAAAGCATTTAAAATCAAATCCGAGCAGGACGTGCAGCTTGCCGAAAAATCGGCGGCAGACTTCGTCCTTCTCGATTCGGGAACAGGTACAGGAAAAACCTTTGACCATTCGCTTATAAAAGGCATACAAAGACCGTTCTTTTTAGCAGGCGGGCTGACAGCGCAAAACGTCGGCGAGGCGATACAAACGCTTCACCCCTTTGCAGTCGATGCCAGCAGCAGCCTCGAAACGAACGGCGTAAAGGATAAAAATAAAATGGCAGATTTCGTTTCTGCCGTGAGAAAGGAAAGATAAAAATGACAAACCCCAAGGGACGTTTCGGTATACACGGCGGACAGTATATCCCCGAAACGCTGATGAACGCGGTCATCGAGCTTGAACAAGCCTACGAGCATTACAAGAATGACCCCGATTTCGTGCGCGAGCTTAACGACCTGCTCGCAAACTACGCTGGCAGACCGTCGCTGCTTTACTATGCCGATAAGCTGACAAAAACGCTGGGCGGCGCAAAGATATACCTCAAGCGCGAGGATCTCAACCATACAGGCTCGCACAAAATAAACAACGTGCTGGGTCAGGCGCTGCTTGCCAAGAAAATGGGCAAAACAAGACTTATCGCCGAAACAGGCGCAGGTCAGCACGGCGTTGCAACAGCTACGGCTGCGGCACTGCTGGGTATGGAATGTGTAGTGTTTATGGGCGAGGAGGATACAAAGAGACAGGCGCTCAACGTCTACCGTATGCGGCTGCTCGGCTCAAAGGTAGTGCCCGTCACAAGTGGCACCGCAACGCTCAAAGACGCCGTTTCCGAGGCTATGCGCGAGTGGACGAGCAGAATCGACGATACCCACTATTGCCTTGGCTCCGTAATGGGACCGCACCCGTTCCCGACTATCGTGCGCGATTTTCAGTCGGTCATTTCAAAAGAGGCAAGAGAGCAGATACTTGAATACGAGGGCAGACTGCCCGATGCTGTGATCGCCTGCGTGGGCGGCGGCTCAAATGCCATAGGCAGCTTTTATAATTTCATAGGCGACAAGGACGTTCGCCTTATCGGCTGCGAGGCTGCGGGCAGAGGTATAGATACCTTTGAAACTGCTGCTACCGTCAATACAGGCAGACTCGGTATCTTCCACGGCATGAAGTCCTATTTCTGCCAGGACGAGTTCGGTCAGATAGCGCCCGTTTATTCTATCTCCGCAGGACTTGATTACCCCGGCGTAGGACCCGAGCACGCTCACCTGCACGATATCGGCAGAGCAGAGTATGTCCCCGTTACCGACGACGAGGCAGTCGATGCCTTTGAGTTCCTTTCGCGCACCGAGGGCATAATTCCCGCAATAGAATCCGCACACGCAGTAGCTTACGCTATGAAACTTGCGCCGACAATGGACAAGGATAAAATAATCATCGTCACCATTTCAGGCAGAGGCGACAAGGACTGCGCAGCTATCGCAAGATACAGAGGGGAGGATATCAATGAGTAATATAGCAAAGGCTTTTGAGGGCGGCAAGGCGTTCATTCCTTTTATCACCTGCGGCGATCCCGACCTTGAAACAACGGGAAAGATCGTGCGCGAAATGGCAGCGAACGGCGCAGACCTTATCGAGCTTGGCATACCTTTTTCCGACCCGACCGCCGAAGGACCCGTGATCCAGGGCGCTAATATCCGCGCACTTTCCGGCGGCGTGACTACCGATAAGATATTTGATTTTGTGCGCGAGCTTCGCAAAGACGTGAGCGTTCCGCTTGTGTTTATGACCTACTCAAACGTAGTATTTTCCTACGGCGCTGAAAGGTTTATCAGCACCTGTCAGCAGATAGGTATCGACGGCATTATCCTGCCCGACCTTCCCTTTGAGGAAAAGGACGAGTTCCTGCCGATTTGCAGGCAGTACGGCGTTGACCTCATTTCGCTTATCGCACCTACCTCCGCCGACAGGGTCGCAATGATAGCTAAAGACGCAGACGGCTTTATCTACATAGTTTCCTCGCTCGGCGTAACGGGCGAGCGCTCGCAGATAACCACCGATATCTCCAAGCTGGTAAGCGTTATCCGCGAAAATACGGACATTCCGTGCGCAGTCGGCTTTGGTATTTCAAATCCCGAGCAGGCAAAGAATATGTCGCAGTTCGCAGACGGCGTAATAGTCGGCTCTGCGATAGTTCGCAAAATAGCACAGCACGGTAAGGATTCTGCAAAGCCCGTGGGGGAATTTGTAAAGCAGATGAAAGACGCAATCAGATAATCACAAAAGGCGCGGACTTCCGCGCTTTTTTGTTTGCAGATTTATATCTCGCGGCGGCAATTCAATTTGTTGTGAAAATAGATAATTTGCAGTGCGGGTAATGCACATAAATGTACAAATCGTTACACGTTTGTTGACAAAAAGGACAAACTGTATTATACTGTCTGTAATGGCAGCAAACTGTCTGCTGCACCGCGCAAACTACCGCTCGGTAGCCAAATGACTACCAATCGGTAGCCAAAATACGACCGATCGGTAGGTAAATAACTACCGCTCGGTAGCCAAAATACGACCGTTCGGTAGGCAAATGACTACCGCTCGGTAGTTAAACAATTTAATCAACGAAAGTGAGGTCATCTTCAATGGGAAAGTTTGTTGTTAAAAAGACAGCTACAGGTTTTACGTGGTCGCTCAAGGCGGGCAACGGCGAGGTAATCGCTATCGGCGGCGAGGTTTTCAGCAGTCTTGATTCTGCTAAAAACGGCTGCGCAAGTGTTGCAAAGAACGCACCTGCCGCTAATTTTGAAGACCAGACGGTCGAGAATTTCGAGACCGCAAAGTGCCCGAAGTTTGAAATGTACACCGACAAAAAAGGTGAAACACGTTTCCGCCTGAAAGCTACAAACGGTCAGGTCATCGCTGCGGGCGAGGGCTATACAACAAAGGCTGCCTGCAAAAACGGCATAGAAAGCGTCAGAAAGAACGCTGCGGACGCACCTGTTGAGGTGGCAGAGTAAGGATAAAACAAACAGCGGGCGGATTTGTTCCGCCCGTTTTTAGTCGGTGGGCATTATGAAAAAAGCAGACATTGACAAGATAAGAAAATACGGCAGAAGAACCATTCTCGAAACGGTGCGCAGCGAGGACGAGGGCAGCGATGTGCGCTATCAGATAGTGCAGTATACTTTCCCTGTTTTTCATGGCTCGGATGCGCTTGCTATTGAGTTTGACAACAACGGCTCGTACATTTACTCGGCTGTGTATAAAAATCCGCGGCGGCATTTCCAGCCTGTTTATCAGGTGTCGCAAAGGCTTATAGATGCGTACTTTGGAAAGCGCGGTCTTGAAAGTGCGCTGGTGCTTGGGTGCGCAGGCTGCACGATACCGCGGTTTGTGGTGCTGCACTTTTCAAAGTGCGAAGTGGTCGGCGTTGAATACTCGCAGCAGTTTGTGGACATTGCAAACAGGTTCTTTTTTAACGAGCAGATGCGCTCGCGCTTTGAGCTTGTCTGCGGCGACGGGTTTGAATATGTGCGCAAAAACGCAGGGAAGCGCCGTTTCGGGCTGGTGTACACCGACATATACGTTGCGGATATGATCCATCCCGATGTTTACACGCAAGGCTATGTTTCGCAGGTGTTTGACCTGCTTGACGAGGGCGGACTTGCGGTGATAAACTCGTTTCGGGTGTCAATAGCGCAGATACGCGCCTTTGCGCAGAGTATTCAGGCGCCGTTCGGTGCGGTCTACATAATCGAGCAGTACAGAAAGTATTTTATCGTGCTGGCAAAAACAGCCGAAAGTGCAGTGCTTGAAAGCTTTGAGCGCAGACTGCCCAAGTACGCAGAAATAAACTACAAGGCAATAAGATGAAAGAGCAGGGAAGAAAAATCCTTGCTCTTTTTGCGCCTCTGGATGCAAGAAAATCAGAGGCAAGAGGCAAGAATCACCTTGTCTTGCTTCTTGCTTCTGAAAAGCGAAGCGCTCTTGCTTCTTGAAGCGCAAATTCTGATTTACATTAGTTTAATGTATAAAATATATGACAAAGTATTGAAAAAATTCTTTGAATATGCTATAATTCATATTAGGTATACATAACAATTGTCTACTATTTGGAAAAGGAGCTTACTGTGAATAAAAAAAGTACATTATCATCGTATCTGCGTACGATAGTAATACTTCTGCTTTGCATTTACGCCAACTATTTCGGGCGCGAACTGGCAAGCAAGTTTTCGCTGCCGGGTTGGTTCGATTCATACGGCACGTTCTTTGCGGCGTACACTATGGGTCCGATACCGGGCGCTATCGTAGGTGTTTCGGCGAACATCATATTCTCGTTCTGGGCAAAGGGCGCGGCGCTGTATATGGTCGTGAGCATTTTTATAGGCTTGAGTGTGGGATACTTTTCGAGGAAGAGATACTTTGACACGTTCTTTTACACTATGACTCTTTCGGGCGCGGTAACTACGGGCTGCGCGGTAATGTCGGCGATAATCAACTTCATATTCTACGGCGGCGACACGGGCAATATGTGGGGAAACGGCGCTATGGATATGCTTATGGAAAACGGCTTGAACAAGTATCCTGCGGGGCTTATCGGTGAGTTTTACATTGAGTTCCCCGACAAGCTGTTCACGTCGATAGCTATGTATTTGCTGATAAAGCTGGTAAGGGCGCACCGCAAAAGAAAGCTGAAAAAGGCTGAAGCGGCTGCAAAGTCTGCGGCGGCGATAACTGCGGCGATAGCAGTATTTGTGACGGCGAATTTTGGATTTGCAGGCAACAGCGTTTCTGCGCAGGGGCAGGGAATGAGCACTGCTTACATACAGACTGTGTATGACGGTTCAAACGGTTTGTCCAGCGGTCATGCGAACGCTATCGCGCAGACAAACGAGGGCGTGCTGTGGATAGGCACTTACGCGGGACTTTACAGGTACAACGGAAGCGAGTTCGTTTTGAGGTCGGACATTGAGGAGGTAAGAAACGTCAACTGCCTTTACGTTGACAGCGAGGGTCGTTTGTGGATAGGCACGAACGACAACGGCGTTGTTATCGTGATAAATGAAAAGGTCGCTAACGTTATCAACTCTAAAAACGGTCTGCCCTCGGACTCGATACGCTCTATCATTCAAAGCTCGACGGGCGAATACTATATCGGCACATCCGAAGGCATAGTCACCATGGAAATGAAGATAGGAATGTCGGTGAGCGACAAGCTTGAGGACATTGGCTATGTTGACCGCATGAGCGCTGACCAGAGCGGCAGGATAGCGGCTGTGAGCAACACGGGTGAGCTTTTTATACTAAAGGGCGGCAAGGTGACAAACAAAATCACTGCGGCATACGGCGGCAGAAAGATATCCGCCTGCGCGTTTGACGATGAAGGCTCGGTATACATCGGGACTACTGACGGAATGGTGAGCAAGTATCTTACAAGAGGTGAGGAACTCAAGCTGTGGCAGAACACCTTCTGCGATGCAACGACCAAGATAAACAACATTTACCCTATGCGTGAGGGCGATATGACGTGGGTATGCGCAGACAGCGGCATAGGCTATATCGATCAGCGCAGTGTGTTCATCAGACAGGAGACGGGCGAATTTGATCACTCGGTCGAAAGCATGATAACAGACTATCAGGGAAATCTGTGGTTTGCATCTTCAAGACTTGGGCTGCTGCGGCTTTCCCGCTCGTCGTTCAAGGACATCTACGCGGACACGGGTCTTGGAAAGACGGTCGTAAACTCGACGGCTATACGAAACGGTCTGCTTTACGCGGGTACTGACGACGGACTTGACATAATCAACATTGACGCTCAAACGACGATGAAAAATGACCTCACCGAGATGCTGCAGGGCAGCCGAATAAGATGCATGATGACCGACAGCGACCAGAAGCTGTGGGTTTGCAGCTACGGTGCGGGGCTTGTTTGCTCGGACAGGTTCAACAAGATAACCAACTATTCGGAAAGATTTAAAGAGATAGGCGAGCGAGTGAGAGTATGTCTGGAGCTGCAGGACGGAACTATGGCTATCAGCAGCTCGAACGGGTTGTTCTTCCTGAAAAATGATAGGATAACGGGGAAGATACCGTATGATGAAAAGACGGGTCACACGCCGACGCTGTGCTTTTTGCAGACGCCCGACGGCACGCTGTACGCGGGTACTGACGGAAGCGGTATCCTTGTTATAAAGGACGGAAACGTTGAGAGAGTGCTTGATAAAAAAGACGGACTGACCTCGGGGGTAATACTGCGAATGGTTTTTGACCCCGATGATGCGAGCATTTATATCGTTACCTCAAACAGCATATGCGCAATGGCAGAGGGCAGCATAAAGCAGCTGAAGGCTTTTCCGTACTCAAACAACTACGACATTATACTTGACGGAAACGGCGACATACTTGTTCCCGGAAGTGCGGGCATTTATGTGGTCAACAAAAAGCAGCTGCTTGAACAGGATTCGCCCGAATACGTGGTGCTGAACTCCAAAACGGGACTGGTAGGCGCGCTGACCGCTAATGCTTGGAACGCGGTGGACAGCGAGAGAAACGTTTATCTTTCTTCGGGGCGCGGAGTATTTATGATGAACCTTGACGACTATGTGCTAAAGCAAAAGTATTTCAGGCTTATGGTCAGCGAGGTAAAGCTTGACGACAAGCAGATGAGCATCGAGCGCGGAACTGAATTTAAGGTCGAGCGTGACACGGTCAAGATAGACTTTGTACCCGAGATAATAAACTACTCGCTTGATGACCCGACGGTCTCGTACAAGCTTGAGGGCTTTGACAGCGATTGGACGAACGTTAAGCAAAGCGAGCTTTCGACGATACCGTACACGAACATAAAGCCGGGTAACTACACATTCCGCATAGCTATACGCGACGACAGCGGAAAGATAATCGAGGAAAGCTCTTACGAGTTTGAAAAGAAAAAGGCGATTTACGACAACACCTGGTTCAGACTGTACATTATAATCGTCGGCGGTATCTTTGTGGGCTGGCTGACGTGGTTCATTTCAAGGCGCACTATGCAGCGCACCTTGGAGCTTCAGCAGACAAAGCTGGAAATGGCTCTCAAACAGGTACAGATGGGCAACGAGACTATCCTTGCTATTGCAAATACGGTCGATGCAAAGGACCTGCGCACGAGCAGACACTCGTACCGTGTTTCAGAGTACTCGGCTTTGATAGCAAAGGAGTACGGCTTTACCGATGATGAGTGCGAAAATCTGCGCAAGGCGGCGCTTTTGCACGACATAGGCAAGATAGCTATTCCCGACAGGGTACTCAACAAGCCCGGCAGGCTCGATGATGAGGAATACGCGATAATGAAATCGCACGTTATAAAGGGTGCGGAGATACTCAAGGACTTTACGCTTATTGACCACGTTGTTGAGGGTGCGAGGTACCACCACGAGCGATATGACGGACGCGGATATCCAGACGGTCTGAAGGGTGACGAGATACCGCTTTACGGCAGGATAATCGCTGTTGCAGACGCTTTTGATGCGATGACGGCGAACAGAGTATACAGAAAACAGCAGGACTTTGACTACGTTCTGGATGAGCTGAAAAAGAACAGGGGAACGCAGTTTGACCCCGAGCTTCTGGACATCTTCTTAAAGCTGATAGATGATAAGAAGATAGACCTTGATGCTATCGCACGCGGTGATCATCAGAAGGGAGAGGAAGAGGAAAATGAGCAAAGAAAAACCTAATATCATATGCGCGATAATCGCTTCTGTGCTGGCTCTTTCTCTTTTCTACGCTTATCATTATATCCAGAGCGTGACCTCGGGCGCAAAGGACCATGCAAAAGTCGGGTTTATTTACGACGGTGACGCAAGCACTCCGTACAGTGCGAATTTTATACGCGCGACAAACAGGCTGCGCACCGAGCTTGGCGACAAGGTGGAGATTATCGAAAAGAACAATGTACCGTACGAGGACGCTCAAAGCGTTATAGAGGAGCTTGCAAAGGAAGGCTGTGACATAATCTTCACAAACTCCTACGGCTACGGTGAGACCGCAAAGGCGGCGGCAAAGAAATACACTGATGTGCAGTTCTGCGAGGCGACGTGCGACAACGCAAATGACGAGCCAAAGCTGTCAAACTACCACACGTTCATGGGCGAGATATATCAGGGGCGCTACATCAGCGGAATGGTCGCAGGCGCAAAGCTCAAGGAGATGATAGACAACGAGGTCATCACAAAGCAGCAGGCGGTCGTCGGGTTTGTGGCGGCGTACCCTGTGGCAGAGGTAATTTCGGGCTACACGGCGTTTCTTATGGGTGTGCGCTCGCAGTGTCCCGAGGCGACTATGCGGGTCAAGTACATTGACACGTGGAACAGCTACTCGCTCGAAAAGGACGCGGCGGCGCAGCTTATCGAGGAAGGCTGCGTTATTATCTCACATCACTCAAACACTGTAGGTTCGGCTATTGCGTGCGAAAACGCTGACAAGCCGTACCCTGTTTATCACGTTGCTTACAATCAGGATATGATGGACGTCGCGCCGACAAGTGCGCTGATAAGCTGCCGCATTGACTGGTCGGAATACATCATTTCGGCTGTAAATGCTGTGCTTGACAACAGGAAGATCGAAAAGAACGTCAAGGGCACAATCAACGGAAACGACGCAAGCGGCGGCTTGAAAGAGGGCTGGGTGGAGATGATGGAGATAAACCCTGCTATCGCGCCCAAGGGCTGCAAAAAGCTGGTGGATGATGCTGTGAATGACATGAGCAAGGGCAGGATACACGTTTTCAAGGGGGATTACATTGGTGTTGACCCAGATGACCCAAGCGATACGTATGACCTTAACAAAGAATATTTTGAGAACCAGCAATCGTCAGCGCCGACATTCCATTATGTGCTGAAGGACATAATCACGGTGACGGACTGACGGGAGACGGAGGTTAAAATGAGTTTGGCACAACAGGCTGTGGAGAACCACAAGCATTTTTACAGCTGCTCGGCGGCGGTACTGTGCGCTTTTGCGCAGCAGGCAGGGCTGTCGCAGAAAGAGGCTAAAAGCACGGCTGCGCAGTTTGCGGGCGGACGTATGGGCAAGTGCGGTGCGGTGCTTGCGGCAGAGTATGTTCTGCGCAGAATGTTCCCCGAGCAAGCTGACGAAAAGGCGGCGCAGCTTGAAGAGAAGTTCAGGCAGATGAACAAGAGCGTTATGTGCCGCGAGCTTAAAGGCGGACTGACAGGCTCGGTGCTGCGCCCTTGCAGAGGGTGCGTCAGTGATGCGGCACAGCTGCTTGAAGAGATGATCTGATAAATACCCGACGGTGACCGTGCGCTGCTGTCGGGTTATTTTTTCGGCTTAAAAACGATTGTAAAAAAAGTTGTTTTTTTTCGTGAAGCGGCGGTTTTTCACTTGAAAAACAAAAATGTATGTGCTATAATGAAAAAAAGTTGTTAATTTGTGCTGAAATTGCAGCAAAAAATGTTTTTTTCGGGGCAGCGGGTGCAAATTCAGCGGAGAGGTGTAAAAATGGACTTTCAGAAGTTTGCCGACGGCTTTGTGACTATGACGGGTATTATGTCCGTCAGAAAATTCAGCGACGGCAGCTATGGCGATATACGCATAGTTACGGGTAATAAGGAATACATCCGCCTTATCGAAAACCCGCCGTATGATGTGGGCGGCAGGGCGATAGAAAAGTTTGTTCCCAACTCTGCATATGAAAAGTATCTTCCGAAAAATCTGAGCTTTGAGGATCTGTGCTACAGCGCGGCGATACTGAAAAAGCCTACGCACACGTATGTATATATGAATGAGCCGAATTTGTGGTTCAATGTTTTTGTTATGCCTATAGACTATGAGGAAGGCGATGTCGGCTACTGCACATACTCGACGAAGATAGCGGATGTCACTGACCTTGACCTTATGTCCACGCAGGCTATGCACATTTACTCTGACGTGATAAAGACCTGTATCAAGCTGCACGGCACGGACGATTTTGAACAGACGATGAAGGACGTTATCAAGGATATCCGTGTTATCTGTAAGGCAGAGGTATGCTCGCTGATGCTTGTGGATACAGGTACGGGTACCTGTTCGATGCTGGCGACGAATATAAGAGAGGGCAGCGTGATAAAGAGGGTAACGCAGTTTGTCAACTTTTACGATATAGCGCTGTCGTGGATAGACACGATAGGCGACAATGACTGCCTTATCATCAAAAACGAGCAGGATATGAAATACATTGAACAGATAAACAATCCGTGGTATCTGACACTTGAGGAAGCCGGCGTTGACAGCGTGGTGATGTTCCCGCTGCGGTACAACAATGAGGTGCTGGGATTTATCTGGGCGACTAATTTTGCGACGGAAAATGCTCTGCGCATAAAGGAGACGCTGGAGCTTACCACGTACTTTCTTTCTTCAGAGGTCGCAAGCTACAAGCTGATGAAACAGCTTGAGCATATCAGCTACACTGACCTTCTGACAGGCGTGAAGAACCGCAATGCTATGAACAGCCGCGTAAGCGCGATGACTGCTGACAGCGAGTCGTTCAGCGAGCCTTACTGTGTGATTTTTGCAGACCTTAACGGCTTGAAGCTGACCAATGACAGATACGGACACTCTGCGGGTGATCTGTTGCTCAAAAAGGCTGCGATAGCTCTTCAGGAGGTCTTTGAGGGTGATGAGATATACCGCGCGGGCGGTGATGAATTTTTAATTATTATGGTGGGCTGTGACAAGGACGAGTGCGAAAGAAAGATCGCGCTGCTCAAGGATAGGTCGCAGGACCCTGACGGTGTCAGCTTTGCGGTCGGGTACAGCTACGGCGACAACGGCTGTGACGTAAGAGATGCGATGCATACTGCTGATGTGGATATGTACAGGGACAAAGAGGAATTCTATAAAAAGCACCCCGAAAGGAAATTGAGGTAGCGGCTTGTCCGATAAACTGAAAACGAAAAAATCAAGCACCTGCGTTTGTGAAAAAAGCAAATGCAGGTGCTTTTTGTGCGGTCAGATTATCATGCCGTCTTCGATGTGGATAATGCGGTCTGCGCCGCTTGCAATATCTTGGTCGTGGGTGACTATCACAACGGTTTTGTTGTATTTCTTGTTGATTTCGTGCAGCAGCGATATTACTTCCTCGCCCGTTTTCTTGTCAAGGTTGCCTGTCGGCTCATCGCAAAGGACTATCTGTGGATCGTTGGCAAGCGCGCGTGCAATCGCGCACCTTTGCTGCTGACCGCCCGAAAGCTCGGACGGCAGGTGAGATTTTCTGTCCGAAAGACCTAGTATATCGCAAAGCTCGTCAATGTAAGCAGTGTCGGGACGCTTGCCCGACAGCAGTACGGGCACAACTATGTTTTCGGTGACGGTAAGTTCGGGGATAAGGCAGAATTTCTGGAACACAACTTTTATATCGCCGATAAACACGTCACCCGAGGTGGCTTTGTCAAGGCAGCCGAGCATATGCAGCAGCGTTGACTTTCCGCTGCCGCTTGTGCCGCAGAGGTCAGCAATACAATTACCATCATAGAGTAGTATATACACATGACTTTGTGCGTGCCTCTGTTTATGTTTTCAGTTATTTCAGTAGTTGAGTAGCTCGATATGCCCTTAGCTTGTGCTATCGTATCGTACCACAAATTGTCCGCATCTTCTATTGAAGCATCATCATTTATCTTGATCGAAAGCTCCGTCAGATTGCGTTCTCCAACTCCCCACGCTTTGAACGATTCGGGAGAACAGAACACGTTAAGCCCATGGTTGCCTTCTGCTGCTTCGGTCATATATTTGTTTGCAACGTCAAGGTCGAGGACAAGCACTGCGCCTATCTTAACGTTGATGTCTTTGCGCTTGCCGATTGCATACGAGCGCTCCTCGGTCACCTCGCCCGTGTAGGACTTGACTTTCTTTTGGTAAGCAGGCTCACCGAGCTGACTGAAATCAAGAGAACTGAAATCAAGCTGTTCTTCCTTTTCGTTGAGAATTATATCCGACAGCGGAAGCTTATCGCCTGCTTTGAACGTCTCTTCAAACTTGATCTTGTTCGTTATATCCATAACGAGCAGCACCTCGCTGCCGCCTTTGAGCTTTTGTTTGTCGATTTTGCCGTCGATAACGAATTGGTCGAGTTCGTCGAGTTTGTCATCAAACAGCGCAACAGTCGGGCAGGAATAGATAAGGTCGGTCTTTTTGTAGACTATCTTTTCTATCATCGCCTCTTCGCTCTCTTTTTGTGCGATGTCAAACCCGTGGGCATTTTCGGGGTCGGTATCGGCAAACTTTTTAAGCTCAAATTTTTTTAAATCTAGTTTTGTCTTGTCATCAAGCTCGTTTTCCGTAAAGTTAAGCCTCGTTGACGACACTGTACGCTTTGCCGTGTGCATATGCGGCTGCGCTGAAGGTCACGTCATTTATATCGCAAAGCAGTTCCTTGCTTGGTGAAAGCTCGATATAAAGACTGTCTGTGCCGGTACAGCTTATGCTGTAGCCAAGCTGACCTGTGCTGTCGGTCATAGGTGCGGGTTCGTACATAGTCTGGCTTTTGCAGTCAAAGTTTACCGTGACGTCGGGGTGCAGCAGGGTATAGATTACATCATTTTGTGCAGGCAGGGTAAGCTCTATGCGGATATACTTTCCCGCGTCGGCGGAGCTGTAGGGGTACTTGCGCATATAGAGCCTGCAAAGCGTGCTGTCGCCTGCGGGTGAGCAGTACAGCTTTAAATCGGACAGAGGCTGTGAATAGTGCATAGTCACGCTGCTTGCGCTGCGCTCGTCAATCTCGCTGCAGACGGATAATCTCCATTTGTCGCTTTGGTCTAAAAACAGCTTTGGCAGACCTGTATCGACTGACTTGCCATACTGTTCGACCAGTCTTCCAAGACCTGCGGTATCTGAAACATTCTGCGCTGACTGCGTACGGTATTCAAAGTCAAGTCCGCGCAGGCTTGTAAGAAGCTCGCTCGCCTCGGCTTTAAGCTCTGCGCTTTGCTGCTGTGTGGTTTGCTCGGGGCGGTAGTCGCCGCGGCTTTCGCGGTCAAGCAGGGCAATAGGCACGCCCACGGCGAGCGCGCCTGAAATAAAGGCGGCTGCCAGCTTGACGGTAAAGCCTGTTTTGATTGCTGCGCCTGCGGTGCTTGCTGCTGCGGTGCTGCTTTCAAGCGCTGCGTTCATAACTGCGCCGAGAGGGACGACACAAAGCGCGGTGCCGTTTCTGCAAAGTCTCTTTAGCTTGGCAGAGAGCTTTTTGCGGGCTTGGTACAGCTTTTGCTTGGCGGCGTTTTCGTTTATGCCAAGCGCTTGTGCGACCTGCGCGACGGTCATTTCCTCGAAATAGTACATTATGACGGCAGAGCGCATTTCGGGCTTGAGGCTGTCGATAGCCTCGCGCAGCTGCTGCTTTGTCTGCTCGCTTTCGATATAATCCTGCGGAAGCTTGACGGGTTCGCTCAAGGTGCTGTTTTGGATAGTGCTTTCAAGCTCTGTATCGCTTGAAAAGTGCGCGGCTGCCGACCGTGCGTTCAGATATATCAGGCACTTGCTGTATGCTATCGAGTACAGCCACGAGCCGAAAGCGTCTGCGCTTCGCAGGTCGCACAGTTTTTCTATTGCTGTCAGAAAGGTGTCGGAAACGATGTCCTCGGCGGCTTGCTTGGAGCCGATATTTTTGCAGACAAAGAACCATATTCTGCTGCGGTAGTGCCTGTAAAGCTGCTCTATTGCGGCTTTATCCCCCGACTGCGCTGCTTTCACTGCTGCGGCAAGCTCGTGTGTTTCCATCGCTTTCACGCTCCTTTCTTATTGCGCTTATCACGCGCTTGTCCAGATGTTCAAGCTCGGTCTTGTCATCAAGACAGTTTTGATACATCTGCATAAGCACCTGCTTAATAAGTTCGTTAAGTTCCATACGCACCACACCTTTTTGGCATTAGTTTTTTCTTCTATATATTCAGATAGAAAAACGGCGCGTTGGTTATATTTTTTTTGATAAATCCAAAAAGACAGCTGCATTGCTGCGCAGCTGTCCCGTCTTTTATCGTTATCGGCATAAAAATCGTTTTATCGGCATATATTTATGGTGTGCATTTTTCACACAAAGTATAGCATTTTATGCAGCTTCTGTCAACCCGTGACGCTTGGAAATGGGAATAGTTTACTGATGTGAATGCACGGCTTTGATTTTACAAGTTTTTTATACTGTCGGATAATGTTTCTTATTGACATATCGGCGCGGTTATGGTATTATTTCATTGATAGTGTATTTAAATACGGCAGGTGATATGATAATGGACAAGCGAAAGGTAATATACTATTCCGATGAGCTTAACGATGAGTTTTCTACGGCGCAGATAACCCCGCGCGTGATAGATGAAAACTACGTCTATATCCATAAATCGCCTTTTAAGAGATTTACACATTTTTTCTGGTATCGCATAATCGCAACGCCTATCGCGTTTGCGTATGTAAAGCTGGTCTTTGGGCACAGATCAAAGGGCAAGCACAAGCTGAAAAAGCATCTGCACGACGGATACTTTATGTACGGCAATCACACGCAGGACGCGGCAGAGCCGTTTATCCCCAATGTGATAAACTTTCCAAAGACCAATTATGTTATCGTACACCCAAACAATGTTTCGATGCCTGTGCTGGGCAAAATAACGCCGTCGCTTGGGGCTTTGCCGATACCCGAGGGCATGGCGGCGTACAAAAACTTTATTGACGCGGTCGAGACGCGCATTTCGCAGGGACACTGCGTTGTGATATTTCCCGAGGCGCACATCTGGCCGTACTACACTAAAATAAGGAATTTCCCTGACACGAGTTTTGCTTACCCCGCAAAGCTGGGTGTGCCTGTATACTGCTTTACAAACACATACCATAAGCGGCGCTTTTTTGCGCACCCGCGGATAGTGACGTACATAGACGGTCCGTTCTATCCCGATATGGATAAGCCGCTGAAGGCACGAAGGAAGGAACTTCGTGAAAAGGTGTATGAGGCGATGTGCAAACGGGCAAAGAGCTCTGACCACATACAGATAAGATATATTAAACGGGAGAAAGGCAAATGATAGATATTTTATTCTGCGGAAACGACGGAGTATTTGACGGGGTGCTGACCTGCGCGCTGTCGATACTTCGGCGCACGCAAACAGATGAGCCGTTTTGCTTTCATATATTCACTATGGACGTTTCGCACCTTGACGAGAGATACACTTGTATTTCGCAGGAGCATATCGATACGCTCGAGCGTGCGGTAAAGGCATACAACCAAGACAACTGCGTTATGCTGCACGACGTGACAAAGTATTATATGAAGGCGTTTTCGGGCTGCCCCAACGAGAGTGCATACTGCTCGCCGTACACGCTGATAAGGCTGTTTGCCGATGTGGTGAGGGGGATACCCGACAAGCTGCTGTATCTTGATGCGGACATTATGTTCAACCGCGATGTAAGGCTGCTGTGGGATACCGACCTTACGGGGTACGAGTATGCTGCGGCACGCGACCACTACGGCAAGTATCTGATAAATCCAGGGTACATAAACGCGGGCGTTTTGCTGTTCAATATGAAGCTTGCGCGGCAGACGGGGCTTTTCAAAAAGGCTCGGTGGTGGATAAAGCGCAAGAAGCTGGTCTTTGCCGACCAGAGCGCGCTGATACGCTCGACCACGCGCAGAAAGCTTCTGCCGCAGAGGTTCAACGACCAGAAATTCCTGCACAGGCATACGGTGGTGCGGCACTTTTCAAAGCGGCTTTTCTGGCTGCCTTATCCGCACACGGACAATATAAAGCAGTGGCATATCGACAAGGTACACTCGGTTTTCGGATACAGACAGTTTGACGATATTTACTGCGAATATGAGAAAATTATAAAAGAACCGATGAGGGAGAAAATATGAAGGAAACCATCATACCTATCTTCTATGCGTGCGACGATGCCTTTGTAAAGTACACTGTGGTGTCGATGCACTCGCTGATAAAGAATGCGTCGAGGGAGTACAAGTATGTGCTGCACATTCTTTACACGGAGATTTCCGATGAGATGAAGAACGTGGTGAACAAGCTTGCTGATGACTGCTTTGAGATACGCTTTGTTGATGTTACGCCGTATCTTCAGTCTATTTCTGACAAGCTGCCGCTGCGCGACTACTACTCAAAGACGACTTACTACAGGCTGTTTATCGCAGAGATGTTCCCTGATTACACCAAGGCTATATACATTGACAGCGACACGGTGGTAAGGGGAGACATCAGCAAGGTCTATCTGACAGATATAAAGGACGCGTACCTGGGTGCCTGTCACGAGCAGGCGATGGTACAGATAGAGCAGTACGGCACATATGTTGAAAGGGTAGTGGGCGTATCGCGCTACAACTTTTTCAACGCGGGGCTTATGCTTATCAACTGTGAGCAGTTCAGGCTGCATTTTGTGCTGGACAAATTTATCGACTATCTGCACTACTACAATTTTGTGGTGACGCAGGACGAGGACTATCTCAACCTTATCTGCAAGGACCACGTTTACTGGCTTGACCAGCGCTGGAACACCGAGGTTTTCGGCACGCTGCCGCACCCTGTTGAGCAGGCGGAGATGCTGCACTACATTATGACGAACAAGCCGTGGCACTATGATGACTGCCTGTACGGCGAATATTTCTGGGAATATGCAAAGCAGACGGAGGTCTACGATGCGCTGCTTGCCGTGCTGAAGGCTTACACCGATGAGGAAAAGGCGCGCGATGCAAAGTCGGGCGAGAACCTTTTGGCGCTGGCTGTCAAGGAGACGCAGCGTGAGGATAATTTTCTCAACCGTATCAACCGCGACAAGCGCGCAAAGGACAGAGTTGAGATACTTTACAAGATAGAGCAGTACGAGCGCGAGGGACGCTTTGACGAGGACGTGGAGAATGACCCTCCCGGGCGCGTGCTGATGCCTGACGAGATAGAATATGTTCGCAAGACAAAGGCTGAAAAGCTGAAGACAAAGTTTGCCTTCAAGATGGCGCACAAGTTCGTTGACGAGCTTATTGCCGACAGGAAGCTTATTATAAAAGAGATAAAGGGTGTTGAGAATTTCCACGCGCTTGAAAGCGGTGCGATAATCACCTGCAACCACTTTAACGCTTATGACAGCTTTGCGATACAGCTTGCATACGAAGCCGCACAGCAGCCGCAGAGAAACTTCTGGAGAGTGATAAGAGAGGGCAACTACACGTCGTTCCCGGGGTTTTACGGCTTTCTTATGCGCCACTGCAACACGCTGCCTTTGTCGTCAAACATAGACACGATGAAAAAGTTCTTCAACGCTGTGGATGAGCTTGTAAAAAACGGCGATTATGTGCTGTTTTACCCGGAGCAGAGTATGTGGTGGAATTACCGCAAGCCAAAGCCGTTAAAGAGAGGCGCGTACCTTTATGCTGCGCGCAGCGGTGCGCCTGTGCTGCCTTGCTTTATAACGATGCAGGATTCCGATGTTATGGGTGAGGACGGCTTTTACGTGCAGGAGTACACGATACACATTTCGCCGCCGATTTTCCCAAAGCAGGGACTTAACCACCGAAATCAAGCGGAATACATGATGAAAAAGAATTACGAGACGTGGAAGGATATCTACGAAAGTGTTTATCACATACCGCTTTCCTACACCACGCAGGAAAACACCGAACAGCTTAAGGGCTTTGTTGAGGGAATAGAATAATTGTGCATACAAAAACCGCTCGGGAGATTACTCTCGGGCGGTTGTGTTTTTTGGTATGTACTATTTGTAGAATTTGTTGTCGTAGTACTCGCTGCTTTGTTCGAGCTTATCCATATACTCCTGCTTGCCCAGCTGCTCGCACAGCGTCGGTGTCTGCGAGAAAAGGTCTGTGCCGAACCCCAGCCTGTCGCCCTTTATCTGCACGCCTATCGCCGAAAGGGTAGTGGGGAACATATCAAGCGATGAGAACACTCGGTTTTTGGCGTTGGCGGGCTGCTTTGCGGGGTTAATGATGCAGTTGTAGGTGGTGCGCACATAATCAACGGGGATATCTACCATTGTGGTCTTTTCGTTGCCAAGGTGGTCACCGACAAGTATGACGGTAGTGTTTTCGTAAAACGGCTGCTGCTTTATCCACTGTACAAGCTCGCTCACCAGTCTTGACGAGCAGTCGACAGACGCAAGGTAGTCGCTGGATATGCTGCTGTCGCAATTGGGGCAGCGGTGACCCGTTTCAAAGGTATGGGTATCCATGGTGTACATGGTCACGAAAAAGGGTTTGTCCTGCTGGGAGATGTCGGTGATAAGCTCCTTTGTTATCTCGATAAGCTTTCTGTCCTCAATTCCCCATTTCCAGATGTAATCCGCGCTTTCGTCGGAATAGCCGCGGTCTGCGGCGGTTTTTCTGTCAAAGACCTTGCTGTCCTCGTATCTGCCGACGTATTTGTCGTACATTGAAAACTCGCCCTTTGAGCCTTCGATATAAAGCTGGTTATAGCCGCCTTGGTGCAGGATATCCTCAAGTCGCACGGTGTTTGGGAATTCTGCCGCGGTATAGGGCGGGAATATCTTGGTATTGAGCGACACGCCCGACGTTTGCGCGACGGTCGAGCCCTGTGTGAACGTAATGGACGGAACAAAGACCGATGCGCCGCCGAGGGTGTCGGTATTTGAAAAGTTTACGCTGTCCTTGTCACCTGCAAGCTCGGTCAGACCGCTGATGTAGTTTTTATCCTGCGAGCCGCCTGCCTCTTTTGAGGCGTAGGTGTTCTCGATAGATTCAAGGTATATGTAGACAAGGTTGCGCTTTTTCTCGGGAAAGGTCAGCACGCTGTCATCGGGCGCTACGTAATAGGTCTCGTAGATGTCGGACGTTTTGTTTTTCATCGAAAGATAGCGGACAAAGTGAGTTTCGCCCGAAAACAGAGCTATGTTTGTGATAAGCAGCACGGCAGACAGCACGATATGCACGGCTCTTTTTCTGCCGTTCATCACGAGGGTGTACTTGCCGCCTCTGTGCGTGTCGACGACAACGAGCTTATCGTTTCGCATACTTTTGAGCAGGTGAAAGCAAAGATACCCTGTCACGATCGCGAAAAGCACGGTGAGTAAAGTGCCTGAAATGATGTCCTCAAGCGCAAGACCGCCTGCGGCAAAGCGTATCGTAAACAGTATGGCTTCAAAATCCATATTGGAGTAGACGTTGTGCAAAAACAGGGTGACTGTGCCGATAAAGACTGCGAGCGCTATCATCACTATGCACAGGGTTATGGATACCCACTTGGCTTTGCCCTGCCTTTTTTGCTTGCTTATCGTTTTTTGCGGGGTGTACATCACGGCGAGGGCATAGACCACGCCTACGGCGCGGCTGTCCTTTTCAAGAGCGCTTTTAAAGGCGCTTTCGGCGGCGTGCATAAGCAGATACGCAAGCGCTGTACCCAGCCACCACAGTGTTGCCCACCACGGCAGAAAGCGGGTGAAAAAGTGCTGCGAGTACAGGTCGGCTTTGCTTGGTGTAAAGACAAACCCTGTCAAAAGCATAAGCAGCGCAGGTGTGCAGACAAGGTACATATATTTTATAAAGCAAAAGACCGATGGCTTGGGCTTTTGGACGAGTATATAAAGTAAAAAGGAAACTATAAACGGCTCAAGAAAAGCCACAGCCCACTTTACAGGCGACAGAGCCATTGAAGCAAGAGGCTGCTGCATTACCGCGGCAGCGCCGACCAGCAGGGCTGCGGCAAGTGCGATGATAATACGGCGCGCGGTTGTATTTTTTACCCTTTTGAAATCTTTTTTTATCCCCGTTAACACGTTCATTTTTTAGTCCCCTATCTTTTGTTTGTAAAAGCTGCGCAGTGTAGGCTGACAGCTTTCATTTTTTATAATGTAGTAAAATTATGTGCTGAAAAGATAAATCAGAATTTATCGGCGCTTTGCGCCGATAAGCAATGAATAGTGAAGAGTGAAAAGTGAATAGTGAATAGTAGCGGTGTTCTTTAATATATCGCCGAAGGCGATACCTTAACTATAAACTTTTCACTATTCGTTATTCACTATTCACTGTTAGCGTCAAAGACGCTAAATTCCGATTTATTTGAGAAAGATAATATAAGACTATTATACCATACCCTGCGCGCTTGTCAAGGTAAAGTGGACGCATTCTCTAAATCATCTGACGGCTCTGATGATGCCGCAGGCGATTTTCTTTCCCGAATTGCCGCTTGGCTGGGTGGTGAAATCATCGGGGCTGCCGTGGATTATCATTGCTTTTCCGATGATGTCGCTGACAGAAAAACTGTTGGTAAGAAAAACGGATATCGCCCGTCCGCTGTTGCCAAGAAGCAGCGGCAGGTCGCCCGTGTGTGACGGGTGGGGACAGTTGTTTTTGTCATAATGTGTTAGTGCGTCTGCAAAGGGGTCGTCGGCGTTTCCGCTGCACGACTCTCCACTGTGGATATGAAAGCCGAAAAACTCCTGACTGCATTTGTTATCAGAGTGGGGCAGCCCGCTTACATCTGCGTAAACCAGAGTACCGCTGTTCATTGAATAGAACCTGACGATGCCGTTTATATCGGGGTACTGCTCGCTCCCGTTAAGCACGGCTCTTGCCTGCGGCTGTCTTTGGATAAGCGGACTGCAATTACAATTTGGTCTGTTCATAGCATATTACCTCCTAAAATGATAATATGCCGATGAACAAAAAGGGTTCATTCAAACGGGTCGAGGGTTTGATTTTTCACGTTCATAGGGTAGAGCTGGAGTGTCTTTTTAACGGTATCTGCCATTCCGAGAAAAATCTCCTTAACGTTTGTGTAGCCCTGCTTGTGCAGCTGCTTTTCCAGCCAGACGCGCTCAAATCCCGCTTTTTTGAGGTTGACGTCGTTGATGTGACCGTCGAGGATAACGTTGAGCATTATCTCTTCCTGCTGCGGCTGGAGCTGCACGTCAGAGGGGGTGAGAGGTCTGTCGGTATCAACGGGCAGCAGGCTCAGCGAGCCGTTATACTCAAACACGGCTGTACGCAGCTTTGAGAGGTCAAAGTAGCCTTGATTGCGGCAATGGGTGAGAAAATCGCTGATGTCGATACGGGCTTTTTTGAGATTTTCGCGGTACAGTTTGCCGTTGTCAAAAAGTATCAGCGGCTTGCCTATAAGCAGCTTGCGCATATGTGTCGATTTGCCTGTGATTATCGAAACGGCATAGGCGCTTAATGCGTAGATAAGCATTGCGACGACCATCCGCTCGGGATGTTCGTTTTCAAAAGAGCACTCGGCTGCTATCGAGCCGATCGAAATGCCGATGATATAATCAAACATACTCAGCTGCGAGAGCTGTTTGTTGCCCATAAGTTTTGTCAGGATAAAAAGCACGATTATGCTCAGTACAGATGTCCACACGGTCGTTAAAAGTTCCATATATGCCTCCGTTATTTTTTTGGGAGTATTATGCGCAAAAGTATGAATATTATTCTGTGATTTTTTCAGAATAAGACCGCGCTTGATACACACAATAACCGTGAGGTGATAAAGATGTCAGAACACGACAGGAAACATCGCGGAAACATTCATATTTTCCCGCGCAAAAAGCAGCCGCTTATCCCCGATATTCAGATGAAGGCGTGGGATAACAAGCTGTATACGGACGAGGTGCCGATTTCATCTGCGTATCCTGCTATCGACAATGACCTTGCAAGAGACAACATTGAAAATGACATTCCGCAGGCGGATTTGCAGGATATCTGATGCAATGAAAAAATTAAGGAGCAGCAACGGTTACTGCTCCTTTTTTCGTTAATATGTACATCTGATTTTAGTTATTCGCCGAAGTGCCGGCGCTTCATTTCTTCCAGCTTTTTTCTGTCTTTGTTAAGACCGACTATTTTGTTTATCACCGCAAGCACCAGCGAGCCTGTCAGCAGCCCTGCGGGAAGTATCCACACTGTACGCAGAAACTCGGTGCTTCCACGCAAGATCGCCCAGATAAGTGTGCCAAATGACCCAAGCAAGCACAGCACGGAAAGTGCGGTGAGTGCTGACGAGCCTTTTTCGGCGCGGTAAAGCCGCGGCTCGTCCGAGGGGTTATGGTGACCGATAAGGTAGTACTCCTCGTCCTCGGAGCAGGGAAAGAAATAGAAGCGGTCGTTTTTGCGGTACTTGGCTTTGAGGCGGACAAAGTGCATATACTGCCCGACGGCTGCCTTGCGGTACTGCTTGGAGTCGACCTCGCACTCTATGCCGTTGAGGGAGACGTAATAATCGTAGGTGGTGGTCGTATTCCCGTCGGAGTCGGTAGAGGTGTGAGACTCAACGCGGGTATTGGTGACCATTGCGCCGAAACAGTCGTAATTTCCCTTAAGAAAACGGGTGAGCAGCGAAATGTCGGTAATCACAAACAGCAGCAGTATCAAAGCGACAAAGCCGCCTATCATGTACACAGGGAACACATCGTAGGCTTTTGCTCCAAACGCTGTCACGCCAAGAGCTATCAGCGCGGCAAGTATAAGGCTTTTGATGACAAGACCTTTGATAAGGCTGCGGCGCACCCGGTCGGTATACTGCGTATTGACCTCGTCGGGAAAAACGTCGTAGCCGCGGTAGTATTGCTTCATTCTTTCGTGCAGTGCCTGCTGCTCGGCTTTGCGTTTTTGTGCAGCTTCGTTTGCGGCAGCCCTTATATTGTTCAGCATATCTCCGAATTTGCCCATATCGTTTCCCCCAGCTGCAATGATTTTTTCAATTATACCATACAATTATTAAAAATGTGTTATGGCAAAAAAGTAAGGCGGCAGATATGCCGCCCTTGGTGTTAATATTTGAGGTTCATTATCAGCTGCGCTTCGGTGTTTTTGGAGACTGCACCTTTACCGCCGAAAACAAATATCTTGTCTGCTATTGTATCGGCAAGCAGCGCCTTTTGCGAGTCTTCAAGGTTAGCGCCGACGAGGTAAAGCGGTGAGCTATTATATGCTGCGAGGACTCCGCCTGCGAGTGCATCGGGGAAAGCTGTGCCTGTTGCGGCGCATATCGCAGTGCCGTCAAACAGTGAGCCGTATCCGTCGATGATCATTGAGCAGGTCTCGTACCTGTTTTTGCCGCCGATCCTTAAAGGCTCGGAACCTCCTCGGAGTTTGCCTATCTGCTTGAGCATATCGTTTGAAATGACGCCCTAGCCGCCGAGGATATACGCGGTTTTGAGCTTGCTGCTGTTATTCATCAGTCTTTTTATCTCATTGAGGGTGCGCTCGGTTACGCTGTCCTTTGCGGTCAGAAGCAGAGGTCCGTTGTAAAGTCTTGCAAGAGGCACGCCTGCAAGCGCATCGGCGTAGTCAAGACCAGATGCGATTACTACACAGTCTGCTTTGATGTCGGGCATCTCGGTGTAGGTGCGCCTTGATACCATAACGGCTGTATCAAAGCGGTTATCGCCTGCGGCATGCACAACGTAGGGCATTGCGGCAAACTTGATGTTGTTTGCATTTGCGTACTCCTGTGCGGTGGAGCCTTTGGGAGCGATTATCCTTAAATTTTTCGGACGGTATTCTTCTTTAGTCCAGCTCAATGCATCCTCTTCAAACAAAGCATCGGGGCTTTGGATAAAAAAAGTTTTCAAGGTTTCCAAAGTTTATGAACGCATTTTCTTTGATTATATCAACATTCTGCGCGAGGAAGATATTGTGCAGAGAAGTATTCGCGCCGGTACCGGTATTGAGAACGGTCTCTATATTTTCGGGCGCTATGTATTCGCGCAAATTATCTCCCAAATCGTACAGGATATCGTTGAAGACGAGCGGTCTTTTCAGATCAGTATACCATGGTGATTGATTGGTCCAAGACGATCCATAATAAAAAGCATTTCTGTGGATATCAGTCACGCTCTTTGGTATATTGAGCGAGGAAAGCTTCACACAGTGTCCGAAAGCGCCGTAATCTATCGTCTTCAAGCCTTCGGAGAGAACTACCTTTTCCAGCTGAGCGCACTCATCAAACGCGCGGTCATAAATTGTTGTGACACTCTTGGGAACAGTTATGCTTTTCAGACTGCTATAGGTGAAGCAAAAAGGTGTGATCTCCTTTAAATTGTTCGACAGCACAACGCTTTCAAGATTTTCACAGTAGCTGAATGCATCGGACTCGATCCGGGTCACTGAATCGGGTATTTTTATACTCTTCAGAGAATTACAGTGAGAGAACGCCTCCCGTCCTATCTTCTCTGTGCCGTTTGAGATGGTTACTGATTTTAGTGCTGCCAGCCAACCACACAGGTATGGCTCAATCTCTTTCAGAGTCGACGGCAGCTTAAGGGTAGTCAGTTTATCGCAGCCACCGAAAAAATAACCACGTCCGTAATCGTCGTGGATCTCCTTTACTCCTTCAGAGACGGTAATCGATTGTATATTTTCTTTCTTATCTCCCCAAAAGCTCTTTGAAGTATTACGAAGCTTTACAACAGGCTTTCCGCCTATCTTGGTCGGTGTGGTGATATTTGTTGAGGTGCCTTTGCAGCCTTTAAGCGTTATCGTTGTGTGCGAATCATCCGCATATTCGTATTCCCAGTCGCCTGATACCTCGGCATTTGCGGTGACAGATAGACTGTCGGTAAAAGCGCTTTGCGGCAGGTATGTGCCTGCGCCGAAAGCCATTGCGAGCGCAAGTGCCAATGATAAAAACCTTTTTTCAATTGTTTGACCTCCCCGTGTTATTTTCGTACTTTGTAATTATACTTCTTTTGATAACATTCGTCAAGTGTTGCGCTTTTCAGGCGGGTCAGCGGGTGAATGAACATACTTGCTTTTTTTTGAAAACGGTGTATAATAAAGGTATAAATTTCAGCTTTCGGAGGAGAGAAATGGGAAACGGCTTTGATTATGAAGACGAGTTCGCGCGGGCTGATGCGAGAGAAAAGCAGCTGCAGCGGCAGCTTAATATGAAAGACGGAGCAAACATACAAAGCAATGCAAACGGCTATTATCAGAACAATGGTCAGTATGACGGATATGATTACAGCCCGTTTTATGATAAAAAGGGCAACCCGATAAGCTCACGCTCGGCAAGGCATTTACTTACGGGGCTTTCGGTGATGTTTTTTGTGCTGGCGCTGTTTCTGGCTGTACTTATGTTTGTGATAGTACATTCCATGAGGCAGTCGTATGCTCGCTGCAGTGTTGAGGTACAGGGCGTTATTGTTGATAACGTAATTTCAAGAAGCGGCAATGAAAGCACCTATTTCCCCGTTATCAGATTTGAATACAAGGGCAGGGAATACGAGCAGAAAAGCGACAGCGGAAGCTACCCTGCAAAGTACGAAACAGGTCAGGTCGTGACTGTGCATATCAACCCCGATAATCCAAAGGAACTGTATATTGAAAAGGACGACAGCACGGTCATCAGTGCGCTTTCGGTGATATCGGGAGCATTTTTGGTGCTGGGTATAATGCTTGTTATTGTAAGCGTAAAGAGCAAACGCAACGAGCGAAACTCGGTGATGATGTAAGACACAAATACAAATTATCGGCAAAAGGCGTGGGGGAGACCTCACTGCCTTTTTGTTTTGACACAAGGACACATAAAGAGCTTGGGGTCTGTGCGGCAGGGGTGAGAAAATAAATATGTTAATTGCGGGTCTCTCCCATTGATTTTTTGGAGATGATGTGGTATACTGTATAAAGCATATTAACATTTCGTTTACAGCATAAGCGTTCACTTGTCAGGTAAAACTGACGGAAAGGAAGCTGCTATATGGACTTTAAACAATTTGCTGACATATTCAAGCCGACTACATCTATCATATCTGTTGAGAAAAAGCCGGGCGGAACATACGGCGACATTCGTATAGTAACGGGAAATGATTCTTATCTCGATGTGGCGACGCGGTTCAAAGCCCTGGGCGTTGATAAGAGAGAACTTGCCGAGTTTGTACCTAATTCGCTTTATGACAGGTACATGAAAAAGGACAGCAATTTTGAGGAGTACTGCTATCGCAGTGCAGTTCTGGGACAGACTATGCATACATATATCACTCCGTCAAATCTGCCGTTCTGGATCAGCGTGACTATGGTACCGCTGCAATCGGATGATGAAAACATAGGATACTGCGCTTACACGCAGGAATTCACAAAGGCAGCAGAGGCTGACAGAATGACCAATCTGTCGTATGATGTGCTTTCGCAGGTGCTTAACACCTGTATAAAGCTGCGGGGCACGGGGGATTTCTACTCGACGATAAACGAGGTCATAAGAGATATCCGTGATATGTGCGATGCAGACCACTGCTGTATACTGCTTTCGGATTTCAAGCAGAGAAAATGCTCTGTGCTTTGCGAGGCTTTGAGCAGCGACACCGAGCTTGTTTCGATGCACAACTATGTTGACGATAAGTTCTTTGACATAGTACAGACCTGGCCTGCAACGATAGGCGGCGGCAGGTGCATTATAATCAGCAAGCCGCAGGACTGGGGCAGCCTGAAACAGCAAAACCCGATATGGTATGAGTCGATGACGCAGGCGGGCGCTAAAAGCCTGGTGCTTTTTCCGCTTGAGTACCGTGATGAAATTTTCGGTTTTATCTGGGCAATAAATTTCAACACGACAATGACACCCAAAATTATTGACACGCTCGGACTTACGACATATTTTATCGCATCGGAGATAGCAAACTATCAGCTGCTTGACAAGCTCGAAACTATGAGCACTGTGGATATGCTAACGGGTGTTTACAACCGTAACGCGATGAACAGGCGCGTGGATGAGCTGTGCGGGGATAAGGCTGCGGCGCAGTGCAGGGTGGGTATTGTTTTTGCTGACCTCAACGGGCTTAAAGCGGTCAACGACAATCAGGGTCACCACGCAGGTGATATGCTTTTGCAAAAGGCTGCGCAGGTACTCAAGGAGCAGTTCCCCGAATGCGAGATATACCGTGTGGGCGGCGACGAATTTATGCTGATAACGACAGAGATGACGCAGCAGGTGCTTGAACAAAGAGCTGCAAGGCTGCGTGAGGCGGCTGCAAAGGTTGAAAATCTGGCGTTCTCGGTAGGTATCTGCGCGGAGACTGCGGACAATGTGCGCAAGGCTATGAAGGAAGCTGATGCGAGAATGTATGAGGATAAGCAGAGGTTTTACAGTCTTTATCCCGAAAGGAAAAGAAAGGATTAAAGCAGCAGTGTTTGCTGATATGCTATACGAGGAGGAAATGCTATGAGTGATAATGAAAAGAACCTCAATGTACAGGATATAATGAATGATTCCCCCAAATACCCAGAGCGTGCTGCTGAACGCAGGGGTGAACAGCCCTCGTGTGAAGGGGTGTACGCAGGACCTGAACAGATGCCTGTTTTTGCGCAGCCGAGCAATCCGTCTGCTATGATGACCTATGCGGGTCCGCAGTTTATGAATGGCGGCGGTATGGGTTTTCCAATGTCTGCCGTACCTTCTCCTGCGCCGCAGGAGCCTGTACAGCCCACCGCGCAGCAGGCATCTCCCGATAAGGTGCAGTGCAGCAAGTGCGGCAGCTTTATTCCAAAGGGTTCTAATTTCTGCAGCGAGTGCGGAAGCCCGATGGACACCGCAGGCGGCGGAAACAAGGCATGACATTCACGCTTACAAGGTGCGTGTGGGAAATAACGCTGGCTTGCTGCTTTAATTGCAGATACTGCGGCTCGCGGGCAGGTCGCGCGAGGGAGAATGAGCTTTCTTCGCAGGAATGCTTCAGGGTCGCTGATGAGCTTATTGCTCTTGGGTGCAAAAGGGTGTCGCTTATCGGCGGAGAGGTGTTCATGCGCCGTGATTGGTGCGATATAGCCAAGCGCCTGACAAGCGGCGGCGCGGCAGTGAATATCATCACGAACGGATTTCTTTTTGATGAGAGGGTGCTGGGCGAGCTTAAAAGCGCAGGGGTCGAGTCGGTATCGGTATCACTTGACGGACCGCGCGAGGTACACGACAGGTTCAGACAGGCGGGCAGCTTTGACAGGGCTTTGAATGCTGTATCCGCACTGACAGCTGCGGGCATTCCCACAAGCATTATCACGACTCTTCACCGCGAGAACGCGCAGTGCCTTGAACAGATGCTTGAGAGCTTGAGGGGATACAATATTTTTGCGTGGCAGCTTCAGGCTTGCTCGCCTATGGGCAACGCATCTGACGGCGAGCTTGACCACAGGTTCGATTTTTGCAGGGTAATGGATTTTATAGACGAAAATGCGGATACTGTCCCGTTCTCGATAGGCATGGCTGACAATATCGGTTATTTTACGCAAGCCGACGGCAGACTGCGCGGCAACCGCAGCGGCAGGGCGTTCTTCAAGGGCTGCCTTGCGGGTATATCCTCGATAGGAATTGACAGCGTGGGGAATGTGCGCGGCTGCGAATCAATGTATGATGAGCGCTTCAATGAGGGCAATGTGCGGCGGCAGTCGCTAAAGAGCATATGGAAAGACCCCGAAAAGTTTGCGTATAACAGAAAGTTCACCAAGGAGCTTCTGACGGGCAAATGCGCGCAGTGTGAACTCGGTGAATACTGCGGCGGCGGATGCCGCTCGTATAACTACTTTGTACACGGCAAGCTGTACGAGTCGCCCTATTGCGCAAGAAACACAGAAAAATAAAACAGGCGTGAGGGATAAAACCTTACGTCTGTTGTTTTTGGTGCGATCAAATTGTTTGCTGTCACTCGTACATATTTAAAGCCATAAGCACGCCGCCGAGCTTGCTGATATTTGCTCCGTTGAGCGACTTATCGGGGTGGGCAATGAGTGTTGTGTCTTTATCGACGATAAAGCCGTATCCCTTGCCGTTGATGTTGGTGGACTCGATTATTTCCTGAATGTGTGTGGTGTACACGTCAAGAGAAATGACATCATTGGGATCTGACAGGGATTTGCAGCAACAGACCGAGGATAAAAAAAGCTCCGCATTTACTGCGAAGCTTTTTCATATTGTGAGATGATTTGCTGTGCTGCGTCGTGCTTGGTTATACACTTGTCCATTGCGAGCTTTTCGATATAGCGGTGGGCGTCGTCCTCGGTCATTCCTTTTTCCGAGATAAGCAGCCATTTTGCTCTGTTCACAAGGCGTATCTCCTGCATTTTATCCTCAAGCGAGACGGATTTTTTTTCGAGCCTGCGAAGCCTTTCCTTTGTGCTTTCGAGCCAGTCGAACGCCTGCGATACCATCTGCTTTGGCGACGGCTTAGGCAGTGTGTACACCCCGTGAGGACACACCCTGTCAAACACAGTCGGGTAGTATTCGCTCTTAACGAGCAAAAGCACCGCACAGCCCATGCCTGCACTTCGGTCTATCGCAAGGCTTATCCCGTCGTCGTCTGGCAGAGGGACGTTGATTATCAGCATATCAAAGCTGCGTTCAAGCAGTCTTCTTTTTGCACCGCTCACGCTCGTTTCAAGCTCGCTGTCGTAGTTGCGCCTTGAACTGATAAGCTCGGTAAGCGCCTGATTGAATTTAGGCTGCGAGGAGACTATCAGCACGCTGTATCTGCGCTGTTTGAGCTGCAATCTTATCCCTCCTTTGATGTTTTTTTCATGCTGTTAAAGGTCTTTTGCATAGCACACCGCACCGACGAGCTTATCGTAGGGCGGATAGTTCGGTATCAGATAATATCCGCGCTTTGTGTACATAGCCACCGCCTCGGTCATCTGCGGTCTGGTCTGAAGTATCACTCTTGCAAAACCCTGCTCTTTGGCTTTTTGCTCAACAAGCTGCATCATTTTGCCTGCGATATGCTGTCTTCTGTATTCGGGCTGCACCCATACACGCTTTATTTCGGTGCTTTTGTCATCATATTTTTTCAAGCCTGCACAGCCTACAGCTTTACCGTCATCATAAGCTATCAGAACGTCAGGTATCTGAGCCGAAGCATTATACGGAACAAAGCCTTTGCGTTTGCTCACGCCGCCGACAAGGCTGCTGTAATAGTCCTCGGTTATCTGATAGAAAACTTGAAAATCACTGTTTGCTCCGTCAGTCCACACAAACTCGATATTCTCCAAAAAAAGCACCCCGTTTTACTTGCAATAGATGTCGATAAGCCTTTGCGGCAGGTGGGCTTTGACAAAGCTGCTGTCAGCTGCCAGCTTTTTGGCTTGGGCAAGGCTTTCGGGCAGGGTATCAAAGTCCTTTGTCACCGATTCGTCCGCACTGAACAGGTCAAAGTCGGCAACAGGCGGCAGATACAGATTGTTCTTTATGCCGTCAAGCCCTGCGTAGATAAGCAGGGCATAGGCAAGATACGGATTGGCAGTAGGGTCTGCGCTGCGCAGCTCGGCACGTCTGTACTCGCCCTTTGCGGCGGGTATGCGAATAAGCTGTGAGCGGTTCTCGCCCGACCACGATATGAACTTCGGAGCCTTGAACTTGCCAAGTCTTTCGTAAGATGCATCGCACGGGTCGAGAAACAGGCTTATATCCTTTATGTGATGCATTATTCCCGCTATCACCGATGGCAGGATAGTGTGGTGCGTGTCGCTGCCAACGGAGATATTGATGTGAAAAGCGTTGCCCGGCTTATCCTTCAGCGGCTTGGGCGAAAAGTCGGCAAACAGCCCGTTTGCGTGGGCAACAGTCTTGACGACGGTTTTATATGACATCGCATCGTCTGCGGCGGTAAGGGGGTCGGCGTAATGGAAATCTATTTTGTTCTGTCCCGGTCCTTCTTCATGGTGCGAGTTCTGCGGTGTAATACCCATCTGTTCAAGATGCAGGCAGATCTGCCGCCTTATGTTCTCGCCCTTATCCTCGGGTGCTATGTCCATATATCCCGCGGTGTCGTAGGGGATAGTTGTCGGGTTGTCGTTCTCGTCAAGCTTGAACAGGTAAAACTCCAGCGCAGAGCCGAAAGAAAACTCTATGCCCTGTGCTTTTGCGTCCTGCACGGCTTTGACAAGAAGGCTTCTTGTGTCGCACTCAAAGTCCCGGTCATTCGGTTTTTTTATCGAGCAGAACATCCTTACCACACGCCCGTGTTCTGGTCGCCACGGCAACACCGAGAGCGTGTCGGGGTCAGGAAAAAGCATAAGGTCCGAGCGAGCCTCGTTGCCAAAGCCCCGCACAGCCGATGCGTCAAAGCCGATACCTTGTTCAAATGCTTTTTCAAGCTCGCAGGGCATTATGGAAATGTTCTTTTGCTTGCCGAAAACATCACAGAATGCAAGCCTGATGAACTTGACATCTTCCTCCTGTGTGTACTGTAATATCTCCTGTGCGGTGTATTTCATAGTTTTCCTCCTGCTTTTAGATGTAAGAAATAAGATGTAAGAGGTAAGATAAAGCTCTTATCTCTATGCCATAGCTGCTAAAGCAGTATCTTACTTCTTACTTCTCACCTCTTACTTCTAATTTGCAACATACATCTGTCGATACGGGTTTTTGCTGTCGGGCATAACGACTGTGAAAGGAGAGTTGACAAGCTCCTTTATATCATAGTCAAAATACGAGCAGAAATGCCTAAGATAGTGGTCTATCTCATCAAGCTCTTTTTTATCCGCGAGGTGTGTATGCACCTGGCTGGGAAACTTTATGCCCTTGCAGTCGCTGCGCAGAAACATCTTGCCGCCGTGCATACCTGTTGAGGTAAAGTTGCTGACGATAGGCTTGTCGTTATCGACAAGACCAAGCACGATGATAGTTCCGCCTGCCTGGTATTCTCCCAAAAAGCTGCCTGCCTTGCCGCCGATGACGATAGCGGGCTGCTTTTCCTTATAGGCTTTCATATGTATGCCAGCGCGGTAGCCTGCGTTGCCCCGTACATAGATGTGACCGCCGCGCATTGCATAGCCGACTGCGTCACCTACGTTGCCGTGGATAATGATAGTTCCGTCGTTCATAGTATCGCCGACTGCGTCCTGCGCGTTGCCCATTACCTCGATTTTAGCGCCGTTGAGGTAAGCGCCCAGCGCATTGCCGGGGATACCGCTGACGGTAACGGTCTTGTCGGAGATACCTGCGGCTAAAAATCTCTGCCCGAGGCAATTGGTTATGGTGCAGCTGCCGCGGCTCTGGCGCAGCGCTTCATTGAGGTCGATAAAATCAAGACCTGTTGCATTGATATTCATTATACCACACCTCCAAGTTTTTTTCTACGGGTTTGGGGCAAAAACATTGCCAATGTTGCATCTTTTTTCAGTTTGTCAATATCTACGTCACAAAGGTCGGTCTTTTCGCGCACCAAAGAGGTGTAGATGCCTGCTCCCGTGACATCGCCGATGATGATATAGCCTGTGAGCTTATTGTCCTTGATGTACAGGCGCTTTATGCCGCCGCAGGTCTTTTGCTCAAATATCTCGCCCTCGCCGTCTGCAAAATAGCTGCCTGCGCTGGTGCAGTGCAGTCCGAAGAAGCCGATGGAGTTCATGGGGATAGCGTTGGTGATGCTGCTATCGCCGCCTGCCATATTCACGCCTGCGCAAAAGCCCTGCATATAGGCATTGGGCAGGATAGCCAGCACTCTGTTTGCACCGATAGAGCTGTCGTAGCCCTCGGTGCAGTCACCTGCGGCATAGATGTTTTCAAGTGTGGTCTGCATTTTGGTGTCGATGATGATACCTCTGTTTACATCTGCGCCTGCGTCCTTGGCAAGCGAAACATTCGCTCTGACGCCGACGGCAAGCACGAGGATATCAAACTCGACTGTTTCGCCTCTTTTCATTTTTGCAGCGTTCTTATCAAAGCTCTCGGCGCTGTCGGACAGCAAAAATCTGATGCCCTTGCTTTCAAGGTGCTTTTGCATTACCGCTGCACACTCGCTGTCAAGGATACTTGAAAGTACTCTGTCCGCAAGGTCGCACACTGTCACGCTTGAAACTCTTTCAAGGATACCCTCGGCGCATTTAAGACCGATAAGACCTGCTCCGACGATAAGCACACGACTGTCCTTTTTGAGAACCTTTTCAAGTGCAAGGCTGTCGTCCATAGTCATAAAGGTGAACTTGTTCTTGACACTTTCAAGCCCGTCCATTTTCGGAACGAAAGGTGACGAGCCGGTCGCAAGGCACAGCTTGTCAAACTTTGTTTTTTTGCCGCCGAAGGTTACCTCGCGCTTTTTGACATCTATCTTTTCAGCCGCGGCATAGATAAGCTCGGCATTATTTTTATCGTAGAAATCAAGTCCGCGGTAGTTCATTTTTTCAAGCGTTGTTTTGCCCTCAAGATAGTAGGAGATAAGCGGTCTTGAATAGACGGGGTGCTTTTCTGCGGAGATGACGGTTATCTCACTTTGGCTGTCAACGCTGCGGATACCTTCAATGCAGCCTGCGGCAGCAACGCCGTTTCCGATGATAACAAACTTGCTCATTGTTACTCCCTACCTTTCTTCATAGACTATCGCGTTGTTCGGGCAGCCCGCCGCGCAGGCAGGCTCGCCGCAGCTGTTTTCAAGACACAGCTCGCACTTTTGTGCTGCGCCCGTCGGACCCGGTCTTACCGCGCCGTAGGGACACACAAGCACGCAGGTCAGGCAGCCGACGCATTTGTTTTTATCTATCTTTACAACGCCGTCATCAATGCTTATCGCACCTGCGATACAGCTTTTCACGCAAAGCGGGTCTTTGCAGTGACGGCAGGAGACTGCATAGGTTATATCGTCCGACTGCTCGATATGCACACGGGGATAGATAGGCTTATCCTTGAGCGCTTTGACCATATCGGTAAGTCCCGAATTGGCAAAGGCGCAGTTATATTCGCAAAGGTGACAGCCAAGGCACCATTGTTCATTTACATATACTCGTTTCATTTGTGCCACCTCTTTCTTTATTCTCCCGCATGGGATATGCCGAGTATCTCAAGCTCTTTTGCGGTAAGACCGACACCGCGAAGCATAAGTCTGTTGCCGCGCAGGCTTTCGATAGAGTTGATGCCCATACCGCCCATAAGCTCCTTTATCTCGTGGCGCCATGCGTTCATCAGATTTACAAGGCGCTGGCTGCCGATGTCGGGGTTGAGCCTTTTTACAAGGTCGGGGCGCTGGGTAGCTATACCCCAGTTGCACTTGCCGCTGTGGCAGGTGCGGCACAGGTGACAGCCGAGTGCAAGCAGTGCAGCCGTTGCAACATAGACTGCATCTGCGCCCAAGGCTACCGCCTTGACAACGTCTGCTGCCGAGCGCACGCTTCCTCCGACGACAAGCGAGACATTGTTTCTTATACCCTCGTCACGCAGGCGCTGGTCAACAGCTGCAAGCGCAAGCTCGATAGGTATGCCGACGTTGTCCCTTATCCTTGTGGGAGCTGCTCCGGTGCCGCCGCGGAAGCCGTCGATAGCGATGATATCAGCGCCGCTTCGTGCGATACCGCTGGCGATAGCTGCAATGTTATGCACTGCTGCGACCTTGACGATTATCGGCTTTTTGTAATCGGTCGCCTCTTTGAGCGAATAGACCAGCTGGCGCAGGTCCTCGATAGAGTAGATGTCGTGGTGAGGTGCGGGGGAGATAGCATCTGTACCCTCGGGTATCATTCTTGTGCGCGACACGTCACCGACTATCTTTGCACCGGGAAGGTGTCCGCCGATACCGGGTTTAGCGCCCTGTCCCATTTTTATTTCGACTGCGGCAGCGGCTTCGAGATAATTCTTGTGAACGCCGAAACGTCCCGAAGCTACCTGAACGACAGTGTTCTCGCCGTAGCAGTAAAAGTCCTCGTGCAGTCCGCCCTCGCCTGTGTTGTAGCAGATACCAAGCTCGGTGGCTGCCCTTGCAAGCGACGCGTGGGCGTTGTAGCTTATCGAGCCGTAGCTCATTGCGGAGAACATCACGGGCATAGAAAGCTCTATCTGCGGAGGCAGCTGTGTGATAAGATCTCCGTTTGCACGGCGCAGTACCTTATCGGGCTTTTTGCCGAGAAAGACCTTGGTTTCCATTGGCTCGCGCAGCGGGTCGATAGGCGGATTGGTGACCTGTGATGCGTTGATAAGTATCCTGTCCCAGTAAACAGGCAGCGGCTTGGGATTGCCCATTGATGACAGCAGCACGCCGCCGCTGTTTGCCTGCTTGTATATCTCCTTTATGGTCTGGTCTGACCAGTTGGCATTTTCACGCAGACGGCAGTCGCTCTTTACGATTTTCAGAGCGTGGGTAGGGCAGAGCGAAACACACCTTTGGCAGTTTACACACTTTGCCTCGTCCGACAGCATAACGCCGAGGTCTGTATCAAAGCGGTGTACCTCGTTGGCGCACTGCCTTTCGCAGACGCGGCAGGCGATACAGCGGTTTTGGTTTCTCACCACTTCAAATTCGGGATATATATATTGATCTATCATCAGAATTTACCCTCCTTGACACGAACTATAACAGGCTCTCCGCCGCTTGGTGCGTAGAAATTCCCGGCATCTGGCTCCATAACTCTGACGGCAGCCTCTTCGCTGGCGATAAACACCTTGTCCTCTTTTTCGGCGGTTATCATCGAGCGCAGCTTGAGCCTGTCGTTGAGTGCCATAAGTCCGCCGTCCCAGCCGAAAACTATTGAGAACGGACCTGTGATAAGCAGGTTTGAAAAGACGGTTCGCAGATAGGTCAGCTTTTCTTTTTCCTTTTCGGGTTTGGAATTTATCGTACTCCAGAACGGTGCGGCGATAACGGAAGCGACTTCTTCCAGAGTAAGCTTTTGCCGCCTTAAAAGGTAATCTATTATATAGGTGATGACCTCGGTGTCGGTCTGAAGGTTGCATTTGTAGCCAAACATCTCGATAAAGCGGCGGTTTGCGTCGTAGGACGATATCTCGCCGTTGTGGACTACCGAGTAATCGAGCAGCGAAAACGGGTGAGCGCCGCCCCACCAGCCGGGCGTATTTGTCGGGTAGCGCCCGTGCGCTGTCCACGAGTAGCCCTCGTACTCTTCAAGTCTGTAAAAGCGACCCACGTCCTCGGGGAAGCCGACAGCTTTGAAGCAGCCCATATTCTTTCCGCTTGAAAAGACATACGCGCCTTTAAGCTCGGTGTTTATCTTAACAACGGTTCTTGCAACGAACTCGTTTTCATCTATCTGTTCGGCGGCGAGCATTGATTTGAGCGGTGCGACGAAATATCTCCAGATGATAGGCTCGTCGGTTATTTCGGGTATCTTGCGTGTGGGGATTATCTCGCCCTTTACTATCTCGAACCTTTCCTTTAAAAGAGCCTCGCACTCTTTTCTTGTACTGCGGTGGTCAAAGAAAATATGAAACGCGAAAAACTCCTTGTGTTCGGGGTAAATACCGTATGCGGCAAAGCCTCCGCCAAGACCGTTGGAACGGTCGTGCATCGGTTTCATCGCCTCGGTGATAAGGTCGCCTGTGATGCCTTTGCCCTCCCTTGAAATGACTGCGGCTATGGCACAGCCTGACGGGATACGGACCTCTCCTTCTCTTTTCATCATCATCTCATCCTTTCGATATAGATTATTCAATGAGCAAAACTATCCATTAAAAATCTTACCTCTTATCTCTTACCTCTTACATCTAAAAAAGGCGCCACTCGGTCTGTAAAACCGAATGAACGCCTTTGCTCATTTGCAAGTATTATACTCCAGAAATTCATTTTTGTCAAGTTTTGATATATAAATTATTTGTAAACTGCAAGTTTTGTAAATGTAAATTGCAAAATTTCATCAAAAAGGGGGTTGACAAATCAAAAATGATGGTGTATAATGCAAGGCATAGAGGCAAAGGAGTCTTGAAGTAATCTGGCTATCTTCAAGTATTTGTCTCTATTTTTAATGCCTTTGGCAGTCTATCTCAATATTTTAGGCAACGGCGTCTTGGGTGCGGGCAACAGTCCGCGCTTTGAGGCGCTTTTGTTTTTAACAGTCAATATTTTAAGGGAGGAAATAAAAAATGAGCACAGTAACAGAACTTTTTGCAAGCAAGGTATTTGATGACAGAGTGATGAAATCAAGACTTTCATCAAAGGTCTACAAGTCATTAAAAGAAACTATCGACATCGGCGCGGCGCTTGACATTACCGTAGCAAACGCAGTTGCAGAGGCTATGAAGGAATGGGCAGTAGAGAACGGTGCGACACACTACACACACTGGTTCCAGCCGCTTACAGGCATCACCGCCGAAAAGCACGACAGCTTCATCTCGCCCTCACCCGACGGCAGAGTTATTATGGATTTCTCGGGCAAGGAGCTTATCAAGGGTGAGCCTGACGCGTCGAGCTTCCCTTCCGGCGGCTTGAGGGCGACATTTGAGGCGCGTGGCTACACCGCGTGGGACCCGACCTCGTATGCTTTTATAAAAGGAAAGACACTTTGCATACCGACCGCTTTTTGTTCATACGGCGGCGAGGCGCTTGACAAGAAAACACCGCTGCTGCGCTCTATGCAGGCGCTCAACAAGCAGGCGATGCGTATTTTGAAGCTGTTTGGTAACGACAACGTAAAGCACGTTACGACATCTGTAGGTCCCGAGCAGGAATATTTCCTTATTCCAAAGGAGCTTTACGACAAGAGAAAAGACCTTATCTACACGGGCAGAACGCTTTTCGGTGCAAAGCCGCCGAAGGGTCAGGAGCTTGACGACCACTATTTCGGAGTTATCAAGCCAAGAGTTGAGGCGTATATGTCCGACCTCAACGATGAGCTGTGGAAGCTGGGCATTCTTGCTAAAACCCAACACAATGAGGTCGCACCTGCACAGCACGAGCTTGCGCCAATCTATGCGACTACGAATATCGCGACCGACCACAACCAGCTGACTATGGAAATTATGCAGAAGGTCGCTAAGAAGCACGGACTTGTCTGCCTGCTGCACGAAAAGCCGTTTGCGAACGTCAACGGCTCGGGCAAGCACAACAACTGGTCTATCGCTACCGACACGGGCGTAAACCTGCTGACGCCGGGTGAGACACCGTACGAGAATGCACAGTTTTTGCTGTTCCTTTGCGCTGTTATCAAGGCTGTTGATGATTATCAGGATCTGTTGAGAATTTCCGTTGCTACCGCAGGCAATGACCACCGTCTCGGTGCAAACGAAGCGCCGCCTGCTGTTATCTCAATCTTTCTGGGTGAAGAGCTGGAGGGTATCCTAAAGGCTATCGAGACAGACACGCCTTATGAAAGTGTTGAAAAGACAGTGATGAAGCTGGGAGTAAGTGTACTGCCGCGCTTTACAAGGGACACGACCGACCGAAACAGGACATCACCTTTTGCATTTACGGGCAACAAGTTCGAGTTCAGAATGCTCGGTTCGTCAAACTCTATCGCGTGCGCAAACATCATGCTCAACGCTGCTGTTGCAGAGAGCCTGAAGATCTACGCAGACAGGCTTGAAAAGGCAGACAACTTTGAGGAAAAGCTGCACGAGATGATAAAGAAAACTATCACCGACCACAAGCGCATCATCTTCAACGGCAACGGATATGATGATGCGTGGATAAAAGAGGCGACAGAGGTAAGGGGTCTGCTCAACTACCGCACGACACCTGATGCTATTCCGCATCTGATGGACGAAAAGAACGTCAAGATGCTGACATCTCACAAGGTATTTTCCGAGGCAGAGCTTCGCAGCCGTACCGAGATAACCCTTGAAAACTACTGCAAGGCGGTAATTATTGAGGCAAACACAATGGAGATGCTCGCACGCAGAGAGATTCTTCCCGCTATCGAGGAATACGCGGCTTTCGTGGCAAAGACCGCTAACGCTAAAAAGTCGCTGGCTACCGACCTTACCTGCACCTACGAGGCAGAGACGGTCAAGAAACTCTCGCAGCTTGCAAGCGACGCTTACCAGAGCCTTGACGAGCTTTCAAAGGCACTTGAAAAGGTACAGTCTGCAAAGGATGTTATCGAGCAGGGCTACCTTATCAGAGACGAGCTGCTTGGCGTAATGGATAAGCTGCGTGCTTCCTGTGACGAGGCAGAAACGATAACAGCTGCAAAGTTCTGGCCGTTCCCGACATATGACGAGCTGCTGTTCGGTGTGAGATAATTGTTTCAAAAAGCCGCCATGCTCCTGCGCCGTTTCCATAACAGAGGCAAAACAAATAATAACTTCCATCAATGCGCAGGAGCTGTGGCTTTATTTAAAGTAAGGAAAGATACGATAGAAAGGATATGATCCTATGACAGTGGAATTTTGGTTTCTGATAGGTGCTGCACTGGTCTTTTGGATGCAGGCAGGCTTTGCAATGGTGGAGACGGGCTTTACCCGTGCAAAGAACGCAGGAAACATCATTATGAAAAACCTGATGGATTTCTGTATCGGTACAGTTGTTTTCTCAATTTTAGGTTACACACTTATGATGGGTGAGGACACATTGTTCGGGCTTATCGGTATACCGAACCTGGATATGTTCACGCACTTCAAGGAGTTTATCGCAAGTCCCGGAGACGGCAGCTTCACGGGTGCTTCAACATTCGTTTTCAACCTCGTTTTCTGCGCGACCACGGCGACTATCGTTTCGGGCGCTATGGCAGGCAGGACAAAGTTTTCAAGCTACTGCATCTACTCGGCAGTAATTTCGCTTTTCATCTATCCCATCGAGGCGCATTGGATATGGGGCGGCGGCTGGCTCTCAAAGCTCGGTTTTCACGACTACGCCGGCTCTTGTGCCATCCATATGGTCGGCGGTATCGCTGCCCTTATCGGTGCGTCAATGCTGGGTGAAAGAATAGGTAAATACGAGCGTGACAAGGACGGCAAGGTAGTAAAGGTAAACGCTATACCGGGTCACTCTATCACGCTGGGTGCACTGGGAGTTTTCATTCTGTGGCTGGGCTGGTACGGCTTCAACGGTGCGGCAGCAACAAGTGTTTCAGAGCTTTCGTCGATATTCGTCACAACGACTATCGCTCCGTCTGTTGCAACGGTCACAACTATGATCTACACCTGGGTAAAGAACGGCAAGCCTGACGTTTCGATGTGCCTTAACGCATCGCTCGCGGGACTTGTGGGGGTTACCGCAGGAACGGACGCATTTGACGCTATCGGTGCGGCAGCGGTCGGACTTGTATCGGGTCTGCTGGTGGTATGGGTAGTTGAGCTGCTCGACCTCAAGCTGCACATAGACGACCCTGTCGGTGCAGTCGGCGTACATATGGCAAACGGTATATGGGGCACAATTGCGGTCGGACTTTTCGCTAACCCTGATGCTCCCGCAGGTCTCAAAGGACTTTTCTACACGGGCGAATTCAAGCAGCTCGGTTTGCAGCTGGTGGGCTTTGGTTCAGTTGCGGCTTATGCGGCTGTGATGATGATAATCACCTTCACCGTCATCAAAAAGACAAACGGACTGCGCACCACGGCAGAGGAGGAGATACTCGGACTTGACATCACCGAGCACGGTCTGCCGAGTGCATACCCCGACTTTATGCCGTCGGTACACAAGTACACGACCTATGATGACCAGGACGTTGTCGCCGTTGAGGGAGACACTCCGCAGGCAGAGGCTATACCTGTCAAGAAGGTTCCGACCTTTGATGACGGCACAAGCCCGAAGTTCACTAAAATTGAAATCGTCTGCAAGGAGGCTAAATTTGACCGCTTGAAGAAGGCGATGAGTCAGATAGGCATTACAGGTATGACGGTATCACACGTTATGGGCTACGGCACGCAAAAGGGCAAGCCCGAATATTACAGAGGCGTTGCGGTCGAGACAAACCTTATGCCGAAGGTACAGGTGGATATCGTTGTCAGCAAGGTGCCTGTAAGAAGCGTTATCGAAACTGCCAAGAAGGCGCTTTACACGGGTCACATCGGGGACGGAAAGATATTCGTTTACGATGTTGAGAACGTTGTAAAGGTAAGAACCGGCGAGGAAGGCTTTGACGCTTTGCAGGACAGTGAGGAATAAAAATCAAAAAGGCACGGGAGCAGCGGTGGGCTGTTCCCGATGCTTTGTTAAAAATATCGAAGGGATGGATAGAAATGTGTTGTATAATGGGCTACTGCTCTGCGCAGGCAGATATGGAGCTGATAAGAGAATGTTTTGGCAGGACAAAGTCAAGAGGACCTGATGACACGAGATATGTTACGCTGCCTGACGGGGTGCTGGGTTTTCACAGGCTGTCGATAATGGGATTGACACCGTCGGGAATGCAGCCGTTCAAGCTTGATGACAGCTACTGCGTATGCAACGGCGAGCTGTACGGCTTTGAAAAGCTCAAAGCAGAACTTTTGGAAAAAGGCTACACGTTTGAGAGCGATTCGGACTGCGAGATACTGCTGCCGCTGTATGAACAGTACGGCGTGAGAATGTTTTCGATGCTTGATGCGGAATTTGCCTGCATAATCTATGACGGCAAGACCCGCAGCTTTATTGCGGCGCGTGACCCTATCGGTATCCGTCCGCTTTACTACGGGTATGACGAAAACGGAGTTATGGCATTTGCCAGCGAGCCGCAGAACCTTATCGGCATTGCGCTTGACATCAAGCCGTTTCCTCCGGGGTACTACTGCGTGGACGGTGAATTTTTCCGCTACTGCGATATTGCGGCGGTTGATAAAGTCTGCTTTGACGACCACGAAACGATATACAAAAACATTCACGACAAGCTGGTAGCAGGCGTTGAAAAGCGCCTTGTGGCAGATGCAAAGGTAGGCTTTCTGCTTTCAGGCGGGCTTGACTCTTCGCTTGTTTGCGCCATTGCACAGAAAAAGTCCGACAAGCCCATAAAGACATTTGCTATCGGTATGAGCGAGGACGCTATCGACCTTAAATACGCAAAGCAGGTCGCTGACTACATAGGCAGCGAACACACCGAGGTCATCATCACAAAAGATGATGTTATTGCTGCGCTTGAGCCTGTGGTTAAGCTGCTGGGGACATTTGACATCACAACTATCCGTGCAAGCATAGGTATGTATCTTGTGTGCAAGGCTATCCACGAGACGACAGATATCCGTGTTATACTCACGGGCGAAATTTCTGACGAGCTGTTCGGCTACAAGTACACCGATTTTGCACCGAGCGCAAAGGAGTTTCAGCTTGAAGCGCAAAAGAGAGTGCGCGAGCTGCATATGTATGACGTTCTGCGTGCAGACAGGTGTATCAGCGTGAACTCGCTTGAGGCAAGGGTGCCGTTTGGCGACCTTGATTTTGTAAAGTACGTTATGGCTATCGACCCAGCCAAAAAGCTCAACACGTACGGCAAGGGAAAGTTCCTTTTGCGCAAGGCTTTTGAGCAGGGCGATTATTTGCCGCACGACATTCTCTACCGTGAAAAAGCGGCTTTCTCGGACGCTGTGGGACACTCGCTGGTAAACTACCTCAAAGCCTACGCGCAGGATCACTACACTGACGAGGAGTTCTACCGCCTTAAAGAAAAATACGACCACGCGCAGCCGTTTACAAAGGAGTCGCTGCTGTACCGTGAGATATTTGAGCGCTACTATCCGGGACAGAGCAAAATGATTGTTGATTTCTGGATGCCAAACAAGAGCTGGAAGGGCTGCGATGTGAACGACCCGTCGGCAAGGGTGCTGTCAAACTACGGTGCAAGTGCGGTATAAGGAGGCGAGCGAAAATGAGAAAATACATTTTTGTCACAGGCGGAGTTGTTTCGGGACTTGGCAAAGGCATAACAGCTGCATCACTGGGACGGCTGCTCAAATCCCGCGGGCTGACTGTTGCCGCACAGAAGCTTGACCCGTACATCAACGTTGACCCCGGTACTATGAGCCCTTATCAGCACGGTGAGGTATATGTTACCGAGGACGGTGCGGAGACCGACCTTGACCTCGGTCATTACGAGCGGTTTATCGACGAGGACCTTAACAAGTATTCAAATCTTACCACAGGCAAGGTTTACTGGAATGTGCTGAACAAGGAAAGGCGCGGAGAGTATCTTGGCTCGACTGTGCAGGTGATACCTCACATAACCAACGAGATAAAGGAGTTTGTTTATTCGGTCGGCAAAAAGACGGATGCTGATGTTATCATCACCGAGATAGGCGGCACTATCGGAGATATCGAGTCCCAGCCGTTTATCGAAGCGGTAAGGCAGATATCTCTTGAGGTCGGGCGTGAGAACTCGCTGTTTATCCACGTTACGTTAGTGCCGTTTTTAAGCGGCTCTGACGAGCACAAATCAAAGCCTACACAGCACTCGGTCAAGGAGCTGCAGGGCATGGGTATCAATCCCGATATTATCGTGCTGCGCTGCGACAGACCGCTTGAGCCTTCGATTTTTCAAAAGATAGCGCTGTTTTGTAATGTGCGCCCAGAATGTGTTATTGAGAACATCACGCTGCCCGACCTTTACGAAGCGCCGCTTATGCTTGAAAAGTCGAATTTCTCCGAGGTCGTATGCGAACGCCTGGGGATAACCGCGCCGCGTCCGCATCTTGACGAGTGGCGTGAAATGGTTGGGCGCATTAAGTCGGCAAAGACGAAAACGTCTATTGCTCTTGTGGGCAAATACACCGAGCTGCACGATGCGTATCTTTCGGTCGCCGAGGCTTTGCGCCACGCAGGCTATTCGATAGGCACGCATGTTGATATCCGCTGGGTAGATTCCGAAAAGCTCACCGCTGATACGATAGCAGACACGCTTGACGGTATCAGCGGTATCATCGTTCCCGGCGGCTTTGGCGGCAGGGGAATAGAGGGTATGATACTTGCTGTAAAATACGCAAGGGAGAAGGGCATTGCGTTCTTTGGAATATGCCTGGGTATGCAGATAGCAGTAATAGAGTACGCAAGGAATGTCTGCGGAATTGCAGACGCTGATTCGGGTGAGTTCAACGAGGTGTGCAAGCACAAGGTCATCGACTTTATGCCGGGTCAGAGCGACAGTATCGACAAGGGCGGCACTCTGCGCCTTGGTGCTTACCCGTGCGTTATCGCGCAGGGTACGACTATGCACAGGTGCTACGGCAAGACCGAGATAAGCGAGCGCCACCGCCACCGTTACGAGTTTTGCAACGACTACCGCGAAGCGCTTTCGGGTGCAGGTCTGACGCTCAGCGGAATGTCCCCCGATGGCAGACTTGTTGAGACTGTTGAGCTGACCGATAGGGATTTCTATGTAGGCGTGCAGTTCCACCCCGAGTTCAAGAGCCGTCCAAACCGTCCGCACCCGCTGTTTGTGGGATTTGTTTCCGCGGCGGCAGGCAAGGGTACGGGTACAGTATGAAAGTGGTCTTTTAAAGGGCAGGAACGGCGCTTTTTAGTAAGTAAATACAGACAAAGCAGAGCCTCAAAAAAGAGACTCTGCTTTGTTGTTTTGCAATCAGATAACAGTACAGGTATCAGCGCTTTCAGAGTTGACATATTCACACTTTTGTGATATAATATAAGGGATTATAGGATAAGCTTAAAAACGGTAATGCGCAATTGTATTTTGGGATTTGAAAGGAGGCTGACAGTATGAAGCGATACACCTACCCCGATGAAGTCAGAGCAGCTTTGGAAAGCCAGCAGCAGCCGCTTGCGGTGTTTCAGCTTGTTGACAACAAAATAGCCACTGTTCTGGTGTCGGACGGATTCTGCCAACTTCTCGGTTATAAAGAGCGCAAGCAGGCTATGTGGGATATGGAACACGAAATGTACAAGGACACGCATCCTGATGACAGACAGAGGATATCCGATGCGGCTTTGCTGTTTGCGGCGAGTGACGATGCCGAATATGAGGTCGTTTTCAGAACCAAGGCAGGTGTGGATTCAGATTATCACGTTATCCATGCACACGGAAAGCATATATATACACAAACAGGTGACAGGCTCGCACAAATCTGGTATATGGACGAGGGTGTCTATATTGAAGGTGATGAATCAGCCGCCAGTGGTATGAACCGTATGATCAACAGCGTTCTTCACGAGGAAAGTATCCTCAGAGCCGCTAATTACGATATGCTGACGGGACTGCCCAACCTTGCATATTTTTTCAAGCACTGTGAGGTCGGCAAAGAGCAGCTTTTGGGTGAGGGCAAGCATGGGTGTCTGCTTTATATTGACCTCAACGGAATGAAATATTATAACAACAGATACGGCTTTGCACAGGGCGATAAACTGCTAAAGGCTGTTGCGCAGCTGCTTGCTGACACGTTCGGGTACGAGGACAGCTGCCATGTCGTAGCAGACCGTTTTGCAGTATCCACAACAGATGACGGGCTGCAGGAGCGCCTTGAGCACTTCTTTGATGAATCCGAAAAGATGGAGCAGAATCTTCCGATAATGGTCGGGATATATTCGACTGCAATGGGGGACGTTCCTGTCAGCACTGCCTATGACAGAGCAAAAATGGCGTGCGATGCTATCAGCAAATCGGAAACATCGTGCTTTAATTATTATACAAAACAGCTCAGTGAGGAAAACAGCAATCGCCGATATATCCAATCAAGCATTGACAAGGCAATCGCAGAAAAATGGATACAGGTGTATTACCAGCCGATAGTGCGTGCAATTAACAGCAAGGTGTGCGAAGAGGAAGCGCTGGCAAGGTGGATAGACCCTGAAAGAGGTTTTTTGTCTCCCGCTGAATTTATTCCTTATCTGGAGGAATCGGGACAGATATATAAGCTGGATCTGTATGTGCTTGAACAGGTGCTGGATAAGATGAAGCATCAGCAGCAGGAGGGACTGAATGTTGTTCCGCATTCTATCAACCTGTCACGGTCGGATTTTGACACGTGCGATATTGTGGAAGAGATAAGAAAACGTGTGGACGAGGCTGGCATTCGCAGAAATATGATTACTGTCGAGATAACGGAAAGTGTTATCGGCACAAGCCTTGAGTTCATGAAAGGACAGATAGCACGCTTTCAGCTGCTTGGTTTTCCAGTGTGGCTTGATGATTTCGGAAGCGGTTATTCATCACTTGAGGTGCTGCAGAGCATTCGGTTTGATTTGATAAAATTCGATATGAGCTTTATGCGCAGACTGGACGAGGGAGACGGTGCGAGGGTCGTTCTGACAGAGCTGATGAAAATGGCTGCAACTTTAAAAGTCAGCACAGTATGCGAGGGCGTCGAAACGCAGGAGCAGGTACGCTTCCTTCAGGAGATAGGCTGCTCTAAACTCCAGGGGTTCTATTTCTGCAAGCCGATACCCTTTGAGCAGATAGTGGAAAGATACAGGAGCAATAAACAGATAGGGTATGAAGAATCGGATGTGGCAGACTACTTTGAGGCGGTCGGCAGCATGAATCTTTACGATCTGGATGTGATAGCCAGCCAGGAGGAAGACTCTCTGCGCCATTCGTTCAATTCGATACCTGTCGGCATTATGGAAATAAGAGGGGAGATTGCGCGCTATGTGCGCGGCAATGCCTCTTTCCGTCAGTTTGCGAATCGCTTCTTTGGTATAGATGTACAGTCAATGTCAGAGCAGTACAGAGCATACGGCAGCGTATTTAGGGATAGTGTTGTGAAAATATGCCGTGAACGCGCAGGGCGGACTTTCTTTGAAGAAAAGCTGCCGGACGGCTTTATTATGCATGGCTTTGCACGGCGGGTAAGCACTAATCGAAACACGGGGGATATAGCTGTTGCTATTGCTGTGCTTTCGATAAGAAATCCGAATGAAGACCTGCCTATCGAAAGGATACTTAATTTCGTTGAGCAGTTCGGCGAGCATATACACGGCGGCTTGTTTATCTACAAGGCTGACAAGAGCAATGAGCTGTTATATGCGAACAAAGCCGTTTGCGATATTTTCGGGTGCGAAAGCAAGGAGGATTTCAAGAAGTTTTCTGGCTTTACTCTGCGCGGTATGATACACCCTGACGATTACAGCAGCGTCTGCGATTCGGTAGAAAAGCAGATACACGATAACAACACCGAGCAGGATTTTGTGGAGTACCGCATTATCCGCAAGGACGGCGAGATACGCTGGGTAAATTATTACGGACAGTATATGGGAACAGATAACGAGCATAGTCTGTGCTTTGTATTTATATCGGACAATACCGATATGCACAGGCAGGCGGAATCTGACAAGGCTGTTCGCTCCACTGTTATTGAGGCTCTGACAAAGGTATACGATTCGGTCTGGCTGATAAATGACATACAGACCCAGCAGTTTGAGCTTTACCGCATTGATCAGGAAATGGTTCATCTTATGCCTGCGCATATGGCTGTGAAAATCAAGAAATTTTCAGATGCCTTTGCATTTTATTCAAAACTGGTGCTGGAGCAGGACCGCCAGCGGTTTCTTGATGGAGTCTCGCCTGAAAGCATCTTAAAAAATACCGAGAACAAGCTGATCTATTCCGTGCCGTTCCGCCGTGTCTTTGACAGCGGTATCAGGCATTACCGTGTGGAGTTTTCAAGACTTGATATGCCCGGCGGTAAAACAGGCATTGTTACAGGGTTCAAGGACGTGGACGAAGAGGTTCATAAAAAGATGCAGATCCAGCAGTCGCTTGATGAACGTTCGGCTGTGATTGAGGCTCTGACGCGCGCTTATGATTCGGTGTGGTTTATCAAAGATATGCAGACCCAGCAGTTTGAACTGTTCCGTGTGGACGAGCAGATGGTTCATCTTATTCCGACACAGGAGGCTGTGAAAATCAAAAAGTACTACGATGCTTTCGTCTTTTATTCAAAGCTTGTTCTGGAGGAGGACCGCCAGCGGTTCCTGGATGCAGTCACACCTGAAAATATCATCACAAATACGCAGGACAAGCTGATTTATTCTGTTCCTTTCCGCCGCGTGTTTGAAGACGGCATTCGCTTCTACCGTGTGGAGTTCGCCAGAATCGATATGGAAAACGGAAAGACCAATATCGTGACGGGCTTTAAGGACGTGGACGAGGAAGTTAGGAAAAATTACAAGCTTTAATATCAATTTTATATGTTGCTCAAGACCCGTCAGCTTGGCGGGCCTTTGTCTTTTTTGAAGAATAAAACAAAAAGCTCGCAGTTGCGGGCTTTTACGATGCGAGTGGTGGGACAGGTTGAACCCATAAGTTTTTGCGAACACTAACATCTGTGGATTACCATTCTCTCAACCTGCGCTCATTCTTTCAATACGGGCTTTTTGAGATACGAGCATACATCCTTTCACTTTATGCAGGCAAGGTCAAGCAAACAAAATTTCAGCGGCATTTTTGTTTAAAATGTCAGTGGATACAAAAAACACTTGAAATGTTCGTTGATTTTGACAACGTATTTTTGCTGTGTTTGTTGCACATTTGTTGCGCAGAGTATGGTATAATTAAGATAATCAAGATATAAAAAAGTCATAAGTGAAACGGGTGATTATGACGCTTAACTATTTAAGAGAATTGATTGAAAACTATTATATCACGCTCATACTGCTTGCGGGACTTGTCATTATCCTTATTGCAAACCGTCACAACAAGATCGAGGGAGCTAAGTTCTTTCGTGCGCTCACGGCGCTTGCGTTTGTGCTGACACTGTTTGAAAATCTTGAAAAATGGTGCGATGCTTACAATAAGCCTGTGTGGATACTGTATTTCAAGGCGGCGGTGTGCTATTGTGTACAGCCTTTGCTGATAATTATGCAGCTGTACCTTATTGCACCTATCAAACGAAAAAAATTGCTGCTGATACCGTATGCTGTTGAGGTCGCTGTTGTGATCGCAGACCTTTTCGGGTTGAATAATATATACGGATACGGTGCAGAGCATAATTTTGTGTCGGGAAAGCTCCATGTTCTGCCCGCGCTCGTTTTGTGTTTTTATATGATACTGCTGATGTATTATTCTCTGAGATTCATTCATCAAAAAGAATACGCCAAGGGTATGATCGTAGTGTTCGTTTCTTTTTCAAGTATGACAACGACGCTTCTGGAATATCGGGGAATCATCACGGGTCACACGACCGAAATAGCTGTAATCGAGATAATGATATACTATTTCTACCTTGCGGCAGTAAGCTACAACACAAATCAGAGGGATCTTTACGAGAGCCGTATAGAGCTTGAACAGGAAAGAAACAAGCTGCTGGTGGCACAGATCCAGCCGCATTTCATCTTCAATTCCCTTGTTACCATACAGTCGCTGTGCTATACCGATGGCGAAGCCGCTGCGGACTACATCGACATTTTCGGAGATTATCTCAGGGCGAATATCGACTCTCTCTCGTCTGATGAGCCTATCAGCTTTGAGTCGGAGCTTGAACACATAAACCGCTATGTGACACTTGAAAAGGCGGGCACAGAAGTGGATTTCACCATTGTTTATGAGCTTCATATCAGAGATTTCAAAATACCGCCCCTGACCGTCCAGCCCATTGTTGAGAACGCCATAAAGTACGGAGCACTTTCAAGGCGTGACGGCTCGGGCGTGGTAAAGATAAAGACCGAGGAACAAGACGGGAGTATCATAATAACCGTTACCGACAACGGTGCAGGAACAAATGCCGCTTTGACCTCAAAGCAGAAGGAGCATCGCAGCGTAGGCATAGAAAATGCCCGTCAGCGTTTAGCGCTGCAATGCGGCGGAACGCTTGATGTCGATATATCGGATAACGGGGCAAAAGCCGTGATAACTCTGCCCCAAAATACTAAATCGGAGGACAGCTGATGTATATAATAGGAGTTGACGACAGAACATCTGTTATTACAATGCTCGGGCGAATGCTTAAAAAGATAGATCCGGGCGGAGAACACAGGTTCTATACCGATCCTTTTGAGGTGATAAAAGAACTGAACAAGCCGATAGAGGTCGCTTTTCTGGATGTGGAAATGCCGGGTATGGACGGGATAGAGCTTGCAAAAAGGATAGTAAAGCGCTATCCGTTTTGCAACATCATCTTTCTGACAGGTTATTCAGAATATATGCCCTCCGCCTTTGATATGCACGCAAGCGGCTATCTGCTAAAGCCGTTTTCCGAGAAAAAGGTAAGAGACGCTTTGCAGCACCTTCGCCACAAACCTTTCAGCATAGACAGCAGACCTGTAAGAGTCCAGTGCTTCGGCAGCTTTGAGGTGTTCGTAAATGATGAGCCTGTAAAGTTCAAGCGGCAGAAAAGCAAGGAAACGCTGGCATATCTTATCGACCGAAAAGGCGCACTGTGCAATATGGATATGCTCATCGGCAATATCGAGCCTGACAAAGCACCCGACGATCCCACGAAAAGCAAGATAAGGGTATATATCGGCGATATTATTGTGAGCTTTTTGGCATTGGGTATTGAGGACCTGATAGTATAATCCTCGGGAACTTTCGGGATAAATACGGCTGTGCTTGACTGTGATTATTACCGTTATCTCGACGGCGACCCCTACGCTATATCACGCTACACAGGCGAGTATATGACCCAGTACAGCTTTGCGGAAGAAACAAGGGAGTTTCTGGAAATGAAATACTATAATGAAAACAGCTTGGGCTAAATGCACAACTTCCGGCTGCAAAGTTCGCGAAAAATCACGATGGCGAAAATGCCCGTTTTGTTGCGGATTTGTTGCGCCCGATGTAGTATAATTAACAGGCAGATTATAGAGGGAACTCTATGCAATAATTTTTTGAAAGGATGATGGATCATGGAGATAAGAAAGGAAACTAACGCAGGTACATTGAACATAGCAATAAGCGGCAGAGTAGACACCACGACCGCACCTGCACTTGAAAACGAACTGAAGGACAGCTACGACAGCTGTGAAGCACTTGTTCTCGACTTTAAAGATGTGGAGTATATCTCTTCCGCAGGACTGCGTGTGCTGCTGTCCGCACAGAAGGTGATGAGCAAAAAGGGCGGCATGAAGCTTGTGAATGTCAGCCGGGACATCATGGAGATATTTGAGGTAACGGGCTTTACGGATATTCTCACCATAGAATAAGGAAGAAGAAAATGAAGGAATTAATTATTGACGCTCTGACGGAAAATCTGCCGCAGGTGCTTGGATTTGTTGACGAGCAGCTTGAAGCGGCACAGTGCCCTGTGAAGATACAGATGCAGATCGACATAGCCGTCGAGGAGATATTTGTCAATATCGCCCACTATGCCTACGAGCAAGAGGTCGGCACGGCAGCGGTGCGGGTGGAGGTCACAAACGAGCCGCCTGCGGTTCAAATAACCTTTATCGACCAAGGGATACCCTATGACCCGCTTGCTAAAGCTGACCCCGATGTTACCCTCTCAATAGAGGAAAGACAGATAGGCGGGCTGGGTATCTTTATGGTGAAAAAGACCATGGACGATGTTGAATACAAATATCTTGACGGGCATAATGTCCTTACTTTGAAAAAAGGTCTGGTGAGCAAATGATAAAAAAATTCGGCCTCACTATCGGAGGATTGCAGCAGAAGATACTCAATCTTGTGCTGATATTTGTGCTGGCGATAGTCGGGATTTATGTTGCTGTTGCTGTCTATCAGAGTAATTCGCTTACTAAAACCGTAGATGAGGCAAGCGATGAGCAGCAAAAGTCTATCGCATCTGTTTCGGATCAGACTATGGAGGCGGTCATAAGCAGCTCGCTCACAAAAACAACAGCTATGGAAGCATACATAGCGGACGATATGTTCGCCGACGTTCAGAGTGATGTTAAAACGCTCCAGGCGTTTGCGACAGGGCTTTTTGAAAATTCCGAAAGCTTTGGCAGCCGCAGTGTGAATTATCCCGATCCTTCACTTGACGGAAAAGTCACAGCGCAGCTCCAGCACGAGCAGGGCGTTGATCCCAATGCGACAAAGACGCTTGGGCTTATCGGCAATATGAGTGATGTTATGATAGCTATGTACCAAAGCTCTGATAAGCTTGACAGCTGCTTTATTGCAACGGCGGACGGACTTATCGTGTATGTCGATGACCGCTCGGGCTCTTATGTGGACGACAAGGGCGAGGTCATCAAGAACTTTGACGTAAGAAACCGCCCGTGGTACAAGGGTGCTGTGGAAAAGAAAGGCTTGTATTTCACAGGCATAGAGCTTGATACCTCAACGGGTATTGCAGGGCTTGTCTGCGCGGCTCCTGTGTATAAGGACGGCAAGCTTGTGGCGGTCGTTGGCGCTGATATTTTTCTTACAAGCATCTCTGATTATGTCAACAGCAGTGACAAGCAGGGAGGCTTTGTGTGCGTTGTAAATGACGAGGGCAAGGTAGTGTTCTCGCCGCTTAAAGAGGGTACCTTGTCGCCGCAGCTTTCAAGTGAGTCAAATGACCTGAGAAACTCCGAAAATGCGGAGCTTGCGGCGTTTGTTAAAAAGGCTCTGTCTGAAAGAACAGGTCTTGAGACAATAACCGTTGACGGAAAAGAATATTACCTTACAGGTGCACCTATGGGAACGGTCGGCTGGGCGGTCGTTTCAGCGGTCGAAAAGCAGCTGACACGCCAGCCCACAGAAACAATGCTCACGCAGTATGAGCAGATAAATGACAAGTCCACCGAGGAATTTGAAAAAGGTGTCAGCAAGTCAAAGCAGACAATGCTCGTAAGCACTCTTGTTGTTTTAGTTCTTGCGGCTGTCAGCGCACTTTTTGTTGCAGGCAGGATAGTTAAGCCTATCGAGCATATGACAAAGCGCATCTACGAGCTTAACGGCACAGACCTTGCCTTTGAGATGCAGGACATCTATCGCACAAAGGACGAGATCGAGGTGCTGGCTCAGGCGTTTGCAACGCTTTCAAAGCGCACCAGAGATTATATTGACCAGATAACAAAGATCACCGCGGAAAAGGAGCGCATAGGCGCGGAGCTGGAGCTTGCGACCAGGATACAGGCGGATATGCTGCCAAACATTTTTCCTGCATTTCCCGAAAGGGAGGAGTTCGACATTTTCGCCACAATGACGCCTGCAAAGGAGGTCGGCGGAGATTTCTACGACTTTTTCCTTATAGACGACGACCACTTAGGAATGGTAATGGCGGACGTATCGGGCAAGGGTGTTCCTGCGGCGCTGTTTATGATGATGTCAAAGATACTTGTAAACAACTTCGCTATGATGGGTTCAAGTCCTGCTAAAGTGCTGGAGCAGACCAACACCCAGATCTGCAAGAACAATGACGAGGAGATGTTTGTCACAGTATGGTTCGGTGTGCTTGAAATATCGACAGGCAAAATTACCGCTGCAAATGCAGGTCACGAGTACCCGATAATCAAAAAGGCAGACGGCAGCTTTGAGCTGTTCAAGGACAAGCACGGTTTCGTCATCGGCGGTATGAAGGGTATGCGCTACAAGGAGTACGAGTTCACTCTTGAAAAGGGCGGCACGCTGTTCCTTTACACTGACGGAGTGGCTGAAGCTACCAACTCGAAGAACGAGCTGTTCGGCACCGACAGAATGCTTGCTGCGCTCAACCAAGACCCGACAGCTGATGCGAAAACGCTGCTGTTAAATATGAAAAATGCAGTTGACGAATTTGTCGGCGAAGCACCGCAGTTTGACGATCTGACGATGCTTGGCGTAAAACTGATGTAATTGAGGTGAACAAAAATGATACTTTACATAAACAGCTGCGTGCGTGAAAATTCAAGAACAGACCGTCTTGCGAGAGCTGTTCTTGACAAAATGGGGAAATACACCGAGCTTTACCTGCCCGATGAGGACCTCAAGCCGTTGACTGCACAAATGCTCGACAAGCGCACGGAGCTGCTCGCAGGGAATGATCTGAACGATCAGATGTTTTACTATGCACACCAGTTTTCAAATGCCGAGAAGATAGTTATATCGGCACCTTTCTGGGACGGCTCGTTCCCGTCGCTGCTGAAAGTGTACATAGAGAATATCTACGCTGTGGGGATAGTCTCGCGCTACGATGAAAGGGGTACACCGATAGGAATGTGTAAAGCAAGCGAGCTGGTATACGTCACCACGGCAGGCGGCAAGTATATCCCCGATTTCAGCTTTGACTACATCAAAGCGCTTGCTGAGGGCTGCTTCGGGATAAAAAACACTCGTCTTGTTATGGCTGAAATGCTTGATATAGAGGGCATGGACGCAGAAAAGATATTGCGCGAAGCGATAGCAAGCATCTAAAGCGGCAGGGGTATTATATAGACGAAAGTTAGCAAAGAGGAAAAATCTATGATAAACAAGCTTTTCAAACAGATGCTGCTGACGCAGATACTGTCTGCAATGACGGTGACGTTATGTATGCTGATAGACAGTATGATGATAGGAAAATTCCTGGGCGTTGACTCGATGACCGCTTACGGACTTGCGACACCCGTGCTGCTTGTTTTTGCGGCGCTTGGCTGTCTGGTATCGGCAGGAGTACAGGTAATGTGCGGAAAGACAATGGGCAGCGGTGACAAGCAGGGCACCAACGCTTGCTTTACTGTTTCGGTGGTGCTTGCGGCAGCGATCTCTGTTATCGGAATGGCTGCGGTGCTGATATTCACCGACCCTATCTGCACTATGCTGGGTGCAGGCAAGCCATCTGCCGACAACGAGGTGTTCCGTCTCACAAGGGATTATCTGCGTGGATTTATCATCGGTGCACCTGCTTTTATAGCGGCGCAGATAATGGTTCCGTATATGCAGATGTCGGGCAGCAGGATAAGGCTCGTGGTCGCTGTTGCGGCTATGACTGTCGGGGACATTGTGCTTGATATACTCAATGTAGCGGTTTTCAAAAAGGGTACATTCGGTATGGGGCTTGCTTCAAGCCTGAGCTACTACATAGCATTTGTTATCGGCGTTGCATACTTTTTCAAGAAAAGCTGCATTTTCAGATTTTCATTCAAGCTGGTCAGCTTCAAGGTATGTGTGAGACTTGTGAAGGACGGTGTTCCGACGCTTATCAATCAGGTGAGCCTTGTGCTGCTGACCTTCGTTCTCAACAAGCTGCTGCTTGATGTAAGCGGAAACCACGCTGTTGCAGCGTACTCTGTTATCTCGACGGTGGGGAACATCTGCTATGCGTTTTCCTCTGGCATAGCAGCGGTGGCGCTGACGCTTTCGGCTATCTTCTACGGCGATGAGGACAGCACTGCGCTGAAAAAGCTGGTGAAGATAATGAGCTGCTATGCAGTAGTTATCTGCACGGTGGTGACGGTCATAGTTCTTATCGCTGCAAAGCCTCTGGTCACAATGTTTTTGAGCGATCCCGAGGCGAAGGACATGGCGGTCAGCGGATTGCGTTTGTTCGTGCTGTCGCTCGTTGCGTGCGCTTTGAACACGAGCTTCAAGAACTACTATCAGGGTATCGAGCGAGTCAAGCTGACAATGACTATTTCGGTATTTCAGAACTTTGCGCTCACAGCGCTCTCGGCATTTGTGCTGAGCCGTTTTATCGGTGTTACGGGCATATGGCTGGGCTTTTTATGCGGCGAGGGCATCACGCTTTTGTGCATAGCGCTTGTGGTGTTTATGAAAAACAAGAAGTTTGAGATCAGCGCACAGTCGTTTGCTATGCTGCCTGACAAATTAGGCGCACAGGTGCAGGACTGCTTTGAAAGCTCGATAACTAAGCCTGACGGAGTTGTGGAGGTTTCACAGCAGGCTGATGAATTCTGCCGCACTCACGGACTGAGCAGCAGGATAAGCTCCATGATCGCGCTGTGCATAGAGGAAATGGCAAACAACATCGCTTACCACGGGTTCAAGGGCAGAAAAGAGCACTCGATAGACGTGAGAGTAATGCTGAAAAACGGTTCGCCCGTACTGCGTATCCGTGACAACTGCCCGAACTTCGATCCTGTCAAGTATATGGAGCTTCACGAGTCTGACGATCCGTTGGCGCACATCGGGATAAGAATGGTAATGAAGCTGGTCAAGGACGCAAACTATGTGAACTCGCTGGGACTGAACAACCTTACGCTTACACTTTAATGTGAGACTTGAAAAAGAAAGGAATGATAATGATGACAGTAAATAAGCAATTGCAGGGTGACAAGCTGACAGTAGCGGTAGAGGGCAGACTGGACACCACGACTGCACCTGAACTTGAAGCACAGCTGAAAGACTCGATAGACGCAGTGACCGAACTCGTCTTTGATTTCAGTAAGCTTGAGTACATTTCATCTGCCGGACTGCGTGTACTGCTTACAGCTCAAAAATGCATGAACACTCAAGGTACAATGGTAGTCAGGGGCTGCAGCGAGGATATTAAGGAGATATTCAGCATAACAGGATTCTCTGAAATACTTACAATAGAGTGAAAGCGGGAAAACATATGAATACAGATGTTATAAAGATACACAGCGACCTCAAAGGAAAAGATAAAGTTCTCAAAACTGCTGATCAATTTGCATTATACAATGAGCTTACCGGCAAAGATGCTATGTATATCCGTTTGCTTACGGAGGAAACAGTATGTATGGTACATGGGATCCTTGATGATTTTGAGGCAGATTTCAATATGGAAAGCGAAATGACACAAAAAGGTCTTGTGTGCCGCATACGCCTTGCAGCCGAAAAATCAGTAGATATGATACAGGAAGATAAGCTGTTGTCAGTTGCGTCGAGTGGAAAAAATGAGAATGCAAAAGGAATCGTCGGAAAGATAAGAGAGCTTTTCCGCACAAGTATGCAGACTCCTGCAATCACCGCAGATCAGGCAGGATTGGCAGCGATAGACAGCTGGTATGCTGTAGGAATAAGTCACGGCAGCCCTGCGGATACTAATGTGTGGTCACTTATGGCTTACCGCAGCTACATTGAACAAACTATGGAGCCTGATGCACAGGAAAGAGATGAACTTGAAAAATCAATAATTGCCAGGATCGCTGATGATGTTAAGGTCTGGCTTAAAACAAATTCTACGGAGATAGTAGTAGAAAAGCTTTTTGAGAGACCATAGATTTTTGTGATAATATGCCTGATACATATTTATGCACAAAATAGTCAAGGCTGATATTGCATATGATCGGTTTCGTTAGTATTGCGGAACCGATTTTTTGCTGTTCACTGCCATTTATCAACACTATCTGTTAAGCAGTGTTGAAAGCCCGATTTAAGCAAAAAAAATACAGCAATTCAAACGAGTGCTGCAAAGCAGCGACACCGGTTTGAGCAACCAAAGAAAAGAGCCAGCCTCACTGTGTGTGAGACCGGCTCTTGTTAGTTATTTGCTCAATGCGGTTATCTCTGTTACAAGCTTATCGGGTACGGCACCTGTGCCGCCAAATACATAGAAGGTATGTGCATTCTTTTCTGTGAGGTAAGTCTTGTGCACATCTTTAAGCGTGTCGTTTGCAAGCAGCAAAGGCGCTTTCTGCTGTGCTGCGAATACTCCGCCTGCAAGTGCATCGGGGAAGTCAAGTCCTGTTGCAACGCAGACAGTATCTGATGTGAACACATCAGCGAAGGTCTTGTTTACCAAAGCGCCTGTTTCATATCTGTCCTTGCCCGCAACTCTTGTCGGTGTTACACCGAGTGCATCGCCTGCTTTTTTGAGCATATCGTCCGAGATAACGCCCGTACCGCCGATAACATAAGCGTTCTTTACGCTGCCAGCCTCTTTAAGCTTTGCAAGGTAAGCTGCTGTGTCGGCATTAAGCTCGCCGTCGGTCGTGAGATAGATGATGGGTGCATTTTTCAGTGCTGCAACGCTGCTTACTGATACCGCATCAGCATAACCCAGACCGTAAACAAATATCACATCTGTCGGGTTTTCATTCACTCTTTCGGCAATGGCAGCTGCTGTGCTGAATCTGGTTTTGCCTGCGATACGCTCGGTTGAAAGCTCTTCAGCCTGAAGTGCCTTTTCAACATCTGCACTTATTACTCCCTCGCCGCCGAGAATGATTACATTCTTTGCGCCAAGTCTCTTTATCTCTGCGAGTGTATCTGCGTTGAGCTTGTCCTTGTCTGTGAGCAGGATAGGTGCGCCCAGCTTGTTTGCAAGCGGCACGCCTGCGAGAGCGTCAGCGTAATTAAGTCCGTATGCAAGAACTGCTGTGTCAGCTTCTTCAAAGCCTGCCTTTGAGATCTCAACAGCTGTTGCAAAGCGGTTAGCGCCTGCAAGCCTTGTTGTGTCAATTCGCTTCAAAGCGTCCGCAAGTGCTTTTTCATCATCTATCAATTTCTGATAAAGATCCGACTGTGTGATCATCTTTTTCTGATCGTCTGTCAGAGCCTCGAAAGCTGTTCGTGCAGCCTCGATAGCCTGCTTGTCGGGCTTGTCAACGTCATCCGGCTCGGGCAGTTCGTTTATCATTATTGCTACATTGTTTGATATCTCAAAATCCCTGACCAGCTTCTTTGCTTCGTCGAAGTGTTCGATCATTTCTTCAAGTAGTTCTGTCTGCTCGGCAACTTCGTCAACAGTTGCTTTTTCGTTATCTGCAACCGCCTGAGCCTCCTCAAGAATCTCAACCACTGACTCATAAATATCTGCGTATATTTCGTCTCCCTTGATAGTCTCGTTGAGTTCGCCGAGCTTCTTGATAGCAGCTTTGAGAGCGGCTTTGTTAACTGCGCTGTTGTAGGTTGCCTTGTAGGTAGCCGCACCTGTTACGGCAGAGATTTCCTTATCCCAGCCCTTGAAAGTGTAGGTGTACTGCGCATCGGCTTTCTTGGTAGGAAGCCCTTGAAAGTGTAGGTGTACTGCGCATCGGCTTTCTTGGTAGGAGTTGCGCCTGTGTATGCAGGCTTTGTGCCGTATTCAATCTCGCTTGATTGCAGCTCTGTTCCGTCGTCGTTTACGAACTTGATTGTGTAGATTTTAGCTACCTTATACTTGTAGGTCACACCGTCAATGGTTTCGTTACAGTCAAGAACCGTATAACCATCAGGCAGATATTTCTTGTCAGGCTTTTCAGCAAAATTACCGCCCATAATCTCAATGTTGTCTCCGGACAATGTTCCAACGAAATTACCGCCTGTGATAGTAACCTTGCCGGCGCCTGTAGAAATATCACCGTATTCTCCGTCTGCTATACTAACAGGGTGTGAACCGTTATTGAGCGACCCTGTAATGACCATATTATTAAAAACTATCTCGCCGCTTCCTACCGTCATGTCAACATCGCCGTCAATTGTGCCATTACGCAGAGTACTTGTGCCGTTGTCCTGCGAGACGCTGAATTTATTACCGTTAGTGGTCAATGTAAATTCAGAAAAATCCATTGTAAGACCGTAGGCAGTAAGGTTTGCGTCAGCAGACAGGGTAGAATTGTCCATAAGAAACATTTTATTGTAGGTTGTTTCATCTGCCTTATCAAAAACAGCTTGTGCAGGAAAGTTTGCCGTCAGTAATTATACTGATGTATCGGCTATGGTCTTATTCAAACATATCACCTGCAACAAATCCGCTACAAATCGGCTGTTTTTCGTATAGTTAAAAAGACGAAATTTCCACAACAACTATGTTGAAAATGACAACGGTCACAAAAATTGCTGTAAAACTTTGTGGATTTTAACAGGGCGCTTTTGTCGGGATTTGTTGCACTTTTGTTGCAGGCATTATGCTACAATATAAAAGTAAAATAAGAAGTGCAGCTGCAAATCATGAGATCGAATGATTTGTGGTAATATGTTTCCCAACAAGGACGCAATAGCGTATCTTTTTACGGTGCTGTGATGATACTAAGTAAAGGAGCCTTATTATGACAGATGCAGAAAGAAAGATAACAATGGATTCATCGGGCTTTGTGGTGCTTGCCGATATGGTGCCTGCGATAGTTCAGGAAATACGCTATTACTCCACCTACAATTTTATAGGCGACAGAATTAACGGTTATGAGGAGCCTTGTGCACTTATCACCAAGCAGGCGGCGAGGGCGCTTTTGTCTGTGAGCAACGAAATGATAGTCCAGGGTTATCGCCTGAAGATATTTGATGCCTACCGTCCCGCCTGTGCAGTAAGACATTTTGTTATGTGGGGGATAGAGGATCTTGACCTGAGAATGAAGCCCTACTTTTATCCCGATCTGGAAAAGCAGGAGCTGTTTGCGAAGGGTTATATCGCAAGCAAGTCAAGTCACAGCAGGGGGAGTACCGTGGACCTTACGCTGCTTGATATGAAAACGGGCAAGGAGCTTGATATGGGCAGCCCCTTTGACCTGTTCAGCGAGGTATCTCATCCCGACTCAAAGGCTGTAACAGATGAGCAGTTTGAGAACCGAATGAAGCTGCAAAGCGTTATGGTTAGAAACGGATTTGAGCCAATTGATTGCGAATGGTGGCATTTTGCACTCAAAGACGAGCCGTATCCCGATACATATTTTGAGTTCCCTGTATCGTGTGAATACTTGAAAAGATAGATGAAATTAAGGAGAACATCATGAAAACAACGATTGATAACAACACCCTGACTCTTTTCCCGGTATCAGCCTTGAATTTGCAGAGCAGGAGCGCCGCACCTCGCATAAGGCATTTCTCATGGGTGTCCCGACTGCTATTTCCTATGATGTTGTCAGGTGCGGTGACCGCTACGGCGTGGTGTATGAGCTGCTGAACGCAAAGACCACCGCCCGGATAATCGACGAGGATCCCTCAAAGATACCCTATGTTTTTGGCACAAGCGCAGGGCTGCTCAAACAGCTGCACACTATCGTCCCGGGAAAAGACGTATGTCTTCCCGACCGCATGCAGAAGCTGACCGAGTGGGTGGATTCGCTTTCTGAGTTTATTACCGAGGAGGAAGCCGCAAAGGTCAAGGGCTTTATAAACAGCATTCCCGACCGTGACACCTTTCTGCATGGCGATTACAATGCAAAGAATGTTATGATGAAGGATGATGAGTTCCTGCTTATCGACATCGGCGATGCTGCGACAGGACACCCCGTGTTTGACATTGCAGGGCTGATGCTTTGCTACCTTATTATCCCCACAAGCCGTGGCGGTGCAAAAAGCGATGATGAGCTGGGCTTCTTGGATTTGATTTTGAACTTGCCAAGAAAGTATGGGGAGTGATGTGCGGCGCGTATTTCGGTGTGTCATCTCCCGAAGAGATAAGCGCTGTCACGCACAAGCTTATGCCGTACTGCCTGCTGATGATGACCTTCCAGTCCACCGGCACAGTCGGCGATAACAAGGAAGCAAAGAAAATTCGTATCGAGCGTGTACTGCGCCAAAGGCTCCTGCCTGCGATAGATTCCGCTCAGCCGCTTGATTTCTGACAGCGGAAACAGTATGTGGCAAATATTTTTCAGCCGACAAATATGTGAAAATGATAAATGTCGATTTGAAAGCATAAAATGCAGAAAAACGTGGGGAAAACCTCACGCTTTTTATGATTCTGAAGATATGAAACAAAATGCAAACGACAAATCGGCTATTTAAACGAGTGCCGCAGAGTTGCGTCGCTCGTTCAAATATCTGAAGGGCAGGAAAAGAAAAAAGCCCAAAAAATCGAGCTTTTGTAGTGCAGATGGTGGGAACTTGCCAACCGACCTGCGGTCGCTCGATTCAAGTCTGCACACTGCACTACAACAAAAACCGCAATACTCCTCGATTTCCTCGGAGCATCACGGTTTTAGTTAGTGCAGATGGTGGGACTTGAAGGCTATGGAACGATTTTGCTGGTCTAAGGCAATCTGCGGTAAACGCCGCTGTTTCGAGGTTTCCACACTTTTGACTTATGGCAGCTTAAGGCACTTTCAGGCAGCTTTTTGCTCGAATAAGGACCAAATAAGGACCAAATTCAAAAACGATATATCCCCATCATGTTATTTCAATTTGTTTTCAAAGTCCTCAAGTGAGTGAAAAATGCTGACGATAACAGCTTTATCGTTCTCCATCTTAAAAAGAATAAAATAGTCATGATTTAAGAAATTCATTCTTTTAAGATTCCTTTGACGAAGCTTTTCGCTTTCAGGCTCGGCAAGCATACCAGCACATGATGACAGTTGTTTTCTTGTTGCTATGTAATCATCCAATATGTTTTTTGCTGCATATGGATTTTTCTTGATGTTCTTAACATAGCGAAGGTATCTTTTAAATGCTTCTTGTGCTTCGTCTGTTACAACAACTTTGTATGTCTTCATGCGCCAAACTCCGCAAGCAGTTCTTTTTCAAATTGCTCTGAATCTTTATACATACCTTTTTCAGCATTAGCCAAAGCCTTGTCTATCCGCTCAAATAATTGTTCTTCGGTCAATTTCTGATATGGGTTTTCATCTTTGGGTTTGCTGACAAATGCCTTTATGACAGCGTTTACAGCTGCCAACTCTGTTTCGTTCAACAAAGAAAGCATTTCAATTGTGCTTTCTATAGACTGATTATTGTTTACTATAGCAGCCATTGTAGTCCCGCCTTTCATAGTATCAAAACATAGGTTGTTCTTCGTTATTGATATTATACCATACAGATAAAGAAAAATCAAGTCAGCTGAATTGATTGATAACTATCATATTTAATAACTTTATCACTATAGTTAATTTTGCACATCAACACCTTGAAATCCCTTGAAGTTTGTGGTAAAATAATGTCAACAAAATAGCTTGAACGGAGGTTGAGCGTTATGACCGACAAGGAGCAAAAGGCTGCGGCGAAAGAGTTTGCTAAGATGTGGGCTGGCAAAGGCGACGAAAAACAGGATACTCATGTCTTTTGGATCGGTTTCCTGCAGAAGGTGCTTGGCGTGGCAAACGCAGACGAGCACATCAAGTTTGAAAAACCTGTGCAGTACAAAGGACACACCACTTACATAGATGCGTATATACCCGAAACGAGAGTGCTTATCGAGCAGAAAAGTCTCGGCATTGACCTCGACAAGAAAGAGCCTCGTCACGGTGAGGAGCTCACGCCGTTCGAGCAGGCTGAGCAGTATTCGCAGAAACTGCCGCTGTCGGAGAAAGCACGTTACATCATCGTTTCAAATTTTGAGACGTTCCGCATACACGACCTTGACAAACAGGGTTTTGAAAGCAACTATGAGGAAATCAAGCTGTGCGAACTCGAAAAAGAGTGCCACCGCTTTGGCTTTATTATAGACAAGAACAAGCAGATGCTCCAGCGTGAAATGGAAATATCCTTGAAAGCCGGCGAGCTTGTCGGCAAGCTGTACGATGCTATCAAGAAGCAGTACAAAAACCCCGATGCGCCCGAAACGCTCAAATCTCTGAATGTTCTTTGCGTGCGTCTGGTGTTCTGTCTGTACGCAGAGGACGCAGGCATCTTTGGCACGCACGAGATGTTCGGGCAGTACCTTGCAAAATTCCCTGCAAGCGAAGTCCGCAAAAAGCTGATAGAGCTGTTTGAGGTGCTTGATACCAAGCCCGAAGACCGTGACCCGTATATGGACGACGACCTCGCAGCGTTCCCGTATGTAAACGGCGGTCTGTTTGCTGAAAAGAACATAGAGATACCTCGTTTCAACGAGGAGATAGTTGACCTTCTTATCAATAAGGCAAGTGCAGGCTTTGACTGGGCGGACATCAGCCCGACCATTTTCGGAGCTGTGTTTGAGTCTACCCTTAATCCTGAAACAAGGCGCTCTGGCGGTATGCACTACACATCTATCGAGAATATCCATAAGGTCATTGACCCGCTGTTCCTGAACGACCTGACCACCGAGCTTGAAACTATCCTTGGCGGCAAGCAGATAAATGTTCGCACAAAGAAACTCGAAGAATTCAGGGACAAGCTCGCAGGTCTGACATTCCTTGACCCTGCCTGCGGTTCGGGAAATTTCCTGACAGAGACATATCTGAGTCTGCGCCGACTTGAAAACAGAGCTATTGCCGCAATTCTCGGCGACAGCATAATGTTTGCGGATACAAGCTCCGCATCTACGGTCAAGGTCGGTATCGGGCAGTTTTACGGCATCGAGATAAACGACTTTGCGGTGACTGTTGCAAAGACTGCGCTGTGGATAGCCGAGAGCCAGATGCTTCACGAGACGGAAAAGATAATCAATAAGAGCCTTGATTTTCTGCCGCTGAAAAGCTATGCAAACATCACCGAGGGCAACGCCCTGCGTATTGACTGGGAAAGCGTTGTGCCCAAGGACAAGCTGAATTATATTATGGGTAATCCGCCGTTTGTGGGCGGAATGTATATGGATAAAGTTCAGAAGAGCGAAATAATGCACATTTTTGACGAAGTTAAAGGTGCAGGGGAAATGGACTATGTCTGTGCATGGTATAAGAAAGCAGCTGATATTATTAAAGGCAAAGATGTTAAAGTCGCTTTCGTTTCAACTAATTCAATTTGCCAGGGTCAACAGGTAATTACGTTTTGGAAATACTTATTCGATAATTACAACATTGATATTGATTTTGCATATGATACATTCGTGTGGAATAATGAATCCAATGACCAAGCAAGGGTACATTGCGTAATTGTCGGATTTTCAAGGAAAGCGGGAAAGACTCAAAAGAAACTTTTCGATTCAGATAATGAGTTAAAGATATGTAAAAACATTAGTCCATATCTTACGGATTCTCCAAGCATTTTTATCGAATCAAGGTCTGTTCCGTTATGTCGTGTTTCACCTATAAGATTTGGAAGTATGCCAAGAGACGGCGGTGGCTTTGTGCTTTCCGAAGACCAAAGACTTGAATTAATCAAAAAAGAACCTCTTGCGGAAAAGTGGATAAGACCGTATGTAGGTGCAATCGAATTTTTGAATAATAAAAAGCGTTATTGTCTTTGGTTGGTTGGAGCAAGTCCTGCCGAAATAAAGAGTTGTCCGACAGTGCTAAAACGAATAGATGCAATACGAGAGTTTAGAGCATCAAGTAAAGCAGCTGGAACAAGAAAGTTTGCAGAGACACCTACGCTATTTTGCCAAATAGCACAACCAGATACGGATTATATTATTGTTCCTAAAACTTCATCAGGAAAGAGAAAATATATTCCTTTAGGATTTATGGATAAGAATACGATAGCAAGTGACCTTGTATTCTTAATTCCAAACGGCACGCTGTATGAATTTGGAGTATTGTGTTCAAATGTTCATAATGCATGGATGAGAACTGTTGCAGGCAGACTGAAAAGCGATTACCGCTATTCAAAGGACATCGTCTACAACAATTTCCCGTGGTGTTCGCCCACCGCCGAACAAAAAGCAAAGATAGAGAAAACTGCACAGGCTATCCTCGACGCAAGGGCGCTCTATCCCGATTGTTCCCTCGCCGACCTCTACGACGAAACGACAATGCCGCCCGAGCTGCGCAAGGCTCACCAAGCCAACGACAAGGCGGTCATGCAGGCGTATGGCTTTGACTATAAGACCATGACCGAGAGCGAGTGCGTCGCCGAGCTGATGAAGATGTACCAGAAACTGACGGAGAAGAAATGATGACTGAAAAAGAGTTACATAATATGTGGTATTATTATTTGGATCTTGAAAAGGATCTTTCCGATAGCTCGAGGTATATAGAACCCGATGGTCAGGAAAAGGTATACTCTTTTGAGTTTAGAAAAATAATAATACTTGCCTGTACCGAATGTGAAACCGCATTTAAAGCTATTTGCGAAGCGGTTGACAATACAAAAAAGCGTGGATCGATTTCAGATTATAAAACAATAATTCTTGGTAAATATCCTAAAATTGTTGATGCTGAGGTTACAATTAGACGATGGCATAGGAGTATAAAACCGTTCTTGGGATGGAATGATGGAGGGTTACCATGGTGGACTGCTCACCAAAATATTAAGCATGATAGAGGCTCAAATTATAATGAGGCAACCTATGAAAATGCCGCTTTTGCTCTGTCAGCATTGTATGTGTTGATTTTCTATCTCTATTATATAAATATTCAAGAACCACCTTATGAGGGTGAATATATTAGTAGTGAATACACACCGCCATTCTTAATTTGTAAACCAAATAAAAAACTGCCGGATTTCGAATAGTTTATCTGGTTAAGTATCATAGTATCTGTACTTTAAGAGAAAGGAGAGCACAATATGAGTATAAATTATAATGAAGATTTTCGTTTCCTGAATAATAGTATGTTGCAAAACGAACTGGTTTTGTTCGTTGGTGCAGGTGCATCTGTTGGATCTGGTTATCTTTCTTGGAATGACTTGGTTAAAGATATCCAAGACAAGCTTGGAATTAAAGAAAGTGCAGGCAATGACAATACAATTATTCCGCAGTTATACTACAATTCAAGAGGAAAGAAAGATTATAATGAGCTCATAAAAAGTTTGTTTTACAAGCCTGATGCCAAGCCTAATGATATACATGAGGCACTTGTGAAAATCAACCCTCGATATATTATAACTACTAATTATGATGATCTGATAGAGCAAGTGTTTAACGATAACGGCATCTTTTTAGATGTTATCGAAAAAGATAGTGATTTACCTTATTCACACACAGATCATCTATTGATTAAAATGCACGGTGGCTTTAAATATGATAATTATGTACTTAAAGAGGAAGATTATCTTAATTATTCAAGAAACTTTACATTGATTGAAAACTATATAAAAGCACTGTTTGCAAGATATACAATCCTATTTATTGGATATTCGTTTAACGATCCTAACACCAAGCAAATATTCTCATGGGTTAGAAGTATCTTAAAAGAAGACCAACAAAGAGCGTATATGATAAATGTTAGTGATGAATATGATTCACAGCTATTTGAATATTACAAGAATATGGGGATTAATGTGCTTTTTGCTCAGTCCATTCTTGGAAAAAACTATAGTCAAGAGGATTATACTCAAGACACAGTATGCATTCTTAATGAAATAATAGTTCCGAGATTTCATATACTTTCAAGAATTAATAATGTTTTTAAAGGGTATGATGCATTTAACTATATATCTGGCGAATATATTCAGACGGTTTTTAAACAGTATTTTACATGTAGATGCGGCCTGGAGAATGATACCTTGACATTTATTTGTAATAATGAAGATGAGTATTCTGAAGCATCACTATATTTTGATGAATCGAATGCTGAAAAAAACAAGAGTATTCAGCATTCATATCCTTATATACAAAATGTCTTTAGAAAGAGTTCTATCAATACAGTTATATTAATTAGAGCATATAAGACTAAAGCTGAGGATACTTTTATTAGTTTCCATATTTCAGCACATGAAAAACAAGATGATTTTACACCGTTTGAAGAATTCAACTATCGGGATGTTAAAATTAAAACGATTCCATATCTTAATAATACAGAAGAAAATCATTTACAGAAAGCTTATTGCTACTATTTCTTGAAAGATTATATTTCCTGCTATGACATATTGCGTAAAGCTGCTAGGATTTTTCTATCAACAAGACAATTAGAATTGTATTTGATGACAGAGAACAATAGGATAGTAGTTGGAAATACACTAACCAATAATCCATTTGTTCAAATTACAGATTTACAAAGGAAGAGAATCAAGCAAGAGATGAGCTCGATTGAATCGTATGGGCTATATGCTAATAGTTTTGCCATAACCCAAAATAATAAACCTGTTTCTGAGCTGATTGATTTTAAATATATATATAAAATGCTTTATCGAATAATTGATAACTGTAAAAAGGTTGATAAGGAGGCAAAAACAAGTTATTACTTTTTTGCAGGAACTAAGGCATATGACAAGATAGAGTATATTATATCTGATCTTTATAAGTATATGCAATATAATTATTTGTTTTTAGATATTTATAGTGAAACAAGATGTGTATATACCTTGTTTATAGATTCTATCTTTCTATCATTGTCTACTAAAGAGAATAAAAATGATGGTTTGTTTGGGACTTCTAGTAACATAGTATTAGAAAAACTAACAAGATTTGACTTGATGGTTATATTTAGGTTCTTGACATATGATGAAATAAAGGATATTACCACTAAATATGGGATAGAGAGAATTGCAATAGAAGAGGAATGTTATACATATGTAATTGCTGTTGTTGCTAATTTACACAATTCAATTTTGAACAAACTTATCCCTCAACAGGATATTTTAGTATTAGCAAAGCTGTTTCATATTTTGAAAATGGTGGAGTTGTCTGAAGAACGACTTGATTCGTTATATGAGCTGATTAGCGTAGTATTGGATCAAAATGTTGAGCCTAAAGTATTAAAAGAATTAAACTCTTTCATTTGTAAACAATATAATGATAGGAATAGGACTTTCCAACCTTAAGAATTGGAAAAAATGATTATGACGATTTGTAATAGGATAATTCGTAATCGAGATCAAAACAATAACAGCGAGTTAAAGCAAATATTGAAGAATATCTCTGCAATTCTAAATAAGGTTAAACCTAGGCTTAAATTAAAACTATCTGAAAAAGATAAAAAAAGCTATTTGGTTGTTCTCCCAGAAGATGTACTAATACAATTGCATTTAATATCAAATAAGGCTTTTCAAAAGCAAATACAAATAAGAATAAAAACATCATTAGAAAAAACAAAGAATCTTGAGTTGTATTATAATTCATTAATGCATGATGTTATTCAACCAGAAAAGGGCATTGAAGATGCACTGTTTGAAGCAGTTAAAGCTGATAGCGATGACGGTGGCAATTTAATTAGGTGTTGTGCCAATTTATTAGTTGATGATAGAATAATAGATAGAGGGCGTTTTATTGATCTGATTAAGTATAAAACAGATTTTTCTCTTGTAGTCGACACCGAAAACTATGATTTTAAGGAATTCAATGCTAATATGCTATTGGAACTGCAAGATGATGCATTAAAAATAATAAGCAATAATAAAAAAACATACAAGTTTATACATAATGAACTTAAATGTTATTTATCAACGAATTGGGATGAAAGAATAGCTAAAATTTATATTGACTTTTTTAGTGATTGAATAACCATATTACCATTTCTTTGATTCTTATTATTAGTTAATAAAACTGTACATATTAGATTTTCAACGCTAGTATACGAACAATATTGGGTTATAGCACTACGATAATGGTTTTGTTTGAATTCTTGCTGAAAAAGTGCATACCCTATCTCCAATTTCGCCGAACAATCTCGTTCAAAGAATCTTTGAAAGCAGAGTTTTCTGTTCGTTTTGTTCGGCGTTGCTCGTTTTGTGTTCGTTTTGAAAAACACTTTGAAGGTTCGCAGCTGCGCTGAAAACCGTGCTTGTTCGTTCTGTTCGGCGAAAAAATGAAATACCCTTTGACCTGCAAAATCAATCAAAAATGTGGTCGGAGGAGTTTTTAAATGTGGTCAAAAACTATACACTCGGCGTTTTACTTCCCATAATATATATAGGAGCACTCGAAAGGGTGCTCTTTTTTCATCAGTGCGCCGCGCAGGATCCTTGTGATCGACGCACACGAGCGCTACTATTTATCTGTTGTAAATTTCAATAAGTCAAAGTTCGGTTTGTTGTGCAAGCACACAAAAAATATTACAGATCTCAAAAACCAGGTTAACAAAACTCCAACATCGTTCCGTATACATATAGGAATATTTTTAGCAGCTTGAAAATTGAATCCGCACATACGAATGATGTCTAATGGTGAAGTACATAGGGCTTCAGAAGAGTCCGATAAAGAGCGACCTCTACTCTCAATTTCGTCTTACACGCCTTACAGTCATTGCAAACGGCGCAGCTTTGGGCTGAAAGCTGTAATGCGAAAGTAAGGCGTGTAATACTTGTAATGCGAGTGTATGCTGTGTGTAATACGAAGGAAAAGTATGCAAAGCCCTTTGGTTATTGACTTAGCGGCAGATGTAATACGTGTAATGCGTAAAAAAGGATATGCCTTTGTATAAGGCTACAAAAACAATTGCTGTTTTCAAATTTACCCCTCTCAAAACGTCTATCTCAAAGCCTTTATATTTAGAGGGCAAAAATTCATAGCATCTTGACAAATCAAAGTTCGGTTTGTTGTGCAAGGCTACAAGAATTGTTACAGCTTTTAGTTTTACCCGTCTCAAAACAATGCTCCCTGTCTCTTTATATTAGAGACCTATATATAAAGGAACATATTGAAATCTCATCGTGCTTTTAACTAAATGAAAGTTCGGTTTTCTGTGCAAGGCTACAAAATGTATTACAAATTTCAATTTTACCCTACTCAAACCCCTTTGCCCACTGCCTCTATATTAGAGACGTGTGTTGAAATCTCATCGTGCTTTTCACTAAATGATAGTTCAGTTTGTTGTACAAGCCTACAAAACAAATTGCAAACATTATTTTTGGGTGTGCAAAACCATGTTCTCTGTCTCTCTATTATAGAGGGCAAAATCTCACAGCAGCTTGACAAATCAAAGTTCGGTTTGTTGTGCAAGGCTACAAAAATGATTACAACTTTTGTTTTTACCCCTCTCAAAACCCGGTTCCCAGTCTCTTTATTATAGAGGCACAGTTGCCCGACGATTAAATCAATGAAGGAGTGAGTACGATGTAAAACCAACGCCGCAGGAGTGAGAGTGTGCCGATGATATTTTCTCTCTTCTGCCAATGATAGCGAAAGAAGAAAAGGTCAAATTGAGGGGTGCAAACGGCAGTCCGAAAACCGCAGGTATTCTGTCAATGCCAGCATCGCAGGCGGCAGTCCGCCACCGCCCGCTTCACTGGCTCGGGGCGGACCCCGGCCCCCCTATCGTTAAAAGAAAGGAGTGATGAAATTGAGAACAAGAGATGTAACTATCACCGTCCGCTGTACCGAGGACGAGCGGAGAAAGATCAAAGAGCGAGCCGCAAGCCGAGGGCTGAAGCTGTCCGATTTCGTTCTGCGGTCGGCGCTGGGCAAGAAGATAGTTGTGCTTGACGGCTTCCACGAGTTTAGCAAACAGCTCAAAGCTGTGGGCAACAATCTCAATCAGCTGACCAGGCTTTGCAACGAGGGCAGGGTGAAAGTTGCCGAGCTGAAAGAGTGCAGAGGT
>OMXI01000087.1 GCA_900314975.1 uncultured Eubacteriales bacterium | reverse complement strand
TTCATCTGTTAGCTTACTTCCTCTTGACATAAAATAACCCCCTTACAGCTTTCACACGCTTTTGTTTTTTCGTGTGTCTACTTTAAGGGGATTATATCAATCAACATCCCTGCAGGGTTAATTTTATTCATCGTCATTGAATTTGAGATTTTTATCTACATACCTGATCATATCTTTGTACTCGATCTCAGCTTTCTTCAGTTTGATCGACATCAGAAAATGCAGGAATGCATTAGTCTTTTCAGACTGATACGACTCAGCCTGAAATATGTTATTGCATTTTGTGCAGGCAAGACTGGGTTCATGCTTTATCGTGAATTCATTCCTGTGACCTTGAAATGTATGAATCGAGGTCTCACTTATCTCGAGTTTCAGCGGTGCATTGCAGTAACGGCACTTTTCAAGTACTTCTTTCATTTTTCTTCCCTCCATGGTAATAATATCGTTCCTGCCGGCTGTGAAAACAGCTCTGTCAGATATTTTTCCGCATCAAGACCATTTGCCTGTGCGGTTGAAATGATCGAGTACAGCACTGCACTTGCTTTTGCACCGTTTGCTGTGTTGCTGAAAAGCCAGTTTTTTCTCCCGACTGCAAATGGGCGGATAGCATTCTCGGCTCTGTTATTGTCAATCGGAATATCACCATTTTCGAGAAATGTGTAAAGATATTTCCGCTCGTTCAGAGCATACCTCACTGCATCTGTCAGCTTGCCTTTTCCACTGACCTGAACAGTTTCAAGCCACGCAAAGAACTCGTCAAGCAAAGGCTTTACCTTCGCAAGGCGCTGTTCATATCTGTATTCTGCGGAGCTGTCGGCAAGCAGACTTTCTTCGTGATATATCCTGTTCAGATAATCGACTGCCTTTGCCGCAACAGAAGTGTTGTGCAGCTTTTGGTCGTTCGGAAGAGCCTGAATAAAACCACGCCTTGCATGAGTCATACAACCGCATCTTTTTGCACCTTCGACTGCATTGTAAGCATCGTATCCGTCGCAGATAAGATATCCGATAAAGCCTTTCAGGAAATTCGAGGCGTGCTCACCTTTTCTTGTCGGTCTGTAATCGAAAATGATGATGCTCCTGTCATTCATTTTGCCGTTGCAGTAGACCCACATTCTTGATGTCGAGGTAGGTTTTCTGCCTTCCTCGTGAAGCACCTGAACAGTCGTTTCATCGGCATGGATCATCTGTCCTGCTATAAGCATCTCATGCATTTTCTCCACAATCGGTAAGCACCATTTTTCGGCGGCTGTACCTACCCAATTAGACATGGTCGCTTTGAGCAGAGGTATCTTCTTTGAATTAAAGTCCTTTTCCTGACGGTGCAGAGGTACTGACTTTGCATATTTTTCGTAGATGATATGAGCCAGAAGTTCGGGAGAGCAATAGCTTCCCGGGATCATAGCGTGAGGATAGGGTGCACGGATAATATGGCATGGCTCGTCCCTTTCCTCGGGCTTTTCTCCGCACTCGGGACACTTGTATTTATGTACGATATGTCTGCGAATATAGAATTTGGCGGGTGAATATACAAGCTCATCATAAGCCTTTTCATCACCTATCTCCACCATTTTCGCGCCGCATATCTCACAGACGGGATCTTTGATCTCATGATGTTCCTCTTTAACAGGAAGACTGCTCATCCAGTCATCGTGAGTGCGCTTTTTCTTGCGTTTGTGTTCGGGAACAGTAATTGTTTCAGCGGATTTGGTTGCAGATTTTTCTTCATTGTTTCCGAACATGGAAAGCTGAACACCAAATTCCTTCTCCATCACAACGAAAGTCTGTTCTGTCTTGCGTCCGAATATCTGCTTTCTGAACCATTCAAGCTGTTGATTTGCCAGTGCGAGTTCTTCCCTGAGAACAGCATTTTCATTACGGAGCGATACGATTTCCGATGTCATATTCTGTTCGGACATAAAGAACCCCTCCGTTCGTGATGATACATTCATGATACCACGAAAAGAGGGGATTTTCAAGCACATATTCTGAATATTCATATGGCATTGGTTTAATACATCGCACCGGGTTTTCCCTCACGGATAGCTTTCGGCTGTTCGATCTTCAAGCCTTCCAGAAGCCAGCGGATTTGCTGAGACGTAAGCATTACCGCCTCGGTCTCACTGCGTGGCCACTGAAATCGACCGTTGTCAAGCCGTTTATACAACAGCAGAAAACCATCGCCCTCCCATAGAAGACCTTTGATCCTGTCACAGCGTCTGCCGCAGAACAGGAACAATGCCTTACTGAAAGGATCGAGCAAAAGCTGACCTTGAACGATAGCTGCAAGACCGTCTATCCCGCGCCGCAGGTCTGTATACCCCGTAACAAGATAGACCTGCGCATCCGCTGCCAGATCATTCAGCATAATTCTCGCACCAATGCTGTCATTAACTCGACAGAAACATCAGCCGGCAGCGATATGTGCAAACCGTTTTTCTCGATACAGATATTCTCACTTGAACGTGGCACCGATACCGGTACGACAGTCTGAGAATTCTCCATATACTGCTCCCGAACTTTTCTTAAGCGGTTGTAATACGTGTTGGGCTTGATACCGTTTTCTTTGCACCATTCCCGGATCGTCAGACCGCTTGCCTGCTGCGCTTCGATCTGTGCAGACCATTCTTGCAGACGTACTTCCTGCTTTATTGTTGTGATGCTTGTCGTATTTGACTGCATATATTTTACCCTCTCCTGTCTGTCTAATATACTCCATTTAACTCCATGAATCAATTTGGAATGTCCAATTTACTTCATGGTGTTCCTTGAAGTTTATTATACTTCATTAGACTTCGATGGGGTAGGTGCGGAGGGTTATACGCTTAC
>OMXI01000020.1 GCA_900314975.1 uncultured Eubacteriales bacterium | reverse complement strand
GCTGACCAGGCTTTGCAACGAGGGCAGGGTGAAAGTTGCCGAGCTGAAAGAGTGCAGAGGTCTGCTTATGGACATCTACGGTCGGCTGGGCGAGATGCTAAAGGAGGTGAAATGATGCCGATAATCCACTTTGCAAACAGCAAGAATCAGAGCACTGGCGGCTTGAAAAAGCTGCTCGGGTATGTCGGTAAGGAGAAGAAAACCAAGCTGGAGGACAGGCGGTTGGTGTCGGGTGTGAACTGTTCGACCGAGAATGCCTACAACGAAATGATGCTCACCAAGCAGATGCACAAAAAGACAGGCGGCAGACTGTACTATCATCTGGTGCAGAGCTTCCCCAAGGGCTATGACATCAAGCCCGAGCTTGCTCACAAGATAGCTTTGGAGCTGACCAGTAAAGCGTTGAGCAATTACGAATGTGTTGTGGCGACTCACATCGACAGGGAGCATATCCACAGTCACATTGTGTTCAACTCGGTGAGCTTTGAGGACGGCAGAAAGTATCACTCGGACAACAACAGCCTGCACGAGCTGATGAAGCTGTCGGACGAGATATGCGAAAGCTATGGTGTTCATACCTTGCAGAAACCTACATTTAATAAAGACGGGCAGAATGATGTTCTCGGCGACAAGGAGTACCGCAGTGCTGTGCGTGGCGAGAGCTTCAAGTTCGCTTTGATGAACGCAATCACAGATTGTATGAAACAAGCGAAAAGTAAAAAGCAGTTCATAGCTTTGATGAAGCGCAGAGGTTACGGTGTGCGGTGGGAGCAGCAGCGAAAGTACATCACCTACACCACGCCCAAAGGAAAGAGATGCAGGTGCAATAAGCTGCACGAAAAGAAATACACAAAGGAGATGATGGATTATGAATTCAAAATACGATATGCAATCTTTAATGGAGAAGAACAAGGAGAGCTTTCGGGAGGCTTCGGAAACCGCTCCGATGGTGGTCGTGCAGGAGCAGAACTGGACGGCGGTGCTGAAAATCCTCAGTTCGATATGTCAGTCGCAGGACGAGGTCAGAGAAGAATTAAAAGAGCTGCCGACCTCGAAACAGATGACGAGGTACGAGCAGAACCAGTCGATACTGCTTGGCAGGTACCAGCAGGAGAGCGAACAGAATCGTCAGCAGATACATCAGGAGATGAAAGAGATGAGCAGCGAACTACTGAAACAGGTTGGGAGCATGAGCGCAGAATACTCATCTCGGCAGAAAGAGCAAGACAGCTGGCGGCAGAAAGTAAGCTCAAAGCTGTTCAAAATTCTGATAGCTTCGCAATTGATACAATTGGGCTTGTTGACGGGATTACTGCGCTGGCTACGCTGATAGAGGACAATGATGAGGACGAATACTACTCTCACGCCGACAGCAAGCTGCTCAAACAAGAGCGGGAAAAGAAAGAGTCCCTCGGAATGTATATGGGATAAACCAAATCTAAAACGAAAGGAAAATCGAAAATGAACTACTACAGTTTCAAATCAAACACAAACATAAGAACAACAACTAAGACAAACAGGAGTGTGATAATTCAATGGCTGAAAACAAAACAGAAACTAAAACCGTTATGCTGACGATCAAACAAGCCGCCGCGCTGGTCGACGGACTGACAGAGTTCAGAGTCAGAGAGTTGTGCAAGTCAGGCGAACTGCCGTGCTTCAGGGCAGGGAAGAAGTACCTGATCAATAAAGAGATACTGCACAAATTCTTGCTCGGCGAGTTGTCGGTTGGGTAGAAAAGTATGTTGTAGAGTTTAATTCTTCGCTCACAGGCTGGATAATGCAGCACCGTATAGAGTATTGTGTATGTCAACAGACATTAGATTTTTCAAATAGACCGTTTGCAGTCGCTGCGATATTTGCGGCTGTGAGTGGGATATGTCAGAAAAATCAATGCCTGTTGACATAGTGCCTTGTGGGCGATAAAACTTGAAAGGAGAGATGTATATGGCAACAGTATCAAAACGAGGTAATGCGTACCGCATCAAGGTGTCCTGCGGTTACAATAGCCAGGGGAAACAAGTCAATAAGACGATGACCTGGCATCCCGACCCTAAAATGACACCAAAGCAGATCGAAAAGGAACTTAACCGTCAAGTTATAATGTTTGAAGATGACTGTGCTCACGGCATGGTCACATCGAGTATCAAATTTGAGCCGTTTGCACAGCAGTGGTTCAGAGACTACGCTGAACTGAACCACAAGGATACTACCTTGCACAGAGAGTGGAATCTTACCAAGAGGACCTACAAGGCGATCGGGCATCTTCGGCTTGATAAGATAACCGCCCGTGACATTCAGATGTTTATCAATTCGCTTGCAAGAGACGGCGTTAATATGGATAACGGTAAGCCGCTGTCCTACAAAACGGTTCGGCATCACCTGTCGTTCGTTTCAACGATATTTGAGTATGCGATAAAGCTCGATATCCTTAACTACAATCCCTGCCAGAAGGTCACTGTACCGAGGAACATCAAAAACAGAACAAATGCGGGCAAGGAAAAGAAGATATACACCAAAGAACAGGCAAGGGAGCTTTTGAAAATACTGTCGGAATCGACAATGATGTTCAGAGTGTACTTTACACTGTGTATGTTCACAGGCTGCCGACGAGGTGAGCTTCTCGGACTGGAGTGGAAGGACTTTGACTATACTCAAAATGTAGTTCACATATGCCGTACTTCAAATTACTCATTAAGAAAAGGGATGTACACAGACACCCCTAAAACTGAAAAATCTAATAGAATAATATCACTGCCGCCTGAGATCATGGAACTAGTAAAGCAATTCAAATCAGAGCGTGACATTTACATCAAAGAGATGGGCACACAATGGAATGATACCGAAAGGTTGTTCACTGCTGCTGACGGTCGCCCGATGCATGTCAACACACCGTATACCTGGCTGAAAAAGCTGTGCGAGAAAAACAACTTCCCGTTCTACGGTATCCACACATTCAGACACTTTTTTGCCTCCGCCGAGATAGAGGCGGGAGTTGACCCTGTAACTGTAGCCGCAGTGCTGGGACACAGTACACCGCAGACCACGCTTTCAACATATTCCCACTATTTTCAGGAGGCGAGAGTCAAAGTAAGAAATGTTATCGCAGATGTTCTGATGGACAATAATGAGCAAAAAACAGCGGTCTGAAAACCCCGTAAATAAAGGGTTTCCCAGACCGATAAGGACCAAACAAGGACCAAAGCAAAAATAAACATAAGAAAAAGCCCGTTAATACGGGCTTTTATGCTATGCAGATGGTGGGACTTGAATTCGAGCCGCAGCTTAAACCCGTCTCATGCCATTCACGGCAAACCGCGGTCCTGCGCGGTTTGTGCGGGTGCGTTTGATGTGATTTAAGGTGGTCTAAAATCGGTTTTTGCAGGAATAAAGACCAAACAAAGACCGGGGCTCAGAAATGAGAGTAAAACACTATTGGGAAAAGAGCGGATTAACGCTCATTTTTTATGCCTAAATAGATTCTGCACTTCATAAGCCTTGTGAATTTTAATAAAAGAAAACCCGCTTTTGTATTGATTTTAGTGCAGTTTTATGGTAAAATATATAATAAAAACATAATATTTTCTGGAGGATTATATAAATGATAAATATACGCAAGCTGGAAGCTGAACTTTGGGAATCTGCCGATCTGCTTCGGGCTGGATCTAAACTTACATCGAATCAATACTGTATGCCTGTACTCGGGCTTATTTTTCTGCGGTATGCTTTCAGCCGATTCAAGATGGTTGAAACTGAAATACTGAAAAACCGTCCTTCCCGCGGCGGGCGTGTTATGCCCGTAGAGGCGAGTGACTTTTCTGCCAAGAATGCGCTATTTCTGCCCAAAGAGGCGCAGTATGACTATTTGATAAATCTCCCGGAGAATATAGCTGCTGCCGATCTTGTAAACAAGGACGGACACACAATGAACAGCCTCGGTGAGGTCGTCAATAATGCTATGCAGCTTATCGAGGAACAGAGCGAACAGCTTACAGGTGTTTTGCCAAAGAGCTATACCGACTTTTCAGACGAACTGCTGGCGGAGCTTCTGCGTATATTCAATAACAGCGCCCTCGATGATGTCGGCGGTGATGTCATCGAACGTATATACGAATACTTTCTCAACAAGTTTGCTAAGAATATAGCCTCCGATGACGGTGTGTTCTTTACTCCGAAGTCGCTTGTAAAAATGATCGTAAATATTCTTGAACCCAAAAGCGGAATACTTCTTGAGGAGGCTGTTGCGTAAATGATACGGTGTGCTTTGCGGCACTTCGTTAAGGTGTATCAAATATAAAGTCTTTCCTTGCCTTTTGACACCGAGGGGTGTGCAGAGGGTTTTATTTTTTGTCCGCAGACTGCCGTGCTGCCTGCGATTACGGCTCCGCGGGGTGTGCATCCTATAAATTTTGCATACGCCCATAACGAAAAGTCCTGTCCCGTAACGATTGACAAAACACTTCGTTATGAGGGTGTGCAGATTGTCGATTGTATCAATTATCGCTGAATCCCCTTGACTTTTCCGCCTTTCAGAGTGATGTATGGACACTACAACTCGGAAGGAGGAATAGCCGTTGTTTGAAACTGAAGTCGAGTACAGGCTTGCGAAGTGGATTCTCGCTGGTATGAAGCAAGACGGCGTTATCAGCGACAGCGAGATGCAGAAAGCCTAGAAGGAAATAGCCGAACACTATGAACCGCCGTTTTTGGAGGTCGATGTTGTCGGCGGAGCTATCGGGGATGGGGTGATTGTGGATGGAAGATAAAATCATCACGGAGATCGCTCCGCTGCCAAAGCCTGCGACCTTTAAGGAAAGCGCCAAGGCAAACCTGCGTGTGGCGGCTTACGCCAGAGTTTCCACCGAACATGAGGATCAGCAGTCGAGCCTTGCAGCGCAGACTGAATACTACGAGAAAAAGATATCGGATCATCCCGGATGGCAGTTTGTCCGGGTATATGTGGACGATGGTATCTCCGGCTTGCGGACGGAACGCAGGGAGGGATTCAATCGGATGATTGAGGACTGCCTTGCCGGAGCCGTTGATTTAGTGCTGACAAAATCCATATCGAGATTTGCCCGCAACACGGTCGATTCCGTCTCAACAATCAGAAAGCTGAACGAGAAAGGCATCGCGGTCTATTTTGAAAAAGAGAATATCTACACGATGGACTCAAAGGGCGAATTCCTACTTACCATTATGAGCAGTCTCGCACAGGAGGAATCAAGATCGATTTGCGATGCCTGCCGTAATCACTGGTGGAAGGAACATCCGTATATAATTGACCGAAAAGCCTACTACGATTTTACCTGCCCGAACTGTGGTAAAGAGTTCAGAACCTATGGAAACAGTAAGCGGAAGTATTGCTGCCACGAATGCTACATCCCGCATCGCTTTGGATAAAGGCTTGAGACAATAATTCAGAGTGCCAGAAGCTCAAGCCTTGGCTCTCTGAAATTATTTCTTGTTCCATTTACAGTTCCATTTCTTGTTCCATAGGTGGAACTGAAAAAGGACTTCCGGCGGTTGTGTCGGAAGCCCCTTTGAATCAACTATGCTTGATTTTTGTGTGAAATTCTTTTATTCGCAAAGAGAATAGATTTTTGGCATACCTCCAGAATCTATCACCTTGCCTATTTCAATCAGCCCAAAAACAATCAACGCTCTTACATAAATGTAAGGGGTATCTGTTTCGGGATATAAGACCTTTACATACGGAGCAAGGTCATCAAACGAACCGACACTGTAATTACTGCCATAACTGTCGGAAACAGCGTATGTGGAGGGGTCAAACTTTCCATAGAAATTCTTCACGGCATATGCAAAAGCGAACTTGGCGGCAGATGTTCCGTGGTCGAATTTTCCTGTTGCAACCAGTTTGTCAGCTACATCGTTAGCAGCTTTTGATAAGCGGAAATTTGTTATATCGTTCATATCTGTCACCTCCGGTTATTGCAGTTCTATTGCTGTATGGAAGGAACCATACTTTCTCAGACGATACTCTTTTTTGAGGGTGCTTCCTAAAACTTGTCTGGCGGTCTGTCCATCAATCTCATCAGTATACGCCAGGAGAATAATCTGATCGGACATCAATGGCAGAGCCTTCGTTATGTTTTTCTTGTGGGTTGGGTCAAGACGTCCAAATGGAGAGTCCATTATAATGGGACCACTTAAGGGCGCATTTTTGTGTAAAGCACCTATCAGCGATAGAGCTACAATATGCTCAAAGCCAGCGGAGCGGAACGGTATTATTTCGCCGGAACGGTGCTGGATGGAGAGGCCATAGTTATCGTTAATCTTCAGAGCGGTATAGTCAGGATCGCTGCTAATATTGCAGAAAAGCTCCGTAGCATCTCGTTCAACTTCTGTTTTCAGTTTATCGCGGTAAGCGGCGATACCATCGTTAAACAACTGATGGAGTGCTGCACAGATTTCAACTTTTTTCACGGCGAGATTCAAATCTGCATCAGACGTGCCCGCTTTCCGAACTTTTTCTTCAAGGCTTGCCAAGGCGATGTCTGCCTCTTTTATTTTATCCTTAGTTGCCTGGATGCCTTCCTTGAGATTTTCAATCTTCGAGTAGCACTTGGCCAAGCTCTGTGCATTCTCCTTTGCGGCAGCGGTAAGGTCACTTACATTTCCATAGCGGCTAATCTCGTCTCGTAAATCTTTGAGTTGACCTTTTGCATCATCAATCTGTACTAAAAGATCGGCCAACTGGTCTTCATAAACTTTTAGAACCTGGGCATCTGTAGCGCTCTGCATACTTTCCAGAGATGCCTGCCGAATTTGAAGAACTTTCATGCGTTCGGTTTCTTCGGGAGACAGTCCACCAAATTCTCCCGGTTCTTCGTCAAGTCGTTTTTTCAGTGCAGATACATGAGCCTCGTCTACATCCTGGTCGCAGCATTCACAATGATGCGTTTCTACGATGCGCTGAATGTAACTTATCAGTCGTGCAGCCGACTCATGTGTATTGTGCTTCTGCTGAAGCTCGGATAATTCAGATTTCACCTGAGACAGAATCTCAGAGGTTTGCTTTCCAATCACATATCTCCAGACATCTTTTGTCGCAACAACAATTGACTGCAAAAGGCCATCGCGGGTGGCTTCTTTTGCGGCAATATCGCTCTCCAGATGTTCCATGCTCTGAATCAATGCTCTTAGATGCTCATTCTGTTTTCCTTCGTCCTCAAGTTTTGCCCTGAGATTTTGTGCCTCTTCGTATGCTGCTTGAAGTCGCGTCAGTTCTTTGGTTTGCTCGTCCTTCTTGGCTGTCTCCGATTCAATCTGTGCAGCGTATTTTTCTGTCCGCTTATTCGCTTGCGCTGCTTTCGTTTGCTCTTTCCGATACTCTCCAAGTACAAATGAAGTATCATTAGCAGCATTTGTCAGAATGGGAACGCCTAAAATCGACTCAATGGATTTCTTGATTTTCTCACCGACAGAGGTCTCGTCTTTCACAAGCTCTTCATATTCCTGCAGCAATTCGCCATCAAACAGGAAGAAACGGGAGACTTCCTCCGGCATTATCATCGCAAGTTCATGCTCCTTGTTGGGCGGGAAATGCCCATCGACCTTCAGAAAAACATCCTGAACATAGTCATCGTTCTTGGACGGAACAGTTACACCGGCACGAACGCTATATTGACGGGTGAGTTCATATTTCTTTCCATCGTGGAGCATTCTCAATACAACCTTAAAGTCGTATTTGCCCGATTTCATACCTTCACGGTTTACAAGTTTCAGAATATCATCTACCGTTTCATGGCGGTATTGGAATCGTCCGAACAAGGCATAACGAAAAAGATTCAAGAGCGTGGTTTTACCATGCCCATTGTCTCCCCAAATAAGGGTAACACCATCACCGTCACCGAAGTCGATTGTCTGCTCACCTTCGTAAGGACCAAAATTATTGATGATCATACTTGTAAATTTCAACATAACGAACAGCCCTCCTTATCAAACGGTTACAGTTTTCAGAAAATCGTCTATGACTTTCTGCGTATCATGCCTTGCCTTTGTCCTGTCATCCTGAGATGAAAACTCCGCATTTACGATCTCTTGAATCAGCGATGCAGGTATTTCGGGATGCTGCTCGGCTCTGATCTTTTCCAATACGGAGATCAGTTCATTGATTTCGATGTTAGTCATTGTCATCATCCTCCTCTATTCCGGTGTTCTGTAAGCTGTTATAGTCGATTTGGTAGTCAACGGCTATATTTTTCAAATCTGTAACGCAAGCGGGGTTTTCTGCGCCTAAACCAAACTCGATAGCTCTTGATAATTCGCCGATAATTATTGACATAGACTTTGGCGTTTCTTCGGTTTCAACTACTGGAACAGTAATCGCATCATAAAGATGGGCGAAGAGCTTACCGGGTGAGTTTCTCAGGATTCTACCTCTACGCTGAATGAATTCTCTTGGATTCTGTGAAGATGCAAGAATAAGAGCGTGTGTGGTAGAAGGGATATCGACACCTTCATCCAGGCATTTAATAGAGACCAGAACACCACCGTTCTTTGAAAAATAGCGTAGCGTCTCATCTCGATCGCCTTCCATATCTGCATAGTATTCAAATGCATCAAAGCCAGCATCAATCGCTCCGTTTAATACCTTCTTCAATTGCGTAATATTATCGCAATAGATAATCCAGCTTTGACCTCCCACATATTCTCTAAGCAAGAGATTAATAGCCAGCGGAACCTTACCGGAAGCGTTTTTAACAATACGCGCTCTGTTTATCAATAATTGCTTCAAGCGCGTGTTGGAAGTAATGCTTGTATCTGCATTTACGTTGGATTTCATACGAGCCATAAGCTGGCTTATCTGTTTTGTTACATCATTCCATTCTTCCTGTTCCTTTTGAGTAAGAGTAATGGTCAGCGGATTATAAAAATACTTTGTTAAAACGCCGCTTTTTATTGCGTCATCCAATGTATAAGGTGGTGGTACGAGACCGCCAAAATAATCGAAGAGTGCCGCTGTTCCTTCGGGGTCTCCATATCTGCGCGGCGTGGCAGATAAGCCCAATCTTGCGCCGGCATCTATGTTCAAAGCATTGCGTCTCCGGGGACTTCCCAATCTATGTACTTCGTCAGCCACGACAAAAAGATGTTTACCTTGCGATACATTTTTTACAAAATCTTCTGAACAGGCTGTATCCATAGTTGCAAGAATAATGCGATGGGTTGAACCACCATCACTTGTCCAAGACGATAAGGTACCAGGCTTTTTCCATTCGTTATTGTTATCTCCGCAGAGCAGATAGTAAATTTTATCTTCGAGCAAGGTTCCTCTTAATTCTCGATCCCATTGTTTTAGAAGATCTCTTGATGGAACTAAAACCAGTACGACTTCATTTCTCTTAAAAGCATCATGGATTGCACACATAGCAGTGAAAGTTTTTCCGCTGCCTGTGGCGTGTTCAAAAATGCCTCGGCGATTATTCTTTACCCATGTTTCAAGTGCATTCACCTGGTGAGGACGGGGAGTCCTGCTACCGATATGATTACTGGGTTTCCACTTTTTTGCCTTGCTTTCTTCAACATGGATTTCATCCAGTAGTTCGTGCCATTTGACTCCCTCGGATTTCGTCCGTAGTATTTCTTTAGAGGCATTCGGAAATTGATAAACAACGATGCCGGGAACGGATTCCGACCATAGTTTTTCAAAAAAAGCTGCTGCGTCATCAACTCGTTCCGCATCACGACTATCGAGCCAATTCGGAAATACATCGATGGACTCCATGTTCCCATCAGAAGACAGTCCTTTGTATGTTTCGTTCATTGAACCGCGGAAACCTACTTTGTTACCATCAGAATCCGTGAAAATACCAACCTTGTCGTGAAACAGTCTCTTAGCGTTCGGTGATTCACTACCGGTTGGAACGGCGATTTTTACATCGATGATACCTTTTGAAATCATATATGCCAGCAGTTTTGCTGGAGCGGTTAAAAACGGATCATCAAACAAAGCCTGCACTTCTCTTGCTAGCGATTCTGCAAGCAGTTCGTTGTTTTTAGCAGAATAGCCATTGGCTAATGCAGAGGCATCTTCATCGGATACATACGGTGAGCATATCAACCGCATCTTGCCGTTGCTTTCAATAAACTCGCGTAAAGCATCCCAGGCAATAATGTAGATTGTACTTCCAAAATACCCGGAGATTCTGTCGTAATGGTTTGAGTTCCTCATGCAAGGAAGATAAAACATCTCGGCTATATCATGCTCAGCTTTATTATATGAAGTTAAATAGACCTGCTCCTTAAGTCCCATAATCAGCCTCCAAGCAATTCTTCGTGCATTATATCCATACGGCGAATAATTGCATCATACAAGTATTGCGGTCGGGCACAGACGATCCTTTCATTGTTATTTCTGACTGTTTCAGATACCTTCGTACAAAGAGATTCAACAATCACATCTGCTTTGACTTGCATATTTCCGCTATATGCAAAATCGCTGTGCTTATCTGCGTCCCAAAAAGCAAACGAAACATCGTCCCCATCTCTTACCAATGCACCTATGATGGGCAGTCGTCCATCGGAGTAATCAAGTTGCCCACGTTCTCCGCGTTGCTGACCGGGAAGTATCACTTGTATTTTATATTCATCTAACGCACGACCACCAGGCGGATTTGTGCAGTTCCAGAGATATACACGCAAGCGTAAATTTCTGGGCTGTAAATCCACAAGAAGAGGAGAAGAGGATGTATCGCTGTGCCAAACGACATGATCCCCAAGCCCTTCAACAAAAATGGTATTCAATGCTTGTTTACTAAGTCTCTTGCCCTTTGCCATCATCATTTCCTCCAGCAATAGAGCGAAGTCGAGAGTTCGCCTGCGCTACATATTCTTCCACAACATCAAATCCTGCAAAACGGCGTCCAAGAGAAAGTGCTGCATATCCTGTTGTGCCGCTTCCCATCCAGGGATCAACGACCAAGTCATTTTCTTCTGTCGTGGCCTTTATGTATTTCTCCGGCAGATACAATGGCTGTGTCGCAGGGTGGTCATCTATACGAGCCGAGACTCCGCCACTAATAATGTTTTTTGGTAATGCTCCCAGAGGATTTGGAGCAATTCTTTTGTTTTTGCGGACATAGGTGTTTCCATTTGACCGTGGCTTATACTCGTATGACTCGTATGTCTGAACACTATGCGACTCATATGGTCTGCGAATTGCATCAAGGTTTATGCTCCATTTTGGAGATTTTGAGAACCACAGGTTCTGTTCATAAGCATCCTGACAAGCCACACGCAGTCCCGTTGGCGCAGGGTTTTCCTTTATCCAAATTTCTATGTCAACACAATGAAGTCCCCATGTCTCTTCCATTTCTATTGCGAGTTTTTCTATTACCAAAGAACGTTTTGAGGCCACCTTAGCTGTGGATTTTTCTCTGTTTGCTTTGACATTAATCACGATGAAGCCATCGTCACGGAGTTTTCGGCAAGCAGCGTCAAGAAACGGTGTCATTTTTTCAATATACTCAGATGAACGCCATACTCCATATTCACGCTCAGCATTTGGATATGGAGGTGAGCCATAAACGAGTTTTATTGATTTGTCTGGCAACAGAAGCATTCCTTCAGCGCCATCGATTTGCCGAACGCTGTATTTGTGTTTATTTATCTCCTGTAGCATCGTTCTCGTCCTCTTCGCGTAAGTTTTTTTCATACTCCAATCGCAGAGCCGCAAGCCTACAATAGTCTGAGTTGGCATCAATTCCAATCCATACACGGTTGAGCCTCTGCGCTACAGCAGCAGTAGTGCCGGAACCGGAAAACGGGTCAAGAACAACATCTCCCTCTGCACTTCCGGATAGAATAAAGAATTCAGCGAGTTTTTCCGGGAATCTTGCGGGATGACCAATTCCGTGTTCCTTACAAAGTTTCATGAAATAGTCATTGCTGCTTGTGTTTGCTATTTCAATAACAGTTCCTGGGTCAGAGCCACCATTATCCGTCCAAGTTTTCTCACAGTCAAAATTATGCGTGCTTGGACGGGTGTTTTGGTTTCTATCCCCTTTGCCTTTGCCTTGGAGATACTTCTGCATATCCTTGCTGTATGGCTTCCTTATAGGGTCCATATTGAATTCCCAAGAATCGCCTTTTGCGAACCAAAAGCAGTACTCGTGTGATTTTTTCGTCCTCCCATAACCACCTCTTGAGTAAACATTGGGAGGAGTTGCTGGATTGTACCAAATATAATCTCGGACAAGATGAAATCCGACATCTTTACACAGTTTCAGCAATAGTTCAAAAACATACAAATGCTGATAGTTGTCCACAACCTTATCGCTTATATTCAAAATGAAACTGCCGTCTTCCTTGAGGACACGGTAGATTTCTTTTGCTTTTGGAATGAACCAATTGACATATTCGTCCGGGGGAATCGTCCCGTCAACATCTCCATAATCTCGCTTATCTGCATATGGAGGTGAGGTGAGAACAAGGTCTATGCTTGAGTCTGGCATGGTCTTTAGAATAGCCTCGCAGTCACCACATATAAATTTTTCTCGAAACGTGTTTAGAGTTCTTTTCTTTGCCATTATTGATTACACCTTTTCATCTTCTTCGTTATCAGATTGATCTTCGCCAGCAAACGATACTTCCATTATGTCTGAAATATCACATTTTAGAGCATCGCATATTCGGAGAAGGACATCAGTTGTTAGGTTCTCGTTTTTTGATAACTTCGCCATTGATGCTGTACTAATACCTGTAGCTTCTCGAAGGTCTTTTTTCTTCATATCTTTATCAATTAGGAGTTTCCATAGTTTTTTATAACTAACAGTAGACATTCCATGCTCCTTTCGCTTTGCAAATACATAATTCAAAAAACTTATCGTGAAATTTTGCTTTGCGTTCGCATATTAGTATAACGGATTTTAAAGCGTATGTCAATGCCCTTGGGGAGGTCCGACCGTTTCGTTCATAAAAATTTTACACCTCTGGAGTTTGCAATCCTCTTGACTTTGACAGAAAAAGACCGTATAATAATGTTAGCTGTGTGGCTTACGGCTTACAGACTAATTAACAGGAGGTGTCACAATGGATAATGGCGAGAGAACATTCGGTGAGTTGCTTACATATCTGAGAGAGCAAAAAGATGTAACGCTGAGAGAGCTTGCCAGGGGAATTGGCGTTTCAGCACCATTCCTAAGCGATGTTGAGAAAGGAAGACGGTCTGCATTAACGGCTGAACGTATTGAAAAAGTGGTGGCGGTGCTTCATCTTGACGAAGACGAAAAAACCGCACTTTACAATGCGGCTGGAAAGCAGAAAAAGTCCATACCGCCGGATTTGCCAGAGTATATCATGGAGCATGAATATGTCAGTGCAGCACTTCGTACAGCTCGTGACCTTGATGCAGGCGAGGAAGAGTGGCAACGGTTCATTGACGATTTAAGGAGGCGAAAGGGATAAATATGTTCAAACCAGAATTGAAATATTCTCGCAGCGGTATGCCGGTTATTTCTAACGAGGATATTGACACTTTAGGCGAACGTATGGCTGTTGACTTTGATCATACATCCCTGTTTAATCCCCATCCAATAGACATAGAGAGATTCGTTGAAAAGTATCTTAAAATGCCTATTGAGTTCATGTATCTGTCACACTGCGGAGTATATCTCGGAACGACCGTCTTTCAGACAACGGATTATCTGCCTGTTTACATACCGGAAGATAAATGCGCAGATTACGCTCATGTTGAAGCCGGAACCGTGGTCATAGATGGGAGTCTTGATAACGAAGATCAAGAACATCGTCTACGCTTTACCCTCGGACATGAAGGAGGACATGGGGTATTTCATCCCTCGTACTTTCTTAACACAATCGGTTCAAGTGAAAGAGATGACACAGGAATTTATGTGCGCTGCCGTTCGGATTTTAAGGTGTCTGGAAAGGATTTTAGCGGTTTTCGCTCTTTGACGGATGCTGAACGAGCTGAGCAACAGGCTAACAGATTTTCTGCCGCTGTGCTAATGCCCAGGAGTGCAGTAAAAATTCTTCTTGCAGGAAGACCGTATAACCGTACAGAGGGATGGATTATCTCTGCGATGGAGCAAATCAGCGATACATTTAATGTTTCTAAGGAAGCCGCCTTCTATCGTTTGAAGGGGCTTGAAATCATTGAAGAACACGCAAAAATGCCGTTCTAAAAGTATATGGCGGTGTACCGCTATATATTTTTTACCCGTAGTGCTAGCTGTAAAGCTAACGGTTATAAAGAAAGGAGCGTAAATGGAGAGAAAGTCAAAACCACTTAAATGTCCACGTTGTGGTAAGAGGGCTTGTGACATTTCGGAAATCCCAAAGGAAAAAATTTTCATCGAAATGAAATGCCCTCAATGCCACAACATAGTAAGGATATGGTGCAACAAGGACTCCTTGAAAACAGCAGCATCATATAACTAATAATTTCATACCGAGCAACGGAGTCGATTGCGAACTACCAAATGGCCGGATGATTTTGAAACGTAAGGTTTCATAGTCATCTGGCCATTTTACGTTTCAAAATCGGCTCTCTGTATTTGTTCCCGACTCCTCTCGGTTACGCCGCAGGCGAGAAAGGAACAAATATGTCAAAGATCAACGAAACAAAGAAACGCAAAAGCGGGTTCAATCCCAACCGCACCTGTTATCTGACGGCGGACGGCAAGTATTACTGCTACGAGCGCTGGGACGATGACGCAAAGTGTGTGGTTACGCAGAGACTTGAGGTCGGCAAAGACCTGTCGCTCGAACTGACCATCATGCTTGATGAGTCCGACCACGACATGAATCTGCAGGATCGCTACGAGAGCGAACTGCGCGATCCCCTGTTTGATGCGAAGGTCAACAGCTACAAGGCCGATCCCGACAACGAGGATGCGGTCGATCCCTGGGATATGATCGCCGATAAAAGCGGCAGCCCGGAAGACGCCATGTTTGCCGAGCCGGAGCAGGAAAATCCCCAGGCAGTGGAAGCCCGCCGCGTCATTGACGAGAAATGCACCGAGTCGCAGCAGGACTTCTTCTTCGAGCATTTCGGCAAGGGTACTCCCCTTGAGGAGATGCGACAGGCTGAAGCCGAGCAGACGGGCAAGCTGCCGTCCTCCGCGGCGATGACCAACCGCAAAAACAAAATCATCGACAAGGTGGCTAAGTCTTTCGGGGTTGAGCGTGTGAAGCACCACAAGTATCCGAAGAAGGACTGAGCCGTGAGCGGCGGCGCATACGGCGGTCGGAGTCCTCCCCGGCCGCACCTCTTCGGAGGGTTGAATTTCCCGGTAGTGAGTGAGGAAGGAAATACATGCATCCTCCGCAGCAATGCAGATCAACAACAGTATTCGTATCGACCACCACCCCGAATCAAAAAACTGTGCCCCTACAAACAGGTAAAACAGCGCACCGAGCCTCGACCCGGTGTGCTTTCTTCATATCACAACCCTCCCCCTGCAAACCCCCAAGCTGTCCTTCTCCCGGATAAGCAGGCTCTCGGGGAACATATTCAGCAGACGGTGACTGAAATTGGTCGAGCCGAAGTATGCATCGAAATTGCTGTTCGGCAGCACTGTCCACTCGCTGTCCTCGGGCTTGTTGGCGATGCAGTAGGCGATCACCGGCACCACAGTCTCGTACTTCAAGCCCTTCGGCAGCGCGGCGCGGATCTTCTCCTGCTGATCAGCGGAAAGGGAAAATGTCCTGTCCTTCAGCTCGCCCTGGACCAGCGCGTCACCGATGATGTTCTCAAAAAGCAGCAGCCATGTGGCTTTCGTCTTTTCAGCGAACAGCGGATACTGCATCTGCTTCACCTTGTTCCGCCAAGCATCGTCAAAACCGTTTTTGAGTATCTCGGCTGATTTTTGTGCGGACTTGGAAACATCGTCTCCTTTGCGCTTGACAAAGGCGATCACCTTGTGAACGTGCCTGTAAAACCACCCCGCACCTTTCTCGTCAACAAATTCGGGAAATTCCTCGTGGTATGCACTGAAGTTCGTCTTGAACCTCCATTCTTCCGACTCGTCGGTATCCTCCCCCGGCAGACTGCACCACGCTCGCAGCGCCCTCTCCGCATATTCAATGTTATCATACGGATCACCGCCGGGCTTGTGGAGATACCCCCGCGCAATTATCGTCAGCACCCGCTGCAGTCCGTTGAAGCTCTGCATCATATCAAAGGTGAATCTGCCGAGATAGGAAAGGTCGCTCTTGGACGAGCTTCTGTATTTGGGTTTCTCGGTGTAAGCCTTGAATTCTTCGATCTCATTAAGCATCTTTGCACCTCCTGATGTACTTTTCAAGACGGTCATAATACAGCTCCAGCAGTTCCCGACGCCTGCCGAGAGCAGCGATGTATTTGATCGCTTGGTCTGACTTCAAAGACTGTTCCAAAAGCGTGCGGCACCTTGCTGCGACGGCCTCTCTGTAATCCTGATGCACAGGCTTTTCAAGGTATGCAGACATCATATCCCGGAACTGTCCGCTGTCGTTTTCGCGGAGGAATCTCCGGCTGTCGGAGAGCCTGTTCTCGTCGTCAATGTCACATATCAGATCGCCGAGGATGCGGAATCCGCAGCATCGGAAATCACAGAAAAGTTCGTAGTGATCAGATAACTCCGGCAGCCAAGAGGACAGCAGTTCCTCGCGTCTTTCGGGCTTTGCACAGTACCATTTCTGTTCGCGGATATCTTTGCGTATCTGACGAATACGCTCTGCCGAAATATCACAGAACAATGCGTACAGCTCGTCCTCATCGTAGTCGTCGTTCTGTCCGCGCATAAAGAGTATGCGGTGGATGTCGCTGCGGCGCGGTTTGTTACGCACCGGCTGACGGCAGAATCTTATCCGGTCGAGGACGTTGTTGTACTCCCTTATCAGAGCCGACACCTGTTCAAGAACATTTTTATCAAGTCCTTCCTTCCAGTCAGGTGAAACAGCGAAGGTGAAAAGCTCGCTGTCGTCTGCGGGATCGTCCTCCCTGAACTTTAAATTCTGTCCGAGATTGTATGCCAGCCAGGGCAAACGTTCAAGGTTTGAATCCACCTTATCCCAGTCGGTCTTTTCAAAGAATTTCTCGAACTGTTCCTTGTAGCTCGGCTTATACCACGCACGGCGCTCCTCTGATTTTTCAAGGAGTGTTTTGTATTTCAGAAAGCGGCTTCTCGGAACTGTCACCGTTCCGAGATACTCCGAAAGATCGGGGCGGATGCCCGTCTTTACCGAGTCGATCTCCAAGCCTGTGAGGATAGCAAGCGTCTCCGTTTCCTTGCGGCACCGCTCGCGTTCCTCCGCAGAGTTGTTCTCATTGTAGGCGATAATGCTCCTGTTCAGCGCTGCGTTGGAGATCTGCCCGATACGGGTGGAGAATGTGTTTTTGACAGTTTCAAACCTCGCCTCCCAGTCACCCGAATCGCTGATAACAGGCTCCTCCGAAGGTATTTTCAAAAGCGGATAGCTGTCGCCGAGATAGTTTCTTGCAACGCAGCGGTTGACGATGTCATTGGTTATTATCTTGACCATATCGCCGTCAAAGTCTGCTCCCCCCAAACGCTCGGCGGTCAGAGTGTCCCAGTTGACGATAGCAACACCCCGCAGATGTTCAAAATATTTCTTCCGTGTCCATTCGGGATCGCTGTACGGTTTCAGCCGTACTTCCTCGTTACGTGCGATATGCGGATTGCGTAAAAGGGTGCAGTATTCGTTGCCTTTAAGGTCTGCTCCGGGTGCGAAAAAAGCATCTTTTCTGAATTTCGTATTTGCATACCGCGCCTCTATACGCATCTGATTTTTGGTGGTAAAAATGCTGTTCTTGGCGTCAATGCGCATAAGCAGATCAAACAGATCACCCGACAGATAACGTATCTCTCCCGCGACTTTCAGCCGCCCGAGAGCATAATCTTGAAGCACCTTGTCGGCTCTCTTTTTGAGCATATCCGCATAATATGCCTCACCGATCAACTTTGGATTTTTCATCAGCAGCCGTTTGAGATAAAACTCGCGGCTGCCTTTTTCATATCTTCTTTCGGTGAAAAACTCCCGCCTGTATTTGTTATCGCAGCAGAGCAGATAATACTCCTGCTCCGTCGCTTTGGTGAGCCATTCGCGTTCATCATCAGCAGGAAAAGTAAGCGGCAGATCGCGCGGACGGAATTCGTCAGCCGTGATAGACAGCGTGTTCAGAAACTGATAGTTAAGCTCCGTAAAGCCCGTCCTGTCGGTTTTTTCAGTCTCGGAAATATACAGAGCGTGACCGTACCGAGCGACGGCTTTCCAGTAGTCCGCCCAGCCCATATTGTTCTCTTTGAGCCACCCGAGACACTTCACCATGCTCTCGGTGAGTATCATGTCAACTTCGCCTATCTTGTGTTTAAAGCCCCACTTGTCGATGAGATATTTCGTGGTCGTCTGACTGTAAAAGTGAGCGATATCGACGCTGTGGACCATGCCCTTGATGAACGGCAGACGTATCTGAAAAGAAGTGTGATTCTCGCCGAGCTGTTTGCATATCAGCTTCGCAAGCCGTGTGGAGATGATGCCCTCGCCGTCAAAGCCGAGAACATCCACGCTCTGCTTTTTCTCGACGCGCTCGTATCTCCTCGCTGAGCCCGTGTCCTTGCTCTCAACGGTGATAACATCGGTATCGTAGGCTGTGTAGCGCGGATTTTCCACAACGATCACACGGTTTGCATCAAGTCCGAGCCCCTCGATGCGAACACCGTCAGTGAACATCAGCGCGTTGTAGGCATAGAGCTTGCTGAGCTGACAGCGCCCTATCTTCATCCCGAGGATGATACGGTCATAGATGTAGTCGTAAAGGTCGTTCCGCACAAAGGAAAGCACGCCCTTCCGGCTCATGCTCTGTGAACGTTCAAAAGCGCGGTAGCACTTCTGTCCGCCGCCGAGGTCAAGCATCAGATTGCCCGGAATGAACAGCGACTTTGCCTTATCCTGCAAAGTGGCATAGTAGGGGTTGCCCGCGTCGCGGTCAAAGATGCCCGAAAAATCGGCGTAGAAGATGACCTCCGAAAGGTCGGTAATGACCGCTCCGTCCTTTGAAGTGAGCGGCTTGTTCCGCATTATCATCAGCTGATCGAACAGCGCATTTTCCTTCTGCTCCCGCACAGGGAGCTTGATGCAGTTCTTTGTCGCCTCGCGGTCAAGGTCGAAATACCAGCAGCCGTTCCCGGGCTTTGCATAAGCCAGCAGCGCCTTGACGGACAATTCAAATATCTTGTACCATCTCTTGTTCATCGGATCACCCCCGTTTCGTTGTCAGATATATTATATCACAGCTCTTACCGAAAGTGTGTATCTTTCTTTGGACAGTTGAAACGAGTACGATTGATTGTACAGATAAAGGCTTTTCCTTTCAGCTATGACAACAGTGACATCAATGACATCATATCTGATATCGGCGAAAATAAAAAAGATGTTGTCATCCATAAAAACAACAAAAGCACCGCTGAATTTACTGCGGTGCTTCGTCTGTTAAGTCTTGGGCATATCCTGCAAAACATTCTTCTGATCTCTGCGAGCATAGACCACGTTAGTAACGTGAACGGTGTGTTCATTCTCGTTTATCCAGAAATAAACAAGATAGTTCTTTACAGGCATTTTGTGTATGCCCTCACTGCGCCACGGTTCATCATCAGTCAGCGGAACACGGTTCGGCATTGCATTGAGACTCTTGATCTCGGCGCGGATCGCTTTCAGCGTGTTCACAGCCGCCTGCGGTGCCAGAAGATCATAGGCGATATAATGTGCTATCCCTCTCATGGCTTTGAGAGCGTATTCCGTGATCTTGACCTCATACTGTTCCATTTGCTATCTCCCCGATAAGAGCATCGAATGCCTCATCTACGGAAACGGACTTGCCCTGCTTCGCCTGTTCAAGCCCAGTTGCCATAGCCGCATCAAATTCTTCCTTGCTCATTTCATCGCGTGCCTTCGGTACATTAACGGGAACAGAAGGTCTGAACGGCAGACCATTCCAAAGAATTATCTGTCTGTAAAACATATTTATTGCCGTTGATACAGGCAGTCCGAGCCTTTCCATTACAGCCTCGGCTTGCTCTTTGATCTCAGGCTCTACCCTTGCGGTAACATTAGCAGTTCTTGTTGCCATAAATATCAACCACCTTTCCAAGTTTATTATACCACAATGTATCGCAAATTGCAATACATTTTTGGATTTCTTTTTCGATTTATCATCCTTCTATACCTCAAATAATTTCTAACAATCTACCAAAGCTTTGCAAACCCCGAATCTGCGCTGTTTAGCTTGGTATATAATTGATATGCGAAATCGGAGCGGTATAAAATCAATCTGCTGTTCTGAACCGCAAAATCTGCACGCTTAAAAAGTGTTCCGAAACGGTGTCTGCGGGAAAAATATACTGCTCCCGCAATTTGTTTGAAAAGCCTTTCAGATATTGTGCTTCGGTATGGAACGGGTATATTTCCGGTATGGCTTTGGTATAAAATCAAAACGCTTTCAAACTTCGCAGATGCGCTGTTTGCTTGTCATTGGTATAGAATTATACGAGATCGGGAGGACAGCCCCGGTCTTTTCTTTTTCCGCTATGATCCTTATGACGGAGAGAATCGGCGTGCGGCGGGATAATAAAAATGTGTTCAGAAAAGGCTCCCCCGGGAATATGAATACTGCTCCCGCATTTTTGCCGGTGAAAGGCAGGAGCGGTATCAAAAAATATTGAAAGAGGGTCGATAAATTGACATCAGAATTTGACAACAAGTTCGACGGCACTATCTATAAAGAGCCGTACTACGCATTCGAGGGCTGCCTGTACGAGGCGGTCGAAAGGAAGGGTGAAAGGATCATGGTGAAGCTCTGCGACTATCTTCCTGTTCTGAAATCGGAGATTACCTACGATGACGGAACGGAAAGAAAAAAGGTGTTCGAGGTCAGCGCGGAGCACGCAAGCGGAGTGACCTTGCCGACTGTAAAAGTCAGCGCAGATGATATGTCCAACATGAAATGGCTGCTGGAGCAGTGGGGCTCTCTCGGTTCCTATGCGCCGACAAATAATACCACAGGCAAGATCAGGCACGCAATAACTATGACCAAAGCAGCTGTGGATTTCAGAACTATCTACTCCCAGACCGGCTGGAGGGAGATAGACGGGGAATGGTTCTTCCTGATGCCGCAGGAGGATTCGCCGCTGACAGTCGAGCTGAAAGGAAAGCTCTCGGCCTATCATTTTAATAATGCGTGCGCGGATGACGAGCTGTTCTACCTCACAGCCTTGCTGGATGACGGCTTCCTGCCGCAGCGTGTTATGCTGCCGCTGCTGTCGGTAGCGTTCATATCTCCGCTGGAACACTTCCTGCGTCTTGCCGAATGCGAGCCTAAATTCATCACGGCACTGGTCGGTAAGACAGGAACGAGAAAGTCAACAACGGCAGCTTTCTTCTGTTCTTTCTTCGGAAAGTTCACGGCAAGCAGCCTGCCCAATTCATTTCACGACACCTCAAACAGCATCCTCAGCAGCGTCTATCACACCAAAGATGTGCTGACCTGCGTGGATGATCTTCACCCTAACGGTCTCTTCGGTGACGCTGAAATGAGAAACACCGCACAGAATCTTTCGAGATACTACGGCGACAGAACAGGACGAGGACGTCTGAATACAAGAGCTGAGGAACAGCCGGGTCGGCCTCCGATGGGGATGTGTTTGATGACTGCAGAGCGCATCCCGGAGATAACTCAGTCGGGACTTGCCCGGTACTTTATCATCGAGATCGGAGAAAATGATGTGAAACTCGATCTGCTTTCTGAGTATCAGTCGCTTGTTTCAAAGGGGATCATCAACGGAATGATGCACTCCTATGTCGAATGGATCAAGGAAAAATATCTGAAAAGTGCAGAGGACTTTGTGAAAAAGCTCTCTGCACTTTTTGTTTCCTACCGGACGGAAACGATAAAAACCTTGTGCGAAAGGCGCATCGCTTTTCATTCAAGAGTGCCGGATATGCTTGCGAATCTGAAGATCGGTTTTGATTTCCTGCTTGAGTTCTTATGCGACAAAGGACAGATCGGCAGCGGTGATGTTATCAGTTACCGCCGGACATTTGATGAGATGTTGATCGAAAATATCAGCAGGAGCAGCAGCGTCATCGAGAACGAAAGCGTGTCTTTTCAGTTCTGTGAAAAGCTGATGAGTCTGCTTGACAGCGGCAGGTGTTCGCTGAACTCCCTCGGAAACGACAGCGACACCAACCGCAAAGGCTTCATAGGTTACGAGGACGACAGCCGTTTCTATCTGATAATGAATGCGGTGATCGCGGAGATCAACAAGTTCTCGAAAGAACTGGGCGAGTGTTTTTCAATCGGCAAAAAGAGTCTGTTCAAAGAGCTTGCCGAGGACGGTATCATCATCCCCGGCGGCAGGAGCAACACCACAACTGTGAGAGTATCTCCCACAAGGCAGATCAACGTCGCAGTGCTGGACAAAGCCAGGATCGCTGACCGCCTGTGCGCCGCTGTGTGCCCTCCACAGGATGCGCTCGGGGAAACAGCCAAGTGATAAGCTCGGCGGGCTGTCGTGCGGTTTGTGAGCGGTCAGTGCGCAGATAATTCTCTCTTCCGCTGATAAATCTACACAGGAAAGGAGGGAATACGGCAGTCCGCTGTGAGGCCTCACGGGGTGCGGGTTTTCGGAGGGCAAGCATAGCGCATGGCGTTCCGCCTCGGGGCGGTAAGCCTATGCGCGCGGGAGACCCGTACCCCTTTTATGGCGAAAGGAAAAAGACCACTACCCCAAAACGAGGGAGTGGTCGGAAAGGAGTCCAAATGAGAAAGAGAAACAAAACAATTGCGATCCGCTGCACCGAAGATGAGTACAACCGTATGCATCGGAGAGCAGCGAAACACGGAATGAAGCTGTCGGATTTTGTGCTTCGCTCGGCGCTCGGTAAGAAGATTATTGTTGCCGAGGGCTTGCAGGATGTGGTCAGACAGCAGAGAGCTATCGGCAACAATCTGAATCAGCTGACACGGCTTGCAAATCAGGAAGAGGTCAATGTGATCGACCTTCGAAAACTCGTTGACGAGTACAAAGCTGTGACGGAAATGATATCAGAAGTGCTGCGGGAGGTGAGATAATGGCAACGGTAACTGCAATATCGACTAAGGGCGGCGGTGGTGGAAAAGGTTCGCTGAGATATATCTGCCGGGACGATAAGACCGAAAACAAAAAGTGGGTGACGGCAATAAACTGCACCCCGCAGACAGCCTACGAGGAATTCAGAAACACCAAACAGCTCTACAGAAAGACAGACGGCGCTCAGTATTTTCATTTCGTTCAGTCGCATCCATCGGGGTACGACATCAGCCCGGAGCTTGCGTTGGAGATTGCTCGTGAGTTTGCTGAAAAAGCCTTCGACGGTTTCCAATGTGTCATCGCCTGCCACACCGACGCACCGCATATACACTGTCATTTTATCGTGAACTCGGTGAGCTGCGAGGACGGTCACAAGTTCCGGTCAAACAAATTCACGCTGAAAGCGATGCGTGAGTTGTCGGACGAAATATGTGAGCGGCACGGAGTTATCACACTCGACAGATCGCATCTCGAACATAAGAGCAAAGGTGTATCTCCGAGAGAATATCACTCGGGAATGAAAGGCGAGAGCTGGAAGGTCGAGCTGATAAACACTATCGACTATGCAATGCGCAAAGCCAAAAGCAAAAAGCATTTTATGTGGCTGATGCGGCAGGAGGGCTACAATGTCAAGTGGCAGGAAAATCATAAGTATATCACCTACACCTGCCCAAACGGGTGCAGGGCGCGGGATGATAAACTTCATGAAGAAAAATACAGGAAGGAGATGATGGAGCGTGAATTCAAAATTAGAGGAAATGAAGCGTGCCTCGCAAGAGCGCGTCGAGAAAGCCTTGGATACAAGTCAGGCGATGATCGTACTCGACAGCAACTGGAAAGCGTTGGTGGGACTCACGAAACTGACTTCGGATACGCAGGTGGAGATCTTGGAGATGCAGTCGAAGCTGATGTGCCGGAGCGAGATGCAAGGGCTGCTGAACAAAATCGAACAGAGTTCCGAACAGGCGCTGACGGAACAGCGGAAAGCGCTGCAGGACCTGGTCTCACAGGCTGGGAAACTGAACGAGCAATTCTCTACGCAGATGAAACAACTCGAAGAATCCAAGCACAAGCTCAAGGTCAGTCTGTGGATCACAGTGCTGACGTCGCAGGCGGGCTTGGCGTTGTTGTTGACGGTCTTGCGCTTCTGGCTATGCTGACAGAGCCGGAGCCTGTCGAGGATGATTTTTGGCGCGGGTCGGATAAGAAAACGCTGGCGAAAGAGTTCGAGAAAAAAGAAGAACTTGGAATGAAGATGTAGAAAGGTGGTGATAGAATGGTCAAGGATATTAAAATCAAAACAAATGAAGATGGCGAGGTCGAGATCATCATTGAGATCGAACAGCCCACCGAGAAAAAACCGATCAAGATTCGTACTGATTTTTAACTGACAGAACGAATCGTTCGGTCAGCTCAGTCCTGGATAAGGGCCGAGTTCCCAAATTGGGAATACGGTGTACCCTGTTTCAGGGTAGACTCAATACCGAAGCGGTACTGAGTCTGATGTCGTGAAATGCAACGGCAGATGAAGTCCTGAATCGGGACTGCAGCTTGTGATGGGATGAAACATCCCGTCATCAAGGGGTGAACAAAACGTTCACGCCTTGTCGGTGGGTCGTGAAAGACGACCTGCCGCACTTGCCCTGAAACGGGGCGGGTGCTGAACGAACCGTTCAGGACCGCAGGTGTTTCCTAAACGGCAACAGTTGTGGGTACGATTTGATCGGACTGATGTCAGTTTTTACTGACAGGAGATCGGGTAACGAATCGTGACTCCATGGCTGTAACGTTTTGGTACACCCTTTGCACAAATCCGCAAAGAACAATCTGTCGACATTGGTGATAGCTATTGCGCCGGAAGTGTGGTATCCTTGTTGGCTGAGGAGGTGGTGCGAATGACCATCAAGGATATTTATCACGGCAACCGAGTGCCGATAGATGTGCGGTTCGATAAGGATAGCAAGTACGTCGGGCTGAGCAAGGAATGGCTCAAACTGCATGATGAATTCAAAGCAATGCTGACCGATGAGCAAAACAAACTGTTCAACAAGCTCTGCGACATTCAAGGAGAGCAGACCACGATCAGCGACGAGCGAAGCTACAAGCAAGGTTTCCGCGACGGCGCAGAGTTAGTGCTTGACATTCTGAACGGGGGTGATTAAAAATGAAAAAGGCAATAGCAATACTCATACTCGCCGCTCTGCTGTCCGGCTGTGCGCAGTCGGCAGAGCCGAGTGCAGAGGTCGTAACAACAACTTCATCGTCCGCGATAACATTGACGGAAAGAGAAAAGCCGTCCGTAAGCGTGACCACTGCGGTGAGCAAGACCACGACAACGACAACAAGAAAGGCAACCTCGGCGGTGGCAACTACAACAACGAGTGCCACCACAACGCGCACAGTGCCAACGTCGGCGACGGAGAGAACGAGTCGGGAAACTACACAAGAGAGCAAGAGCGAGCCCGTGTCGGCGCGACAGGAGCCTGTCAGGGCGACCACGGCGGTGATAACGACTACAGCACCGATAACGGAACAGCCGAGGAAAAACACAACAGCAAAGCAGACAACAACCACGACAACGAAGCAGACTACAACTACAAAGACGACTACCACAACATCGGAAAAAATCACAGTCCCCAAGCCGCCGATCATCTCAAAAGCGACCACCATAGTAATCGAGAACGGCATCACCTACGTCGAGGTGCCGGACATTACCTGCCTTGCGACTATGATCGAGAACCTCGAGGAAACCGATACTCCGCCGATATACTACATTCAGATCGGCGAAGGATTGAAGCACGATGGCACCGACTACGGCAAGGCAGTCGCGGTGTTCAGGTGGATGGAAGATAACGGCTGGGGTTCATGCGTGTATCACTCGCTTGAAACTTACTATGTGTGTCAGGGCATCGGGCTCGAGTGCGCTTACGCCTTCTGTACTGACAACGGCTGGTACGGTCACACGTTTAACGTAGTCAAGGTCGAGGGTGAATGGTACGCGCTCGATACACAGGCAGGTATATACCTCGACAACTGGCCTTACATCTGCAAGAGAATGTTTGACGGGATGGATCGTGACCTGCCTCCCTTTGATGAGGATGCGTTCTATCCTTACGACGAGGACGGAGAGTGCAGGAATTGGTCGATAGAATATATCGACTGAATGGCGAGGTGGTGAAACACCACCCCATCGGGTGACGTCCTGAAATGGGGCGTCATCTTTTTGTAAACAGCGACAAGGGATATCGTGAACGCCGATACCCCAGCCAGTCAAGGGCACTGTAAACAAGCATACCCTTTTACTATTTCAACGAAAGGAAGGTTTAGAATGAGCAATTCAGATTCAAACAGGAACAGAAGAATGAGAACAACAATGAACATCAGGAGGTTGATAATTGAATGTTTGAGAAGAAATCAGAAGCTGAAATAAAGATGCTGACCATCAAAGAAGCCGCTGCACTTGTTGACGGGCTCACCGAATACAGAGTGCGGGAGCTGTGCAAGACAGGAAAACTGCCGTGTTTTATGGCAGGGAAGAAGTACCTGATCAATAAAGATATTTTATACAAATATCTGAACGGCGATATGTCAGTTCAGTAGAATTTTATGTTGTAGAATTTAATTCTCCGCCTGTGGGCTGGATAATACAAGACCATATAAGGTATTGTGTTGTTGCCTGCGGGCGGATGATTTTGAAGGGAGGAATGCCAATGGCAACCATTACTAAACGAGGCGATTCATATCGCATTAAAGTATCCTGCGGATACGATGTAGAGGGCAAGCAGGTCACTCAGTCGATGACCTGGAGACCCGATCCCGGTATGACACCGAATCAGATCAAGAAAGAACTCAACCGTCAGGCGGTGCTGTTCGAAGAAGAATGTTCCCACGGCAAGGTGACGGCAAACATCAAATTCGAAACTTTTGCGGAGCAGTGGTTCAGGGAATACGCCGAACTCAATCACAAGGACACAACATTGCAGCGTGAGCGTCAGCTTGCAAGGCGCGTCTATCCCGCAATCGGATATATGCGTATCGACAAGATTGCGGCAAGGGATATCCAGCGGTTCATCAACTCGCTTGCCAAAAACGGGACCAACGAGCTGAACGGTATGCCGCTGTCTTACAAAACGATGCGACACCATCTGTCGTTCATATCGACGATCTTTGAGTATGCCAACAAGCTCGATATGATAAGCGGAAATCCCTGCTCGAAAGTCACTATTCCCAAGAACAACGAGAACGGCAAGGCTGAGGTCAAGGAAAAGCGTATCTATACCAAGAAGCAGGCGCGGGAGTTTCTGAAGATACTCGCGGAGTCACCGATGAAATACCGGGTCTTCTTTACGATACTGATGTTCACGGGCTTCCGCCGGGGCGAACTGCTTGGCTTGGAGTGGAAGGACATCGACTTTGAAAAGAGGACTGTCCACGTTATCAGAACATCGAATTACACAATGAAAAACGGTATGTACACCGACACCACCAAGACCGAAAAATCGAGGCGCATCATTGACATCCCGCAGGAGCTGGTTGATCTGCTCCGAGCCTACCGAGCCGAGCAGGAAGAATATATCGCGGGTATGGGCGACAAATGGAATAAAACAGACAGGCTGTTCACCACCTGGGACGGGCATCCGATGCACAACAACACTCCCTACACCTGGCTCGAGCGAGAGTGCAAAAAGCGGAATTTTCCATTCTACGGCTTGCATAGCTTCCGACACTTCTTCGCATCCGTAGAGATCGAGGCGGGCATCGACCCGACCACGGTAGCCGCGATGTTAGGCCACTCGACCCCGCAAACGACTTTATCGACTTACTCCCATTACTTTCAGGAGGCGAAGGTCAGGGCGAGCAACGTTGTGGCGGATGTGCTGCTGGGCGGGGACGAGGATGAAAAGGAGCCTGAAAAGACCGCCGGGTGACCAATTTCCAAGAACAAAGACCAGATAAAGACCAACCCCAAAAACGGCAAAATAAAGAGCCTTGTAAACCGCGTATTTACGCGATATACAAGGCTCTCTATTGGTCGGAGTGACGGGACTTGAACCCACACGTCCTTGCGAACACTAGCACCTGAGGGCAGCGACACGACAGTGAAAATATAAAATGGCGTATCTACGCCGTTTGCCGGTGCTGCCTCGCTAAATATTATTAAAACAGCCAAATGTAGACCCACCGTTCAGTATAATAACATAAGCAGATACTAAATCCTATAAAACAGCAGCGAGTGATTTGATATAATCATATATGCAATATGCACATACAACATAGGTGTTATTTGTGTATTTGATAATAGCTATTATTAACAAAATGTGATAGAATCTAAATGCAGTATAATATTCTTGGAACCTTGTTGAAAAATTTTTTTACCCCATTTTGAGTTTCTCCGCACTTCTCCCTGTTCTGTTTTGTATAATGAGCTATGCTCACAGACGATGAGAATGACGGAAAGGAATGGTTCGCTATGACTATGTTTGACAAGGTTCAGCTTTCAAAGGATCTGCCCGAGTTCGGGAAACTGCGGTGCGGCACGCAGGTATTCGTATTCGATAACGAGCAAAAACTGTCGGTCTACGATGACTTCTCGGCTTATCCCGTCCCGAAAGATCCAAATAATGAGATCCCAATTTGGTTGTGTACTGCATTTTGCGATACCGACAATACAAATCAAAATTGAGAAATAATCAAAGAGATGTAAAAATGATAAAATACGACCTTCATCAACAGCCTGTCTGATTTTTTTCGATTGTGAATGGACTTTCAGTTTGTTGCAGAGCACTATGATAAATGTCCAAATATAATCCATGTTGATTATGCAATAAAAAATAAGAATAATTCAGTACATTTGGTAATACCAATTTGTATAGATTTGAGATATAATACTTGGCTGATAGGTACAGTCCCCTACTCTTTAATTTATTATGAGTAATGCTGAAACAACAATCAGAGGTGAGTATTATATATGTCAAATGTCAAAAAGCGAGTGCAATCATACCGCATCAAAGACCTAAATAGCGATGACTATGTGATTGATCGGTCTCCGACACAACAGCATGATTTAAGGATGACGCATAAAAATGCCGGGAGAATGAATCCGAGCCAGCTTATTCGGGTTGCAAACCACAATGAGTGTAGCCAGATAGCTCTGACCATCAAATTCGAGAATATGGCGGAACAATGGTTTGAAGAATATGCGGAGCTTAACCACAGAGATACGACCTTGCAGCGTGAAAGAAATCTTTGTAAAAGGACGTATTTAGCTATTGGCCATATGTTCCTGGACGAAATAACCACCCGTGACATTCAGCTGTTTATTAATGACCTCGCCAAATATGGCGTCAATATGGACAATGGTAAGCCGCTGTCATATAAGACAGTTAGGCATCATCTGTCATTTGTATCAGATGTTTTTGAATATGCTATAAGAATGGATATCATAAACTACAATCCTTGCTTGAAGGTGATCGTTCCAAAGAACATTCAAAACCGGTCACCAAAGGATAATGAAAAGAGAATATATACCAAAGATCAAGCAAGAAAGTTCCTTGAATTATTTTCCGAAGCCCCTACAATGTATAGAGTGTACTTCACACTGTGTATGTTTACAGGCTGCCGCAGAGCTTCTTGGTCTGGAGTGGAAAGACTTTAATTATGAGAAGCAGACCGTCCACATTGTGCGTACTTCAAATTATTCTAAGTGGAAAGGCATGTATACCGATAAACCAAAGACTAAGAGATCCAACAGGATAATTGCACTTCCTGCTGAGGTACTTGAACTTGTTAAGAAATTCAAGAAGGAACGAGATGTATATATCGGACATATGGGAAAGTTCTGGAGTGAAACCGAAAGGCTGTTCACTACTCCGGATGGTCGGCCAATGCATGCTAACACCCCATACAGCTGGCTAAAGCACTTTTGTAACAAAAATAACTTCCCTTTCTATGGGATACACTCGTTCAGACATTTCTTTGCCTCGATTGAAATAGCGGCGGGTATAGATCCAGTAACTGTTGCAGCAGTGCTTGGACATAGCACTCCACAGACAACTTTGACAATATACTCTCACTATTTTCAGGAAGCAAGGATCAAAGCGGAAAAGGCAATATCAGAACTGATTGGAATTAAAGATGTTCCGAATCCTTCTGAATTAAGAGATAATGAAAAGCAGACCTTATCACTTCTCCGTGAATTAAATAATGAAGGACAGGATGCTGCAATAGCAATGATAGCCGATTTAGTCACTCAAGGGAAATATAACTTGAGAGAAAAAGATTAAGATGAAAAAGTATAGATAACTATAAAGCTCGTATCAAAAAAGAACGGCATCTACATGCCGTTCTGAATACATTTATTATTTAAGTTTGCTTTCATGGTCCTCAAGAGAATGAAATATGTTGGTTATAACTGCTTTGTCGTCTACAATCGTATAGAGAATGAAATAGTCATGCTTCAGAAAATGAATCAGGATTATTTAAATCTAATAAAACAAAATGGAGGTCCTCTTCTTAAAATAAGATACAAAGATTTAGTTAAGAAAATAAAGTTATACGATTGCAAAGCTTATCCTAAATCTATTGTTGAAAGAAATAAAAAGATACTGTTAGCAAATTTAAAGAAATATAAAGGTATATTGTTCGAGGAGGTATGAATATGTTTATTGAAATTTTTAATGGAATGAGCGTATTCTCAAGATTATATATCAATTATGACAATGAAGTAATTGATATTGCAGTTCAGCCAAATAGAGATATTAAGAATATTTCTGATATATTCACCTACCCTGACAAGGGTTTTGTATTTGACTTTAATACAATTTCTATTTTTCTTAAAAATAGAGGTATAACAGCAGATTCAAAAGAAGGTGTATACACAAATATCGATGATAATATAAAAGTTGTTGTGCTGAAATAACGAGAAAAGTTTATTCTATAATAATAACGCTGTTTTTTAATAAGGAAGGACCGAAAGGTTCTTCCTAAGTTCTTTTTAAAGAAAACATATATTACAAGTGTAAATCCTCAATGGTGGGAAAGATTGAATAACACAGAGCGTATTGGGTAAATACCTCAGAAAATTCATTCTTTTAAGTTTTCTTTGCTTAAGTATTTCACTGTCAGGATCAGCAAGCATAGCCGCACAAGTTGACAGGTGCATTCTTGTGGCGATATAGTCGTCCAAAATGCTTTTAGCTGCTTGAGGGTTCTTTTTCACATTTCTGATGTACCGAAGATACCTCTTAATATCCTCTTGTGCATCAACGGTCACAACTACTTTATAGCTCTTCATGCACCAAACTCCACTAGCAGTTCTTTTTCAAAATCATCTGAATTCTTATACATGCCTTTTTCAGCAGAGGAAAGCGACACGACAGTGAAAATATAAAAAGGCGTATCTACGCTGTTTCATGAGTTGACCCTATTTTTCTTTTAAAATATCATTCAAAAAAAATAGGTTTAGAATGCTGGGTCATAGACCCACCGTTCAGTATAATAACATAAGCAGATACTAAATCCTATAAAACAGCAGCGAGTAATTTGATATAATCATATATGCAATATGCACATACAACATAGGTGTTATTTGTGTATTTGATAATAGCTATTATTAACAAAATGTGATATAATCTAAATGCAGTATAATATTCTTGGAACCTTGTTGAAAAAATTTTTTACCCCATTTTGAGTTTCTCCGCACTTTTCCCTGTTCTGTTTTGTATAATGAGCTATGCTCACAGACGATGAGAATGACGGAAAGGAATGGTGCGCTATGACTATGATCAACAAGGTTCAGCTTTCAAAGGATCTGCCCGAGTTCGGGAAACTGCGGTGCGGCACGCAGGTATTCGTATTCTTTAACGAGCAAAAATTGTCAGTCTACGATGACTTCTCGGATTATCCCGACCCGAAAGCAAGGAGATGGCAGATCAATGTTTACAACAGGACAAACGCTGTCAGATACGACCGTATCTGCACGCACAAGGGAGAGTTCACCGACAGGGAGCAAGCCCTTGCGGAGATCGACCGTTTCAGATACCGTGGCAGTAATCTGGTATTTTATGTGATACCCATTGATTTCACATATAACAGGAAAAAATATATCTGGGGCGAGAACGAGGTCGAGGAGGGCACGGCGACCTACACAGAGCAGGCTGAGGAAGCCCGCAAAAGACTTCTTGCCATGACGGGCAGGATACCCAAAGGCGAGACGGATATCAGACGCAGAAAAATAAAAAGCGATGTGCTCGAGGCGTTCTGTAATGACAGCATCGCAATAAAACTCAGGCTTTTCCCGTTCGCACTCGTTTCGGGCTGTACAGTGCTGTATGTAAGTGCGGATAAGTCTCAATGGAGAAGCGAGAGATTTTTTATTTCCTCGAAATGGCGAGAAGATGGAGTCTTGCACGACGGCATCGTTCCCGCATTCGTAAAATATCCGTGGTCGGACGAGGGAGAATACGGTGATATAGCATACAAAAAGATCGGCGGATCTATCCGCCGTGTCTGATAAGGAAGGAGTAGAGTGATATGGCTGAAAAAAGCATTCACGGCAGGAACGTGTCAGACCCGATGCGTGTGCTGAAGGTGCTTCAGGTGCTGAAAAAGCATTCCAACAGCAACAAAAAAATGACTCAGACGATGATCATGGAGGAGATGATGAAGGACAAGGAGATCGACTATAAGTGCGACCACAAAACGCTCGCAAAGGCGATCCGTGAGCTGATACTTGTTATGAATCCTCCGCCTCAGAGCCTTACGGACGAGAATCGGGACAGGTTCGTTATACGATACAAAGACTGGGATCAGGGGTATATACCCGATCGGCTCACAGGCATCTATTACAAGCCGTATATCGAGGTCAGTGAGGTGCAGGCAATGGCGAAGGGCATAGGGCTTCTCGATACGCTCTCGCTCGAGCAGAAGAAAAAGCTGATAGGCAAGCTGAAAGTTGAATACCACAAAGTTGATTCTGACGAGGGCGATATCTCGGTATTCTCGGTGGACGACTGTGAAAGAACAGCTATCAATTCAGCGGAGATCATCAAAGCGATAAAGGCTTGCAGGCAGATGACTTTCAACTTCGGAGGATATGACCGGGACGGCAAAATAGTCCTGCGCAAGTCACGGAACGGCAAGCCCCGCCTGTACAGGGTCGTACCCTACTACATTGTCGCCTATCGTGGCAAAAGATATATGCTGTGCTGTTATATCCACAGCATCGGGGAATATACCGATAACGTCAGCATATACCGTGTCGATCTTATGCAAAATATCACTGTTACAGACAAGCAAGGCAAAATGATAAACGAGATACGAGGATTCATAAGCAGCAACGCTAACGAATTTATGCTTCGCCACCCCGATATGACCTACGGTGACCCTATAACGGTAACGCTGAAAGTCAAGGCAGAATATTACACGCTGATACACGATGTGTTCGGCATGAGCTACGAATTCGTGCGGCAGATCGACGATACATACGACGAGATAAAGGTAACGACCAGCGAGAAAGGTATCATTGATCTTGCGATGGCATATCCCGACAGGATAGAGATAGTCCGCCCGACCATGCTGAAAGCTAAGCTGGTCGAAAGAGCGAAAGAATTAACAGAAAGGTATGATGAAAAATGACCGAGTTTGAGTATAATATTTTCAGATGTATAGCAGAACACTCTGTATCCAATGCAGTTGAAAAAGAAAAGATAGAAGAAGAGTCAGCGATGGAAATAAGTGTTAAAAGTTATCCGAAAAGTATGTATGCCGGTGTTATATATTATTACAAAGTAATCTTCAAAAATCCGGTAAAGATCGAAAATGTAAAGATCAAGAATGGCAAGGATGTCAAGGTTATCAAGGGCTTTCACATAATGCCATACAGGATAAATGCCGAGGATATGGAAAAAGCGGAGAAGCAGTCAAAGAAAAAGGATTTCAACAAAAGGGTCACGGACAAAAACCATAAAGACTATAATTCTCAGCTTGTCTATTATGATGAAGGATCAGGTAATTTCCACAAAGTACCCGACGGAGAATTTCAGGTAGTTCTGCTGGATACCACCGCAAAACCTGATGGTCCGGGTAAGATCAATGATGATGAAAGAACAAAAAACTCCTATATGTATTTTCCCAACCCCACCGCCAAAAAGGCTTATCATGGAAATGACCCTGCAAAGCTTATCAAAGATGCAATGGAGTATCTGAAAAAGAATGAAAAAAAGGAATGAAAATGCTTGTAGAGATATTTTATAAGCAGGAGCTTTACTCACGCTTCAAGATAGACTTCACTACTAAGACTCTCGAAGTTATTGAAAAGCCGAATAAGTCTCTGCTTTTTGTGAACAGCATATTTGAATACTCCGACGGTTTCAGATTCGATTTCAAGACCGTCAGCACATTCCTTAAAAACCGTAGCATAGACGAAAATACCCCCGAAGGAGTTTATTGGAACGTTGACAGCGGTATCAAGATAGTTGTGATACGCCCCGAAAGGCTCGGGGAATGAAAGAGAGAAAAAATGATAAGATATGACCTTCATACTCATTCGACTTCATCTGACGGAGACCTTTCGCCAAGCGAGCTTGTTTCGGCAGCGGCGGAGCAGAATGTTGCGGTCATAGCACTTACCGACCACGATACGGTCTCGGGCTGCCGTGAAGCCGCCGAAGCAGCAAAAAAGCGTGGGATAAGATTTGTCCCCGGTATAGAGATATCATGCAGCGAGCTTGACAAGCTGCATATCCTCGGGCTGGGGGTCGACTATTCAAATGCAGAGCTTATCGGCGAAATGTCAAAATGCGCAGATTCACGCCGTCAGAGAACATATCGTATATGCGAAGCGCTTGCCGAAATGGGCGCAAATGTCGATGCAGAAAAGATAAATTCCTCGGTTCGTGGGAACGTCGGCAAGCCCCATATCGCAAGGGAGCTCATAAATAACGGTTATGCCGAAAGCGTGCGTGACGCATTCGCAAAATACCTCACCGCCCCGCGCATAGAGGACATCAAAAAGTACGAGCTCGGTTATGCCGAAGCTGTAGCGCTTATCCACAAAGCAGGCGGTCTTGCGGTGCTCGCTCACCCGTATCAGATGAAGCTGACGGACGCCGGGCTTGACAGCTTTGCGGGGAAACTCAAAGAATGCGGTCTTGACGGTATCGAGTGCTGGTACAGTGCCTTCACGCCCGAAATGACAAAACAGTATCTTGCACTTGCCGATAAGTACGACCTGCTGGTATCGTTGGGCTCGGACTATCACGGCGTCACGGTCAAGCCCGATATACACCTCGCAGAGGGTATCAGCGGTTCGATAATAAAGCAGCGTGAGCTTTTCCCGTTCGAGTGCGCAAGGTGTATCCTGAACAGCTTGGAAATCCGCAAATAAAAGCTCAAAAAGCAGGCTTGCTCCACCTCGGCGAATGTCTTTCGAAAAGAATAGAATAATATCAGCTATGAAAAATCCATCAGAATTATTATAATTGATGGGTTATAATACATAGTTTATCGGATTGTTATATCCTCCCATTCTGAAGCGACACTTTTAGCTAATGCATTAATAATTTTAGCATTAAGTGAATCAGATTTTATTAATTCGATAGTTATTGAATCTTTTGGATTTTCAATTTTTGAGTCAACAATTAAACTTTTAACATTGTTAGCTAAAATGAATGTCTCTTCACTAGTTCTTTTAAATTCATCAGGGTTTATAAGATCAATCATCTTTATTAACATTAAATTCACCTCTAACTATATATTCAAGATAATCATAAATGACTTTCTTCAATAAATTCTTTTTATCTGTCGGTAAAGCATTGAGTTCAAGATTAATACCATCTCTTAATTTGTCCAAATCGCAAAGACATGCTCTTTCCAATCTTCCATCGAGATGTTTATCTCCTCCTGTTTTAAATAAAGTAATAGTTTCAGATAGAATAAGCTTATGCATTAAAATTCCTCCTATCAATCATATATAAGTATTCTTTCATTTCTTGACTTTAGAAACCTTAAAACAAACCAAAGAGCCAATACTGTTTGCCATGCCGGATAATATATTGTATCACAGCATCTTGACATATTCAGAACTGTATTATCTGCTGAGAATATTATAACATAATTCATCCAAAAATCAACAGCCTGTCTGTATTTTTTTCGATTGTGAATGAACTTTCAGTTTGTTGCAGAATACTATGATAAATGTCCAAATATAATCCATGTTGATTATGCAATAAAAAAATAGGAATAATTCAGTACATTTGGTAATACCAATTTGTGTAGATTTGATATATAATACTTGGCTGATAGGTACAGTCCTCTACTTTTAAATTATAATAGAGTAAAGCTGAAACAACAATCTGAGGTGAGTAATATATATGCCTAATGTCAAAAAACGAATGCAATCATACCGCATATACATCTAGCGAAGGAGGTTTTTATTATGGCATTTGAAATTAGAAACGGAATATTGAAGAAGTACACTGAAGAATGGGGAGTTACAGAAATCACGATACCCGACAGTGTGTGTAAAATAGGCTATCGTGCCTTCAAGGGCTGCAAAAGCCTGACCTCGATCACAATATCCGAAGGTGTGACGGAAATACATAGTTATGCTTTCGTTAATTGCACGAGTCTGACAGCTATCACGATACCAAACAGCGTGGCAGTAATTGGCGAGGGTGCTTTCAGTCGCTGCACAAGCCTGACATCAATTGCACTTCCCGACAGCATGACGGACATAGGCAAGTGCGCTTTCTATGGCTGCACAAGCCTGACATCAATTGCATTTCCCGACAGCATGGAGAGTATAGGCGAGTCTGCTTTCGGGGACTGCACACGCTTGGCCTCGATCACTATTCCCGAAAGTGTGACAGAAATGTATCGGTATGCTTTCAAGGGCTGCACAAGACTGGCATCGGTCAATATACCCGACAGCGTGAGGAGTATACGCGAGTATGCTTTCAAGGGTTGCACCAGCCTGACTTCAATCACGATACCTAACAGCGTTACAGAAATTGGTGAGGGTGCTTTTAATGGCTGTACAAGCTTGACATCAATTACAATTCCAGACAGCGTGACGAAAATCGGATTGAATGCTTTTAAGGGCTGCACAAGCCTTGAAACGATCAATGTTTCACCTACATTCCCGCTTTTATATAAGTCTCTTGTCATTAATACAAAATGGTATAAAGATCAGACTGGTCTTACTATCCTTGGATCTGTTCTGATAGCATATAACGGCGATGCAACTGCAGTCACAATACCGGACAGCGTGAAGATAATCGGAAGTGATGCTTTCAAGGGCTGCAAAAGCCTGACCTCGATCACGATACCAAGCAGCGTTACAGTAATTGGTGAGGGTGCTTTTAATGGCTGTACAAGCTTGACATCAATTACAATTCCCGACAACGTGACAGAAATAGGCAAGTCTGCTTTCAAGCGTTGCACAAGACTGAATTCGATTACGATACCTAACAGCGTTACGATGATAGAAAGTGATGCTTTCAATGGCTGCACCTATTTAAGCTCGGTCACAATACCCGACAGCGTGACAGAAATAGGCAGGTCTGCTTTCAAGCGTTGCACCAGCCTGAATTCTATCACGATACCTAACAGCGTTACAATTATAGGAGGTGATGCTTTCTATGGCTGCACAAGACTGGCATCGGTCAATATACCCGGAGAATAACTTGATCCTGAACAAGAATAAAACCATGGTCATTCTTTGTGCACCCGGCCTGACCACCGTAAATATACCTGGCAGTGTGAAGAGTATAGGCATGTGTGCTTTCTGGGGCTGCTCAAGCTTGACCTCAGTTACTATACCCAATAGTGTATCAGAAATAGACGCCGGTGCGTTCGCAGGGTGCAGCAGTCTTACTTCTGTTACTATACCCGACAGCGTGACTAGAATAAGCCACTGTGCTTTCTATGGCTGCACAAGACTGGCATCGGTCAATATACCCGACAGCGTGAGGTTTATACGCGAGTCTGCTTTCAGGAGAATAACTTGATCCTGAACAAGAATAAAACCATGGTCATTCTTTGTGCACCCGGCCTGACCACCGTAAATATACCTGGCAGTGTGAAGAGTATAGGCGAGTATGCTTTCATGGGCTGCTCAAGCTTGACATCAGTTACTATACCCAATAGTGTATCAGAAATAGACTACCGTGCGTTCAAAGGGTGCAGCAGTCTTACTTCTGTTACTATACCCGACGGCGTGACTAAAATAAGCCACGGTGCTTTCCATGGTTGCACAAGCCTGATCTCGATCACGATACCTAACAGCGTTACGATGATAGAAAGTGATGCTTTCAAGGGCTGCACCGATTTATGCTCGGTCACAATACCCGATAGCGTGACTTATATATACTACGGTGCTTTCCAGGGCTGCACAAGCCTGACATCGATCACTATACCCGACAGCGTGACAATTATAAGAGATGATGCTTTCTATGGCTGTACAAGCTTGACATCAATAACTATACCAGACAGCGTAACGGAAATCGGAATGAATGCTTTTAAAGGATGTACAAGCCTGACCTCGGTTACTATACCGGACAGCGTGACAGATATAGGCAAGTTTGCTTTCGAGGGCTGCACAAGCCTAAACTCTATCACGATACCAAAAAGCGTGATGGGAGTAACCAATAGTGTTTTCAACGGGATCTCAGACAAGGCAAAGATCATAACAACAAACGGATCGCCAGATGTTGACGATGAACAGTAATGAAAGTCATAGTTTCTAACCGACTGAAATTCCGATTCAAAGTCATAGCCAATATTTTTATGATCAAGCATAGTCACATTTTCTTGCTTTATTTTGGTTTCAGCGGTGATGAACTGAACAATATTGGCAAGATGATCTCAACTTTGCTTTGAAGCCTGCAGCTAAGTCCTGTACTGCTGTTTGGGATATACGGGAACAACCTTGATCAGAAACAGACGCCCGATTTTTATCGGAAACAATTTCTGTTTTGAACCAGATAGTAAATAGCCTGCCAAATACTTGGATTACAGCTTTTAGTTAGACAACTAAGTGATGAATTGTAAAATGGAGATGCACAATGAGATTATTAGGAAGTTATTTAGGCAAAAGTTATAGATCATTACGGGTGAATTATGGTTCTCGAATTGTTATAGAAATATCTTCTGCATAGTGTAAAGGTAATCAAGACCTTTAAAACTGAGGAGAAAATGTTTGCTTATAAAAACATGATAAATAATATTGCAAAAGATTCTGTTCTGCGGGAAATCTAGGCAATATCTAAAGACAGCGGAATAGATAAAGATGAAGGCCGGTTAATTATTGAAAACTGGTTTAAACAATATATAGAATACTTCGATTGCTCGTATCTTTTGGATTTATCCTATAGGTACGAGTTTTTTTGTGCCCAAAATTCAATGAGAGGAGGTGAAATCATGGCTGGAAACTTTGAAGGTATCAAAAACAGGCGGTTCGGCATTGAGATCGAGATGACGGGAATAACCCGCTGCTCTGCTGCAAAGGCTATCCGAGATGTGCTTGGCGGTTCGGTTGAGCATATCGGCGGCAGCTATGACAAGTACAAGATCTACGACGAGGACGGCAGAGCGTGGAGCATCGTGTCAGATGCAAGTATAGAACCGTGCAAAAAGAATGGCGATCCTGCGAGTGACTTGTACAAAGTCGAGATGAACAGCCCAGTGCTTGAGTATACGCTAATTATACTTGTTGTTATAATTGGCAAAGGCTCGAAAGGTGGTAATACGACAGTGTGTATTAAATCTTTTTATCATTAATAGATAAACCACTATTGAACATTTATCATTTGATAATTGTTGCAATACTTGTAATAATTGTTTAAATGTGATACAATATCATTGATAATATGGGACTTTATAGTATTCTCTTTCGTTTAGAGCATATCCAAGTATAATCAAGACAATAATTGTCATACATTTTTCTATTCTTAAGTATTATAATATAGTCATCAAATTACAAAGGTCCGGCTTTTGGCACCTTAATGATCTGTGGATACTTGACAGCTATCGCAGCAGTGAGTTTTCCTCTGCTTGAGTATTCAGGCTGCCTTGCACCTCTGTCCTTCATGAGTTTCATAAAGCTATTGAGTTCTTCAAATTTCTCGTTTTTATATGCCTTTTGTGCTTGTCTTGGGATCTGCGAAAACTTTACTGGCGGGCAGCTCTCTATCAGTCTTACTTTCCTGCCGAATTTTCTGCGGAAAAGCTCCCATTCCTCTTTACAGGTGACATAGCTGACGGTGCCTTTGCGTGTTCTGACACTCATGGTCGAGATATCTATGGCCTTTTGTTTACATTTTGCGAGCCGGTCATTGTGGGCTTTGACCTTATGCTTTGCGGTGATGCCAGCCTTACAGACGATACCTGCCGTTTGTGTCAGCGGGCACGGAAGCTGCTTTTGCGCAAAGCGTTTTGCCTCGGCGATCAGGGCGATATCCCACATTCCGTTACCGGTGATCGGGACGATAACTTTCATGCCTGCTTTATATCCGCCCTCGTCCGAGCGATACCACGCAGTTCTGCCATTATCAAACTGCACGAGATAGTAACGATATTTTTTCTCAAACACAAGATCATCTCCAACGGATTGGTTGATTTATTCCACTTTGACGGAAATGTTATCTTCACTGAAAGCTGATTATTTCTGCCCACGGACAGAGCTTTCTGTAATCTCTGCCGATCACATCATCGCATCCCGGCGTATTTCTGTCGAGCATTGATACATACAGCTTATATGATGCTCCTCCTGCGCCGCCGAAGCGAATTTCTGCGGTATATCGTTCGTCCTGCTTAAAAACATATCGCTCTGACTTTATATCGCTCCGCACAAACTCGCCTGTTACGATAGCAAAAAAGTGATCAATAGGATAAATTTGAAAAGACGGCAGGGAGAGCGGTTCTCCCTACCGTCTTTTGCTATGGTACAGGACTGGTATTCCTGAAGCGTTCGTCGGCGATATACAGTATCAGCTTTGCAAGCTCACGAGGACTTTCTTTCATGCCTGTATCGAGCCATTTTTTCATAACAGAAAGCGCACCCGAGACAACAAACAGTGAAAGATACTGCGCATACCTTTTCTTGCTGCCGAGCACAGGCTTATACATTTTTGTGACAGCACCCACGGTATTCTCCACGAGCTTATACGAAAACTCTCCGTCCTTGCTGTTTTCAAGCAGAAGTCTGAAAATGTCGGCATTTTCTTTTATATGCGCAAGCAGTTCTTCGGTACGCTTTATGATGGTCTCGTAGTCCTGTGAATCGACAGTGGCGACGCAGGCTGCACAGGCAGAGAGCGCCTCGTTCTTTATCTCCTCGTATATCTCACGGACATTATTATAATACTTATAGAAAGTGGAACGGTTTATCTGTGCGGCGGTGCACAGCTGACTGACTGTTATCTCATAGATATGGTGCTGTTCGAGCAGCCTTATCAGGCTTTCACGAAGCAGACGCTTGCTTAGCTTTACACGCTGATTATCACTTGAATTCACGATACCGCCCCCCCGGATATGATTATAACTTAACTGCGCACAAATGTCAACGCATTACTGCTTTCTGCCGAACTGTTTTATGGCGAGCTTATCCGTGAAGCGCACGAGCACGGGCAGAACGAACACTATCATGAATGCTGATATCGCAGTTCCGCAGGCTATCATGGTGCACGCCTGAGAGATAGCTTTCTGCGACATCATAAGACCTGTTATCAGGCAGCAGCCGATGAGTATCAGCGATGAGGTGAGTATGGTCTTGACAGAGCTTGTCATAGCGATGCCGAGTGCTTCGTCTTTGTCATAAGCCTGACGCTTTTCGATATAGTTGCAGATGAACAGGATACCGTAGTCGATCGTGGCGCCCATAAGGATACACTGGACAAGTATCTGTGCGATATAGTTGACCGAGAAGCCGAACAGCACTATCATAAATGTAGTGATGTAGACGGCTGCCTGAATGACGACGACGAGCAGCGCTGAGCTGAATATGGAGCGGAAGGTGAAGATAACGACCACGAAAATCGCAGCTGCGGTGATGATGGTGATAAAATTCAGCTCCTTGCCGAAGCCGTCGTGCATCTCCTTTGCCATGACGCAGTCGCCGACAAAATAATGCTTTTCGCTGAACGTGCTCTCCGCCCGGTCGATAAGGCTGCCGACTGCGTCGTATGTTTCATCGCCCTCTGCGGCGTGCTTGATATTTATGACCATACGGTTGTGATCCTTGCCGAGCATCTGACCCTTATTGTCATCGATGAGCTTTTTAGCTTCTTTTATCTGTGCGAGCTTTTCCTCGTCGGGATAGCTTTGCAGCATCTGTTCGGCGGCAGCGAGAAGCTCCTCGATATTCATTGTTTCCTTGCCGAGCATACCGAACATCATCTGTGCCTGCTGTTCATCAAAGCCGAGCGATACGGCAGCCTCCTGCGCAGTCAGCTGTTTGCCGAGGGTGTTGGAATAGTCCTGCACGGCAGAGACATCGTCACGCTTTTCAAGCCACGCAACGTACTCGCCGACTTTCTCAGCGGACTCGGTGTTTTCATACAGCAAGACGAGCTGGCTGTCGAGACCGAAGCATTCCTCGGTGTACTCCTGCTCCTCATTGTCAAAGGATTTGAGGAAGTTGACATCGACATCGTCTTTCTTTGCAAACGAATAGCAAACGAGCACGATGACCGCAGGAACGATCACCAAGCCGAGCTTTGTAACGACTTTCATCGCTTTGTTCATAGGGATACGCAATGTCTTCTTTTTGGTTTTTTCGAGCAGTTTATCGAACGTAACGACAAGACCCGGCAGGAGCGTGAGGATAGAAATAAGGCTGATAAACACGCCCTTTGCGAGCACTATGCCCATATCCTGTCCTATTTTGAAGCTCATAAACACGAGCGCAAGCAGACCGACAATGGTCGTTACCGAGCTGCCCGAGACAGGTGCGAAAGATCTTGCGAGCGCTCTTATCATTGCGTCCTCGCTTGTTGAAACACGCTGTTTTTCCTGTGCATATCTGTTCATCAGCATTATGGAATAGTCTATCGACAGGCCGAGCTGGAGCAGACCACAGATCGCGAATGTCATGAACGACACTGACGGCAGCAGCACGTTGCTGCCCATATTCAAAGCTATCGCTGCGCCGATGCAGACAAGATAAATGATAGGCTCTATCCACGAGCTGCACATTATCAGCAGGATAATGAAAATCACTGCGCCGACGATCGCAATGATGACGGGAAGCTCTTTGACGAGCGTGGAGATCATTTTGTCGTTATCGACGACTGCACCGCTGACATATGCATCGTCGCCGTATTTGTCCTTGATATCCTTGAGCACCTGACGTGAATCGTCGGAGTATGTATCGGCGCTGATAGTGACCATATACTTTGAGTGACCGTCTTTCTGATAGCGCTCGTCCTTGGCGTCAAACACGACGTTCTTGACGTTATCTATCTTGCCAAGTTCCTGCTGGCGGGCAAGCTGCTGTTTTTCGTCGAGGTCGTCAAACATAACGATTATCGCAGAATTCTCGCCGAATTCATCTTCCATTATCTCCATGCCTTTTTTGACATCTGAATCCGATGCGAGATATTTTGACATATCGTAGTTGATATTGCTGCTGAAGATACCGAAAACGCTCAGTATCATCAGCAGTGCAAAAACGACATATACTGCCTTTCTTTTTTGCACTATGAGTTCTGCTGCTTTTCTCAAAATAGTTCCTTCTTTCGTTCGGTGATAGGTCTATTATATCAACACTGTGTTGGTTTTACAACAACAAGTTTACCTATATCCCGCTGTAAGAACGACACTTTTTTCTGTTTTTGTTGGTCTTGCGACAAAATGTTCAAAAGATGTTTTTGATTTGAAAACAAAAGAAAGGAGCTGCTGCGGAAAGCACATCACCCTGCCGAAAGGGGAGCACACCGAGATCTCCGTGTTAAGTGAGCTGTAGATCTGCAGGATACGAATTAATGCAGATTTGCAAAACAGCAATGAGCTTGGCATTGTTCTGACGCTGTTCACAGGCTTGCGAATAGGCGAACTTTGTGCGTTACAGTGGGGAGATTTTGACCTTGAAGCGCAGGTCATTCACATCACAAAAACACTGTTCAGGATTGCTGATCCGAGTAATGCAGAGCACAAAACTGCGATAGTAATCGACACGCCAAAGAGCCGCCAATAATTTCGTGATGTTCAAATTCCGAGCTTTTTGCTAGGTGGAATCACGATGCTCAAACAGCTCTGTTCTGACGAGATTTTCTTTCTGACCTGTTCGCCAAAGCCCACTGAGCCGAGAACTTACACCGAGCGATACAGGTCGTTTCTGAAGTGCATAAACGTGCCATATCGCAGTTTTCACACTCTGCGGCACACATTCGCAACGCAGTGCGTCAAGAGCGGCGTTGATGTCAAAAGTCTGAGCGAGCTGCTCGGGCATTCGAGCGTAAAGATCACGCTTGACAGGTATGTTCACTCGGATATGCAGTTCAAAAAGCAGCAGCTCGAAAAGCTGTATTTGACTCTGTGATTATGGTCGGAATTGTGGTCATCCAATCAGTGCAAACGGCGTAGGTGCGTGGGACTTAAGGTGAGATTCGTATGTTGATATATTATACGAGTCTGTCACCGCTGTGGTGTTGTATGTTAACTCTTGTCAGCAGCGATGTCAACATCTGATTTATAACAAATATAAAGAAGAGTTCACTCCAAAAGTGAGCTCTGTTTTTCGTCACCCTGCACAAAATTGCACCCGTTGAAAAACCTGTCGTAACTTGTGCTGTCTTGAAGTGTTTTTTGTATTGTATCATTTTATGAAAAATCCCCGTTGGACAAAAACATACTCAAATCCTTTACCTGCGCTGTTTGCTCTGCAATTGCTTCTGTTCGTAAACGCTCACAACTTGACGCTTGTGCAGCTCTACAAAATTGATCCGGCGAACCGCAGGAAGTCTTGACGCACACTAGCAGATAATATATAATTAAAGACAGGAACCAAGAAATTCCGACAAAAAACCAAATACCTGAAGTGCCACTTTTATCGGCAACGAAATCTAATGAATAGGAGGCTCTGTTTACATATTCGGCACGAACAAGCGGGAAACCGCCGACAGGATAACTATACCCTGTTGAAGTTCGTGTGGATATGTAAACAGAGTCTTTTTTGTTTTGCCATTTTTCATCAGTATGCCGCACAGAGAGTTCAAGCTAAAACCGTTGTGTTTTTCCACAATTCAATGTTTGGTTTATTATGCAAGCCTACAAAAATTATTACAATTTCAAAATTCAGACTTGTAAAAACCCCGATATCTCTCCCTATACAAGTGGGAAAAAATATTTCAGCATCTTGAAAATTGAATAGTGCCGCAGCAGTTACGTTGCTTTCGATGGCGGGGTGGTGAGCCGTGCCAGCCAACAGTAAGTTGTTCTGAATAACGCAAATTCAGATTAGCGATGAAAGTCGGAAGCGGATACCTGCACTCAGCCACAGTCCGAGCGTGATAAAACCGTCGCAGGCAATGGGAGTGCACGAGATAGCTATGCAGGCTATCGGCTGCTGCGAAAAATCGCGCCCATACTCTCAACTTCGTCTTACACGCCTTACAGTCCACGGAAACGGCGTATCTTTGGGCTGAAAGCTGTAATGCGTGCGTAAGGCGTGTAATACCTGTAATGCGAGCGTATGCTGTGTGTAATACGAAGAAAGAAGTACGCAGAGCCTTTAGCTGCTTGCTTTGCGGCAGATGTAATGCGTGTAATGCGTAAAAAGAAATGGAGGATGATAGAATGAATGAAAATCAGATCGCACAAGAACCAATTGAAACCGGCATAGACCGAAGTGTCTATGAGCAGCCTTACATTGTAAAAGACGGCTGCCTTTACGAGGAGGTGACGGTCAAGAACAAGACCGAGTATGTAAAGCTTGCCGACTTTGTACCCGTGCTGAAAGCCGAGATCACATACGATGACGGAACAGAAGAAAAAAAGAAGTTCCTCATATCCGCTGTTCACAAAAGCGGTGATGTTCTCACCGATCAGCTGGGAAATGGCTGCTGCAAAGGTGGGGACAGCAGGGTGCTGCTCCGCCGAAACAGAACACTCTGGCAAGGATAAGCTATGCTATCATGCAGACCAAGGCTGAATACAAAAAGGAAACTGTGTACGCACAGACAGGCTGGAAGCTGATAGACGGAGAGTATGTGTTCCTGATGCCCAATGAGAACAGTCCGTACACAGTAGAGCTGCAAGGCAAGCTCAACCGATACTGCTTCAGCAAAAAGTGTTCGCCCGATGAGCCTGTTCTTGTTTCTGCTATGCTTGAAAAAAGTATTGCTCCCGACAGAGTTATGCTGCCGATGCTGGCACTTACTTTTCTCTCTCCGCTGTGTCATTTTCTAAAAGAGGCAGGCTGTGAACCCAAGTTTGTGACTGCACTTATCGGAAAGACAGGCTCGAGAAAGTCAACACTCGCAGCACTGTTTCTGTCCTTCTTCGGAAGGTTCACAGCAAGCGACCTGCCCATGAGTTTTCACGACACAGCCAACAGCATACTCTCAAACATCTACTACCTTAAAGATGTGCTGACCTGCATTGATGACTTTCAC
>OMXI01000062.1 GCA_900314975.1 uncultured Eubacteriales bacterium | reverse complement strand
ATTTTTCTTCGCGCTCTCTTATAAACTCTCACTACTTTTTCGTTATTTGGGGACGTGTCCCCAAATGGCGAAAAAGCAATAAAAGGTTTCTGAGGGGGGTTCGGGGGGAACTCTTCTCAAAAGAGTTCCAGCCCGATTATACACCAAACCTACCACGATAAATTCTTATTTGTATAACAGAAAAGTCCGAGGTTGACTCTCGGACTTTTATTATGCCTTATTGTTACTTATTCTCAATAGCGGTTATCTTATCAAGTCTGCGCTGGTGGCGTTCATCATTTGAGAACGGGGTGTCTATGAAGATATCCACAAGGTCTATTGCCGTACCCTCGCCGACCACCCTTGCGCCGAAGCAAAGCACGTTGGCATTGTTATGCTCACGGGACAGGCGCGCGGAGAAATAATCCGAGCAGCAAGCCGCCCTTATGCCCTTTACCTTGTTAGCCGCGTAGGACATGCCAAGCCCCGTGCCGCAGATAAGGATACCAAGCTCGCACTCGCCGCTTGTCACCTTTTCGCAGACCTCGACTGCCTTGTCGGGATAGTCGCAGCGCTCGCCCTGCGCGCAGCCCACGTCAATTACCTCAAAGCCTCTTTGCTCAAGATGCTGCTTTACCGCGTCTTTAAGCTGCGGTGCAGCGTGGTCATTTCCTATTGCAATCTTCATTTTACTTCCTCCTGTTTATCTGAATGTGCTTTATCCTTTTCAGCCTTTGTCGCCTGAAGATATGATACTTCCAATTTATCCGCCGCCGTCACAAGACTTTGGTCTGCCTGCACTGCAAGGCACAGCGAGCCTGCCATTTGCAGCAGCCCTGCGGCATTTGCGGTAATCACGTTCACGTCGTCCTTGAAAAACGCCTGCTTTATCGCCTGCGCGTTGTCACCGACAAGAATTACGGGGCTTGAGGTGTCATAGCCCTCAAACACCTCGCTGTCGTGTGCTACCCTGTCCTCACTCACGCGCTTTATGCTGCAGCTGTCGCTTTCAAACTCGCCGACATACGAAATATTCGGACGTGCGCGCATAACGCTGACTATTCTGCCCTTAAAGCTGATGCAGTTGTACGCAAGCGCGAGCAGAGTCGAAACTCCCGCGCATCCGAGCGTTTTGCAGCCTTCACACATACCCTTTACCGCGCCTATGCCTATGCGCAGTCCCGTATACGACCCGGGACCTGCGGCGACCGCCGCGCAGTCTATATCCGAAAGCTCAAAGCCCGTTTCCGTCAAAGCCTGCTCGACCATTGGCAGTATCACCTGCGAGTGCGTCAGCGTGGTATAAACCGACTTTTCCCACAGCATTACGCCGCCGTCAAGCAGTGCGACAGATGCGACCTTGCCGCTTGTGTCAATCCCCAATATCCGCAAATCTTTCATCTCCGTCTATCGTAATTATGCGCGTAGTATCATCAACGCGCTCGATGTTTATCTTTATGCAGTCGTCGGGCAGCTCGTGCGCGATATTCTCACTCCACTCCACCGCAAGCACGTTGTTGCCGTCGAGATAGTCGTAAAAGCCCGTAGTTTCAAGGTCAAGACCGCCGTTTATGCGGTACATATCAAAGTGGCAAAGGCTTCTTTGTGCGCCCGCGTACTCGTTCACCAGCGCAAATGTCGGGCTGGTCACCTCGTCGCCAAGTCCCATGCCCAGCGAAATGCCGCGCGTTATCGTCGTTTTGCCCACGCCAAGACCTCCGCTGTAAGCAATCACCTCGCCGCCGCGAAGCCGATTTCCTATCTTCTCGCCCAGCGCGATAGTCTGCGCGGGGTCTGTTGTTTTGAATGTGTATGTCAAGTTATCACGCCTTGTCTATAAAATAGTTGAGCATAAGGTCTACCATTCTGCCGTAGGACTTGCTGCCGTCCTCAACGCCGTTTAGTTTGAGATTGCTGTCAACAAACTCCGAGGAGAGCTTGCTGACGGTCTGGGTATCGAAAACGGTGTCCTCCTTCTCCTTGACGCTGTCCCAATACTCTCTGTTCGCGTCGATATCAGCCCACACCTTGTCGGAAATCTGTCCGTCAAACTCCGCCTTTTTATCGTCGCTTGCGTAGTCAAATATCTTGTTGCGCACATATGTAAGCGCGGTAAGATAGCCCGCATATCTGTAGTATGGGTCATCGCTGCGTATGCAGGCAAGCACGGCAATGAACGTCGCCTCGTCCTCCTGTATGTAGCCGCGCGTGTGCGCAAGCTCGTGGCAGACGGTACAGGGCAGCTTTGCCTTGTAGCAGTCATTGTTGTAGTTTGCCTCCATAGAGAACGGGAAATATATCCCCGTGAGGTTCATCTGGCTCATAAAAAACGAGCAGATTATCGGCTTTGGCGTGACGTAGTACCCTTCAAGGTTCTTAAACTCCTTGCCAAGAGCATTCATCGCCTTTTTCGCCGTTTCGTCATAGTCGCAGTTCATAACTATGCGCCCCTTGTCATCACGCTGTACATTCTCCGCCGCCTCGTTCAGCTCGACAACTATCTCATCACCGAGCATTTCAAGCTGCTCGTTGGTGTGCTGGTTTTCGGGGATACCGTTTGTCTGCGCAAAATTCGATGTGCGGTAAAGCACAAAACAGTTGTTCACCTGCACCACCACAACGAACGTGATTATCCACAGATACACATACCCGAACACCTTGCCGACTTTTTTGCGCCTGCCCTTTTTGATGATAAGCAAAACTATCATCGCAAGCAGCGACGCGGGTATGCCGAATACCGCAATCATTATCAGTATCTCCCCGAACGAGAACGGGAAAAGCGAGGTCAGCCGCCCGTAAGTGTTTACCCATATGGGATAGATGTGCGCGCGGTACCAGTCGCTGAAAGAAGTGCTGTTTACGGCGATTATTTCCAAAATCACCGCACCGAGAATAAGCCCCAGAGCCACGCAAAGCTGTATGCTCAAGGGGAATCTGCGCTTTTTCTTTTTTTGGGGCGATTGCGCCTCGGCGGGTTCGGTCTGGGCAGTTTCCTGCTCGGTCACCTCCTGCACATCGGCGATAAGCTCGGTATCGGTCGGCATAGCTTTCTCCTGCGGTGTTTGTAAGTTCTTCTACAATAATAAATATACCACGCACACGGCAGTTTGTCAACAACAGCTGTGAATGGGAAAGTATGGACATAAAACAGCGAGGACAGAGAAATGCCCTCGCTTAATCAGTGATTTTAAATAGTTATCAGAACAGTCCGTAAATGTTTCCGCTGTTGTCGCAGTCGATATCAAATGCTGCGGGGTGCTTTGGCAGACCCGGCATTGTCATTATATCGCCCGTGTAAGCTACCACAAAGCCTGCGCCTGCGGAGAGCCGAACGTCACGCACGGTTATCTCAAAGTTTTCGGGCTTGCCAAGCTTTGCAGGGTCGTCAGAGAGCGAGTACTGCGTTTTAGCCACGCACACAGGGATATCGCCAAAGCCCAGGTCGGTTATCTCCTTGATAGCCTTTTCAGCCTGCGAGGTGTATACTACACCGTCTGCGCGGTAAATCTGTGTCGCAAGAATGTTCAGCTTTTCCTTGATAGGCAGCTTTTCGTCGTAAAGCGGCTTGTAGTTCGACGGCTTGCTTTCGATAGTGTCGCAGACCTTCTGCGCGAGGTCTTTTCCGCCCTCGCCGCCCTTTGCGAAAATCTCTGCGAGCGAATACTCCACGCCCATTTCGGCGCAGGTCTGCTTGATGACCTCTATCTCGGCGTCGGTGTCGGTGTGGAAGCGGTTTATCGCCACAACAACGGGCACGCCGAACTTGTGCATATTCTCAATGTGTGTTTTGAGGTTGACGATTCCCTTTTTGAGTGCGTCAACGTTCTCGGCGGTAAGCTCGGTCTTTGGCACGCCGCCGTTGTATTTGAGCGCTCTGATAGTCGCTACCAGCACAACACAGCTTGGCTTGAGCCCTGCAAAGCGGCACTTGATGTCAAAGAACTTCTCTGCGCCCAGGTCAGAACCGAAGCCAGCCTCGGTGATAGTGTAGTCCGCAAGTTTAAGGCACAGCTTTGTTGCCCTTACCGAGTTGCAGCCGTGTGCGATATTTGCAAAAGGACCGCCGTGCATTATCGCAGGGGTGTTTTCAAGCGTCTGAACGAGGTTTGGCTTGAGTGCATCCTTGAGCAGAGCCACCATAGCGCCGCAGCCGCCCAGCTGCTTTGCGTAAACAGCGTTGCCGTCAAGGTCGTAACCCACGAGAATGCTTTCAAGGCGCTTTTTGAGGTCGTCAAGGTCGCTTGCAAGGCAAAGGATAGCCATTATCTCCGATGCAACGGTTATCTGGAAACCGTCTTGACGCGGGAAGCCGTTTATCTTTCCGCCCAAGCCAACAATTACCTCACGCAGAGCGCGGTCGTTCATATCCATACATCTCTTGAAGAGGATTCGTCTTTCATCAAGGCGCAGCGGGTTACCCTGGTGGATAGAGTTGTCTATCAGCGCGCACAGCAGGTTGTTAGCCGCCGTGATAGCGTGCATATCGCCCGTAAAGTGCAGATTGATGTCCTCCATAGGCACTACCTGCGCGTAGCCGCCGCCTGCGGCACCGCCCTTGATGCCGAACACCGGTCCCAAAGATGGCTCACGCAGCGCAAGGATAGCCTTTTTGCCTATCTTCGCCATAGACTCCGCAAGTCCTACGGAGATAGTCGTCTTGCCCTCACCAGCGGGGGTGGGGTTGATAGCGGTGACAAGTATCAGCTTGCCGTCGGGCTTATCCTTGGTCTTTTCGTAAAGGCTCTCGGACAGCTTTGCCTTGTAGTGACCGTAAGGCTCAAAGTCGTCCTCGCCTATGCCGAGGTTAGCGGCGATCTCGCCTATTTTCAGCATTTTCGCCTGCTTTGCTATTTCGATATCTGACAGCATATTTATCAATTCCTTTCGGTGAATAATCTGACAGATTGATTATAACACAAAACCGCAGGTTTTGCAATAGCGAACAGACAAATCTTGCCTTGCAAAAAACACTTGTTTTTTTGCGCAAAATATGCTATACTATTATTGTATATGTTCATTCAGACATCACTTTACTGCAATAGGGAAAGGAGAACCCCGCAGATACGGGGGGAAACGGATATGGATAAGATTTACGATTTAGGCATAGACGTAGGCTCGACCACCGTCAAGACGGTAATCGTTGACGACGAGGGCAATTTTGTCTACGACAAATACGAAAGGCACTTTTCAAAGGTGCGCGAGACCGTTGCGCAGCAGCTGAAAATTATCGGCGAAAAGTTCCGCGGCGACAGGTTCAGAATTGCTATCACAGGCTCGGCGGGCTTGGGTATCGCACAGGCGAGCGACATTGCGTTCGTACAGGAGGTCTACTCGGCATTCGTTGCGGTCAACAAAACCTACCCCGACGCTGACGTTGTTGTTGAGCTTGGCGGCGAGGACGCAAAGATAATCTTCCTCACGGGCGGCGTTGAGCAGCGTATGAACGGCTCGTGCGCAGGCGGTACGGGCGCGTTTATCGACCAGATGGCAAGCCTTTTGGACATCACTCCCGACGAGATGAACGAGGCGGCTTTGCAAAGCACAAAGACATATCCTATCGCGTCGCGCTGCGGCGTTTTCGCTAAATCCGACATTCAGCCTCTGCTCAACCAGGGCGCGAAAAAAGAGGACATCTCGGCATCTATCTTCCAGGCAGTCGTTGACCAGACTGTTTCGGGTCTTGCGCAGGGCAGAAAAATTGCGGGCAAGGTGCTTTTCCTCGGCGGACCGCTTACATATTTAAGCGCGCTGCGAAAGGCTTTCAAGACCACTCTTTCGCTTGACGACGACCACGCGATACTGCCTGAAAAATCCTCCTGCTATGTGGCTTACGGCGCTGCGCTGCACGCGCACACTCTTGCGCAGGAGGCGACTATCGAGGAAACTCTTGAGCGCATCGCAAACGCAAAGACTACCGACAACATAACCACTGGCAAGCCGCTTTTCGAGACAAGAGAGGACTACGCCGCTTTTGTCGACAGGCACCGCCAGTCCGACCTTAAATACGAGGATATTCGCACATACGAGGGCGACGCATATCTCGGCATTGACGCAGGCTCGACCACCACAAAGCTTGTGCTTGTTACACCCGAGGGCAGACTGCTTTATCAGCACTACTGCTCAAACAAGGGACAGCCGCTTGACATTATCGCCGCAAAGCTGGAGGAGATATACAACCTTGCGACCGACAAGCTCAACATCAAGGCGTCTGCTGTTACAGGCTACGGCGAGGATCTTATCCGCGCGGGACTTGGCGTTGACTACGGCATAGTTGAGACAGTTGCGCACTACAAGGCTGCGGCTTACTTCTGCCCGAATGTTGACTTTATTATCGACATCGGCGGACAGGACATCAAGTGCTTTAAGATAAAGAACAACGCTATCGACAGCATTATGCTCAACGAGGCTTGCTCGTCGGGCTGCGGCTCGTTCATACAGACCTTTGCGCAGGCTATGGGCTATGATATTGCAGAATTTGCAAGGCTGGGGCTTTTCGCAAAGGCTCCCGTTGAGCTTGGCTCGCGCTGCACGGTGTTTATGAACTCGTCCGTAAAGCAGGCGCAGAAGGACGGCGCTACCGTTGAGGACATCTCCGCAGGTCTGTCATCGTCGATAATCAAAAACGCTGTTTACAAGGTTATCCGCGCAAAGACTATCGAAGAACTGGGCAAAAATATCGTCGTTCAGGGCGGTACGTTCCTCAACGATGCGGTGCTGCGCTCGTTTGAGATAGAGCTTGGCAGAAATGTTATCAGACCTGCTATCGCGGGACTTATGGGTGCGTTCGGCTGCGCGCTGTTCGCTATGGAGAAAACAAAGAATCAGGACTGCACCTCAAAGATACTTACCCTTGAGCAGCTCAAGGAATTTGCATACAACTCCACCGCCGTACAGTGCAAGGGCTGCGGCGCACACTGCAACCTCACGATAATCAAGTTCAATGACGGTCACCGCTTTGTATCGGGCAACCGCTGCGAAAAGGGCGCAGGCATAAAAGTTGCCGACAGGGCAGAAAATATGATAGAGTACAAATACAAGCTTATCAGGGACTACGAGCTTACCAAGCCCAAGGGCAAGCCAAAGGCAAGAGTCGGTTTCCCGCTGGCGCTGTCGTTCTACGACCTTATGCCGTACTTCCACACGCTGTTCACAGAGCTTGGCTTTGAGGTAGTGCTTTCGGAGGAATCGACAAGGGAGACCTACTACAAGGGTCAGCAGACTATCGCCTCGGACACCGTTTGCTACCCCGCAAAACTCTGCCACGGGCATATCGAGAGCCTGCTTGACAAAAAGGTAGATTTCATCTTCTACCCCTGCATGAGCTACAATATCGACGAGGGCGACTCGGATAACCACTACAACTGCCCTGTTGTTGCATACTACCCCGAGCTTTTAAAGGCGAACAACGACAAGCTCACCGACAAGAACTTCATGGCACCGTATCTTGACATCAATATGAAAAAGCACGTTGCACACGTTGTAGCAAAGTGCCTTGCAAGGTATCACATCACCGAAAAGCAGGTGCTTGGCGTACTGAACATGGCGTACACTGCACAGCTGCGCTACCGCAGAAACATCGAGAAAAAAGCGCGTGAGATAATCGCAGACGCACGCAGCAAGGGACAGAAGATAATCGTTGTGGCAGGCAGACCTTACCACATTGACCCCGAGATAAACCACGGCATACACAAGCTTATCGCGTCGCTGGGCTTTGCGGTCGTAACAGAGGACAGTGTTTCGGGACTTGTCAGCACGCCGAGCGTTGACGTTCTCAACCAGTGGACTTACCATTCAAGGCTTTACAGGGCTGCGGAGTATGTGTGCAGAAATCCCGATATGCAGCTGGTACAGCTGGTGTCCTTCGGCTGCGGCATAGATGCCGTCACCACCGACGAGGTCAGAGCGATACTTGAAGAAAAGGGCAAGCTGTACACACAGCTCAAGATAGACGAGATAACCAACCTCGGCGCTGCAAAGATAAGACTGCGCTCGCTCGCAGCGGCTCTTGAGGAAAAGGAGGAAAGCAAAAATGTCGGATAAGAAAAAGCTCGCTCCAAAAGAGCCTTCAACAAGAGTTCACAAGACCTTTTTCACTGAGGAAATGAAAAAGGACTACACCATACTTGTCCCCGATATGCTGCCGATACATTTCAAGCTTATCATTAAGATATACGAAAAGTACGGCTACAAAATGGAGCTTTTGACAAACACCTCGCGCAACGTCATTGACGAGGGACTGAAAAACACCCACAACGATACCTGCTACCCTGCGCTTATCGTTATCGGACAGTTTATGGACGCGCTCAAAAGCGGCAAGTACGACCTTAACAAAGTGGCCGCAGGTGCCTGTGCTTTCACTGAACTTCAGCGGACTTGAAAAGAACCCCGCGTTCCCCATGACGCCCGCTATCGCGCTGCGCCTTATCTATGCGGTGCTTTACGGCGATATGCTGATGCTGCTGTACAACCAGTGCAAGCCTTACGAGGTCGTTGAGGGCGCGACAGACAGGCTGCTCGCACGCTGGCAGCACAGAATGGGCAAGCTGTTTGACACCAAGACAGGCTACACCCACACAAAGCGCATCTACAAGGCTATGCTGCGTGACTTTGCGGCGCTTGAAAGAACCAGCGAAAAAAAGCCAAAGGTCGGTATAGTCGGCGAGATATATGTAAAATATTCGCCCCTTGCAAACAACCACCTTAACGAGTTTTTGCTTGAAGAGGGCTGCGAGCCGAACGTCCCCGGGCTGCTTGACTTTGTGCTTTACTGCGCATCAGACCCGATAAACGACCGCCTGCTGTACGGCATCTTTGACAAGTCGACCGTGCTGTACACTATCGGCTACGATATCCTTTACAAGTTCCAGAAGCAGCAGATAAAGGTCATTGAGGAGCACGGAGTATTCCAGCCGCCGCACGACTTTGAGCATCTTCGCAAGTGCGCCGACAAGTATATCCACCAGGGCGTAAAAATGGGCGAGGGCTGGCTGATAACCGCTGAAATGGCTGCGCTTGCCGAGACGGGTACGGAGAACATCATCTGCACACAGCCGTTTGGCTGCCTGCCTAACCACATCGTTGCAAAGGGCAGCGCGAGAGTTATCAAGCAGGCGTACCCCAACGCGAACATCGTTGCTATCGACTATGACCCGGGCGCTACAAAGGTAAACCAGGAAAACCACCAGGAAAACCGCATAAAGCTGATGCTTGCAAACGCAAGGCTATAATTTACTGTATATTTGGGGAAAACTCTTTTGGAGAAGAGTTTTCCCCAAACCCCTTTCAGAAACCTCTTATGTCTTTTTCGCCATCGGGGTTTATAACCCCGATAACGAAAAAGGTGTAAGTGGCACCAAGAGAGCTTGAAGAAGATTCTTTTCAAGAGAACTCTCCACAATTGCACGATATGCATACAGCGGTAAATCCGCATTTGCTGTGGTATACCTGCTGTGTAGTTGCGGGGTTCTCTTGAGAAAGTTCTTTCTTCAAATCTTACTCTAAACTCTCACTACTTTTTCGTTATTTGGGTCAAAGACCCAAATGGCGAAAAAGCATTAAAAGTTTTAGGGGTAGGGGGATAAGCGACCTACGGTCGCTTGCGAGAATATTCAAAGAATATCCTCGGGGAGAGACAGAGTAACCGTTACCACGGTTACTCTCAAAAATGCTTTGCATTTTTGCCTTTATTCAAAAGGGTCCTCCCCAATTATGCTGTAGGCACATCCCGACAAATTCTGATTTGTCTTTCAGAACCCGTCTTTCCAGCGGCGGATATTTTCCTTTTTAAAGATATAGTCACCCAGCTTGAACGACTCCCTGTCAAGCCTTTCCTGCGTAAACCACGGTGTAGCCTGTTTGCCGTCTCGGTCTGCAATTATGTGAAAGCACACCGCGGGGATAAAGCTCTGCCCGATAAGGTAGCATTTTTCGCCCTTTTCGTTCACCGCCATATCGACTATCATAACAACGTGACTGTCATTGCAGATAATGTCGCCTATCTGCAGCTCGTCAGAGTCTATGACCTTTGACTCCTTTTGCAGCGACAGCGTACCTGCATAGTTCATTACCTCTTTGAGATAGTTTCTGTACTGCTGCTCGCTGTCATCGGGAAACGCCGCGGGCAGCTCGAACGAAACGCTTCCGAAAACAAACATTCTCCCGCCCTTGCGCCAGCGGTCATAGCGGCACACATCGCCGTTTGAGAACATAAATGATATCTTGTCAAACTGCTTTGTTTCATAGTAATAATCGCTGTACAGCCTGATGATGCTGTCTGCGCACTGCTGATAGCCGTCATCTCCGAGGCTGATATCGAATATCGCCGCAGCGTCTGCCGCACTCATCGTCGTGCCGTCATAAACAGGCAGCTCCGAGCCGTCGGGCAGCAGCTTATAATCGCGCAGATACTCGCCAAAGCTGCCCTCGTCCACCGAAACGCGTTTGTAGCCGTCGGGGGTCTTTATCCGCGTCTGCACTGTCATTCCCTTGGGGTCAATATGCTGTATGCCGTAGGATTTGCCCGAAGGCTCTACCGTCAGCTTTGCGGCTTTCCATTTGGGATTTGCACGAAAATAAACGACCGCAAGCGCCGTTAAAACTACGGCTATGCACACGATAATTATGATGCGTTTTTTGCTCCACGGCTTTTTGGTTTTGCTTTCGCTGCTGTACATAATATCCTCTCCCTCGCGCTATAATGACAAATCCCTGTCACCGCTGCGGTGTAAAGCTCGGTGAAAGGGATTTTTTATCAAAGCTCTGCTATTACCTCTACCTCAACAAGAACGTCCTTTGGAAGCTCCTTTGCCGCAACGCAGCTGCGCGCGGGCTTTGAGGTGAAATACTCACTGTAGATGCCGTTGAACGCCGCAAAGTCGGACATATTCTTGAGGAAGCAAACTGTCTTTACAGCCTTTGAGATGTCGCTGCCTGCTGCCTCAAGCAGATTTTTGAGGTTCTTGCACACCTGATGTGTCTGCTCCTCGATAGTTACCGCATCAACGTTTCCTGTTGCGGGGTCGATAGCGATCTGACCCGATGTGAAAACGAGATTTCCCACTACCTTTGCCTGTGAATACGGTCCGATAGCGTCGGGCGCATTCTTTGTGTAAATTGTCTCTGCCATTTTACATTACTCCTTTGTATTTGATTTGTTTTTTTCCTCACAGTCCCATACCCAGCTTGTGAGCATAACATCACAAGCCTCGCAGCCGCCGCAGACCTTGCTTTTCCAGTTTTCCTTAAGCCACTGCGTGCTTACCGCCTGTGCATTTTCAGCCTTTGCCTCTTTGGGAAACACATATTCAAGGCTGCCCGAATGGTAGCCCGAAACGCAGTACAGCGCAAACTCACAGCGGTCTGCTCTGCCCGAATGATACTCGCACAGCATAAAGTCCACAGGCTCTTTGTCAAAAGGATACCCGCCCGTAAAGGTGAAAACCGTTCCTGCGCACAAGAACTGTTTTTCACACTCGGTCAACCGCACTGCCATCACTTGTTGACTATCTTAAAGCCCTTGTCGGCAAGAGCCTGTCTTATCTGCTTGATGTGGTCGTAGTCCCTTGTTTCAAGCACAATGCGCAGCAGACAGTCGGTGATATCGCTGTCCTCGCTTGCTCTTTCGTGGTGGATAGAAACAACGTTTCCGCCAAGGTCGGAGATAATAGCCGAAACGCCCTTGAGCTGACCGGGCTTATCCTCCAGCTGAATGGTCATTGTGTCGCTTCTGCCCGACTTAAGCAGACCTCTCTTGATAACTCTTGAAAGTATCGTAACGTCGATATTTCCGCCCGAAACAAGACATACCACCTTTTTGCCCTTGATATCGGGGACTTTATTAAACATAACCGCCGCAACCGAAACCGCGCCTGCGCCCTCTGCGATAAGCTTCTGGTTTTCGATAAGGTGCAGTATTGCAGAGGAAACCTCGTCGTCGGTTACAGTAACCATACCGTCAACGTACTTTGAGCAGTACTCGAATGTGTTCACACCGGGCTCCTTGACCTTGATGCCGTCAGCGATAGTGTGTACGTTGTCAAGGCACTTTATCTTGCCCTCTGCGAGCGACTCTACCATTGACGGTGCGCCTGTTGCCTGTACGCCGTAGACCTTAACGCTCGGTCTTAACTGCTTGATAGCGAATGCCACGCCCGAGATAAGTCCGCCGCCGCCAACTGGAACAACTACCGCGTCGCAGTCTGACACCTCGTTGAGAATTTCAAGACCGATAGTTCCCTGTCCTGCAATTACATTCTCGTCGTCAAACGGGTGAATAAAGGTGTAGCCCTTTTCGTCGCGCTGTCTGATAGCCTCTGCGTAAGCATCGTCATAAACGCCCGGAACAAGACATATCTGTGCGCCGTAGTGCTTTGTAGCCTCGACCTTCGAGATAGGTGCGCCGTCAGGCAGACAGATAACCGAGCTGATGCCGTTCTTTGTAGCGGCAAGTGCAACGCCCTGCGCGTGATTTCCTGCCGAGCAGGCAATAACGCCGTGCGACTTTTCCTCCTCTGTCAGCTGTGATATCTTGTAGTAAGCGCCTCTTACCTTGAACGAGCCTGTGACCTGCAAATTCTCCGTTTTCAGATAGGTCTGCACCTCGGGATTTATCTGCGGTGCATAAATGCAGGCAGTCGGTCTGATGACCTCTTTGAGTACCTTTGATGCGTCAAAAACCTTGTCTAATGTCAGCATAAAAATCTACCTCTTCTTTAGAATTATTTTGTCATATTAAAATGATTAAAAATATACCTATGTTTTACTTTATAAATCAGCTTTCACAAGCAAGAGCGCTTCGCTTTTCAGAGGCAAGATGCAAGACAAGGTGTCTGCCTTGGGGCAGACGATTTCTTGCCTCTTGCTTCTAATGATCTTTTGATTTCAACTATGGATTAACCCCTGCTTGCTGTTTCCCAAACAAGCCATAATAAAACAAAAAATCTCCGCCTCTTGTTGCAGAGGCGAAGAGAAACTACTCCGTGTTACCACTCTGATTGCACAAGCCTTTCACAAGACCTGTACCACTCAAGCTCGATAACGGCGAGCGACCGTGTCTGCTTACTGCTTTTGTTCAGCAGACCGACTCGGGAATGATCCTGCAAAGGCTGTCCTTATAGCGTTGCACCTACCCGCTACTCTCTGAAAGGCATCTGCCCTCACACCTTTTCCGTCAAAGTCTTTTCAATATATTTCAGCTCCCACGCCGAAAGACCTTTTGCACCACGCCGCAAGGCGACAGGTGCGGCGTTAATTAGATTTAACTCGGAGCAAAGCCCGATGTAAGCTTGCTTAACA
>OMXI01000031.1 GCA_900314975.1 uncultured Eubacteriales bacterium | reverse complement strand
AAATCATTCATTGCGGTCTTTTTGTCGTGCCTTTTCCTCGAGTTGTTAAAATACTGTAAATCATTCATTTTCAGGCTTGACTTTTATTTGCAGGTCTCTAACTTCTCATTTTTAACCTCTGAAAAATCAGATTGTGATTTTGCCCGAGAATACTGTTACGGCGTTGCCTGTGAGGTAAACAGCTTCATCGGTATAGCGTATTTTGAGTGTGCCGCCGCGCAGAAGAACGGTGATGTCCTTATCCTTCTCGCAGTAGCCGTTGAGGACTGCCGCGGTAACTGCTGCGCAGGCACCTGTTCCGCAAGCCCAGGTTTCGCCCGAGCCGCGCTCCCACACACGCATTTTCAGCGTGTTCTCGTCAATGACCTTGATGAACTCGGTATTGACTCTCTCGGGGAATATCTCGTTATGCTCAAATGCGGGACCGTACTTTTCGATATCGAAATCGTCAACATTGTTGATGAAGGTAACAGCGTGCGGATTGCCCATTGATACGCAGGTGATATTGAAGTCCCTGTCAATGATGTGGATAGGTCTGTCAACTACTGCGCCGTTGTCGCCCGCTTCAAGCGTAACAGGTATCTGCTGCGGTGCAAGTATAGCCTTGCCCATATTTACCGTTGCGCCGTTGACCTCACCGTAGTGCCTTGTAAGACTTATCTTCATAATGCCCGAAAGCGTTTCTACGGTCATATCGTCCTTGTCAACGATACCGTTGTCGCGCATAAACTTGGCAACGCATCTGATGCCGTTTCCGCACATCTTGCCCTCTGAGCCGTCAAGGTTGAACATACGCATTTTTGCATCTGCGACTTCCGACGGGCAGATAAGTATCACGCCGTCGCCGCCGATACCGAAATGTCTGTCTGACAGATTTATTGCAAGACCCTCGGGGTTGTCAACGACTTTATCAAAGCAGTTGAAGTAGATGTAATCGTTGCCGCAGCCCTGCATCTTTGTGAATTCAAGGTGCTGCTTTTCCTTACGCAGATTGTTGATGTCGACTATCTCGGTAGAGGACTCTGTATACTTGCTGCGCAGTGACATAGCGATAGCGTTTGCGGTATCGATAGATGTAAGGCAAGGGATATTCCACTCGACAGTTTTTCTTCTTATCTTGACCGAATCTCTTGTCGGCATTCTGCCCTTTGCGGAGGTAGAGATAACGTATGATACCTTGCCGCTTTCGATAAGGTCGATCGTATTGTTCTCGCCCTCGTGTATTTTGTTTACGACCTCTGCATTTATGCCGTGTTCTTTGAGCACAGCGGCTGTACCTCTTGTTGCGTACAGCTTAAAGCCCAGGTCTGCAAACAGCTTTGCAGTTCTTGGTATCTCTGCCTTGTCGGTATCTCTTACGGTGATGAACACGCCGCCAGTTTTGCCCAGCTTATAGCCTGCGGCGGTGAGTCCCTTGTACAGCGACTCTTCAAGGCTTGACGAAACCGCAAGCACCTCACCTGTTGATTTCATCTCCGGTCCGAGGTGGTTGTCAACGTCTATCAGCTTTTCAAAGCTGAACACAGGTACCTTGACCGCAACGTAAGGCGAGTTCTTGTAAAGTCCCGTGCCGTAGCCCATATCGGCAAGCTTTTCGCCGAGCATAGCTCTTGTTGCGAGGTCTACCATAGGCACGCCCGTTACCTTTGAGATGTAAGGTATCGTTCTTGAAGAACGCGGGTTTACCTCGATAACGTAAAGCTCGTCATTATTGATAAGGTACTGGATATTTACCAGACCCATTGTTTTGAGCGATACAGCCAGACGCTTTGAGCAGTCGACTATTCTCTCCATAAGCTTATCCGAAACGTTCCATGCGGGGTAAACTGCGATAGAGTCGCCCGAATGGATACCCGTTCTCTCGATATGCTCCATAATGCCGGGGATAAGTATCTCCTCGCCGTCACAGATAGCGTCTATCTCAAGCTCTGTGCCCATAAGGTACTTGTCGATAAGCACGGGGTTCTCGATGCCCTGGTCGAGAATGATAGCCATATACTCCTTGATGTCGTCGTCGTTAAAGGCGATTATCATATTCTGTCCGCCAAGAACGTATGAAGGACGCATAAGCACAGGATAGCCTATCTTATTTGCAACGTCAAGCGCCTCGTCTGCGGTCATTACCGTGAAGCCCTCGGGGCGCTTTATCTGAAGGCTTTCAAGCAGCTCGTCAAAGCGCTCTCTGTCCTCTGCTGCGTCGATGGAATCGGGCGGTGTGCCGAGTATCTTAACGCCGTTTGCGTCAAGGAACTTTGTCAGCTTGATTGCTGTCTGTCCGCCGAATGCAACAACTACTCCCACAGGCTTTTCGACTCTGATGATGTTCATAACATCCTCGTTTGTCAGCGGCTCAAAGTAAAGTCTGTCAGCCGTGTCAAAGTCGGTAGAAACGGTCTCAGGGTTATTGTTTACGATAACAACGTCGTAGCCGCGCTCTTTAAGCGCCCATACGCAGTGAACGGAAGCATAGTCGAACTCGATACCCTGTCCGATACGGATAGGGCCCGAACCGAACACGATAACAGTCTTTTTCTCGCCTACCCTGTTGGCGATAAACTCGCTTGCCTCGTCCTCGTTGTCGTAGGTCGAATAGAAATACGGTGTCTGCGCTGCGAACTCTGCCGCGCAGGTATCGACCATTTTATATACACAGTGGATATGCTTTTCAAGCTTTCTGCCCGAAAGTCTTTCGATCACCTTATCGGGATAGCCGAGCTTTTTAGCGGCGAGGTATGTTTCGTCGTTAAAGTCGTCCTTAAGCTGCTTTTCCATAGCGATAAGATTGAGGAACTTGTTGAGGAACCACTCGTCTATCATCGTTATCTGATGTATCTCGTCAACGCTCACGCCGCGGCGCAGTGCCTCGTATACAACGAACAGTCTTTCGTCGTCGCAGTTATGCAGCTTTGCTCTTATCTCCTCGTCAGTAAAGTCAGCCATTTTGGGTGAGATAAGGCAATCGTGACCTATCTCGGCACCTCTTACGGCTTTCATAATTGCCTGCTCAAAGGTCGTGCCGATAGACATTACCTCGCCCGTTGCCTTCATCTGCGTACCAAGCTCACGCTTTGCATAAACGAACTTATCAAACGGCCACTTTGGCAGCTTGCACACGATGTAGTCGATAGTCGGCTCGTTGCAGGCGTAGGTCTTGCCTGTGACCGAGTTCTTTATCTCGTCAAGGGTGAAACCGACAGCTATCTGCGAGGCAACCTTTGCGATAGGATAGCCTGTTGCCTTTGATGCAAGTGCGGACGAACGCGAAACTCTCGGATTTACCTCGATAACGGCATACTCACTTGATTCGGGGTCAAGCGCAAACTGGCAGTTACAGCCGCCCTCTACCTCAAGGGTATCGACTATCTTCAGTGCGGCAGTACGCAGCATACCGTACTCCTCTGTTGAAAGAGTAACGGCAGGTGCGATAACGATAGAGTCGCCCGTATGCACACCGACAGGGTCAACGTTCTCCATAGAGCAGACTGTGATGCAGTTGCCCTTTGAGTCACGTATAACCTCGAACTCTATCTCCTTCCAGCCCGAGATACACTTTTCGACAAGCACCTGTGTGATAGGTGAAAGGTACAGACCGTTTCTGGTTATCTCGCGCAGTTCTTCGTCGTTATGAACGATACCGCCGCCCGTTCCGCCGAGGGTGAACGCTGGTCTGATGATAAGAGGATAGCCGATAGTGCCTGCAAAATCAACGGCGTCCTCTACTGTATTAACGACTTTGGACGGGATACAGGGCTGTCCGATAGACTCCATGGTATCCTTGAACATCTGTCTGTCCTCGGCTTTATCGATAGTTTCAACTCTCGCGCCGAGCAGTCTTACGTTATACTTATCAAGGAAGCCTTCCTTTGCAAGCTGCATGGACAGGGTAAGTCCCGTCTGTCCGCCAAGTGTTGAAAGCACGCTGTCGGGGCGCTCTTTCTTGATAACTCTCTTGACAGTTTCAAGTGTAAGCGGCTCGATATATATTTTATCAGCCATTGCGTTGTCAGTCATTATCGTTGCGGGGTTTGAGTTGATAAGTATTACCTCAAGTCCCTGCTGTTTGAGGGCGCGGCAAGCCTGCGTACCCGCATAGTCGAACTCCGCCGCCTGTCCTATAACGATAGGTCCCGAACCGATAACAAGAACTCTTTTTATATCTTTATTCAAAGGCACTTATATCATTCCTTTCTCAATCTGTAGTGCGCCGTGTCATTTTGTCATATACTGCTCGAACTGTTCATAGAGGAAGCCTGTATCAAGCGGTCCGCCGTCAAGCTCGGGATCGAACTGCACCGAAACTATCGGCTCGCCCTCGTACGCAAGTCCCTCGCAGGACTTGTCGTTGACATTGACAAAGCTTGCCTGTGCGCTCTGCGGCAGTGCGATATGCTCAACGCCGTAGCCGTGATTCTGTGATGTGATATATGTCTTGCCCGTTGCCATATACTCAACAGGCTGGTTTGCGCCTCTGTGTCCGTACTTGAGCTTATAGGTTTTAGCGCCGTGTGCGATTGCGGTAAGCTCGTGACCCATACCTACTGCAAATATCGGCATTTTCTTTTCATTCAGCTTTGCTATCTCGCTCACAATCTGCTGATACTTTGCAGGGTCTCCGGGTCCCTGTGTTATGACAACGCCGTCCACGCCAAGCTCGAATATTCTCTCTGCCTTTGTGAACGCGGGAAGCACGGTCAGCTCGTAACCTCTGCCCAGAAGCTGTTTTTTCATTGAATTTCTCAAGCCAAGGTCAAGCACCGCTACCCTGAACTTGCTTTCGCCCTCGGGCTTAACAGTAGTTTCCTGCTTGCAGGTAACGCTTTCTATCGCATTTTCAATAGCATAGCCCTTGATGTCTGTCAGTCCGAAGCTTGCGCCCTCGCTGACTATCTTGCCGTTCATAACACCGTTCTCACGGATTATTTTGGTGAGCTGCCTCGTGTCGATACCGCAAAGACCCACTATGTTTTTTTCCTTTAAAAAAGTGTCAAGATTACCCTCACAACGATAGTTGCTGGGCTCCTGACACCAATCTCTTACAATATATGCTTTAACGTGCGCATCCGATGACTCCATATTATCGGTAAGCACGCCGTAATTTCCGATAGACGGAAATGTCTGAACAACGATCTGACCGTAGAAACAAGGGTCTGTAAGAGTTTCAAGATACCCTGCCATACCTGTTGTGAAAACAATTTCACCAACAGCCTCGCCTGTTGCGCCAAAGCCTGTTCCCTCAAATATCGTACCGTTTTCCAGAATAAGATATGCTTTTTGCACTGCGTTCTCCTCCTTTTCGCATTTTATTTATTATAACATAAATCGATTTCATTGTAAAGCGGGTCAAGATGATTTTTTCAAATATGGCACACTCAACAAAAATGTTAAAATAATCTGTTTATTTTTTCGGCAAGCATTTTTCTTGACAGCAAAAAAGCCCACTAATGTGAGCTTTTATCACTTTTTCAGTTTTTCACGCAGACCCTGCATTATCACATCTCTTGCGTGGGCAGCCTGTTCTTTGGTGGCGGCGGGGGTATCGCCGAGCTTATACTTTATGCCCATTTTCTCGTATTTTTCCTTTGCCATTGTATGATACGGCAGAACGTCAAGCGCCTTTAGCGTTTTCAGATCCGCTATGAATCTTCCGAGCTGGCGCAGATAAACGTCATTGTTGGTCACTGTCGGAACAAGAACGTGCCTTATCCAGATGTCAACGCCATTGCCTGAAATAAACTTTGCAAACGCAAGCACGCGCTCGTTGGAGTGACCCGTAAGCTGTCTGTGGCGCGCATCGTCGATATGCTTTATATCCAGCATTACAAGGTCGGTGGACTTCAGAAGTCTCTCAAAGCGTTCGGGGTGTTCGGGTGTAAACGATATGCCCGAAGTATCAAGGCAGGTGTGTATACCGCGCTGCTTTGCCTTTTCAAACAGCTCTGTCACAAAATCGAGCTGCACCAGCGGCTCGCCGCCAGAAACGGTCAGTCCGCCGTCTTTCAGAAACTCCTTCACGCCGTCGTACTCGTTCAAAAGCTCGTCGGCGCTGCGAAGCTCGCCCTTGCCTATCTCCCACGTATCAGGGTTATGGCAGTAAAGGCATCGCATAGGACAGCCCTGCATAAACACCACAAAGCGTATGCCGGGTCCGTCTACAGTGCCGAAGGATTCAGTTGAATGTACAAACCCGAGCATCCGCTCACCGCCCTTTCAAGATGATGATTTTACTTATTATAGCACAAAAAGCAGCACAAGTCAACAAAAGCGGTGCTTTTATTGATGTGCTGCCGTTTATTCGTTTTCAGAGCGTTTATTTTCTACTATCTGTATGCTGCCGCCTTGTTGACCACAGTGTCGGGAACAGCGCCCGTTCCGCCGAAAACAAACTCGTTGTAAAACGTATGCCTGTCAAGGAAACCTGCGTTCATATTATCAAGGCTGCTGCCGACAAGTACCAGCGGTGCTTTGCGTCTTGCTGCAAGCACGCCGCCTGCAAGCGCATCGGCATAGTTCATACCGTTTGCAAGAACCACGGTATCTGCCTTTGTGAACTCATACTTTGATATTTCCGCGGCTGTCTCGTATCTGCCCTTGCCTGCAAGGCGCACGGGGTCTTTTACGAAATACTCACACTTGAAGCTGTTATCCTTTGCGTACTTTTCGGCAGCAGAGCCCGGGTCGCAATGGATAGTTACGCCTGCTATCTTTTTGTATGTGCTGCCGTCTTTTTCGTAGCCGATAGCGTGTTCGCCTATCTCTCTTACGGAATAAGGAATGACGTATTTTTTAAGATTGTAGGAATTGATGAACGCATCCTTTTCTATCTTTGTGTAGCCTTGCTCAATTTCGATCTGTGAAAGGTTATGCTTATAGCCTGCGAATGCTTTTTAGCCGACAGCATAGCAGGACTGACCATCCTGAACGCTTTGGAGAACGTATGATGTTGCCGTCATCAGCTTGAAATTTGAAACTCTGTACCCTTTAGATGCGCCGTCATTGATAATATCAACATCTTCACATTCGATAACATCACCTACCGCCGCAGACGCTGTGATGTCTGCGGTGTCGGTAAATGCGTTGCTTGGCAGCGCCGCCGAACCGAACACCATAAGCATCGCAAGTGTCGCCGATAAAATCTTTTTCTTCATTTTTCTGCCTCCTGTTTAATTATTAACCTGTATACAAGTATATATCGCATTTTTGCGCAAATCAATGGCTTTAGGTGTTTTTTAATAGTTTAAGGTTTTTTTAAGGCATTCATGCATATAAAAAAACCGACACCTGATTTTGCGTCAGGCATCGGTATTTTTAACAATTATCTTACAGTTTTTCGTGGAACGTTCTTGAGATAACGTCGTCCTGCTGTTCCTTTGTCAGCTTGGTGAAATTCACCGCGTAGCCCGACACTCTGATAGTCAGCTGCGGGTATTTTTCGGGGTGCTTTTGCGCGTCGATAAGCGTTTCTCTGTTAAGCACGTTTACGTTGAGGTGGTGACCGCCTTTTTCAACGTATCCGTCAAGCAAGCCGATAAGGTTATCTATCTGTGCATCATTTTTTACGTCTGCCATAGCTATCTGTCCTTTCCGTGACCGTCAAAGTCTTCGTCTTTTTCGTTCGGCTGACAGCAGGCGCCCTTTGCACCGTCTGCGCAGTCGGTCGAAACGTAGGTATCGACCTTTATGCCCTGCGTGCTTTCGTCGGTCTTTACGGTCACTATGCCGCCGCCCTGCTGCATAAGAGCGTCTATCATCTGAACAAGCTCGTCTGCGCTGTCCATAGGCTCGTTACTTTTCATTGTTAAGCTCCTGCGAAATGCTGTCTATGTCGATGTCACCGACAAATACGCTGTCCTTGCCAAGCGCATCGGGAATGATCGAGAAGGTGTTTGAGATACCGTCCTGTGCATACTTGAACGGTATCTTTGCGACCGATGCAAGTGATGCTGCTGCGCCGTGTGTATCTCTGCCGTGCATAGGGTTAGCGCCCGGTGCAAGAGGTATGCCCATCTTTCTGCCGTCGGGGGTATTGCCCGTCTTTTTGCCGTAGACCACGTTTGATGTGATGGTCAGTATCGACATTGTGGGGATACCGCCGCGGTAGGTGTGATGTTTCTTTATCTTCTTCATAAACGACTTTACGATATCGACTGCGATACGGTCGACTCTGTCGTCGTTGTTGCCGTACTTGGGAAAGTCGCCCTCTACCTCGTAGTCAACTACCACGCCGTCTTCATCACGGATACACTTTACCTTTGCGTACTTTATAGCCGAAAGCGAATCGGCAACTACCGAAAGACCTGCGATGCCCGTTGCAAAGTATCTCTTTACATCTCTGTCGTGAAGAGCCATCTGTATCTTTTCGTAGCAGTATTTATCGTGCATATAGTGGATAACGTTGAGGGTGTTTACATACAGCGCCGCGAGCCACTCCATCATATCGTCGTACTTTTCCATAACGTCGTCATAGTCAAGGTAATCGCCGACAACAGGTCTGTACTTAGGTCCGACCTGTATTTTAAGGCGCTCGTCAACACCGCCGTTTATTGCGTACAGCAGGCACTTTGCGAGGTTGGCTCTTGCGCCGAAGAACTGCATTTCCTTGCCAACGACCATTGACGAAACGCAGCAGGCGATAGCGTAATCGTCACCGTGCTGAACGCGCATCTGGTCATCGTTTTCATACTGTATCGCCGAGGTCTTGATAGACATTTTCGCGCAGAAGCGCTTGAAGTTCTGCGGAAGCTTTGTTGACCACAGCACTGTCATATTCGGCTCGGGTGCAGGTCCGAGATTTTCAAGTGTATGCAGGTATCTGAATGAGGTCTTTGTGACCATAGGCGTTCCGTCTACCGACACGCCGCCAATGGACTCCGTTACCCAGGTCGGATCGCCCGAGAACAGCGAGTTGTACTCTGGCGTTCTTGCGAACTTGACAAGGCGCAGCTTCATTATGAAATGGTCGATATACTCCTGCGCCTGCTTTTCGGTGATAAGCCCTCTGTCAAGGTCACGCTGGATATAGATGTCAACAAACGTGGATGTTCTGCCCAGCGACATAGCCGCGCCGTTTTGCTCCTTGACAGCCGCAAGGTAGCCGAAATACAGCCACTGGATAGCCTCTTTAGCGTTCTTTGCGGGCTTTGAAATATCAAAGCCGTATATCTCGCCAAGCTTTTTGAGGTCGCCAAGCGCTCTTATCTGCTCTGCAAGTTCCTCACGCAGCTGGATATTATCACTGGTCATTCTTACAAGCGAGGTGGCAAGCTGTTCCTTCTTGTCCTCGATGAGATAGTCAACGCCGTACAGCGCGACACGTCTGTAATCGCCGATGATACGTCCTCTGCCGTAGGCATCGGGCAGTCCCGTGATTATCGCCGCGTGACGTGCAAGGCGCATCTCGGGTGTATATACGTCAAAAACGCCCTGGTTATGCGTTTTTCTGTACTTTGTGAAAAGGTCTACGACCTCGGGATCGACCTCGTAGCCGTACTCCTTGCAGGCGGTGACAGCCATTCTGATACCGCCAAAGGGCTGAAGCGAGCGCTTGAACGGCTTGTCCGTCTGAAAGCCGACTATCTGCTCAAGGTCTTTATTAAGATAACCCGCCTCGTGCGATGTTATGGTGGAAATTATCTTTGTGTCCATATCGAGTACGCCGCCTGCGGCTCTCTCTTTCTCGCTCAGCTCCATTACCTGCGCCCAGAGCTGCTTTGTTGCGTCTGTCGGTCCTTCAAGAAAGCTCTCGTCGCCTTCGTATAATGTATAATTCAAATGGATAAAATCACGCAGGTTTATGCTCGTGCGCGACCATCTTCCCGGGACAAAGCCTTCCCATTCGTCCATAAACACTCTTTCCATAATACTTCTCCCCACATCAAAATCTTGTATACTTTCACGTGTGCGACCACAATATATATGGTGCATAGGTATCCATATAGTATAGTAGCACAATATTCCCCGCAAGTCAAGGGGAAAATTAGCATATACTTGTACAAATTTAGGGGGCTGTATTGTGCAAAAAGTTAATGTCAGTTTATGGCAGAAATAGACCCGCCACAGAGGACGGGTCTTTGCGGGGTATCAGTTTTGAGAGGTGAACGCTTTGTAGCCAACGGATTTGGTCATTTCAGCATACAGCGTGTTCCTGTCATTCACCGACAGCTCGGCTTGGTCAGTCGTGAGCGTGAACGGGGCTTTATATTCAGTGCCGTTGTTGATATAGAATTTGACATAGTACTGCTGTGCTTTTTTCAGCTGTCCCATATCAGCGCCTTTACAGTCAACGGTCACCAAGTAGAACCTGCCGTAGTTTGCCGTGTCTTTGTAAGTAACGAGGTCATTATTCACTTTATTCAGTTTGCCGCTGAAAAGTGTTTTATCATTATCGCATATCTCGCAAACCTCATCTAAATTTGCGCGAGCAGGGAATGTCAGGTCGGCATCGCTCCAAATATAAAGGATAAGCTCGCTGCCTGCTGTCTTGCGGGCAAGCACGATAACGTCCTTTCCTGCGGCAGTTTTAGCAGATTTGCATATTGTGTCAAGGTACTCGTCGTACTGCTCGCACATCTGCGTTACGGTGTCCTTTGACAGCTTGCCCGACTCGTTCTTATACTTTTTGAGTATCTCAAGCTGACCGTTATACGCCTGCTCGAATGCCTGCGATGCCTCCTGCGCGGTCTTGTATTGGGTATCTGCATTCAGCTTGTACTCCTCGCCTGCGTAGGTGACAGAGGTAACGTCGCCTGTGCTTATCTCGTCCTTGAAGAAGTTTGCGCGGATATCGTCATCTGTTGCGGTGGTAGATATAAACTGCTTGAACAGGTCTTTATCCTCCTTGTTCTTGCGAAGCTCCCACAGCCACAGATCAGAGCTGTTAACGGTTCTTTGCGTGCCGTTTGAGTATTTGAGCGTAAGACTGCCGTTTTCACAGTAATCGTGTACGGTGAAATACAGGTCTGAAAGGTATATCTTTTTGCCGCTTAGGGCGATATATACCTTCTCGGCGACATTGCGTTTGTACTTGACGGTTATCTTGCCGACATTCGTTCTTTTCGTTATGCCGTTCTCTATGTCCTTATCGGTGATATCGGAACTTGTTGTACTTAAATAGATATCAAAAGAAAGGTCTTCGGGCGGAGTTTTCCGCAGCGGAATATAGCAGATATAGTCGATATACTCGCTGCCCTTTTCGGTGCTCACACTCCTAACAAAGTGATGCTGGTCGGCAAAGCTGTAGCAGTAACCGTCGCTGCCGATAACGGTTATCTCCTGCGGGTTTTCTTTTCTTTCGCCGCCGGGGTAGATGTCGCACTGACTGTTTTCGTCAACCTTGCCGTACTTGCGGATAAGCTCTGCGCCCTGCTCGCTGTTAGGTTTTGCTGTCAGCTTGACAACTATGCCGTGGGCATCTGCCCTTTCGCTTACCAGCTTGACATCAAGCGGATAGGACTGCTTCTTTTCGTCCTTGCCGTTTCGTGCTTTGTCTGCAAGCTGTTTAAGCTCGGCGCGCTCGTCACCGCCGATAAATATCTTGTCAAAGAACTCAAACTCTTCAAGCACCGTCACCCGCTCGTTCATCTCGTCACTGCCTATCAGCACGGACGACAGCTTGCCTTTGAGCTTTGCAAGCTCGGACATATCCACTTTTGAGCCTTGCGCTCTTGCACCGAGTTCCTTGGGTGATGCGCGGTACTCGGTAACACACCGAAGCAGCTTCTCTCCCGTTTTGGCATTACAGATATAGTAGCCGTAGCCCTTTTCGTACAGCTTGTCGAACTGCTCCCACGATTCTGAATCGAGGTGAAATTCGATGTCAATATAGCCGTTGTCGAACTTTATCGCGTGGACAAACAATGTCTTTTCGCTGCTGTACTCGGAGATATAGTCGGTACAAAGCTTGTCGCGCTCGGCAAGCTTTTGGGTGCGCTCGTAAAAGCTGTCTGCCATTTCCTTTGATATATTATCCCTGTTCGCTTTGAGCTTGATGTACTCGTCGTTCAGCAGCAGCTCACATTTCTGATGTTCTGCGACCGCCTGCTCAACGCTTGTTATCTCGCCGCCCGGTATGCTCTGGTCCTTTTCAAGCGTCATATCCCTTGAAGAGCCGATCTTTGGCGTGGTGTTGCTGTCGCGGTTGTACAGCACTATCGCGCCGACTGCGATACACACTATCAGCATTGCCGCGAGCGCCGCATACGCAAACGCTTTGCTCTTCATCTTTACCTTGCTCGACCCGCTGACTATTATCTTTTTATTAAGGTCGATATCCGCAGGCATTTTCAGCTTGTTCATCGCATTTATGTAAGCCTGCTGCGCGTCTTTCCTTTCCTTCATTCTACACACACTCCTTTTCATATGCCTTTGCAAACAAATTCTTTCCCCGCCGTATCAGCGAGCCTGTCGTGTTTGCGCCCTTGCCGAGTATTTTTGCGGTCTGCTCTATCGTATACCCCTGCACGAGATTGAGCAAAAGCGGCAGCCTGTATTTTTCGGGCAGCGAGAGCATCGCCCTTTGCGCCGCACGCTCTGCAAGCAGCTCGTCATTATCAGTGGGCATATCTATTGCCTCCTCCAGCGCGACTGTTCTGCTGCGCTCGTGTCGGCGGTGATAGTCCTTTGCGAGATTTACTGCGGTACACAGCAGCCACGGCAGCACCTTGCTGTCGGGCATAGGCTCCTCCTGCAAAAGCCGCAGAAAAGCCTCCTGCGCACAGTCCTGCGCTGTATGTGAACTGCCGCAGAAATGCCACGCGGCTTTCATCACTGTGTCGGCATACTGGGTATAATACTGCCCGACCACGTCCTTCTCCATTTCCCCCGATACCTCCCTTCGAGCTTTTTTGCTCTCTATACTGTATACGTTTCAGCAGGGCAAATTTGTGCATTTGAAATTGTAAACAATGTGTTAACAGGTAAGTGTACAAAAAAGAGGACACTTTCGCGCCCTCTTTGAAAGTCTGTTATCAGCCGAGAGTTATCTCGACCTTTGTGTTGTCCGTCAGCTTGTCTGCTGCAAGGAAGTTGCCCTGCACCTTTTCGCCGTTGACGGTCATTTCCTTAACGCCGCACTGAACGTGATCAGGGTTTTTGAAATCTATGCTGATATGCTTGCCGCGGAAGTTCTTCTCGATAGTGAAGCCGTCCCACTCGTGCGGGATAGATGGGTCGATAACAAGTCCGTCAGCGTTGGGGCGCATACCGCAGATACCCTCAACACAGCCTACCATTACGGTCGAGCCTGTTCCCGTGAGCCAATGAACGTGCGCTCTGCCTGCGAAAGGCGAACGTGTAGCCTCGGTGAACTGACCGTGAACGTAAGGCTCCATAACTCTTATCTCCGCCTTATCGTTCATGCTTGCAGGTGCGGACTCCATAAAGTACTCAAACGCTCTGTCGCCGTGGCCGAGCAGCGACTCGGCAAGGATAGCCCAGCCCTGCGGCTGTGAGAATATACCGCCGTTTTCCTTGGTATCGGGGTTGAAGATGTGCATAAGCGCACCGTCAAAATAATGCTCCTTGTACGGAGGCTCCATAAGCTTGATGCCGTAAGGGGTATTGAGTATCTCGTGGACGCTGTTCATAGCAGTCTCTGCCTGCTCCTTTGATGCAAAGCCCGAGATGACCGACCACGACTGCGGATTGAGCCACATATTTGCCTCGGGGTCCTTCTTTGCGCCGACTATCACGCCGTTATCTCTGATGCCGCGGATAAATCTGTCCTCGTCCCAGCAGTCCTCAAGAGCCTTTGAAAGCTCTGCCTGTACCTTGTCAAGATATGCGATATACTCGCTGTCGCCCTTATCCTTTGCCATATCGCGCATAACGTTCATAGCGTAGTACAGCTGGAAAGCAACGAATGTGGACTCGCCCTGCGCGCCAAGACGCAGACAGTCGTTCCAGTCGGCGTGCAGACCTGCGGGCATATGGTGCGAGCCGAGTCTCTCCATAGAGAATCTTATCGCATTCTTCAAATGGTCGTAGACAGTGTCCTCGCCGCCGTTTGCATATACGATAACTTCGTCAAGGAACGCCTTGTTGCCGCTTTCGCCGATATACTTTACAACAGTCGGGAACAGCCACAGCGCGTCGTCAGCTCTGTAAGACGGGTGACCTGTCTGCTGTGCATACTCGCTGTTGGGGTCATTCTCGTCGGGGCAGTTCTCAAAGCCTGCCTTGTGGTCAAACTTTACAAGCGGAAGTCCTCCGCCGTTGTCTACCTGCGCGGAAATCATAAACCTTATCTTTTCCGCAGCAAGCTCTGGATTTATGTGGATTATACCCTGTATATCCTGAACGGTATCGCGGTAGCCGTAGCCGTTGCGCAGACCGCAGTAGATGAATGATGCTGCTCTTGACCAGATGAACGTGATAAAGCACTGGTAAGCGTTCCACACGTTGACCATGTTGTTGAACTCGTCAGACGGGGTGTTTACCTTGAAATTGTCAAGCTGACCGTGCCAGTAGTCCACCAGCTCTTTCAGCTCTGCGTCAACAGCGCCCTTTGCCTCGTACTGTTTCATTATCTCCTGCGCCTTGTCGGGAGTTTTCTGACCGAGTACATAGATAAGCTCGACTGTTTCGCCGTCTGCAAGTGTTATGTCAGACTGCAAAGCGCCGCAGCAGTTGCTGTTGAAGTTGAGCCCGTCATCGCAGCTTCCTCTTTCAACTGCGATAGGGTTGCCGTAGTCTCTGTAAGGGCCGATAAAGCTTTCAAGGCTGCCGTTGTAGTGGCTGACCTTTGCGCCTGCCAGACCGAAAAATCTCTCCTGTCCGTTGTAGCCCTTTTCGTTCTTGCCGGAGTTTTCGTTGATATGCTCAACTATCATATTGCCCTCAAAGGACGTTCTTGTTATAAACAGTGTATACTGAAGATTTACCTGATCCTGCTCGTAGTTGTTCTCGTTGGTGAACTCGATAAAGCCGAATGTTGACAGCTTTCTCTCCCTGCCCGATGCGTTGGTGAGCTTTGTTCTCCACACCTCGTAGGTCTTGTTGAGCGGAACATAGTAGGTCACTTCGGACTTTATGCCCGAATACTCCGACTTTACGGTGGTGTAGGCTGTACCGTGGTGGCACTCGCACTTATAGTCGTCAAGGCTCTTGCCCACGGGCTGCCAGGTACATGACCAGTAGTCGCCCGACTCGTTATCGCGCACATAGACAAATCTGCCGGGCAGACCTATGCTCGAATTGAAGCGGTATCTGGAAATTCTTCCGTTCGCGCCGCTCTTTACAAAGCTGTAGCCAAAGCCGTTGTTGGACACGATAGCGCCGTACTCGGGCGAGCCGAGGTAGTTAGCCCAAGCCGCAGGGGTATCGGGGCGTGTGATGACATACTCCTTATTTTCAAGGTCGAAATAGCCGTAATTCATGTTCTTTACTCCTTTTGCAGTGGTTTTTACGTCAAATATACACTGGATATATTCAATTTATTTTACCACATTTGTCTGTACATTACAAGAGCAAAATGATTTTTTAGCATATTTAATAAAAACAGCCGCTGTAAATATACTATATTGAACAATACAAATTTATCCCCTATAACAAAAGAGGTAAGAAAACACATCTTACCCCTTATTGGCTAAGTGCAAAATCTATCTTTCCGCTGTTGACGTTGGCATTGGTTACCATTACCCGTATCCTGTCGCCCACCGTGTAGGTCTTTCCCGTTGAGTAGTTTTTCAGCGTCATCACGCCGTCGCTTTCGTACGCGCCCGCTTCAAGCTCGTCAACGTGCAAAAGTCCCTCGCAGGTATTTTCAAGTCCGACGAACACGCCAAAGTCGGTAACGCCCGTGATTATGCCGTCAAAGTCCTCGCCGATATGCGAGAGCATATACTCCGCTTTGTAGCAGTCCTCGCAGCTGCGCTCGACCTCCATTGCGGTAAGCTCGGTCTTGGTTGCCCGGTCTGCCGCCGCGTAGGAGAACTTTGAATATTTCTGTGCGCAGTCGCTTGCCTTTGTTCCGCTTAAAAACTCCGACATTATGCGGTGTATCGCAAGGTCGGGATAGCGGCGTATCGGCGAGGTGAAATGCGCGTAGTCCTCAAGCACCAGACCGAAATGCCCGACAGGCTCGGTGGAGTATTTCGCCTTTGACATAGAGCGCAAAATGATGTTATTGACTATCGGCTTGACAGGCGAATCCTTGACCTTTTCAAGCACCGCAGCCATATCCTGCGGAGTCGCACGCTCGCCTATTTTCTGCTGGATATTCAGCTTGACAAGAGCCTCTTTCAGACCCTCGGTCTTTTCCTCGCTCGGCTCCTCGTGTATGCGGTATACAAACGGCAGCTTGTTGTCAAACCCAAAGCGCGCCGCGCACTCGTTTGCTATCAGCATAAAGTCCTCGATAAGCTCCTCGCTGCGCCCTCTTGCTCTGGGAACAACGTCAACGCACTTGTCCGTCTCATCGATTATCAGCTTGCTTTCGGGCGTTTCAAGCTCGGGACAGCCGCGGTTGAGGCGGTTTGCTTTGAGTATGTCACCAAGCTCCAGCAGCAGAGGCAATTGGTCTTTTACCTCGGCATACTTTTCGCTGCTATGCTTTGAATTGTAGCCCTCAAGCATTTCGTTTATCTCGCTGTAAACGCCCTTTACGCGCGAACGTATCACGCTTTTGACGAATTTATACGAGGTGATGTGTCCCTGCTTGTCAAGCTGCGCAAGGCAGGAAAAGGCAAGCCTGTCCTCATTCGGATTAAGCGAGCAGATGCCGTTTGAAAGCTCCTTTGGCAGCATAGGTATTACCCTGTTTGCATAGTAGACGCTTGTGCCGCGCTTGAACGCCTCGTTGTCAAGCTCGCTCTTTGGCGCAACGTAGTGCGAAACGTCCGCTATATGCACACCGAGTTCGTAGCCTGTTTTGGTCTTTTCAACGCTTATCGCGTCGTCGATATCCTTTGTGTCTGCGCCGTCGATAGTGAATATCGGCTTGTCGCGCAGGTCAACGCGGTTCGGCAGCTCGGCTTGTATGCGCGAATAATCGCTGACATTTCTCGCCTCCATTATCACCTGCGGCGGAAAGACGGGTGTAAGCCCGTTGACCTCGACCACGCAAAGTGCGCACGCTGCGGCACGCATAGAGCTGCCGTAGGCTGCGGTGATAACGCAGGTATGCTCGCTGTGGCGCTTGCCGCGCTTGGTTATCTCGGCGATGACCTTGTCGCCCTCGTGCAGCTCAAAGCGGTTCGGGTTGTCAAAGCGCAGAGCCGACTTGCACAGCGTATCTGGTACGATTTTCAGCTCGCCGAATTCGTCAACTATCTCGCCCATAAAGCGCGAATAGTTCTCCTCAATAATTTGCGTTATCTCGCCCTCAAGCGACTCTCCCCTGCCCTTGAATGTGCGCACCGTTACGGTGTCGCCGGGCAGCGCGCCGAGCAGGTATTTGCCCGCAACGAAAAATTCCTCGCCGCTTTCGATATCCTGCACAAAGCCGAACGTACGGTTTATGCGCACGACCTTGCACCTGCGCTCTTTCTTTTTCTCGCCCAGGCTGAAGCCGTACTTGGTTTCGGTAATCTCGCCGCGGCGTTTCATTGCCGCAACGGTGTCGTTGAACTTGTCTATGTCAAAATGCTTTCTCTTGCAGTCGCGCAAAAGCTCCTTGTACCGCACGGGCTTTTTGCCTGCACGTTTGAGCTTGCTGACTATAAGCTTTGTGTAATCTATTTTCATCTTTTCTCCTTTACGCGAAGTCCTCTAAGAACTTGCTTGCCGCTTCATCGGCAAGCTCCTGCTTTTCACTGTCGGTCGGATGCTCGGCTATACGCGCTATCTCGCTTGTTATCCTTTCATCATCGGGATATCCGCCCCACATTCCAAGCAGGTACTTTATTATATTGTACTTCCATATCCCGTCGGTATTCTCGGGCTTTAGCAGCGCATACAGGTGCGGCTCGACTATGCGGCAATGCTGCGCAAGCAGGTCGCACACAAGCGGCGCTATGACCCAGTTCATATCCTGTATCCACTCAAGCAGCTGCGGTATAACGGGTTCAAGCTGCTCGTCGTCAAGCAGTTCAAGTATTTCGACCGCCTCGATGTCGTACTTGTCCTTTGGCAAGGCAGGCTCACTGCAATCGGACTTGAACTCGTACGCGGTGTAGGTGTCGCGCAGCTCAAAGCCCAGCCGCCCTGCTATCTTCACCGATGCCATATTTCTTGCGTCCCAGTTCGGCACAAGCTGCCTGTCGATACACTCTTTAATGAACTTTGCCGCCGTGACCTTGGCAAGCCCTCGCATACGGAATTCGGGGTGAGTGGATACCTCGACCTCCACGCCCTTGCTGTAATAGCAGTAGGTGCTTGTGCCGCTGACTATCTTGCCCATATGCTTTATCACATAACCAAAACCGTGCTGCTTGAATTCGTTGTAGTCCGAAAAATTGGACACAAACGAATATGCCCAGTCTGATGTGCGGCACTTTACAAATTCCTTTTCGCCAATAGGGCAAAGCTCGCAGCCGTAGAGCCGCAGCCGCTTCATATCCTTGAGGATATCGTCAAGGCGCTGTATGTCAAAGCTGTCGGGGATAGCCATATGGTATCGCCTGACCTTTTTGAGAGCATTATCGCACTGCGCATTGAGAACATCAAACCAGCTGTCACAGGAAGGCACTATGACCGCGTGCGGCTTGTCGTGCAAAAAAGCCATTATTTCATCGGCATATGCAGGTTCGCCCGCAAGGTAGTGAAAGTCTCCCGAGGCTATCACCGCAGTCTTCGGGTCAGTCTCGTCATCACACCAAAGCTCGCCGTAAACTCCCTCAAAACAGCTTTGTATCATCGAATCGTCAAAGCAGTCAAACAGCACTCTGATGTTGTCATTTATAATAGTTATCCTTTTCATCCCGTTCTCCTTAAAACAAAAAGCTGCCGCATTCTCTGCAGCAGCCTTGTGACTTACTTGTTAAAGTAGATAGAAACTACAATGTTTACAGCCAGCGTTACAATGAACAGCAGCACCGAGCAAACCCTTGCTATCTTTGCCAGCTTCGCATCCTTGGTGTTCGCACCGTTCTTGCCGTAGAACGACTCGTTGTAGCCGCCGCCTATTGCCGAGGTAAGACCCTGGTCCTTTGACTCCATTGAAAGTACTATCAAAATGAGGATGAGGCTTATAAAAATAAGCACAGACCCTGCCACTATCTCCATTACAGACATGTGTTATCCCTCCGTATTTATAAATATCTATGATAGTATAGCATATCCTTGCGAAAATTGCAAGCGCTTTTGAAAAATTTTTCAAAGTTTTTTTGCTCCGCACCGATTTTTTGCAAAAAACCTATTGACAAGCACGCAATTGTATGATAAAATAATTAAGTCGCTAATGAGACTCTTGTCTCTTGCTTCTGAAAGCGAAGCGTTCGATATCTTGCTTCTTACTTCTTAAAAGCGAAGCGTTCGTGCTTCTAACTGGACAGGTGTCCGAGTGGTTTAAGGAGCCGGTCTTGAAAACCGGTGATACGGCAACGTACCGTGGGTTCGAATCCCACCCTGTCCGCCATAATCTCTCTTTTAATACTGTTTGCGGATTTACCCAAGTGGTGAAGGGGCTCCCCTGCTAAGGGAGTAGGTCTGGAAACGGGCGCGAGAGTTCAAATCTCTCAATCCGCGTGCAAAATAAGGTTCCCATGCTTATGTGTGGGAACTTTTTTGTTTACAAAAAATTCAAAGTTTGATTTTAACTGTCCAAAAAAAGTTACCACAAACCGAAAATTATGTGCTATACTGCAATTACAGTAAGACAAAACACACAAAGGCGGTGAGGATATGTTCCCAAACGAATATGATGACGGCTATGAATTCTTCAACGGGGATATTCAGCAGCAGTATTTCAACTACTATGCATACACGCAGATCACCGACGACGACCCGTTCGGAATGTTTGACGACGAACCGCCCAAACACAGCAGCCGCGGCGGCTATGACCGTGTGCCGACATATACTGCCGCGGGACGAGCAAAGCCAAACACACAAAGCCGCGAGATGCAAAACATAAGCGAATCGCTTATCAGGGCGGCGATAGTCCTGTGCGCAGTTATGCTTTTTATAATGTTTGCGGCAGTACTTGTGTGAAATTGAACAAACATACACATCTCCTTTATTACACAAACACTTCTTACGAAAAGAGAGCTTGCCTTTGCGCAAAGCTCTCTTTTCGTTTGCTGCTTTTTTATTTATCATTTTCTGATATCACCTATCGCTGCCCGAGTATTGTTGTACCCCACAATGCACAAAAAATGCGGTGCGCTTTTACAGCTGCAACGTATCAAAAATGTGTTAACTATTGCATTTTACAATGTGATATGGTATAATATTGGTTAATAATTTGTTTAAAACAGGAGAACAGTCATTATGGATACAAAAAAAGATGATAGTGCAATCGATAAAGCTGTCAAAAAGCGCAGATTGAAAAGCCTTTTCACTCCTGCGGTGATTGTGCTGATATTGATAATAATCATACAGAGCGTTTATTATATATATCTTCTTTCCGAAAAGAAAACCTCTCACCACGAAGACGAGTATTTCAGTTACTCGCTGTCAAACAATCCCGACAAGCCTTTGCTTTACGGCGACGAGCATCTTAAATTCACCGACGGCAAGAGCTTTCACCGAAGCGGTGAGGATTTCAAAAAATCTCTGATGACAAACAATGATACACGCTTTGACTATGCTATGGTTTGGCATAACCAAGCTATTGATACTCATCCGCCGCTGTACTATGCTATACTGCATACGCTGTGTTCCTTTACGCCGGGTAAATTCAGCTGGTGGTACGGCTATATCATCAACCTTGTGGCATTCGCTGTGACGCAGGTTTTCCTGTACAGGCTGACAAGGCTTGTGTGCCGCACAAAGATATTCCCGCTTATCTGCTGTGCATACTACGGTTTTACCCTTGCGTGTATCGCAGGCGTGATATTCGTGCGGATGTACTGCCTGATGAATATGTTCACGGTAATGTACGCTTATTACAGTTTCAGGCTGATGCAGCAAAAAGGCGCCGCAAAATGCAGCGTTAAGAACGTTGTGCCTGTTATGCTGTGCGCGTTTTTCGGCGCACTTACACAGCATTTTTTCCTTTTGATTATATTCTTCATCACGCTGGGCGAATGCATCTGGATGATGTGTAAAAAAAGATGGCGCACTTTATTCTTCTTTGGCGGCGCGGCAGCAGCAGGTGTACTGCTGTCGATAGCGGTGTTCCCTGCAGTGATAAGTCATCTGTTCAACAACGCGCTTTCCGATTCAGATAATCTTGAAATGTTTATACAGTCACACCTTTACTGGAGACTGATGATACGAGAGGTGTTCGGTTTATGGACAGCGATGGTGCGTTCAGACAGCTACGCATATATTCTCGGCGTTGTGATAACTTTAGCCATATTGTCCATACCTGTTATTTTCCTGCTAAGAAAATCAAAGTTTATCGCAAACTGCAAAAAGGCAATAAAGACCTTTATAAAGAAGGTTTTTGTCAATAACACAAAACCGGTCATCCTGTACGTTTCCTCGCTGCTGTTCCTGTTTGTCATATCGGCGAATCTGAACTACATTGATACGGGTGACGATTCGTGCAGATACATATACTGCACGATACCTTTCGTGTGCATTATCGTTGCGCGCCTGCTCGAAATCATTACACGCATATTCAGAAAAAAGCAGATAACGGCTTGTCTGACGGTCGCTTCAATGGCTCTGGCTTGTACTATGATATGGCTGCAGCATTCGCGTTTCACGCCGCCGTATATGCTTACTGCCGATACGGACAACGGAAGAATAAACGAATATATTGACAACGACGACTGCATAATGCTGCTGCAGGACCCGATATATACTCCCGCATTCTGTGAGATGCTGCAAAACGCTGACGATGTGTTTATCACGTGCGTGAACAAACTGGAGTATAAAACTCCCGACAGCATTGATGAATGCAGAAAAATTGCTCAAAACAGCGACTGTGTATACCTGCTGATCCAGAGCAGCTGTCTCACCCCTCCGCCTGAGGAAACAGGCATCGACAGCAATGAAAACAATGACAGCAGCGAACAGGGCAACGTTAAGGTAGGCATGAGCGAGGAATTCAAGAAGCTCGCAAGAGAAAGAGCAGTTTACCTTGATGATACGCTTGATATGTACGCAAAAGAAATGGGTATGAAATACGAGTATGTTACCAAAGAAAGCACCCACTCTGTTCCCATACTGCTGTATAAGTTCACAAAGTAATAAAGCATACGACCTCCCTGTGCAACACAAGCACAAGGGAGGCCTTTTTGCTTATATTCGTTTTAACGGGTTTGAACTATTTCTTGCTGCAGCTGCACGCAGTCTTTAAGACTTATCCAGCCGTTATCTGTTACACGCCCGTACTGCACGCCGCAGACGGTCTTGCGACCGTACACCTGCACAGTCTTGCCCGCTGGCTCTGTACCCTCAAACTGAACTATCGGCGTTTCGCGCAGTGTATGATACATCAGCTTGGGTGCAGGTACAGGGAAGCCGTTTTTGCCGCGTTCTTTTATCAGCTTGGGGTAATCGACATAGCACCAGTCGTGGTCAACGTCGCCGCTGATACCGTCTACGCGACCGTCGTAGTTTAGCTTGCTGCCGTACTCGGCTATCGCCATAGCATAGCGGGTGCGCGTGCGCTCGGTGAGATACTGCTGTGCGGCGGCGCGGTAGATGTAGATACCGACCCAGTAGCCCGCCTTTTCCATTTCGCCGCAGAACGCTTTGATTATCTCGTTAGTTCTGCCCGTCTGGAAAATTCGCATTTCCTCAACGTCGTAGTATATCGGATACTCGAACAGCTTGCCTTTGAGTGCGGCTATGCAGCTTCTTGCCTCCTGCCGCGCCATTTCCTCGGTCGTCGCGTAGGAGTACCAATAGGCTCCCACGGGCATACCCACTCGCTTGCATTCGGCGTAGTTATATTCAAACGTTTCGTCTATCTGATAAGGGTAGCTCAAGGAGTCGCCGTAGCCTGCGCGCAAAAGGGCAAACTGCACTCCCGCGTTTTTCACCCTCTGCCAGTCTATCTCCCCCTGCCACTTGCTCACGTCAATTCCGCTGGTCGCCATCGTTGTCCTCCTTATTCTTCAAGAGCTCTATCGCTCTGGTTATCGGCGCGGGAATGGGTATGCCCATCAGACCCGCGTTCTCGATAATGCTGATAGTCTCGTTCGCGATGAACGCTATGCACACCGCGTCGCGTATGTAGGTGGTATGCAGCTCGATATCAAGCCTGCAC
>OMXI01000078.1 GCA_900314975.1 uncultured Eubacteriales bacterium | reverse complement strand
GCATTAAAAGGTTTAGGAAGGGGGTCTGGGGGAGAACCCTTCTCCAAAAGGGTTTCCCCCAGCTGCTCGACAATTATACCCCTGCAAATTCTTATTTGTGTTCTATTACCCGCTTGTCAGCATCTCGTAGGTCACGCCATATTTCTCCGCAATATCGCGCGCATACGACATACCCTCGGGCGACGCGACCTCCACCTTGAACGAGCGCTTTCCGCCGTCGCTCTTAACGACCAGCGAAGCCACCTTTGCGCCGCTTTCCTGCTCGTTCATCTCGGGAGCGTCAGCAGCGAGCTTGTGCATGTGCGTGTTGTAAATGGTGCGCACCTGCTTTTTGAGAATAGCCCTTACAGAGTCCCGCGCGATAAAGTAGCCCTCCTCGAACGACGTCGTAGAGAACGACTCGTTCAAAAGCAGCAAGCTGTCAGCCGTGCAGTCCGCATAAAGCTGCTTGAAACGAACGCACTCCTCACCCAAGCGTCCCAGGTCGATAGTCTTGTCCTCGTCAGCGGGGAAATGCGTGTAAATGCAGTCCACAGGCGCGTATTCAAACGAAGCCGCAGGCACGTAGATACCGCCCTGCGCCAGCGCAAAAAGCAAACCGACCGCCTGCGTCACAGTGGTCTTTCCTCCCCTGTTCGCACCCGTGAGAATATATACCGTGTGTTCGCTGTCGAATTTCAAGTCGTTGAGAACAATATCCGCAGCATTTTCGACCGACAGCGCAAGTCGCATGTTGTAAAAGCCGCGCGCGTCCATCGTGCAGTCAGCCTTGCCCACAGCTTTCGCCTGACTGAACCTGAACCCAGCCGACATATTCTTTTCAATAAACTCGGCAAACCTTATGTAGTATGTAAATTCGGGGATCAGCTTTGAAATGTTTATCACCGCAACGTCGACGTACTTTGAAAGCGTGTCGCTCAACCGCTTTACCAGCGTGTCGAGCATCTTGTTCATCACCTTTTCCAGATAGAAGGTCGAGCTGTTCATCGAGTCGTCCTCGGGCATATTGACTATAGTGTTGCGCACCTTTGCATCTACAAAGCCGCCCGTCTGCTGCATAGCCAGAAAGCCCATACCCTTTTGGAAGATAGCCGCAGGCGAGCCGTTTGCCGAACGGTCAACCTCGTGATAGCGCATCTCCCCGTTCCACTCGGTGTCGTCCTTTATGCCACCCTTTGATGCAAGCGCATCAGCAAAGCTGCCGACTATGCCCGACTTTTTGAACGGCTTGCTGTTGACCGAGATAAGCCCCATGCTCGTCGCTTCAAAACGGTCATTGACATTAACGCCGATAGTTACGCTGCGTATCTCCGATGCCTTCAGCTTAAGCTCGCCAATGTCCTTTCTCATCTGCGCAAAACAGGAATCCTCGTATATCCCGCCAATGTAGTCACGAAAAGCGATAAGTCCCTGCGACTTTATCCCCTCATCACTCAGGCACTCCCTCATCGCCTCAACGCATTTTATGTAGTCGTCAAGCTCGTCAAGCCTGTGCAGCAGGTACCATATACCAAGCTTCTCCTCCGTCTTTTTTGCAAGCGAACCAAAGCTCTTCATAAACTCCAGCTTGTCAAAAAGCTCCGTGATCTTCTTTCGCAGCTGCGGCAGATTCAGAATATCCGCAAAAACCTCCTGCCGAAACCGCGCAGTATCCGCATCTGCGGTCATGTTCGAGATTATCCCGCTAATGTACCTTTGCTCCTTTGCATCACTTGTCAGCGCCTTGCATATGCTGTCAAGCCCCAGGTCGTGAAACGCGCTTTCCGACATCTGCACAAACTTTGCATCACCGTTTGGAAAAAGAATGCTTATACCTTTGCTGCTCATAGGTTTGCCTCCCCTTTTGTTTAATTTATCTTTATTATATAATTTCATCCGCGGTTTGTCAATCGCCGCACCGCGCGCAGTGTCCGACTTTTTATGCCCTTTTGTGTCGTGCCGCGGCAAAAGGCTTGCCGACCTGCATATTCAAAGCAATATCAAACAACCACATATTGTTGTAGAACATATCATTACAACCATATGTAGTTGTATATAACAAAAAGCGCAGTGCAGATAATACCACACCGCGCCTTTATTTATCACACCGCCGCTGCCTCACTCAAGCCTCTCTGCTGTGAACTGCCGCGCAGAAACAGCGCGTAATCCGCCACAACAATGCCCGCGCAGACCGTCCAGATTATCGGCTCAACAATGCATACACCGAAGTATCCAAGCTTTGGCGCAAGCACCATAACCACCAGCGCCTTCAACGCGAACTCCACCACGCTGCCCATAATCGGTATCAGCTTTTTGCCCACGCCCTGCAAGCTGCTGCGCAGCACCACCAGCACACCCAGCACAAAGAAGAACGGAACGTTCCAGCGTATATAGCGCGCCGAAACTGCAAGCACCTCGCTGTCCGTCGTGCCTGTTATAAGGTGTATCAGCGGTCGGCAGAAAACCACGCAGACAAATATCGAAACAACGCTCCACGCCGCCGTCAGAATAAACCCGTATCGTATGCCGCGGCGTACCCTGTCCACCTTGCCCGCACCGTAGTTCTGACTTGTAAAGGTCGATACCGCCATAGCCATCGTACTCATCGGCATCATAAACATCTCGTCGAGCTTTCTCGCTGCGCTGTGCGACGTGATAGTCGTCGTGCCGAAGCCGTTGACCGCGCTTTGCAGAATGACCGAGCCGACCGAAACTATAGCAAACATCAGTCCCATCGATATTCCCGTGCTTGCCAGCTCACCGATAAGGTGCTTGTCCATGTGAAAATGCTTCCTCTTAAAGATAAGAAAACTGCACTTTTTCAGCGCGTAAATAAAGCACATTACCACCGACAGCCCCTGCGAAATGACGGTCGCATAAGCAGCGCCCGCAACACCTAATCCGAGGAACTTTACAAACAGTATATCAAGCCCGATGTTCGCAAAGCAGCTCACAATAAGGAAATACAAAGGTGCCTTGCTGTTGCCTATCGCGCGCATCATTCCCGCAAGCATGTTGTAAGCAATTGTCAGTACCGAGAACGCCATAATTATGCGCATATAGCTCTGCGTGTCGCCGATGATGTCGCTCGGCGTGTTCAGCGCCCTGAGCAAAGGACGCAGCCCGATAAGACTTGCCGCCGTCATCACTACCGCCGTTATGCCCGACAGACAATACGTCAGCGCAACCGAACGCTTTAGCGACCTTTCATCACCCGCGCCAAAGAACCGCGCAATGATTACCGCAAAGCCGTTCGTCAGCCCCAGCGACAAACCTATAACAAGGTTGTAAACAGGCGCAGCCGCACCCACCGCCGCAATAGCCTTGTCGCCCAGCACGTTGCCGATTATCGCCGTGTCCGCCACATTGTAAAGCTGCTGAAAAACGTTCCCCAGCAGTATCGGTATCGAAAAAAGTATCAGCTTTTTGAGTATGCTTCCCTGTGTCATGTTCGTTGTGTTTTTCATCTTTATCCCTCTTTCTGCTATCATTTTAGCAAATTCGCAGAGGAATGTACAGCATTTATATTGTTTTTTCGTCATTCATATTGACTTAAATGCGGTAGTGTGTTATATTTAGATAGGTGACTTTTTAGTCAATTTAACTTTTGTGTCGCTAATAAGATAAATAAGAATTTACAGCAGTATACTTGTCGGATAGCTGGGGGAAACCCTTTTGGAGAAGGGTTCTCCCCCAGACCCCCTTCCTAAACCTTTTAATGCTTTTTCG
>OMXI01000022.1:22345-64401 GCA_900314975.1 uncultured Eubacteriales bacterium | reverse complement strand
TAAGGAGTGATGAATTATGGGCTAATTACAGTATAGCAGGTTAAAGCTTCGGGGTCGTTGCCCCGAAAGCAGTCACAGCGAACGGCAAAGCCGACCGCAATCTACGCACTTTCAGCCACTCACAAAAAAGGAGTCGTTAAGCAAAGACTTTTGAAAATCAGGGGTCGTAAATCAAAAATATAGCCTCTTTCGGCGTTGTTGCGAGGTGTTGTGCAGGAGTCACGAGCTGTTTTCAGCTGAACAAAAAAGTTGTGTTGAAACTCTTAACGGCGAAATCAGAGCACCGAAATAGTGTCAGCAGAAGATAAACTATGGGGTAACGAACCGTGACTCGATACCGAAACGGTACCGAGTTCCCAAAACGGGCTTTCGGTTCACGAAGTCCCAAAAAGGGACTGCATCTTTTTTCTCTTCTGCCATGATATGACGGGACAAAACATCCCGTCATATCAAAGGGGTGGACGAAATAACCACCCCTTAGGGTGTACCCTGAAACAAGGTACACCGACCGACACTGATTCGGTTGCGGTCAAAGGGTATCACTAAACGGTATACCCTTATCAACGAAAAAAGGTAGCGGTGAACGAATCGTTCACCGTAGCTACACTTTGAAAAAGGGTATCACGAAACATGATACCCTGCAAAACCAAATTAAAAATAGAAAGGACTGATAAAAATGAACAACGGCAAGTCAGGATCAAAAACAAATTTCAAAACAAGGAGGTGGATAACTCAATGGCTGAAACGAAGATCACCCTGCTCACGATCAAACAGGCTGCCGAGCTGGTCAACGGTCTGACCGAATACAGAGTCCGTCAGATGTGCATAAACGATCAGCTGCCTCACATCAAGGCTGGCAAGAAATATCTCATCAACAAGGAAGTTTTCCTTAAGTACATTTGCTGTAAAGCGGGATAGAGTATTTATCAGAAAAGTAGAAAGATGAAACAGCGGCACACTTGCGTATAGACTTTTGCGATGAGTTGTGGTATCATCGTCTTGCGGAAATGTGCCGTATCGAAAACGGAGGTTTGATATGGCAACAATACGAAAAAGAAAAAACGGATCTTTTGAGATCAAGGTGTCGTGCGGCTACGATGTGAACGGCAGGCAGGTCAACCAGTACCGCAGCTACTACCCCGAGCCAGGCATGACAAAAAAGCAGATAGAAAAGGAGGTAAACAGACAGGCAGTTCTGTTTGAGGAGGACTGCAAGAGAGGTCAGATAACAGCGGCGGTGAAATTCCAGACACTGTGTGAGCAGTGGTTCGAGGAGTACGCAAAACTAAATCTCCGCCCGACATCTATCCAAAGACTTCGGGGTGCGACCGTGAGAGTCTACCCTGCCCTCGGTCACAAACGAATGGACAAGATAACCGCACGGGATATCCAGAAGTTCATCACCGACCTTGTCACCAACGGAAAGAATATGCGCACAGGCAAACCGCTGTCAAAGAAAACGGCAGTGCACCATCTCAACCTGATAAGTGATGTGTTCCAGTACGCAATACGAATGGGAATGCTGTGCGACAACCCATGCAGACGAGTTTTCCTTCCGCCGATAGAGCACACCGAGAAAGAGATATTCACTCTCGACGAGGTGCAGAAACTGTTTGAGAACATCACCGACGAGCCGCTCAAGTATCAGCTGTTCTTCACCCTTGCGGTGTACGGCGGCTACCGGCGCAGCGAGCTGCTTGGATTGGAGTGGAAAGACATCGACTTTGAAAACGACCTCATACACATACGCCGCACATCACAGTACACAGCAGCGCTTGGCATCTACACCGACACTACCAAGACGAGAAAGTCAAAGCGTGTTTCAAAGATGCCGAAATATATAATGGAGCTGCTCGGGCAGTTCAAGCAGGAACAGGACGCAGAAATAGAGCGCATCGGCTCAAAGTGGGAGGACCACGACAGACTGTTCACCAAGTGGAACGGCGCACCGATGAATCCGCAGACACCGTTTGAGTGGCTGCAGGGCTACTGCGAACGCATAGGAGTCCCTTTCAAAAACATTCACTCACTTCGTCACCTGCACGCAAGTCTGCTGATATTCCAGGGAGTAGATGTGGTTGCGGTATCGTCCGATATGGGACACAGCGAGATAAGCACAACGCTGAATATGTACTCTCATATGTTCCAGGAGGCCCGTGCAAGAAACTGCGAGGCGATAAGCACCGCACTTGAGTTCACCCGAAAGCCCAAGGAGCAGCCTGCAATAGTGCAGACAGCATCGGCATAAAAACAAGAGTTCAGGGCAGGCGCTCTGAACTCCATACATAAATTATTAAATTGTTTCGTACAAAAACAAGTGGTTGATAAGTGGTTGGCGGGCATTTGGTAAAAATTAAAAGCTCTAAAACCACGCATTTACGCAGTTTCAGAGCTTCGTCAAGTATGACCCGTACGGGATTTGAACCCATGATGCCGCCGTGAAAGGGCGGAGTCTTAACCACTTGACCAACGGGCCAAAAATGCTACGGGAATGTGGTAGCGGTAACTGGACTTGAACCGGTGACACCCTGGGTATGAACCAAGTGCTCTAGCCAACTGAGCTATACCGCCATGTTTCCCGTAGCGACTATATTATTATACACTAACGAATATGGTTTGTCAAGCGTTTTTTCAAAAAATCTCGAATTTTATAAAATCGTAACAAAACGCCCTGCGCCCGATTGCACAATAGTATTGAAAAATCCCGAAAAGTGTGGTATATTCAGCTTAAACAAAACACGAGGAGGGCACTTATGAACACAAAAGTTTCTTCGGTCACCACACACGGATTTACCATAGGTTACTTCACTTTCGGCACGGGCAAAACGCCTTTTGTTATGCTGCCGGGCATCAGCATAAAGCCGATAACTACGCTTGCACCTGCCGTTGCGAACGCATATAACGAGTTCGCAGAGGACTTTACCGTTTACGTTTTTAACAGACGCAATGACCTGCCCGACGGCTACACCATCAGCGATGCCGCGAGCGATACTGCCGCCGTTCTTGACGAGCTTGGCATAAGCTCTGCCTGCGTATTCGGCGTGTCAATGGGCGGAATGATAGCACAGGTGCTTGCCGTGAACCGTCCCGACCTCGTCGGCAAGCTTGTTTTAGGCTCGAGTGCGAGCCGTCTTACACCGCAGTCGGAAGAGATCATACAGCACTTTGCCGCGCTCGTCCAAAGCGGAGATATACAGTCTCTGACGCTCGCCTTTGCGCAGGCAGTGTACACTCCGACTTTCTTTGAGACCTGCAAAGAAGCGATACTCGCCGCACTCGCAGACGCTACGCAGGCGGATATTGCGCGCTTTACCGCGCTGACAAAGGCTATCCTCGCTTTCGATATTTATGCAGAGCTTGACAAGGTGAGCGCTCCCCTGCTGGTCATCGGCGCAGACAAGGACAAGCTGCTCGGCGTGCAGGCATCGGTGGAAATTGCACAAAAAACAGGCGGAGAGCTATATATATGCAAAGGCTACGGGCACGCCGCCTACGACGAGGACCCCGACTACCGCAGCAGACTCTATGAATTCTTCACAAGAAAAGGAGAATAGGATATGGATATAAAACCCGGCAAATACCGTCATTTCAAGGGCAATATGTACGAGGTGGTCGGCGTGGCAAAGCACTCCGAAACGCTCGAAGAAATGGTCGTTTACCGCGCCCTCTACGGCGATGGCGAGCTTTGGGTGCGCCCTGCATCTATGTGGAACGAAACCGTCGCGCGCGGCGGCGAAACATTCAAACGGTTTGAATACATAGGCGAGTAACTGTACAAGCAATCGGACACTTGATTTGCAGCATACTGTAATATCCCGATTTTCACTGCATATACTTTAATACACCAAAAAGTATTGGAGTGAGATTTATGGACAATTGGGAAAATGAACGGTGCGTGCAGCTCGCAGAGCATATGATAAAAACAAAAGCCACTGTTCGTTCCACTGCCGCAGCCTTCGGGATAAGCAAATCCACGGTACATAAGGACCTTACCGAAAGGCTGAAAACTGCCTCGCCGCAGCTTTACAAGCAGGCAAAACAAATACTTGAGGAAAATAAACGCGAAAGACATATAAGAGGCGGACTTGCAACAAAGCACAAGTACGAAACCAGACAAAAGCTGCTGACGCAGCGAAAATAGCGTAAATACAGCCGTATGGGAGTACCCGCTTCCGTATGGCTGCCGCTTTGTGTGCGTGCCTATTTTTTGTACAGTTGAAATATACAAAAATTTTTGGCGGCGCGAAAATCGCGGCTTTAAAGGAGATTTTCGCATTTTGCCGCCGCAAAATCAAAATTGCAGAGAATTTTTTTGTACAAATAGCTTGCATTTTTGAAAAATGTGTGCTATAATGCTTAATGGACAGATGTTTAACCGATAAAGAACAGGAGAAATTGCTATGAAATGTCCGTTTTGCGGTTTTGAAGACACCAAGGTCATAGATTCCCGCCCGAGCGAAGGCAAAAAGCGCAGGAGGCGTGAGTGTACCAGCTGCGGCAAGCGCTTCACCACCTACGAGGTAGTCGAAAAGCCGATGCTTATGGTATACAAAAAGGACGGCTCGTTTGAACCGTTTGACAGAGGCAAGCTCATCAAAGGCTTGCAGACCGCTATCAAAAAGCGCCCTGTCAGCGTTGAACAGGTGACCACGCTGGTCGATGACATTGAAAATACATATGCAAACAAAATGCAGACTGAGACCACAACAAGCGAGATAGGTGATATGGTGCTGCACGGGCTGAAAAAGCTCGACCATGTGGCTTATGTGAGATTTGCCTCGGTTTATAAGGACTTCGGCGACGTTGATTCCTTTATCCAAATAATCTCCGAGCTCGATACAGGCAAGTAAGCCGCTGATAATTTGCACCCCAGACGCTATGACATTATCATTTTCATTACCATAATAGCCGAAAGCATACCGACATTGCTCAAAAGCAGTGCCGGTTGTTTTCGTTTATGTAGAAATTCTTAATTTTTAAGCGCAGATACTTGATTTGCGATAATCGTTGTGCTATAATGGAAACGTTGTTAAAACAAATAATTTATAGGGGGAACCTTCATGCGACAGGCACAAACTTATAAGCCGTCAAACACATTCTCATTCGGCGGGTTTATCCTGATGTTCATATCCATGCTCATAGCAGGCGCACTGCTTTCGTGGCTGTATGTAATACTTCAGGCTGTTATCCCGCTTATTTACCTCTGCATACTTATAACCATAGGCTTCGGCGCCGCGATCGGCGGCATCGGCGCACTTTTCGTAAAGGTGTATAAGATAAGACACCCGGGGCTTGCTATCGCCGCTACAATGATAGCAATGCTGTTTGTCTACATCTTCCACTGGTGCATCTACGTTGCAAGAGATTACGATAAGTATTCTTACGATAAGATGAAAGAGCAGAAAGCCACATCGTACTTCCTCGGCATAACCGATGAGCAGCTCAACTCCGCTGCAGTAAGCGGCGAGGAGCTTGCAGCAAACTTTATGCAGACCTACAAGCAGCATAAGATACACGAGGTACAGTTCACAGTACTTGAAAAAGAGTACTTCACCGCAAGGGAAAAGGATATGTACGACAGGAACGTATCTATCTGGGAGTACTACGACTACGACAAGGTGCTTGGCACAACAGTCAGCGAGGTCGCAGCATCTCTTGAAGCTATCAAGGGCAAGAACGCATACGACTTTTACATCGAATACAGAAAGCAGCCAAAGCACAGCGTAGGCTACCTGCTTGTTCACCCCGGCGAGCTTTGGAGCGATATATGCGACATCAACTCGGTCGGCAGATGGACAATGCGTTCTTCAAGGCACTCCTACTCAAGCACGACCTCGTCTACGTCAAACAACAACGTCAACGGCATAATGCTGTGGCTGACATGGCTCGGCGAAATGGCACTGATGTTCGTTCCCGCTGCCGCTATCGTTGCCGCAAGAGCAGGCGCGCCGTTCATCGAGCAGGATAACGACTGGGCTATCACCGATAAGCCGCAGCTGTCCTTCAAGTTTGTAGACCCGTTCCCCGGCAATTCAAACGGCGAAAAGCAGTTCAAGGCTACCTTTATGAATGATATCGACAGCCTGTTCACACTTCAGCCGCTGCGCCCGCAGATGGGTTCGCTCAATACGTTCTACACCGTCAACTACTGCCACAGCAAGTTCTACACCGAGAACTACCTCACCGTGCAGCACACAAGGGTGACCAACGCACGAAACAACCAGAGAGCTGTTACATCTATTGCTAAAAAGGTCAGGGTCGATGCGGACTATATCGCTACCCTGCACGGAATGTTCGGCTATCAGGTTCCCGCAAACTGCCCCGGCACAAACAAATTCGCACAGGCACAGCAGCAGGAGCAGCAGCCGCAGCAGGATTACAACACACAGCAGAACTACGAGCAGCAGTACACCCAGCCGCAGCAGGACTACAATACCCAGCAGGGCTACGAGCAGCTACAATACCCAGCAGGGCTACGAGCAGCAGTACACCCAGCCGCAGCAGGACTACAATACCCAGCAGGGCTACGAGCAGCAGTACACCCAGCCGCAGCAGCAGGGCTATCAGCCGCAGTACCAGCCAATGTATCAGTCTCCACAGCAGACCCCTGCACCGCAGGAGGATTTCAGCTCGGGCGATATGGACGGCATAGATACCTCAAATATCGACCTGTCCTCGCTTGATAATATGCAGCATTAAACCAAAAGGGAGTTGTCCGCGCAAGGACAGCTCCCCTTTTTCATACGACCGCAAACTTGATGATAAACGTCAGCCAGCCAATGACCGACATAGCCGCTATAAGCTTTTCGCCGCCCGGCGCAAGAGCAAGACAGCCCTTTGGCCTGCGCGCACCGCTTTTACCGTTCGCACCGTTTGCATAGTTTGTATAATTTGAGTTATTCATTATAACTCCCCCTTTGTGTCGTTTTTTGTATTATATCATCAAGCGAAGCACTTGTGGGGAATTTTTTTGGACAGTTGTCCGCAGCACTCAACAGTCCAATTTATCGTACAAAAAACAAAGAACGCACCGCCGAAGTGCGTTCTTTTCGTTATGTTACAGATATTTCAAAAGCTCATCGCGAACGCTGTCCATATGCGCGTCGCTTATGCCGTAGTCCATTTCCTTGTAGCTCCACGCAGCCCTGCCGAAACCGAAATTATCAAATGCCGTGCAGATGTCCTTGTACCAATTGAGCGAATCCTGTGGGTCAGCAAGATTGATAACGCCGTACTCACCGCAGTAAACAGGAACATCTCTTTCCTCTGATACTCTCTTTGCCTCGGTGAACCTCTCCTCAAAGTACTTCTCGCTCAATTCCTTAACGGTAATGTGTGCAAAATCACACAGCTTGTCAAGACCTATCTCGCTGTACTTTTCTTCGTAACCCTTAATGCTGCCCGGGTATGCGAGTCTGAAATCGTGCGGCATCTCGTCTACCCAGTACGCGCCCTGGTGCGTAAAGATAAGCGGGTCATAGCAGTGGAACGTGTAAACGATATTTTCATCAGCAGGCGCTGCAAGGTCTTTCATCGCGTCAAGCGAGTTGTTCCAGTAGCTGCCCACGATTATCCTAATATCCTTGCTGTATTTTCTGATGACCTTTATAGCCTCGCCCGAGATGTGATTCCACGAGTCGATATAGCTCGGCTCTGTGACCTCGTTGAGCAGCTCGAAAGCAAGCCTGTCAGCGTATTTCACATAGCGCCTTGCAAACTCTTCCCACAAGTCGTAGAAAGCCTGCTGAAGCTTTTCGTCTGTAAAGAAATTGCTCTCGCCCTCACCCTTGTCAAAGGAAAAACCCCTTGTCTTGTGCAGGTCAAGGATCATATTCAGCCCGTACTCGCCGCACCAGTCGATGCACCTTTGAACGCACTCAAAGCCCGTATCGATAAACGTTGCGTCATCACTCTGGAAGATATTATAGTCAACAGGGACTCTCACGTGGTCAAGCCCCCAGCTCTTTATTTTTTCGATGTCACTTTTCTTGATGAAATTGTCAAGCCTGTCCTGCGAATAATCGCACTGCGACAGCCAGCCGCCGAGGTCAATGCCGTGGAAATATCCTTCAAACTTTTTCATATTCAGTCCCTCCTGCAATTTATTATGGTTATTTTACCATAAATCCCACATATATTTATATCAAAATATTGCTCTTTATGTCATTTTTATATCCTCAAAGCACATAAAAGCGAGCCGCCTGCGGCGGCTCTAAAAGAATAAAGAATAAATAATAAAGAATAATGAATAAATAATGTGTGCGGCTTTGCGGAGCATAGCTCCGCAAAATTCTGATTTACACTAAAATAAGCAGAGGCGCGAGCCTCTTGCTTTGAAACATATTTAATTGCTTGCAAGTGCGATGCTCGTTGAAACGCTGTCGGGAACCACACTTGTTCCGCCAAGAGCAAACACTACCTCGACATTCTTTGTCTTAATGTATGCAGGATAAGCGCTGTTCATTGCATTGTCTGCAAGCAGGATAGGTGCGTTCTGTCTTGCTGCAAATACTCCGCCTGCAAGTGCGTCGGGGAAATCCTGACCCTTTGCGACACATACTCCCGCGCTTGTGAAGCATGATGCAAAGGTTTTTGCGACCTCTATGCAGGTAGCGTATCTGTTCTGTCCTGCAATTCTTTTAGGTGTCACGCCCACAAGGCTGCCTGCGGTTTTGAGTAAATCGTCTGATACAACGCCTGTTCCGCCGATAACATAGGCATTCTTAACCTTGCCCTTTATGCTTGCAAGATAGCTTTTTGTATTTGCATCTATCGTTCCGTTGGCGTTCAGATAGATTATCGGCGCATTCTTTATAGCAGCTGCCGATCCTACCGAGAGCGCATCGGCAAAACCGCCGCCGTTTACAAAGAACACCTCGCTCGGTGCGCCGCCCGTCGCTGTCTGCATTCTCTTTGCCGCACTTACGGCAGTATCGTATCTTGTTTTTCCTGCAACTCTTTCAATGCCTGTAATGCCGTTGTTTTTAAGTACCGTTTCAACGCTCTTGCTTATAACGCCCTCACCGCCGAGGATAACCACCTTCTTTGCGCCCAGGCGTTTCAGCTCTGACAGCGCATCTGCCGAAATGCTGTCCTTGGCTGTCAGCAGTATCGGCGCATTCAGCGCTTTTGCAAGAGGAACGCCTGCGAGAGCATCTGCAAAATCCGTACCGCACGCAAGCACTGCATACTGTGACATTGAATATGAATTGAACGATATCTTTGCCGCGGTCTGATATCTGTTATTGCCTGCAATGCGGGCAAGCGCCGTGAAGTTCAAGCCGCTGGTTTTTACCCATGACTCAACGCTGCTGCCCCTGTTGCACAAAAGCTTGAAATCAGCGCGTATCTTAATTGCTTCTGCTGCGGTATCGTAGTAGTATCCGAAAGCCTCTTTTCCGATAGATTTTACAGAATCGGGAACAAAGATGCTTTTCAGCCCGGTTGTCCTGAAAAATGCATGCTCTCCTATTTCCGTGAGCTTGCTCGGCAGCTTAATGCTTTGTAGCTTCACACAGCTGTCAAACGCATAGCCCCTTATTTCAGTTATCCCGTCGTGCATTGTTACGCTTTCAAGCGCGGTGCAGCCATCAAATGCTCTCCAGCTTATCGCCGTCAGCTTGCTCGGCAGCTTTATCGACTTGAGTGAGGTACAGTAAGCAAATACAGCTGAACCCATACTTGCCACGCTGTCGGGAAGAGTAATTGACGCAAGCTTTGAGCATTTCTGGAATGCATACGCGCCGATACTCGTTACGCTGCCCTTGAAGGTCACGCTCGCAAGTGAGGTGCAGCCCCCAAAGGTCTCATCTTCTATTTCTTTCACACCGCTTGGGATAGTAATGCTTTTAAGTGCTTCACAGCCGCTGAAAGCACTGCTGCCCAGAGAAGTCAGTGACTCGGGAAGTGTTATGCCTGTAAGTGCTTTGCAGCGATTGAACGCACCGCTTCCTATCTGGGTAACGCTCTTTGGGATATCTATGCTTTTGAGCGCATAGTTGTCAAGAAAAGCATTTGCACCTATCGTTATAAGCGTGCTTGGCAGCGATACCTGCGACAGCTTGTAGCAGCCGAAGAACGCGCCCGACATAAGCCTCATAGTGCCTTCCTTTATCGTGACCTTTTCAAGATTCTTGCAGTAAAAGAACGCACCGCTGCCAACCGATTTTACGCTTCCGGGAATAGTCATTTTGGTCAGATCGGTACAATACTCAAAAGCGCTTTCCCCGATGCTCGTCAGACCGTCGGGCAGCTTTATCTCGCTAACAGAAGTATAACCAAAAGCGTGCGCACCGATACTTTTAAGGCTCTTTGAAAGATTTATCTTCTCTATCTTTGAGCACATATAAAACGCGCGCTCACCTATTGAGGTGATAGTATCGGGCATCTGCACCGATGTTACCTTAAAATAATTCTTGCCGTTGCGGAATGCATAGTCGCCAATGCTCGTGACCGTCTGTCCGCCAACCGTCTGCGGTATCGTCACAGCACCGCCCTCACCGATGTACTCTATAACCTTCAGCGTACCGTCAGCAAGCTCAACATACTGCATATCCTTGGTTTCGATAACTGCGCCCTCTTTTGCGCTTGCAGTAATGCCCACGCTGTCCGAAAACGCATTTTGCGGCAGTACCGCAGCCGAACCGAGCATAAGCAGCACAGCTGTCGCAACCGACACCGCCTTTGTTTTAATGCTTTTCATTTCAGTTTCCCCCAGTTTATTTAATATACATATATAACTATATCACAGCGTCTCAATATTGTCAACCGCCCTGCACACAAAAAAGAGGCAAGAACTTTAACTCCTGCCTCTTATTTCTTATCTCTTACTTCTTACATCTGATTAGCACATCAATGCGCAAACAAGGTTAGCGAACTCCACAGGGTCGTCAATGCTCATGCCCTCGATAAGCAAAGCCTGGTCGTAAAGCAGCTTGGTATAGTCACCAAGCTTGTCCTTGTCGCTTTCAAACAGCTCTTTCAGCTTTGCAAAGATAGGGTGCTCTGGGTTTATCTCCAGCGCCTTTTCCGCCTTGACCTTCTCGCCGTTGTTCTGCGGCATAGCGTTAAGCACCTTTTCCATTTCGATAGTGATAGGACCGCCGTCTGACGACAAGCATACAGGGTGGCTCTTGAGCTTCTTTGAGAGCCTTACCGTCTTTACCTTGTCCGCGATAGCCTTCTGCATAAACTCGAACATATCCTTGTTTTCCTCGTCGAGCTTTTTAGCCTGTTCCTTCTCCTCCTCGGTGTCGAGGTCAAGGTCAGCGTCGGAGATAGACTTGAACTCCTTGTCCTTGTATTTCATCAGCACCTTCAGCGCGAACTCGTCGATATCCTGCGTGCAGTAAAGCACCTCATAGCCCTTTTCCTTAACCTTTTCAAGCTGCGGCAGCTTCTCGATACGCTCATTGCTCTCGCCGCAGGCGTAGTAGATGTTCTTCTGATCCTCCTTCATTCTCTCAACGTACTCGTCAAGCGTAACGTTCTTTCCCTCGAATGATGACGGGAACATCAGCAGATCCTGAAGCATCTCGTTAGCTGCGCCGTAGGACTGGTAAATGCCGAACTTGAACTGCAAGCCGAACACCTTGAAGAACTTTTCGTACTTCTCACGGTCGTTCTTCATCAGCTTTTTCAGCTCGTTCTTGATAGCCTTTTCAAGATTTTTCTCTATCATCTTGAGCTGTCTGTCGTGCTGCAAAAGCTCACGCGAGATGTTCAGCGACAGATCCTCGCTGTCAACAACGCCCTTTACAAAGCTGAAATAGTCAGGCAGCAGGTCAGCGCACTTTTCCATTATCATAACGCCGCTGGAGTACAGCTGCAAGCCCTTTTCATAGTCCTTTGAGTAGTAGTCGAAAGGCGCTCTTGCAGGGATATACAGCAGCGCGTCATATGTGCATATACCCTCGTTCTTTGAGTGTATGTGCGTGATAGGCGGCTCGTAGTCGAAGAACTTTTCAACGTAGAAATTGTTGTAGTCCTCCTCCTTAAGCTCGTTTTTGTTCTTTTTCCAGATAGGTGTCATAGAGTTGAGCGTCTCGACAGCCTTGTGTACCTCAGGCTCCTCGCTGCCCTCGTGGTAGTGTGTATGCTCCATCTCCATTCTGATAGGGAATCTGATGTAGTCCGAATATTTCTTTACCAGCGACTGTATCTGATGCTCGTCAAGGTATGTCGAATACTTGTCGTCGTCCGTGTCGTCCTTCATAAGAAGGGTTATAGTCGTGCCCACGCCGTCTTCCTTTTCGCAAGGCTCAACCGTGTAGCCGTCAACACCGTTTGACTGCCACTTGTAAGCCTGCTCGCTGCCGTAAGCCTTTGTTACGACCGTGACCTCCTTTGCGACCATAAATGTCGAATAGAAGCCTACGCCGAACTGACCGATTATATCAACGTCGTCACCCAGGTCATTGTCCTTTTTGAACGCAAACGATCCCGAATTTGCTATCGTACCGAGGTTGTTCTCCAGATCCTCCTCCGTCATACCGATACCGTTATCGGAGATAGTCAGCGTGCGCTTATCCTTGTCAACCGCAAGATTTATCGCGAAATCCGACTTGTTCATACCCACCGACGTGTCCGTCAGCGACTTGAAATACAGCTTGTCGATAGCATCGCTCGCATTTGATATCACCTCACGCAGAAATATCTCCTTGTGCGTGTAGATAGAGTTTATCATCATATCCAGAAGCCTTTTCGACTCCGCCTTGAACTGCTTGGTCTCCATTTTATATCACCTTTCCGTTTTGATTTTTGCAAAATTAGCACTCGCTTACTTTGAGTGCTAAATCTATTATAACGCACACGGCAGAAAAATCAAGCCTTATAACAAAATATGCACGTTTTATTTACATCACGTTAACATTTATTCTTGATGCACTTTCCTCTTGCAATTACCATAGAAAATGTGCTATAATACTATTTGATATATCTTTCGATTCGAGGGGGTGCCTGCTTTGGAAATACAGCAGACCTTTAATAATAACCATAGCGGCAGCAAGCGTATCAGCAACGCGTCCGTGCTTGGCATACTGCTGCTCACCTACTATTGTGTCAGCAGATTTCTGTCGGAAATATACTTTTACCTCTGCTACTTCGTTATGACGGGCAATATCACCTTCAAATATTCGGTTCTCCGAGAGTATTTCACCGATAAAAAGGAGCTTGTAAGCTCCACCACCTTTCAGATGATAGCCGACATAAGCATAACCGCAGCCTGCATAACCGTCACCCTGCTTGTCGCGCGGCTGCTGTTCAAGCAAACGGTGTGGAGCTATCTTAAAACCGACAAAAAGGGCGCAAAAACAGGGCTTAAATGGCTCGGTCCCTGCTTTGTGTTCAATATGCTCGCATCAACTGTCATTTCCTACCTCACAGGCTTTTTGAGCAGTATGGGCGTTTCTGTGCCCTCTGCGGATTTCTCGATAAAGCAGCCGTCAGTTTACGCGGTCATTATGCAGTTTGCCTACGTCGCGGTACTCGCACCGCTTTTTGAGGAGATAATCTACCGCGGACTTATCATCAAGCTGCTCGCCCCGCACAGCAAGTCCGCAGCAGTGTTTGTCTCTGCACTTGCATTCGGACTTATGCACGGCAACATTCCGCAGGCAGCATCTGCGTTCGCCACGGGACTTATCTACGCAGTGATCGCGCTCAAATGCGGCTCTATCATACCCACAGTCATTATCCACAGTTTAAACAACCTTATCGTAAACTCCCCCGAGCTGCTGGGCGCTATGGGCATCTCAAACTACCACGGCGCAGTAAGCCTGCTTGAGATATGCCTTGCACTGTACGGATTTTTCGTGTGGTTCACCGATTACAAATTCATACTCCATTACGACGATACCCCGCAGACAGACGAGAAAAAGCTCGCCTTTAAAAAGGTGCTTTCCAACCCCGTCATGATCACCTATTTCTGCGTGCTAGTCTTCGTTATCGTCTACCGCATATTCAAGGCTAATTCTTAACATATTGTAAAAGCACTTGACATATGCTGAAAGCAGATATATAATCGAAACATACTTGATAAGCAGGTAATTGATTCAACTAACGGAGGCGGCAACAATGACTACCGTAAACAAAGAAAAAACAAGAATCAGAGTAAATACGCGGCTTATTACGCTCTCTGCCGTTTTTGCCGCAATGACATATGCCCTGACCGCATTTTTGCATATACCCACCGCAAAGGGCTATATCCATATCGGCGACGCTGTTATCTTCATAGCGGCGAGCCTGCTGCCAAAGCCTTATGCTATGGCATCTGCGGCTATCGGCGCATCACTCTCCGACGCGCTGTCGGGCTATTGGATATGGGTTCCTGCAACGTTTGTCATCAAAGCGCTCACAGCACTTGCGTTCACATCTAAAAAGCCGAAAATGCTCTGCGCGCGCAACTTTACAGCCCTTATCCCCGCGCTTGTTCTGTGCGTCGGCGGCTACGGACTTTACAGCGGACTTGTCATCTACGGCTCGCTGCCAGCTGGCTTTATCGACGCGCCCGCCAATCTGTTCCAGACAGCCGCAAGCGCCGCGGTGTATATCGCTTTGAGCGCAACGCTGGATAAATCGGGCATAAAGAAAAAGCTGCACTGATACCGAAAGATGCTCACAGGCGAGGCTTTGCGCTTCGCCTTTTTTCGTCAAAATCTGCACGCAGCACAGAAAATTTTTTCAGGGGCTTGAAAAAGACTGTAAAATGTGGTATACTATCAATACTATATTATTGAGTTCAAGGGGGCTTTCAAATTGGAAGATCGTATGCAGACAATTGAATGTCGCACTAACAGCAAGGTGTCTATCGGCGTTATCCCCGGTCACTACGCTACCAACCACTCACACGTAAACTACTACGTGGATATGACCTCTATCAAGACAAGCATGAAAATGGCTAACGAGGCTGCCAAGGAGCTTGTAGCTACCTACGCCTCTACCCATGTTGACACTATTATCTGCCTTGAAGGCACGGAAATAATCGGTGCGTTCCTTGCGCAGAGCCTTTCTGAAGCAGGCATAAACAGCGGCGCTGACATCAACGTTGTCACACCCGAGCTTAACGCTGTAAATCAGATGATTTTCCGCGACAACACACAAAAGAAGATATGGGGCAAGCAGATACTGCTGCTTATCTCATCAGCTTCTACGGGCAAGAGCATCGCAAGAGCGCAGGACTGCTTACAGTACTACAACGGTCACCTCGTGGGCGTAGCGGCTATCTTCTCTGCTATCAAGCAGACCGCTGACGGCGTTGAGGTACACACTCTGTTCAGCCGCAATGATATGCCGTCGTACAACACCTATTCCGCAAGCGAGTGCCCTATGTGCAAGGCGGGACAGAAGGTCGATGCGCTGATAAACAGCTTCGGTTATTCAAAGCTCTAATATTTGGCATTAAAGACTGTGCAATTTGCACAGTCTTTTTTATTGACAATTTAAAGATTTGGTGTTATACTTATACTATATCTTGTATGTGTAAAGGAAGTGACTGCGGATATATGGCGAAAAAAGAATATAAAGTCGGCAAATACACCCTTGAGCCGTACAGCGTTCTTATCGAGCTTTGCAAAAGCGAGCTTCCCGAGAATCTGAACGTCTGCCTTGAGTCGATGCTGATGCAGAGTTATCCGCCGTCAGAGCTTGTGCTGGTGTGCAGGCAGGACCTCACCAACGAGCTTCGCATCATCGTCAAGTCGTTTCAGAACGAGTATAAGGACATCTTCCGCATAGTCTCGGCCGGTGACGATATGACCGTCGGACAAGCGCTCAACAAGGGCTTGGAGGCGTGCAAATACAACTATATCGTGCGAATGGACAGCGACGACATCTCCAAGGAGGACAGGTGCTTAAAACAAATGACGCTGTTTGCGATAAAGCCTAATCTGTCCATATCGGGAACGTTCGTTGAGGAGTTTGACTCGGGTACAGGACAGGCGATAGATGTAAAGAAAGTGCCTGTACTTCACCAAGAGATAATGAAATACGCCAAAAAGCGCAACCCGTTCAACAGACAGACGGTGGCTTTCAAAAAATCGGCGGCACAGGCAGTCGGCGGCTACAGCGACTCCGAGCAGTTTGAGGACTACGAGCTTATCGTCAAAATGCTTATGAACGGGCAGTATGGGCAGAATATCCCCGAACCGCTGGTAAGATACCGCGTCAGCGAGGACACGTTCAGACAGCGCAAGAGCCTCAAACGCACCAAAGCCTTTATAAATGTGCGTAAGGAGTTTCACAGGTACGGCTTTGTTTCGGGGAAAGATATGATAGCCCCGTGCAGCGCGCAGTGCCTGCTCACAGTAATGCCGCGGCGGTTCACAAAATGGTTCTACAGAAAATATTTGAGAAATTAAAAAGAGAGAAAAAGAAATAAATGCACTTGACTAAAGTCCCAAAGTTTCTTAAGAAATTACTTAAGAAATCAAGGGCTTTTTTCTTTTTGTGCGCACAACAAGCCCGCGTATTTGCGCACTTTTATGTGCTTTTTCAGATTTAAGGATTATTTAATAATTGCCGTGCTATAATGTAGTCACAGTAAGAGATACACCACCTCACAGACATTTGAAAGGAGACGGCAAAAATGACAAAGCAGACATTTATAGAAAGACTTGCAGTAAAGTCAGGCATAACAAAGGAGCAAAGCGCAGTCGTAGTAAACACCATCGAACAACACAATCTCTTTTCAAAAGAAGAAAAGCCTGAGATCATCTCAGACATCGCACAGAAGCTCGAAACCAACGAGCAGACCGCTGAAAAGTATTTCGCAGAGGCTTCACAGATAGTTGCAAGCGAGATAAAAAGCCAGACAGTCAAATACATCGCAGGCACGGCGGTAATAGTTATCGCAGGCATTATAGTTTACAGGCTGAAGAAAAAGAACAGGGAAAGTTAATAATAGAAAAAGAAGAAAAGGAGATATCACATGTTTTTCCACATCTTAAAGAAAGACCTCAAACGAGGCAGAACAATGAACACGATAATCCTGCTGTTCATCATCATCTCGGTAATGTTCATATCAGGCAGCGTAAACAGCATGATATCGGTGACCTCGTCACTTGACAACTACTTTGAAAATGCGGGCATACCAGAGGTTATGTGCGCAACATACAACAGAACAGAGACACAGACCGTCGAGAAGGTACTCGAAAACGATATGGACAGGATATCCAAGATAGAATACGAGCCGATGTGGTATATGGACCACGAGGATATTACCTTTGCAGACGGCAAGGAAACAGAGTTCAAATCAACGATAGATGTTATGCCGATAAGCGGAACAAAGCTCAGCTATTTTGACGAAAACAAAAACAAGATAACCGAGGTCAAAAAGGGCGAGGTACTCGTTGCAAACAAGTTTGAAAACCAGGGCGGCATCAAGGTCGGCGACACGCTGAAATTCAAGCTGGGCAAGGTTGAAAAGGAATTCAAGGTAGCGGGCAAGTTCTACGACGCGGCTATGGGTTCGGCTCTTATGGGCAACGGCAGAATGATAATGAACGACGAGGACGCAGAGCCGTTTATGAACGAGGCTGAAAAGAAAGGCGTTTCGGGCAAGTTCTACTTTATCAGCACAGACAGCGCAGACGACATCATAGACACCCTCAACGAATCAGACCTCAGCTTTGCCTTCTGCGGAAAGAGAGAGTTTATCAAGTCATCATACATCTTTGATATGATAATCGCTCTGCTGCTGTTGGTAGTAAGTGCGATACTGATAATCGTAGCACTTATCGTTTTAAGATTTACTATCTCGTTCACTATCTCCTCGGAGTTCAGAGAGATAGGCGTTATGAAGGCAATAGGTCTTGGCAATCTGAAAATAAGAAGCCAGTACCTTGTAAAGTACCTCGCTATCTCGGCAGTGGGCGCGGTGATAGGAACAGCATTGAGTTTCCCGTTCGGAAACCTTCTGACAGACATCTCGTCAAACTCGGTAATGGTAGAGAATGAAGGAAGCGTATTTACAAACATCATCTGTGCAATAGCTGTTATCGCAGTGATAATGCTGTTTGCATTTATCTGCACAAGAAAAGCAAACAAGCTCTCCCCTGTTGACGCTATCAGAAACGGTCAGACAGGCGAGAGATTCAAGAGAAAGGGCTTTCTGCACCTTTCAAAGTCACGCCTGGGCACAACGACATTTATGGCAGCAAACGACGTAATGAGCGCACCAAAGAGATTTCTTATCATCATCGTGGTGTTCGCACTCACAATACTGCCTATACAGTTCCTTGACATCTGCGCAGACACCCTCAACAACAAGCAAATGCTCTCCGTTCTGGGCTGCGTTCCGTCAGATGTTGCATTCAGCGACAACGACAACAGCTATCAGTACACCACAGACGGCAGCGGCAGACAGATGCTCATAGACAAGTACAAGAAAATGGAGCAGACACTTGCCGACAACGGTATCCCTGCAAGAGTGTTCTGCGAGCAGTTTATCTCATGCAAGCAGGAGTTTAATGGAAAGACCGCAAAGGCGCTCTCACTTCAGGGCGTGAACAACAAGGCAAGCGAGCATAAGATCACAAAGGGCAGCGCACCGCAGAACAAAGACGAAATAGCTATCCAGCCAAACACGGCAAACGACCTCGGCGGCGCAGAGATAGGTGACACGATAACAGTTACCATAGGCGACAAGAAATACGACCTTATCATTTCGGGTTTCTACGAGGCTATGACCAATATGGGACAGGGCATAAGATTCCACGAGGACCTTGACATCAACTACAACTTCTCAAACGGCACATTCGGCGGACAGATACAGTTCACCGACGACCCAAGTGACAAGGAAATTGATGACAGAATCGAAAAGATAAAGGACCTGTTCCCCGACCTTACCGATATAAAGACGGGTGCAGAGCAGGCACAGGACATCACCTCCGTAGGACCTGTATTTGACACGCTGAAATTCTTCTTCCTTATCCTGTCGGCAGCTATCGTAATAATGGTAGCCGTGCTTATGGAAAGGTCAATGGTAATCAAGGAAACCAGCGAGATAGCAACAATGAAGGCTATCGGCTTCAAGGACAGCAAGATAATCAAGCTGCACACCAAGCGCTTCATCATCACCGCAGTTATCTCCGCAGTCATTTCAGGACTGCTCGCAAAGCCGCTGTCAATACTGGTCGCAACACCGATATTCAGCTTTATGGGCGTTAATCAGGGCATAACCTACTCGATGAACACCCTGCGTGTCGCAATAATCTACCCCGTAACAATAATGGCACTTATGGCAGTAAGCGTTTGGCTCACCGCATCATACACCAAGAGAATAACAGCACAGCAGACATCAAGCATAGAGTAAGAGAAAAGGAGAAAAAATATGGCACAGACAATACTTCAGGTCACAGACCTGTGCAAGACATACATCACCAACAAAAAGCAGAATAATGCACTTCGCAACGTCAGCTTCAAGGTCGACAAGGGCGAGATGATAGCAATAATGGGACCCTCAGGTTCGGGCAAGTCCACCCTGCTTTACACCGCATCGGGAATGGACGACGCTACCTCCGGCGAGGTAATGCTTGACGGCGACAACATCGCAGCATTGCCGAAAAAGAAGCTGGCAAACGTCAGACTTGAAAAAATGGGCTTCATCTTCCAGCAGATGCATATGCTCAAAAACCTCAATATCCTTGACAACATCATTCTCCCCGCGACCGAGGCAAAGAGCAAAAAGCGCTCCCGCAAGCAGATAACCGAACAGGGCGAGGCGCTAATGCGCAAAATGGGCATCATCGAGACCGCAGGCAACGACATCAACGAGGTATCGGGCGGTCAGCTGCAAAGAGCCTGCATCTGCCGCAGTATGATAAACGACCCGCAGATAATCTTTGCCGACGAGCCGACAGGCGCACTCAACCGTTCGTCCTCTGACGAGGTAATGGAAATGCTTTGCAGCCTCAACCGCGACGGCACCACGATAATGATGGTAACGCACGACGCAAGAGTTGCCGCAAAGTGTTCAAGGGTAATGTTCATCGTCGACGGCGAGATAAAGGGCGAAAAGTCGCTTGGTATGTGCGAGGAAAACGCAAACATCAGAGACAGAGAAAGAACCCTCAATAACTGGCTTATGGAGATGGGCTGGTAGTTAGATGTAAGAGGTTAGAGGTAAGAAATAAGAGATTAAACCCGACGGTGACAAATTGTCCCGTCGGGCTTTGTGCGCTTTTGCTTGACAAGTCTGCGGCGCTATGATATTCTTAAATCAAGGGAAAATGTTTTGCGGGGTGAGAAAATGATAGATATACTTATTACCGAGGACAACAAGGAGCTTTCCACGCTGATGAGCGACTTTCTGCGCGCCGAGGGCTACACCGTCACCGTTGCCGACAGCGGCGAAAAGGCTCTTAATATCTTTGAAAAATACGGCGCACGGCTGGTGCTTTTAGACGTTATGCTGCCGGGTATGGACGGCTTTTCGGTGTGTGACCGCATAAGAAAGCAAAGCGATACACCGATTTTCATTTTGAGCGCAAAGGGCGGCAAGAACGATAAGATAAACGGTCTTACCATCGGCGCTGACGACTACCTTGAAAAGCCGTTTGATATCGACATACTGCTTGCAAAGATAGCGGGCATATTCAAGCGAAGATATTCTCTTGACGAGGTGACAAGCGGCGATCTGCGCCTGAACAAAGCCGAGAAGATCGCCTACAGAAACGGTCAGAAGATAGATATGACCAACAAGGAGTTCGAGCTTTTGCAGCTGCTTGTCGAGAACCCGAACAAAACGCTCACCAAGGAGTTTTTGTTCAACAAGATATGGGGCAGCGACAGCTTTTCCGAGCAGCAGACGCTGACCGTACACATCAAGTGGCTGCGCGAAAAAATCGAGGAGAACCCCAAAAAGCCTGCGCGTATACAGACCGTGTGGGGCGTGGGGTATAAATTCGTATGAAAAAGTTCAACATAATGTTTATCCTTCTGCTCGCAGTGACAGCGCTTACCTTTGTGCTTGCCAACCTCTCCTTCGGCGCGGGCGGGAGCGAATCGGGCAGACCGTGGCGCGTCGAGGTGCAAAGGCTTTGCAAAGCTATCCAAAGCGGCAGCAAGGCTGATATCTCGGGCTGCGAGTACGTCACCAATGTTGTAAAGTACGACTCCCAAAAGGACTTTTACAAAACCAACAGCGATTTCATAATACAGGATGTCGGCGGACAGCTTTACCGCTTTGACTACAAGACCTCTTCATCGGCGCAAAGCCGCGGACGGCTCGTGATGAACCTCTCGCTTGGCGTTTTAAGCGCCGTGGTGATACTCGGCTTTTTGTATGTCCGCTTTCGCATCATCAAGCCGTTCAACAAGTTTTCAGACATTCCCCTTGAGCTTTCAAAGGGCAGGCTCACCCAGCCGCTTGAAGAAAACAAAAGCCGCTATTTCGGCAAGTTTGTATGGGGCGTAAATATGCTGCGCGAGAATATGCTCGAACAAAAAGAGCACGAGCTGAAGCTGCTCAAAGACAAGCAGACGCTTATCCTGTCCATTTCGCACGATATAAAAACGCCGCTTTCGGCGATAAAGCTATACTCAAAAGCGATGTCAAAGGGTCTTTACACCGACAAGGACAAAATCATCGACACTGCAAAAAGCATCGACAAAAACGCCGACGACATCGAAAAGTTCGTCACCCAGCTGACGCAGTCTGCCAGCGAGGACTTTATCGAGCTTGAAGTGGTGCAGTCCGAGTTCTACCTCTCGCAGCTGATAAGCGAGATAAGCACCCACTATGCGCCGCAGCTTGCCGACCGCCGCACCGAGTTCTGCGTGGATAAGTTTATCGACTGCATTATCAGCGGCGACCGCGAGCGCAGTACCGAGGTGCTTAAAAACCTTATGGACAACGCTGTAAAATACGGCGACGGAAAGTATATCCACATTGAGATAAGCGAGGAGGACGGCTGCAAGCTCGTGTGCGTTGCAAACAGCGGCTGCACACTGCCGCAGGGCGAAATGCTCAATATCTTCGACAGCTTCTGGCGCGGCTCAAACTCGCAGGGCAAACAGGGCAGCGGACTTGGTCTGTATATCTGCCGACAGCTTATGCTCAAAATGAACGGCGAGATATTTGCCGAACAGCGCGGCGGCGAAATGAGAATTACCGCAGTCTTTCCCAAAGCATGACAAGGAGGATACCTATGCAGATACAAAAACTTGATTACGACCTGACCGTTTGCAAGATTCGGTCATTTGAGGACATAAATTTAAGCAGCAAGCTGTTTTTTGTTGGCAAAACCGACGAGGAGCTATCGCTCGTCTGCCCGACCAAAGACACGCCCCAAGCCACCACCGACCGCGAGGACGGCTGGAAAGCCTTTCGCATCTGCGGCACACTTGATTTCTCTCTGATAGGTATACTTTCTAAGATCACCGATATCCTTGCAAAGCACCGTATCGGAGTATTCGCAGTGTCTACCTTCAATACCGACTACATTCTCGTCAAGCGCGAACGGTTTGACGAGGCACTTTCGGCACTGTCCGAATCGGGATATGAAATAGTTTAAAAGGAGATACAGATGTACATCACCGAAAATGACAACCCGCGTATCGAGTACCTGCGCGACAAGACCCACCGCCTTACCGACTCCCCGGGGTGCTATATAATGAAGAACAAATCGCACGATATAATCTACATCGGCAAGGCAAAGAACCTCAAAAACCGCGTAAGCTCGTACTTCCGCGCGGGTCAGGACCATCTGCCGAAGGTGTGGAAAATGGTGCAGAACGTCTACGACTACGAGTTCATCGTCACCGATTCCGAGTTTGAGGCGCTCGTGCTTGAATGCTCGCTGATAAAGCAGTATAAGCCCAAATACAACATTCTTTTAAAGGACGACAAGGGGTACAGCTACATCAAGGTGACAAGCGGCGAGTACCCGCGCCTTCAGGCAGCCCTTCAGAAAGAGGAGGACGGCGCACGCTACATCGGACCGTACACCAGCTCCTTCGCGGTCAAGCAAGCCGTCACCGAGGCAAACCGCGTGTTCATGCTGCCCACCTGCAGCCGCAGATTTCCGCAGGATATCAAAAAGCAGCGCCCCTGCCTTAATCATCACATCAAGCTGTGTATGGGCGTTTGCACGGGAAGGGTGAGCAAGGCGGAATACAACGCTATCGTCGAGCAGGCAGTAGAGTTCATCACCAGCGGCTCGCAGACCTCCGTAAAGCGCCTTACCGACGAAATGAACGAGGCAGCGGAGAACCTTGAATTTGAGCGGGCTGCAAAGCTGCGCGACCGCATAAACGCGATAAACAAAGCCGCCGAAAGTCAGAAAATAATCGACGACAGAATAAAGGATATCGACATCGTCGCCGTGGCGCAGAACGCGGAAATGGCGTGTGCCAGCGTGATAATGTACCGCGGCGGGCGGCTGTTCGACAAATCCGACCACTTCCTTGGCGAAAAAATGGAAAGCACCCAGATGCTCGAACAGTTCCTTATGCAGTATTATTCGGGCAGGGATAAGATAGTCAGAGAAATACTCATCGCACAGGACTTTGAAAACCGCGAGATAGTCCGGCAGTACCTCACACAAAAAGCAGGGCATAACGTCAAGCTGTTTGTGCCGCAAAGGGGAAACCTCGTTCGCCTCACAGAGCTTGCGCGCTCAAACGCCGCCGAGTTCATTTCAAACCGCACAGGCAGAACCAAGCGCGAGGTCACCGCCCTTGAGGAGCTTTCCAAGGCGCTTGGTCTTGAAAAGCCTCCCCGCTTTATCGAGTGCTACGATATCTCCAACCTCGCCTCGACAAATATGGTCGCAGGTATGGTCGTCTTTGAAAACGGCAGACCGTGCAAAAAATACTACAAGCGCTTCTCGATAAAGACCGTTGCCGAGCAGAACGACTACGAGTGTATGCGCGAGGTGCTCCGCAGACGTTTCGAGAACTACTTCGCAAAGACCGATGAAGGCTTTTCGATAATGCCCGACCTCATACTGCTTGACGGCGGCAAAGGACACGTTAACGCAGTCGAGCCGATGCTTCGGCAAATGGGCGTGAACTGCGCGCTTTTCGGACTTGTAAAGGACTCAAAGCACCGAACGAGAGCCGTCGCAACAGGCAGCGGCGAGATATCGCTCTCCAAAAGCCGCAGCGCGTTCAATCTTGCGACAGCCATTCAGGACGAGGTTCACCGCTACGCTATCACCTATCAGGCGAAAAAACACCGCAAAAATGCCTATCAGCTCGAGCTTACAAAGGTGCGCGGCATAGGCGATAAAAAAGCCGCAAAGCTGATAACGACCTTTAAGACCAAAGAGGCGCTCAAAGCAGCAAGCACCGAGGAAATATCCAAGGTCGCAGGCGTAAACGCCGAGACCGCTGCCGCGCTCAAAGAAATAATAGACGAAATGTGAGGAGACAAGATGTTCAGGTTTTTCAAGCTTTTCGGCAGTCAGTATGTCGGATTCTGGTTTATCGGACTGCTGCTTTTTGCCGTTCAGGAAATACCCTATATGGTGATGCCGCTTTTTCACCTCAAGCAAAACCCAATAATGAATATGACCGAAACAAGCAAAGCACTTGACATCTGTGAAAAGCTGCTCGGCTCGCTGTGCATCGCGCTGATGACGTTTATAGTGCGCAAAGACTCAAAGCTGCTGTCAATTTCAAGCGGCAGCGAAAAGCTGTTCTTTGCGCTCACGGCAGCTGTGTTGCTGCTAAACTTCATTGGCTGGGGATTTTACTTCGCAGGACATCAGAGCTTTTTAGTGATGATGTTTTTCATCGTGCTGATGCCGCCGCTGTATTATGTCTTTATCGGACTTTGGCGCAGAAACTATATCCTTGCTGTTGCAGGCTGCATTTTCACGGCAGTACATTTTGCACACGTCTGGGGAAATTTGAAAAAATAAACAGAGCAGGGAGAATAAAAATGGTAGAATACTCATCACAAAACTCGGGAATGGAATTTATAAACGCGTTCACCCACTCGGGCAAGCCCGTCAAGGATCTGAGCCGCATAAAGCGTCTGCTTGCGGCGCTGGGCGACCCGCAGAACAGCCTGAAATTCGTCCACATCGCAGGCACGAACGGCAAAGGCTCGATAGCGGAAATGTTTGACCGCATCTTCATCGGCGCAGGGCTGAAAACAGGCTGCTTCACCTCGCCGTTCATCATCCGCTACAACGACCGTATACGCGTTGACGGCAAGGACATCCCCGACAGCGACCTCTCGCGCATTGCCGAAAAAGTGCGCACCGTAGTTGATGAGTCGCCCGACCGCATGGATCTTTCGCAGTTTGAGATAACGCAGGCAATAGCCTTTTTGTACTTTGCACAGCAAAAGTGCGACATCGTCGTGCTTGAAACAGGGCTTGGCGGTCTGCTTGACTGCACCAACATCATCACCACTCCCCTGCTGACCGTTATCGCGACCATCGACCTTGACCACACAGCGATACTCGGCGATACCGTCGCGCAGATAGCCGCGCAGAAAGCAGGGATAATCAAACCGAGCGTTCCGTGCGTATTGAGCGCGAACAATCCCAAAGATGCCGTGCAGGTCGTAACACAGACCTGTGATAAAAACCACAGCCCGCTTGTGATACCCGATATCGAAAGCGTGCTTGTTGACAGGCTCGATTGCTTCGGCGCAGACTTTGTCTACAAGGGCAATGCCTATACGCTGTCAATGGGCGGCGCGCACCAGATAACCAACGCTTTGAGCGTTATCGAGGGGTGCAAGCTGCTCAAAGGAACTCTCGGTCTGACCGACGAGTGCATCTCGCGCGGCATTGAAAAAGCGGTTCTCCCCGCGAGAGTGGAGATACTTTGCCGTTCTCCCCTCACCATACTTGACGGCGCGCATAACCCCGACGGACTCGGCGCGCTCGCGCAGGTGCTTGACGGGTGCGAAATGCACTGCTTTGCGGTGATCGGTATGTGCAAAGATAAAAATATCGACAGCGCCGTGCAAAAGCTTATACCCTATGTCGATACCTTTTACACCGTTGACGGCTTTTCCGACAGAGCGCTTGACCGCACCGACCTTGCGCAAAAGATACTTTCCCTCGGCGGAAAGGCACAGCCCTGCGGTCTGCCGATAGATACGCAAATAAAGGCTCTGCAAAAAGCCCACCCGAACGATATTACCCTTATCTGCGGCTCGCTGTATCTTGCCGCACAGATAAAAAACAAAAAAAGCTGAGGCGTGAAAACCTCAGCTTTATTTTTATACGTCAGATCATCGAGTCTTCCCAGCAGTCAGGAGCCTTGATGCCGAATATCTTCAGCACCGTCGGCGCAACATTTGCCAGACCGTACTTTGTGCTGTCCGCATCGATTATCTCGTACTTGTCCTTGCTTACGATAAAGAACGGCACTCTGTTGAGCGAGTGAGCAGTTCTTACGTTGATCTCGCCCTTCTTGTTCTTTTCAAGCATCTCGTCAGCGTTGCCGTGGTCAGCGGTGATAAGCACCGTGCAGTCATACTCCGCAGCGACCTTGAGCAGTCTTGTCAGACCGATATCAACAGCCTCGACCGCAACGATAGTCGAATCCATCGAGCCCGTGTGACCGACCATATCACCGTTAGGATAGTTGCATCTGATGAAATCATACTTCTGCGACTTGATAGCCTCTATCATATCGTCGGTTATCTCCGCAGACTTCATCCACGGTCTCTGATCGAACGAAACGTTGTCCGAAGGGATCTCCTTCCACGTTTCAAGCTCCTCGGAGAATTTCTCCGAACGGTTGCCGTTCCAGAAATATGTAACGTGGCCGTACTTCTGTGTCTCCGAGACCGCATAAGAGCTGAGTCCCGCATTTACAAGCACCTCAGACAGCGTGTTCTTTATCTCCGGCGGGTTAACAAGATAGTTGTTAGGTATCTTCAGGTCGCCGTCATACTCCAACATTCCTGCGTAGAATACCTTTGGCACAACGCCCCTGTCAAAGTATTTGAAATCATCTCCGCCGTCAAATGCCATAGAAATTTCAAGCGCTCTGTCGCCTCTGAAGTTGAACAGTACAACGCTGTCGTTGTCATTCACCTTGCCCACAGGCTCGCCGTCCTTGCCGATAACGAAAGGCGGCAGATCCTGGTCAATAGCCTCTGTCTCGCCGCGCAGAGTCTCAACAGCCTCCAGCGCAGTAGCGAACTGTCTGCCAATGCCGTGAACGTGAGTATCCCAGCCCAGCTTTACCATGCCCCAGTCAGCCTGGTATCTGTCCATAGTTATCTTCATTCTTCCGCCGCCCGATGCTATCTGCGCGTCGAAAGTCGCATCGTTAAGCTCTGCTATGCACTTTTCAAGGTCTGCAATGTAGATAGGTGCGCTTGTTGCGGGAACGTCACGTCCGTCAAGCAGAATGTGGCATCTTACCTTTGCAACGCCCTCTTTCTTGCACTGCGCAAGCATAGTCTTGAGGTGTGCGATATTCGAGTGAACGTTTCCGTCCGAAAGCAGACCGAGGAAATGGAACACCGAGCCGTTGTCCTTAACATTTGCAACGAGCTTTTTCCAGGTTGCCGACTCAAACATCTTGCCGCTTGCGATAGACTCATTGACCAGCTTTGCGCCCTGCGAATAGATCTGTCCGCAGCCAAGAGCGTTGTGACCTACCTCGGAGTTACCCATATCGTCATCTGTCGGCAGTCCCACAGCGTCGCCGTGTGCCTTCAGAGTCGTATGCGGCACCTCCTTCCACAGCCTGTCAAGAGTAGGTGTGTTAGCCTCTGTTACCGCGTCGCCAAGACCTGTTACCGAAATGCCTACTCCGTCCATAACAACAAGTACAACTGTTTTTTTACTCATAATAGTTCTCCATTCTAATCACTTTTTCAGTGAGCTTTAAATTAACCTTCAACAGCAGCCTGTACGATTGTGTTGAAGTCGTTTGCCTTGAGTGAAGCGCCGCCGATAAGACCGCCGTCAACATTCTCCTTTGAGAGCAGTTCAGCAGCGTTGCCTGCGTTCATCGAGCCGCCGTACTGGATAGTAACAGCCTGCGCGGTAGCCTCGTCATAAAGTTTAGCGAGCATCTTTCTTATAAATGCGCAAACCTCTTCTGCCTGGTCAGCAGTAGCAGTCTTGCCCGTGCCGATAGCCCATACAGGCTCGTAAGCGATAACGCACTTTTTGATATCCTCTGCCGAAACGCCGAAGAAATCGAGCTTTATCTGCTTTGCGATAACTTCCTCTGTGATGTCGCACTCACGCTCCCACAGCAGCTCGCCAACACAAACTATCGGCTTCAGACCTGCAGCAAGCGCAGCCTTTGTTCTCTTGTTTACTGTCTCGTCTGTCTCGCCGAAGTACTGTCTTCTCTCGGAGTGACCGAGTACAACGTACTCAACGCCCAGCTCTGTGAGCATATCAGCGGAGATCTCGCCCGTGAAAGCGCCGCTCTTTTCAAAGTGGCAGTTCTCTGCGCCGACCTTAACGTTTGAACCTGCGGTAGTGTTTACAGCAGTTTCAAGGTTTGTAAAAGGCACGCAAGCGATTACCTCTACCTTGCCCTCGGCATTGGCTACCAGCGGCTTGATAGCCTCCAGAAGCTCTTTAGCCTCAGGTCTTGTCTTGTTCATTTTCCAGTTGCCGGCGATTATCGCCTTTCTTACTGACTTTTTCATTGTAAAAACTCCTTTTCTATAGATTCGGGCATTGCCCTATTATTGACTAACATCTAATTATACATCATTCGTGCCCTTTTGTCAACGCGCGTCAGCTTAACAGCAGCGCCACACCGACAGCGCAGATAAGGCACGCCAGCGCGACCATACCCAGCCCGAGCTTGTTCTTTTCGACAGGCTCATCTTCCTGCTCGCCGCTTTGCTCTGCAAGCGCCGCAGCCTCCTCCGCCTGCTTGTCGTAAACATAAAAGTCGTTGGGGTCGCTCGGCTCGTACTTGATGTCGATTATCTGTCCCTTGGTGTAATTGTTGTCCGGGATAGTCTGCTTGTACTTTTCGCCGTCCACCTCGTACACCATTGTCCACTCGATTATCTCGCGCTCGCCCTGTCCGTTGAAATCGGGCATCGTCGTCCTGACCTTGTTCTGAATCTTTGCGGTAGTCGGGATATGCGTATCCTCCTGCGGAACATTCGCCTTTGTGCCGAAGTCTATCTTAAAGCCGTTGTAGATTTTAATACCCACATAGACCATACCCACAGCCACAAGGCAAAGCACAATTCCCGCTATTCCCTGAAAGCCCGAAAACAGCCCCTTTGAGCCTTCCGCTTTTGAGGACTCCTCGGCAAGAACATTCAACAATTCCATTTGTGATTACTCCTTACTTTACTGCGTTTGTACCCTCGGGTCATAGTGCATCTGCACATCCTTTATCCTGTCAGTCCAAGTTGTTTTTGATGATTTATACTCAAACTCGCTGAATGTTTGCAGGTCATTGAGCATACCCTGCTTGATCCTGTCAGCTGTTTGCAGATCACCCTTTATCAGATAATTACGATGATACTTAAAACCATATTTAAATAATCCCATTTTAAGTTACCCCCCTATAAAACGACTTATCCTCTTTGCTCTCTCGGGTCAAATATCGCGCTCGTTGACTCTATATCATCGAGCGCAAGGTCTCTCTGAAATTTCATATCAAACGCATCACATTCGGGCAGGTCGCGCAGCATCATACTTTTCACGCTGTCCGCGTTGCTGTAATCACCCATAAGAAGATACACACCCATAAGCGCGGTGTTTCTTGTAAAGGCGTACATACGGTTTTTGCGCACCGCCTTGTCCATGCTCTGTATGCACACCATAGCCGACTGAAAATCCCCGCTGTACGCATACAGCAGTGCTCCCTGCGAGTAGTGGTCAACGCACAGTGCATTTTTGTGGGAGCGGCAGTAGGCAGTCATCATGCTGTCATAGTTGTTGTACATTATTATCGCCTCGTCAAAGCGCCTTTGCCTTATGCGCAAAGAGATGAACGCACAGCAGTAATATGCCTTTGTAGTAATGTCAGCCATAAAGTAATTGCCCGCGACAGATATCTCGTACTCCGCCTCGTCGTACCTTTGCATTATCTTAAAATATATCCCGAGCAAAACGTGATGTATCGGTGTCATCTTCGGGTGCCGCTGCCTGAATACCGCAATAAGCTCATCGCACACACCCTTTTCGTTCAGAACATCAAACATAGGCTCGTTCTTTTTGGATACGCGGTATATAAGAAACATCACCACCAGCATAACGATAGCCGTTATCACAAGGCAGGCGATTATCGGAACCCAGAAGCCTTCCCTGCCTATGTACTGCACACAGCACGCTATAACAAGAGCGTCTATGGCTACCGAAAGCCACAGCGCAGCCCCAAGCAGTGTTTTGTTTGCCTTCAGATGATAGCGAAAGTATTTCATATCTTTTCTCCCCAAAAAAGAAGGAGCAGGCATTTTTCTGCCTGCCCCAAGCTATTACTTGTCAGCTATAACGTCAATACCCGGAAGAACCTTGCCCTCAAGGTATTCAAGAGAAGCTCCGCCGCCTGTGGAGATGTGGCTCATCTTGTCAGCAAAGCCGAGCTGTATAACAGCAGCTGCCGAGTCGCCGCCGCCGATGATAGTTGTAGCGTCTGTCTCTGCAAGAGCCTTTGCAACAGCGATAGTACCCTTTGCAAGTACAGGGTTCTCAAATACGCCCATAGGACCGTTCCAAACAACAGTCTTTGCGCTCTTTACAGCATCGCCGAACAGTGCAGCAGTCTTGTCGCCTATGTCAAGACCCTCCATATCAGCAGGGATAGCGTCAGCGTCAACTACCTTAACGTCTATCTGTGCATCGATCGGGTCAGGGAAACCTGCGGCAATAGTTGTGTCGATAGGCAAAAGCAGCTTCTTGCCGAGCTTTTCAGCCTTCTCCATCATTTCCTTGCAGTAATCTATCTTTGTGTCGTCGACCAGCGAAAGACCAACTTCCTTGCCCTGTGCCTTAAGGAATGTGTAAGCCATACCGCCGCCGATGATAAGTGTATCGCACTTTTCAAGCAGGTTGTTGATAACGTTGAGCTTGTCTGCGACCTTTGCACCGCCAAGAATTGCAACGAAAGGTCTTACAGGGTCCTCAACAGCGTTGCCCAGGAATGTGATTTCCTTCTGCATCAGATAGCCCACAGCTGTTTCCTTAACAAACTTTGTAACGCCTGCTGTGGAAGCGTGTGCTCTGTGAGCAGAACCGAAAGCGTCCATAACGAAAACCTGTCCGTCAACGAGGTCAGCAAGCTCTTTTGCGAACTCCTCACCGTTCTTGGTCTCCTCGTTTCCCCTGAATCTTGTGTTCTCAAGAACAACTATCTCGCCGTCGTTCATTTCGCCGACAGCCTTCTTTGCGTTGTCGCCTACTACCGTGTCGTCAGCTGCAAAGGTAACCTTTGTGTCAACCAGCTCTGCGAGTCTTGCAGCAGCGGGTGCGAGCGAGAACTTTGCCTCAGGACCGTTCTTTGGCTTGCCCAGATGCGAGCAAAGAACTACCTTGCCGCCGTCAGCCACCAGCTTCTTGATAGTCGGAAGAGCTGCGGTTATTCTGTTATCGTTAGTGATAACGCCGTCCTTGAGCGGAACGTTGAAATCAACTCTTACAAGGACCTTTTTGCCCTTTACGTTAATGTCATCAACACTGACCTTGTTTAAACCTGCCATAATTACAGACATCCTCTCTTATTTAAATTTGGGTGTTACCCCATTATTTACTGTTTGAAAGGCTCACGCCCCAACAATTATTATAAATGAAAGCGCCCAAAAAATCAAGCACTTTCAATTATTGTTTACCCACGTTTTACAAATGCGTTCAGCTTACTCGCCGCCGTTCTTGCCGCCCTTGTCGCCGCCGAACCTGCCGAACTTGCCCGCAGCTATCATACCAAGCCCTATCACCACGAAAAGAACGAACCATATGCGGTCAACATCAAGCAGCACCCTGCACCAGCAGCTCACAAGAACAACTGCGGCACCGCCGCCCATAAGTATCCAGGATAATTTATCGCCCATACCATATTCCTCCGAATATGCATAGATTTTTTTATTTCCGCTGTGCCTTGAAAATAACTCCTACCACACGGGGACCTGCGTTTATCGCGATAGCCGCACCTATCTGGAAATACTTCTCAGGCGGGTATCCTACCTTTTTTATCATTACCTGCGCCATTTCCTCCATTACAGCCTCGTCGTTGCCGTAAACAATGCAGTATGGCGTTTTGGGTATCATATTTTCAAGCGTAAGGTCAAGTATCTTGGGTATTACCGCCTTTTCGCCTCTTACCTTTGTCTCTGTGACAATCTTGTTATCCTGTATGCGCATAACAGGCTTCAGACCCATTACCTCGCCCACGAAAGCCGCCGCAGAGGGTATCCTTCCCGACTTTCTCGCATATTTGAGCGTGTACGGCGCAAAGAAGATGACGCAGTTGTCTATCCAGTCCTTCATATACGCAACTATATCCTTTGCCGATGCGCCCTTTCTCGCCTTTTTCGCGCCCTGTATAACAGGGTATCCGTAAGCGCCCGTGTAGCCTCTGCCGTCAATGTTGTAGATGTTTATCTTGCCCTGCGCCTGCGGTACCTCGTCATAGAACATACTTACCGCCATTACGGAATTGTCATATGTAGCAGAGCCCTTTGAGTTTATCGACGTAAAGATGATATCGGTGTAGCCCTCCTTGTAGAGCTTTTTGTACACCTCCACAAACTCCAGCGGCGTTATCTGCGAGGTAGTCGGCACGCCGTCGTATTCGTCAAGCATCTTGTAGAATTTCTTGTTGTCGAAATCCACACGGGTGGTGTAGCTTTTATCACCCATAGCGACCTTGAAATTGAGGATAAGAATATCGTATTTTTTCTCATACGCCTCTGAAATGTCACTTGCGGAATCGGTAACGAATTTTATTTTAGCCATTCAGGTACTCCTCCCCTAAATCTTCCCATTTGTATTGTGTAAGCTGACCGCTCGTACTCAGCTGCGCGTAATCCCACTGCCGCAGCACCTCATATGCAGCTATCGCAGCGGAATTTGACAGATTGAGACTTCGCAGCGTCTGCCTCATAGGTATTCTCACGCATTTATCGGGATTTTCAAACAGCAGAGCTTCGGGCAGCCCCTTGTCCTCCCTGCCGAAAACCAGATATGTCGGCTTTTCAATGTCATATCTCACGTCCGAATGTACCCTTCTGCCCTTTGTGGTGAAAAAGTACATATCGCCGTCATTTTTCTCAAAGAACTCATCAAGACTTTCATACTCGTATATCTCCAGCTTATCCCAGTAGTCAAGCCCTGCCCTTTTCAGCGCGCTGTCCGTTATCGTAAAACCGTACGGCTTTACCAGATGCAGCACCGCGCCCGTCACGGCACACGTCCTTGAAACGTTGCCCGTGTTCTGCGGTATCCTTGGCTCTACCAATACGATATGCAGTCTCGGTTTCAAAACACTTTCCATACTGCCTCTTTTGCACCGCCCGTCACATACGCTTGCAGTCATCAAATCGGTGAGCGCTGTTGAGCCACGCCATGCCCTCGCCCTCAAACAGCAGACCGTCGCGGAAAGAGTTTTTGCACTGATACGTCTGATACACCGTATGCTCTGTGTACTCCGCCGCCCTGTTCATAGCTACGGGCAGAGCGTCGCCGCGCAAAAGCCCGCCTATCAGCACGCTCGTGAACATATCACCCGTGCCCGAATACTGCGCAGGCACAAGCACGTTGTCTATCTTCCAAAAGCTCTTGTCCGAGCTGTCATACCCTATCGTCGCCGCACCCGAGCCTTCCAGCTTTACCGATGTTATAACGACCGTCTTTGCGCCCTTTTGCGACAGCCGAACCAGCCAGTCCTTTGCCGTGTGTTCGCTTATCGCACCCTTGGGGTACTCCTCACCCAGCAGTATCGCCGCCTCGGTCAGATTTGGCGTTATCAGGTCAGCCACCGCCACAAGTTCGCTCATTCTCGTGCAAAGTTCACTGGTGTAGGTCGCATACGCCTTGCCGTCATCGCCCATAACGGGGTCGACTACTTTGAGCGCATCGGGGTATGCCTTGAAAAACTCCAGGCAGCTGTCTATCTGCTCGCTTGATGCAAGAAAACCGCTGTATACGCAGTCAAACTGCACACCCAGCTTTTTGTAATGCTCCAGCGCAGGCTGAATGAAATCCGTAAGGTCGCGCATAACGAACTCGCCGTAGCCCGTGTGCGCCGAAAGCACCGCCGTCGGCACGGGGCAAACCTGCACGCCCATAACGCTCAGAACAGGTATTATCACCGTCAGCGAGCATCTGCCGATACCCGACATATCCTGTATGGCGGCTGCTTTTTTTATCCTGTTGAGTTCCTTATCCATATCGGCACGACCCTTACAACACATCTAATCAATTAAGTATACCATATTTTTTTACTATTTTCAATAGTCTGGCGTATTTTTTCTATATTTTTCGTATGCTTATCTCTCCGCTGGATACAAGCCTTTGCTCGCCGCTTGGCAGCTGCACCTTCAGCCTGCACTCCTCGTCAACGTCTATCAGTCGGCACAAAGTCCTGTTATTTCCGCTGATAACGCATATCTGCTCGCCCTTCCACATAAGCCTGCGGCTGTAATCCTTGAAAAAGCTGCCCTTTGAGATATCCCTGTAATAGCGCATAAAGCTGCTTATAATGCTTCCCGCGAGCCTGTTTTTGAGGTCGGCAGACCTTATGTCCGTCACCGCACCCGCGATGTCCCTTATCTCCTCGGGAAAATCCCCATCGGGCTTGTAGACGTTCACGCCTATGCCCAGCACAGCGTAGTCCACACCGCCGCTTTCCATCGAAAGACTTGCCTCGGTGAGTATCCCGCACACCTTTCTGCCGCGGATATAAACGTCATTCACCCACTTTATCTGCGGCTTTTTGTCCGTGTGCTTTTCTATAGCCTCGCATACCGCCAGCGCCGCACAGGTGGTTATCCGAACCGCCTTTGTCACCTCGATGTCGGGCTTTAGCAGTATGCTTAAATACAGCCCTGTACCCTGCGGCGAAAAAAACGACCGCCCAAGCCTGCCCTTGCCGCCCGTCTGCTGCGCCGCAATAACTGTAGTACCCTCGGGCGCACCCTTTGCCGCAAGCTCCTTTAAAACGTCGTTTGTCGAACCGACACTTGAATAAACGTTTATCTGCATACCCTCGCAGCCGTCAAGGTACTTCCTCACGCCGCCCTCGCTCAGTACATCACTGTCCGTTGCAAGGCAGTAGCCCTTGTTGGTCACCGCGCTAATGCCAAAGCCCTGTTGCTGCAAAGTTCGCACAGCCTTCCATATCGCGCCGCGCGTGCAGCCGAGCCTGTCTGCAAGCTCCTGCCCCGAAACATACTCTCCGCGCCTTTGTTCAAGTATCGCCGAAATATCGACCTTTACAGACATTCCTATCACTCCCGTTTCAAAGTGTCTGTTTTATCTCTTATCTCTTACATCTTACCTCTGAAAGCCAAGCAAGCGCAAAGCGTTTTGCCCCAGTATCTTTTCCTTTGCATCGTCCGATATCTTCAAGCCCAGTATCTTGCGCTTTATCCTGTCAGGGCTGTCCCACGGCAAATCGCTGCCGAAAAGTATCCTCTCCGCACCGTGCTTATTGATTATCTTCGTCATAATCTCGTCGGGGCATTTCCACCCCGTAAACGCCGTGTCAAAGTACACCTCGCCGTCAATTCCCGCAAGCACGTCGTAAACATCGTCCCACAGGTCGTTTCCGCCCAGGTGCGCAAGTATCACCTTCAAGCCCCTGTGCCGCTTTATCATCTCAAGCGAAAGCTTCGGCGGACAGTGTATAAGGTCGGGCGAAACCACATCAAACCCCGCGTGGAATATCACAGGCAAGCCCGTCTTTTCTATCTCGTCAAGCAAGCCGTCAAGCCGCGGGTCGTTTATCATAAAGCCCTGATAATCGGGGTGCAGCTTTACACCGTGCAGACCAAGCTCCTTTATCCGCCAAAGCTCGTCAAACGCATCGTCTGCATCGGGGTGAACGCTGCCAAAGGATATTATCCTGCCGCCGTCCTGCTGCGCCGCCCAGTCGTTTATCACAGTCTGCTGCGACGGCTTTGTCGCTATCGGCAAAAGCACCGAGCGGTCTATCCCCCACTCGTCCATGCGCCCTACCGTCTGCTCGATAAGACCTCTGGTAAACGGCTCTATCCCCGAGCATTTTTCAAGCGTCTGTATCGCGCGCTCCGCAATCTTGGGGTTGAATGCGTGAATGTGAAAATCTATGACCATATTCCTTGAATATAACTCCTCTCAAACAACTTTTCCGCAAAACAGTATACCACAAAACCCTCGCATTTTCAACACACGCACACATCATTTCAGTATTTGTCACAAAACTCTTGAAAAAAAAGAGCCGTTGTGGTACAATGATAACAATCAATCGAAAGGAACTAATATCACAATGGACGTTTTTATGGAACAGGTCGTGGAGAAAACACCCACCAACCGCGATAAAATGCTTGAACTCTGGGCAAAGGTGTCTGCCTTCGCCCTCGCATTCGGACTCGTGCTTGCATCAATAGCGTTTTTTCCGTATATAGCACCGCTCGCTCTGTTTTTCGGCGCAGCAGCAGTGTGGCTTTCCTTCAGGCTTTCAAAAAAGCTGGTGATAGAGTACGAGTATGCCTTCACAAACGGCGAGCTTGACGTTGACAAGATAATCGGCAAAAGCAAGCGCAAAAGGCTTTGCAGCGTGCAGATAGGCACCATCACCTCCTTCGGCATCTGGAATGACGATATGGAGGTCGAGGCGGACAGCACAATGGTCATCGCCTCTGACAACAGCGGCGAGCTTGCAGAGTACTATATGGATTTCAAATATAAGGATTACGGCGATACAACGCTGTTTTTCTCACCCAACGCAAAAATGCTCGAGCTTATCGTACCCTATCTTCCGCGTGAGATAAAGCGCACCTACCAGGGCGGCGCAGACAGGTGAGTGCGATGAAAAAAATTTCAGTCGGCACCGATATAATCGAAGTCGATAGAGTGAGAAAAAGCTGTACCTCACGCCGCTTTACGCAGCGCGTGTACAGCGAAAAGGAACGCGAAATGTTCGCGCTCAAAAAAAGCCCCGCACAGTCAATGGCTGGCAACTGGGCAGCAAAGGAAGCCTTTGCAAAGGCGCTCGGTACAGGCGTTTCGGGCTTTGCACTGCACGAGGTAAGCTGCCTGCGCGACCAAAACGGCTGCCCGTATTTCGAGTTTTCGGGCAAGGCGCTTGAAATAATGCGCAAAAGCGGCTTGACCGCAGCAGTGAGCATTTCTCACACAAAGGACTATGCAACAGCGGCAGTAATACTTTACAAGGAGTGAACACCATGGAAACGATACTGACCACCGAGCAAATGAAAAAGTGCGAACAGCGCAGCGAGAGCTATAACGTCAGCCTCGCGCAGCTTATGGATAACGCGGGCGAGGCGCTCGCAAGACAGGTTCTTGACAGGTGTATGAAGCGCGGTCTGCACAACTGTACAATACTCGCAGGCAAGGGCAATAACGGCGGCGACGGCTTTGTCGCAGCGAACCACCTTGCCTTTGCAGGCGTAAGCGTCAAGGTCTTTTTGTGCTGCGGTCAGCCGCAGACAGAACTTGCGCTCAATGCCTTTGAAAAACTCAATAAAAGCGTTTGCGTAGAGACCGACCTGCAAAGCGCGCTCGACGGCTGCGAGGTCATTGTCGACTGCGTTTTCGGCACAGGCTTCAAGGGCGAGCTCAACGCGCAGCAGGCGGATATCTTCAAGGCGGCAAACAGCTGTACAGCCCTTCACGTTGCGTGCGATGTCCCCTCTGGGTGCGATGCCTCAAACGGCAAGGCTGATAAGAACGCCTTCAAAGCCGACCTCACCGTCACCTTCCACGCAAAAAAGCTCGGTCTGCTTATTTCTCCCTCAAAATACAACTGCGGCGAAATAGTTGTCGCAGATATAGATATCCCCGAAAAAGCGCGCAGAAACAACTACCCCATTACCGTTTGCGACGCGCAGTACGTCAAAAACGCACTGCCCTACCGCGTGCCGTACGGTCATAAAGGCACCTTCGGCAAGCTTATCGCCGTGTGCGGCAGCGATACCTATGTCGGCGCAGCAGGTATGAGCGTTATCGGCGCAATGCGCACAGGCATCGGTCTTTGCGAGCTTTGCACCACCCACCGCGTCATCACCTCGCTCTCCTCAACGATACTTGAATGTATCTACACCCAGCTCGCGCGCGACGACAAGGGCTTCATTCTGCACTCAAACGCCGATATGATAATCGAAAAGACCAAAAACGCAGGCTGCCTGCTCGTTGGCTGCGGAATAGGTCATACGGGTCAGACCGAAATGCTTATCTCGCAGATAGTGCGCGAATCACAGTGTCCCGTCGTAATAGATGCCGACGGCATAAACTCGCTCGCGGTGAATATAGATGTATTACAGGAGAAAAAATCCGAAGTGATACTCACACCTCACCCCAAGGAGCTTTCAAGGCTTTGCCGCTGCGACATTTCGCAGGTCATCGAAGACCCGCTGGGCTGTGCGCAGCAGATAGCCGACAAGTACGGCGTAACCGTCGTGGCAAAGAGCAGCGAAACTATCGTGGTCACGCGTGACGGCTGCGTGCTTGTCGATGCAGGCAATACCGCACTTGCAAAGGGCGGCTCCGGGGATATCCTCGCAGGCATGACCGCATCGCTTATCGCGCAGGGCAGCGATATAACCGCAGCCTGTGCCGCCGCAAGCTACATTCTCGGTACGACCGCGCAGATACTTTGCAACGACGCATCACCGCGCAGCGTCTTGCCAACGGACATCCTGCGTGAGATACCGCGCAGCTTAAAGGCAATCGAGGATATGTAATATCAAACTACAAAGGGTTGTTCTTCTGTATCAAGAAGAACAGCCCTTTTTATTATGCTGTAATAGTATAATTTTAATATATCGCCGAAGGCGATACCTTAACTATAAACTTTTCACTATTCGTTATTCACTATTCACTGTTAGCGTCAAAGACGCTAAATTCTTATTTATCTTACTAATATCTTTTTTCAGGAGGCAAATTATGCGTATCAAACCACTTATCACCGCGCTCGCTGCGTGCGTGTGCTTTTGCTCGTGTTCATCACAGGGCAGTGCCAAGCCGTGCGAGATAGACGAAAAATTCACCTCGCAGGTAAAAATCACCCACGGCGCAAGGGAGTACACCGCCACCGTCTCGCGCGCAGATGCGGACATCTGGCAAATGGAGTTCTCCGCCCCCGAAACTGTCGCAGGGCTGAAGCTCGGCTTTACGGGCAACGTCTGCACCCTTGAAATGCAGGGCTTGAAATACGAGCTTGAGCGCAAATCACTGCCGCAGTGGTCATCCGCAAGCCTGTGCTGCGGCGCACTGGAGGAGATAATAAACAAGCGCGGAATGACCTGCACCAAGGACGGCAGCACCGTCACCGAAAAAGGCAGCGTGAACGGTCAGGATTTCACCGCGCAGTTTGAGGACGGCAAAATAAAAGAGCTGACCTTTTCAGATCAGCTCAAATGTGAGTTCTGATACTATTACTGCGCCTTGGACTCGTCAAGCACGATTATGCACTTTGGCTCGGAGTCGACCATAGCGACCGACTGGTCAAGTTCGTCGGCAGCGACCTTGACAAGAGCCTTTGAACCGTTGCCGTAGCCTGTATCACCGTAGTAGAAATACAGCTTGCCGTCCTCTATCGAGTACGCGCACGGCTCTACAAAGTGTACTATCGAATACTGGTGGTGAACGATTCCCCACGCATATCTGACGGACAGGATAGAATGCTTGCCCTGGTCTATCAGCTTTTTGAGTGTTTCCGACGGCTTTTCCTTGTCAGAATAGAGGTTCTTTGCGGTGTACTGACCTTTGGAATACATTTCAATCATCTTGATGACCATCGGTGCGCTCATTCCGCCCTCACCGACCTCGCCCATCATGCTTCCCTGGTCTGCAAGCTTATTTGCCTCGGCAAACTTGATAAGCTCGTCCTTGTCCCACGTCTCGCCCTTGTCGTAGCGTACTATCACCGCCGCGGCGGTCGGTCCGCAGGCAGATGTGCCGAAAATCTTTCCGCCCTCCTGCCCGACAACGCTGGTCGGCAGGGCAACTGCATTATCGACCTGCTTAACGGCGGATGCCTTGACATATCCGGTCGTGAGCATAAAATCTATCGCGATGTAGCCCTCACGGCTTTCATCGGGCATACCCGTATAGCAGCCTATCGAGTCATTGTTGCTTATCGTGTAGACGAGCTGCAGCTGCTCATTGAATATCTGCGTGCCTTGCGGCAGCATATACATATTTACAGAATCGGGAGCTTTCTCCGTCAGGTCAAGGTCAATAACGTTGCTGCTCTCACCCACAATAACGCCGCCGTCTTTTTTTGCAAAAGCCGCGACCTTGTAGCTGTAAACAGCATTGTCCAGACTCTCTTTCTCAACGTACCCGCAGTCATCATGACCCTGTGTTGTTGCCACAAGCTGCCATACACCGCTTTGCTCGGTACTGCTTATCATGCGGTAAACATAGTATCCGCTTGCATTTTCAGCGGGCGCCCATTTGAAGCAAAACTCACCGTCCTGCGTCATATCGATATTGTTTTCAAGCTTTACCGTACCGACCTTTATCAGTTCCGCAGGTTTCGCGGTGCTTTGCGTCACAGTCCCGTTTGATGTTTCGCCGGTAACGGCAGACGTACCCGTTGTTACAGGTGTCTTTTTGAGCGCAACCGAATCATCATCGCTGCCCGAAGGATAAAACCTGAAAAAAAGCCATATAAGCGCACCAAGAACAGCAGCGGTAATTATCGCCGCGATAATGTATCCGCCTACCGAGCGCTTAACGTGTCCTTTTGACATTTGCGCCAATCCCCTTTCAGATATAGCTGAACAATTTTTCTATATCTTTCTATATCCTTTTTCTCCCTGTATCTCTTTAATAAGAAACAATTTTTCATATCTCACAGGTTTTGCACATAGTAACCCGCTAAACAGTATACCACACTTATTATCCCCCGTCAAGACGCATAAAACTCAACCTTTCAAGAAAAACTGAACAAAAAACTGTACACTTTTACTACTGCGCACTAAAAATTCCCTCTGGACATATATCCAAAGGGAATTACTGTTTTAAAAGATAATAAGTACCGCCACAAAAGCCACAACACCTGCGCACATAAGCACAACGCCCTTGAATGCGCCCGTTTTCTGCTTTTTGGTCATAAACTCCTTTGGCTTTAGCGGGTTAAAATCGACATTGACCATATCGCCCACCCTGTACGCCTTGCTCTTGTCCGAGCTTACGCCCGCAGCCTTGCGTATCGTCTGCGTGCCGACCTTGAATTCAAGCACAGGGCGGTATCTGTACGACTTGTTGCCGTCGTTGTCGGTGTCCGAGCTGCGCTTGATGTCAACTATCTTCGCCACAGCAGGCTCCGTACACCTTTTTCTCTTTCTTATGCCCATATAAACTATCAAAAATCCCACAAAGCACACAAGTCCCGAAATAATAAGCAAAATACCCTTGACACCCATAGTACGCTCTCCTCTCAAGCTGATTTGAAATGATTTATCTCGGAGCAAAGCCCGATGTAAGCTTGCTTAACATCGGCTGCGACGAGGCAATTGTCACCGCAGGAGCGTTAGCTCCGCGGGATTTCGGTGAGGGGTTTATCCCGTCACCGAAAGACCGTTTGTGACCCGACGCTTTCAGCGGAGGGTTACATCGGTGATTCAATTATAACAGATTGATATCAAAAATGCAACAGCAGATTTACAGTTCGGATAAAATTCAGCTTTTCGTATTGACATTTCCCTGCCGCTATGCTATCTTTATGCCAAGGAAAGATATATCTGACTTATGTTATTACCTCCAATGCCGCGCAGCCGATTAGCTGTACAGCTGCGCAGGCAGGACTACCCCCGAACAGCTTTTTTCATACACGTACAAAAAGAGTCCCGAAGCAGCAGTTTCGGGGCTCTTGCCCTTTTAGATGCAAGAGATAAGAGGTAAGAAGTAAGAAGTGTTGTAACTATTATTCTTGCGTCTTGCTTCTCTTTGGGGGCTTTCCGCAAATCTGCGCCCGTCCAAACC
>OMXI01000022.1:0-22265 GCA_900314975.1 uncultured Eubacteriales bacterium | reverse complement strand
GTAAGAAGTGTTGTAACTATTATTCTTGCGTCTTGCTTCTCTTTGGGGGCTTTCCGCAAATCTGCGCCCGTCCAAACCCCTTCGGGCATACACCTATAGAAAGTGATAATATAAATCCTTATTTATAAGATAAAAAACAGCGGCAGTTTTTTCGCTGCCGCTGCTGAAATATTCACCTTACTGCGTGCTGCTCTGCGCGGTGCCTGATGATGTGCTGTTATCATCAAGGTCAAGCGATACCAAAGGATTAGCACTGCCTGCAACCTTCGGAAGCACGCCGTTCCATTTTTCAAGGGTCTGATACTGTATCAGAGAAGGATTCAGTGAAGCAGAGATCGTCTTGTTTGCCTCTGCCTGTGCATCAGCCTTTGCCTTGATAGCCTTTGCCTCTGCCTCGGCTGTGATAACTCTGTTCTGTGCATCTGCCTCTGCCTGAATAACCTTTTTCTTCGCCTCTGCCTCTGCTACAACGATAGCCTGGTTCTGCTCAGTTCTGGTCTTGATAAGGTTCTGCTCTGCGACCTGCTTTGCCTCGATAGCCTCGTTGAACTCCTTGGAGAAGTCAAAGTTTACAATGTTGAACTTTTCTATCTCGATGCCGTATTCCGAAACCTTGCCCTCAAGCTCGACCTTTATCTCCTCTGCAACGCTTGCACGCTGGGAGATAAGCTGCTCTGCGTTGTACTTTGCGCAAACGCTCTTCATACCTTCCTGCACGGTCGGCATAAGTATAACGTCCTTGTAGTCAACGCCGATGTCTCTGAATATTCTTGCCGAAGCCTCACTGCGTATGCGGTAGTTTACAGCGATCTTTGTAGACACTGACTGCAGGTCCTTGGAGACTGCATCAGCGGTAGTCTCATATATCTGTATCTTGTTTGAGATTATCTCCACCTTCTGCGCAAAGGGTATAACAAAGTGCAGACCCTCTGTCAGCGACGTGTCCGAGACCTCGCCGAACGTCGTAACAACGCCCGTGCAGCCCGCAGGCACAATCTTTACCGAAGCAAATATCGCAATGATCGCGAACACCGCGATAACAGCAATAACCGCAATAAGCGGAGCCTTGCCCTTTCCGCCTTTTTTGATGTCGATTACTCTTTCTTCACTCATAGTCTTTTTCCTTTCTGTTTAAGTGATTTCTCTCCTATAAATGCGAGTGTACACTCTCAACCTTTCGGTTTAGCATAGTATAACACGAAAGAATTATTTTTGCAAAGTCACGGGGAGCAAACGGGGGCAAAAGGGAACAAACTAAAATGATATATCACCCACTTTTCTTTGATTTTCTCACTCGTTCTCCCCCGTTCTCCATTTTTCAAAACCAAACCGCAAACATATCACATACAGGCAATACTTCCCTTTGCAGACTTACAATCCGCCGCAGATACGCACATTTCCGCCTGCAAGCGCAAACTCCTGCCATACTATTGAAATCGCGCGCAAAATGTGCTATCATTTATTTGACAATATTTTTCGGGAGGGTCAAAAAATGCTTTACACAATACATAACGACACACTGGAGCTTTCCGCCGATACCTTCGGTGCCGAGCTTCACTCGCTCAAATTGCGCGGAAAAGAATACCTGTGGCAGTGCGGCGATGCCTGGAAGCGCTTTGCGCCGATACTTTTCCCGTTCATCTGCTCGCCAAAGGACAGAGCATACACCGCCGGCGGCAAGCCTTACAAAATGAAATGCAACCACGGCTTTGCGCGCGATATGGAGTTTTCGTTCAAATCGCAGACCGACAGCTCTTTGAGCTTTGTTCTCACCGAAAACGCCGAGTCGCTCGCGCAGTACCCGTATAAATTCGCGCTTGAGGTGCGCTATACTATCAGCGATAACAGCGTGCGCGTTGAAAATTTCGTCACCAATACAGACAGCAGCGATATGTACTTTTACCTCGGCGCACACCCCGCGTTCAACTGCCCGCTTAACGACAGCGACAGCTTTGACGACTGCTTTGTCGAGTTTGACGAAAACGAGCATATCACCCAAACGGTAAGCGGCAAGAAGATAACTCTCGTTGAAAACGGCAAGCGTCTTGATATGACAAGAGCGCTGTTTGATAACGACTCAATACCGCTGGAGTTCCCGAATTCAAAGGCTGTTTCGCTCAAATCCAAAAACGGCGGCAGCTGCGTCCGTCTGGAATACCCCGTCAGCGACTGCATAACCGTGTGGTCACCCACAGGCGACGATAACGCGCGCTTTGTCTGCCTCGAACCGTGGACAAGCGTGCCGACGTTCTATGACGACGAGTTTGAAGCTATCGAGGACAAACCCCACGCAATAAAGCTGTCCGCAAGCGAAACGTATACTTATTATTACAACATCAAACTGTACTGATAAGGAGACCTACTATGAAAGCAGTAATTCAACGAGTAACCAACGCAAGCGTGGTCGCAGACGGCGTACTCACAGGCGAAATAGGCACAGGCTTTATGATACTTCTCGGCGCGGCGCAGGGCGATACCGACACCGACTGCGAAAAGCTCGCCGACAAGGTTTCCAAGCTGCGCATCTTCGCCGACGGCAGCGGCAAAACCAACCTTTCAATAAACGACGTCGGCGGCGATATGCTGATAATCTCGCAGTTCACCCTGCTTGCAGACTGTCACCACGGCAACCGCCCGTCGTTCATAGGCGCAGGCGATCCGGGCGAGGCAAACCGCCTCTACGAGCTGTTTTGCGCAAAGTGCGCAGAGAAAATAAACGGCAGGGTCGCAAAGGGCGTTTTCGGTGCAGATATGCAGGTCGCACTCACCAACGACGGACCGTTCACCATCTGCCTTGAATGCAGAAACGGAGAGATACTTGTATGAATATTCAGATTTTCGGGCGCTCGTCGTCCTTTGACACCAAAAAAGCGCAGAGATATTTCAAAGAGCGCAGGATAAATTTCCAGTACATCGACCTGAACTCAAAGGGCATGAGCAAGGGCGAGCTTACAAGCGTGCTTGCGGCAGTGGGCGATATCGACAAGCTGCTCGACCCCAAAGCCAAGGGCGAGGCAGCAGCGCTTTTCAAATACCTCGGCAGCAAAGAGGAAAAGTTTGTAAAGCTGCTTGACTACCCCGAAATAATCACCGCACCCGTGGTAAGAAACGGCAGACAAGCGACTGTCGGATATTGCCCTGATGTGTGGAAAAGCTGGGAATAAGCTGATTTTTGTTCACTCTTTTGATATATTATTGAAAAAACACCGCCCGCTATTGTTCAAAATGACGATTTTTCCCTTTTAACATTGTAAAGTTAGAAAAATGATGATATAATGTTTTCAGACGAATGTCTGTCAAACTATTATTTATTTTTCGTCAATCAATATGAAAAGGGGTAGTATCTATGTTTTGTCCAAAATGCGGAGCGCAAGTTCCTGACGGCAGCCCGTTCTGCGCATCATGCGGCGCACCTATGGCACAGCAGCAGCCACAGCAGCCTATGAATCAGGGTGGTTTCGGTCAGCCTATGGGTAGACCCGGCGCAAGCGGAAATCCTTTTGATTTCAACGACATCATCAATTCGTTCAAGGCTAACATCTCAAACATCGGCGGACTGGGCATCGGACCGTTCATCATGCTCGGCGGTGCAGTTCTTCTTATCATTTCCATCTTCCTGCCGTTTGTTTCTGTCAAGCTGTTTGGTCTCACATCATCAGCAAGCCTTCTCAAAGGCGGCGCACTTCACTGGATAGTAGCAATTCTTATCGCACTTTGCAGTGCATTCGTTGCAGTTTCCAAGAAGACCATACCAATGCTCGTTCAGGGCGGTATCGCAGTAGTATACGCTATCTTTGAGGGTATCTTCCAGAAGGATACACTCGTTACACTGGCTGTAGGCTTCTATGTAATGCTTATCGCAGGTCTTGCAATAGCAGGCGGCGCAGTATTGCAGTTTATGCAGGAGAGAAAGAAATAATCTTTCTAAAAAAACACAAAGCTGTATCCGAAAGGGTACAGCTTTTTTCTTTTAGATGTAAGAGATAAGAGATAAGATGTAAGAAACGGTTCAGCCACTTTGTCTGTCGCCCGACCTCTTGCCTCTTGCTTCTGAAAAGCGAAGCGCACTTGCGTCCGGAGGCGCATATAATATATCGGTGATACAAATGCTTTACGAATATACACTTGACACAGCCGCACAGATAGCATACGCAAGGCGGTGGGCGCTGGGGCGCAACCCCGCGTTTTACGATTTCGACTCCACAGGCGGCGACTGCACAAACTTTGTCTCGCAGTGTGTCTACGCAGGCGGCGCAGTAATGAACTATACCCGCGACTACGGCTGGTACTACATCTCCCCGCGCGACAGAGCAGCCGCGTGGACGGGCGTGGAGTACTTTTACAATTTTATGACGCAAAACACGGGAGTCGGTCCCTACGGCGAGCAGGTAAGCATATCGCAGGCGCAGGCGGGGGACGTGGTACAGCTGGGAAACTCGCAGGGGTTTTATCACAGCCTCTTTGTGCTGTCCACACAGCGCGGCATAACCGTCGCAGCGCACTCAAACGATGTCTACGGCAAACCGCTTTATGACTATAACTTTGAAAAAGCAAGATGCATACACATCATCGGCGCACGCAGGTGGGTCTAACCATAAAGGACATCATCACCTTGTTAGGAGGGTTGCCCGAAGGGGTATGGACGGGCGCAAATTTGCGCAAAGCCCCCAATAACAAACCGCACACCAACTATACAAAAAAACGCTGTGCAGAAAAACTGCACAGCGTTTTGTTTGTGGAGCGGGTTGCAAGAATTAAACTCACTTCTCCTTTCAGGAAGAAAGGTATTCTAACGTTGAACTAAGCCCGCATAAGCGGCTTACGAGGCTCGAACTCGCTACCTCCACCTTGGCAAGGTGGCGCTCTACCAGATGAGCTAAAGCCGCATATTGAATTGTATGGGATATTCCCGATGCCTCCGGACGGAATCGAACCATCGACACGGGGATTTTCAGTCCCCTGCTCTACCTACTGAGCTACAGAGGCAAATCTCTCACAAGGAGAAATAAGCGACCGGAATGGGGCTCGAACCCACGACCTCTAGCGTGACAGGCTAGCGTTCTAACCAGCTGAACTACCCGGCCATTGAAAAAAATATCTTCAACCTGCCGAGCCGAGCGCCGACATTTGAAGAGACTTATATAACGAGGCGTGCAGAGACTTTGCAGCCTCCGCAGTTCTCATTATGGTGGGGACAACAGGGATCGAACCTGTGACCCTCTGCTTGTAAGGCAGATGCTCTCCCAGCTGAGCTATACCCCCATTTGCTTGTCCGTTGCGATTTGCAACATTGATATTATACTACAACCAAAGCCATTTGTCAAGCACTTTTTTTATTTTTTTCAAGTTTTTTTGTTTGCGCCGCGAAACTCCCGCAAATACGCGCAATGCGCTGCACTATCTTTGGCAACTTTCCTTTCAACGCCCCTGACCGTTCGCAATTTTGCGCAAAGCCCACCAAAATAAAATACATCGCCGTAGGCGATACCGCAATTATTCATTATTATTTATTCACTATTCTTTATTCACTAAAAAGCCCGTGCGGGTTTTCCACACGGGCGTTGTTATCAGTTATCCATCTTGCTGCGCAGCTTCTGCTGTTCCTCGTCCATCATCTTCATCAGATCCTCGATAGAGCTGTCAGCAGCCTTCGGTCTTGCCTGCTGCGGTCTGCGCTGTACCTGCGGAGCAGGTCTTGTCTTTGGTGCGGGTGCGGGTATCTCCTGCGCCTGCTCATCTATCTTTGCAGCCTGTTCAAGATACTTGCTGTCCGTCTCGTGTTCAGCAAAGGTCTTTTCCTGCTGCTTTACGCTCTCCTGCGTCTTGACTTCGCCGCCCTCGCGCATCGCACGGCGCTTGGCTATCTGCTCGCCTTCCTTGTCGCCGCCAAAGAGGAAATCGTCCAGCTTGACATCGTTTTTCTTTTCGTTCTTCTTGCTGCTCTTTCTTACAGGCTCGTCATCGTAGCCGTCGTCATAGCCGTCCTCGTCGTACTCGTCGTCATAGTACTCGTCATCGTCGTAGTACTCATCGTCATCATAGTACTCGTCATCCTCATACTCGTCGTTAGAGCCGTGTCTTACGATAGCGATAATAAGCTCGATAAGGATAAGCAGGAATATAGGCACAGCCACGCAAAGTATCATACCTATCGTAGATGTCACGAAAGCTATTACCTTACCTGCGGTCTTGTAGTAGGTATTTGCGATACCTAAAATGTTTGTGGACTTTACCTGATACATCGTATCGGGGTCATTTTTCTGGAAGATGTTATAGGTAACGCCGTCCTGTCCCTCTTTTGACTCGATAGAGTCCAGCCAGAAAACGCTCGTGCCGATGCCCTGAACGTCCTTGCACAAAATAGCGCTGTTTATCTTGTCCTTGCTCGGTGTACCGTTTGAAGCCACTACCAGCGAGCCTTTAGGCACAACGTCGCCCATTCTGTCGGATTTCATAACGTAGAACTTGTAACCCGCAATTCCCGGTGTAGAGTTTTCATTCTTGAACAGCAGTGAAAGCCCCACAACGAAGATCATTTCCAGAATGATAAAAACGATAAAGAATATCAGTACGTTTTTAGCCGCGGCGGACTTTTTGCGTTTTGTTTTGCTCATAAAAAATAACATCCTTTCCCCATGTTCGCATTATCAAAGCGCAGGCGGCAGCAAAACCGCCCGATAGGTATTATAGCATATATTTGTACGTAATTCAACACTTTTTTGCAATTTTTGATTTTGCGCTCACACCGCGCTGTCCTCAAACCTCACGGTTATCGTGTACGTCTCGTCATTTTGTATCATCGAGTACCGCAGCACCTTGTCCTCGTCTTTTTTCAGCAGCGTCTTGTTGAGCAGCGCAAACATCTCGGTAGTGCCGTCATTTGTTTCAAACAGCAGATCAAGCGCGTGCTTGTAAGCGTCCTTGTCAGTGCATTTTATCCTTGCCAGACCGTCACCGTTTTGCACCGCGAGCTTTATCGCCTTTGCCATCGTCTCGTCAGCCCTGCGCCCGTCGTCGCAGACAAGCCCGTTTACCTCAAAGTAGTCCGCGTCCTTGCTTCTCGCACTCGGGTAGTGCATAAACTTATTCTTGTCAGCAGTGTGCGTCCTTTCAAACTGGTCATCGTTTACGCCGTAGTAGTCGTATCTGATGTAGCCGTCGCCCATGTCGCCCACAGGGTCATCCCACGTTACATCAAAGTTGTACCACTTACCGTCTATCATCACCATATTCCATATGTGACCCTGACCGCTGCCCGTCTCGCCCGCCTGACCGATAACAGGGATAGCGTTTATCCCCGCCCTGTCGCACAGCGCGAGCATAGCCTTTGTGTAGCCCTCGCACACGCACCTGCCCTGTACAAGACACCCGTATGCCGAGTACGGCTGCGGAGCTTTGTCGTCATACGTGCAGTGCGTAACGATATAATCGTGCAGGTACTTGACCTTGTCGTAATCGCTCATACTGTCGTTCAAGCCCTCAAGCACTGTGTCTATCTTCAGGTCAAGTTCGTGGCGCTGCTTTTCAGCCTGCGCCCTGTCAAACGAGTACTGAACGCTTACGCTCGTAACGAAACCTTTTTTGTTCAGCGATATAGTGTAGCTGCCGCCGATGTAGTTCACATACGGATTTGATACCGTGAACAGCACTATGAACTCGCCTATGTCGTCCTGCTTGAGAACGTTGTTTTCAATATTTATCGTTTCCTCAAAGTTGTATATACCCTTGTAAAGCTGGTGATAGACCTTCTGCTCCTCGTCCGAAAGATAGTCAAGAAAATACTCCGATACGAACGCATCGTTTATCTTGTCAAACTCCTCTTTGGTAACGTTGTCTGTCGGCTTTTTCTCCTGTTTTTCCTCGACCTCGTAGCTGATGCTGGTTCGCGTAGCCTCGTCGTAGTAGGTAGCACCCGGGTCAGCGGGCGAGAAAAAGTTCAGCACCTGCTTGTACGGCTGATTATCGCCGCTTCTGCCACCCGCATACAGACCGCCCGCCATCGACAGCGCAGCCGCCGCCGTCATAGCAAGCACCAGTATTCTGTTTTTCCTTCTGACCGACTTATCCGACATAATTCTTCCCAAGCTCTCCGTATCCTTACACAATTACAAAGCCTTATCTTTTTTCTTTACGGCTCTTATTCTCTCAACCATATTATCCTGCACCTCAAGTACAGTGAACTGTATATCCTCCCAGGTCACGCTTGCGTTCTCCTCCTGCGAGGGTATATGTCCCAGCAGGTCAACCACGAAGCCTGCTATCGTATCAAATTCCGAATCATCTGGCACCTGCTTGCCAAGCGCCTGCATAGCGTCTGCAAAATCCGCAGTCCCCAGAAAATCGAATATGCCGTCAGAGCGCCTGAGTATCTCCTCTTCCTCGTCGTCATATTCGTCCTGTATGTTGCCCACGATAGTCTCCAGCAGATCCTCCATAGTTATTATGCCCGCTGTTCCGCCGTATTCGTCAACTACAACGGCTATCTGGTTCTTTGTCTTTGTAAACTCCTCAAAAAGCTCGCCGCACTTGTTGCTCTCGGGTACGAACATTATCTCGCGCATATATTCCTTTGCGCTGTGGAACTCGCCGTCATTGTCAAGTGCCAGTCGCAGCAGGTCTTTAACATACACCACGCCGCAGATGTTGTCCATGTTCCCGTCATATACGGGCAAGCGCGACTTTCCCTCGTCTATCGCGAGCCTTATCGCATTTTTTATATCATCGCCCTGCTCCACACCGACTATCTCCGTGCGGTGTGTCATAGCGTCCTTAATCTGCGTGTCGTCAAACTCGAAGATGTTGCTTATCATCTCCGCCTGACTTTCCTCGATACCGCCCGTCTCGTTGACCGCATCGACCATCATCAGTATCTCTTCCTCTGTTACCGTGTCGCTGTCCGCACCGCCCTTGATGCCAAAAAGCCTTAAAACGCCCTTTGCCGCAAGCTCCGTCAGCAGAACTATCGGCATAAACAGCGCTATCCACATACTGTACGCGCCGCTTACGGAAAGAATAAACCTCTCGCCTATCTTCCCCGCCGTGCAAAGCCTCTTTGGAACAGCCACCGCAAGCGCAGTCACGACCACAACTATCGCCAGCACCGCCAGCGCAAAGCTCACTGCCGTAATGCCGTAGTAGCCCGCACCCTTGCCGTCTATATAAAACAGCTTTGCCAGCGCGTTTTTTATCACAGGATAAAGCAGATGTGTCCCCAGCGCGCAAATGCTTGCAATAAGGCACGAGCGCGAAATGATGTTCGCCGAAACAAACCGCCCCGGTCTTTCAAGCAGACTTGTCAGCACGCGCGCTTTTTTGTTGTTTTCCGCCAGCAGTCTGCGCACTCTCACCTCTGTCAGTTCCACCGCCGCGCTCTCGCACGCGGTCAGAAAACCCAGCAGCACCGAAAGCGCAAGGCAAGCGCCTGTTATAAGCCAGATACGCAGGGCAGATCCCATATATCCATCAACCTTTTCTTGTATTACAACGTTTACGATACCATACACTATAATTCTACACAACAAAACATCTTTTGTCAATAGAAATATATCACATAAAAAAGAAAAATAATACCTGTGCTATTGCCAAAAGGGAAAAAAAGTAGTATAATCTTAATAAGTACACGAAAAATAACGGGAGGAGGATATGCCCGACAGTTCGGGCATTACAGTATTATGCGAAACAGCGGTATTTTGATGCACATTTCATCTCTGCCTGGGCAATACGGCATAGGCAAGCTGGGAAAGGCAGCCTACGAGTTTGTTGACTTTCTTGCAAAAGCAAAGCAGTCCTGCTGGCAGATACTGCCCGTGTCCCCCACAAGCTACGGTGATTCGCCTTACCAGAGCTTTTCCATACACGCGGGCAACCCATATTTTATCGACTTTGAAACGCTCGAATCCGAGGGCTACCTTGAGCAAAGTGAGTATAAGGACTTGAACTGGGGCAGCGACAGCACGCAGGTCGATTACAGCACCGTCTACGAGCATACCTTCGAGGTGCTGAAAAAAGCGCATAAGCGTTTCCGCAAAAAGACCGAAAAGGGCTTTCGCAGATTTGTCGTAGAAAACAAGGACTGGCTTTATTCCTACGGACTTTTCATGGCGCTTAAAAACGCCAATGGCGGCAAAGGCTGGTACGAGTGGGATGAGCCTTTGAGAATGTGCAAACCAAAAGCAATAAAAGCCGCCGCCAAAGAGTATGCGGGCGATATCGACTTTTGGTGCTTTGTTCAGTATAAATATTATCAGCAGTGGGAAAAGCTCAAAAAGTATGCCAACTCCAAAGGTATACGCATAATAGGCGATATCCCCATATACGTCGCCTACGACAGCGTCGAGGTGTGGGAGCAGCCCGAGCTTTTCTATCTTGATAAGGACAAAAAGCCTATCGAGGTCGCAGGCTGCCCGCCCGATGTTTTCTCCGAGGACGGACAGCTGTGGGGCAACCCCCTGTACCGCTGGGACTACATCGAAAAGAAAAAGTTCCGCTGGTGGATACAGCGCATACAGGCAACCTCAAAGATATATGATACAATAAGGATAGACCATTTCCGCGGCTTTGAAAGCTACTACTGCATACCCTACGGCGCAAAGACCGCAAGAAAAGGTCAGTGGCGCAAGGGTCCCGATATGAAGCTGTTCAAGGAGATAAATAAACAGCTCGGCAATGTCGATATCATCGCAGAGGATCTGGGCTTTCTCACCAAAAAGGTCACCAAAATGCTTGAAGCAAGCACCTACCCCGGTATGAAAGTGCTTGAATTTGCATTTGGCTCGGGCAGCACAAACACCTACCTGCCGCACAACTACAAAAACACAAACAGCATATGCTATACAGGCACCCACGATAACGAAACCATCGCGGGCTGGATAAAATCTGCCGACAGAAAGACCGCAAAGCATTGCCGCGAGTATCTCGGCGTGCAGACGGATACGCAGGTGCCGTGGGCTATGATACGCCTTTGCTGGTCAAGCGTGAGCGATACCGCAATAACGCAGATGCAGGATATCCTCGGACTTGACAACACCGCAAGAATGAACACTCCGTCAACTCTCGGCGGAAACTGGCAGTGGCGGCTGGCGGACTTTTCGCAGCTTGATGATGATTTGGCGCAAAAGCTCGCAGACCTTACCGTGCTGTACGGCAGATGCGCCGAGGAAAAGCCGCAGGCAGACGAAAGCGAAGAAAGCGATAAGCCGAAGAAAGACAAATCGGCAGACGAAAAGAGCGAAAAAGCAAAAGAAAAAAAGTGAAAGGACATTTGCTGATGGACCAAAATATGTTTGAGCAGGCGCTGAAAAAAGACCTGCTCGGAAAGTACGATACAAGCATAGAAAATGCTCTTGACTGGCAGCTGCACGAGTGCGTGAGCGCAGTCGTTATGGAGGACATCTCCGAAAAGCACAGCGCAAGCCTTGAAAAGCACCTTGCAGGCAGACGCGCCATGTATCTTTCAATGGAGTTCCTTATGGGGCGCGCCGTCCACAACAACCTTTTCTGCGAGGGCGTTTACGAGGACGTTGAAAGCGTGCTGAACGCCCACGGCAGAAGCCTTGACGACCTTGAAACTATCGAGGACGCAGCGCTTGGCAACGGCGGTCTTGGCAGACTTGCAGCCTGCTTTCTGGACTCCGCAGCTACCCTTGACCTGCCGCTTGACGGCTACGGCATAAGATACAAATACGGACTTTTCAAGCAAAAAATAGTTGGCGGCTTTCAGAAAGAGGAGGCTGACGACTGGACACGCTACGGCGACCCGTGGTCAAAGCGCTGCGAGCAGGAAGCCGTCCTTGTAAAGTATGCCGACCAGACAGTAAAAGCCGTTCCCTACGATATGCCGATAATCGCCTACGGCACCGACAATATCGGCACCCTGCGCTTGTGGCAGGCAGAGGCTGTCGGCGGATTTGACTTTAATAAGTTCAATGACGGCGACTACGCAGGCGCACAGGCAGAGATAAACACCGCCGAGGACATCTCGCGCGTTTTGTACCCCAACGACAATACCGACGAGGGCAAGATACTGCGCCTCAAGCAAGAGTACTTCTTCTCCGCCGCATCCATCACCGATGCCCTTGCAAAGCATAAAGCGCGCTTTGGAAACCTTGACGAGCTTGAAAAGTATATCACAATACAGCTCAACGATACCCACCCCGTTATCGCTATCCCCGAGCTTATAAGACAGCTTTGCGAGCAGGGTTATGACTTTGACACCGCCTTTGACAAAGCGCATAAGATATTCAACTACACCAACCATACCATTATGGCAGAGGCGCTTGAAAAGTGGCGCTGCTCGCTGGTGGAGAGCATTCTCCCCGATGTGTACAGATACATTCTTATGATAAACGAAAGATTCATCAAGGATATGTACGCAAAAGGCATGGACAGAAAAGCTATCGAAAAGATACAGCCTATCTCGAACGGCATGGTCAATATGGCTTATATGGCTATCTACGTTTCGTCATTCGTCAACGGCGTTGCCGAAATTCATACCGAGATACTCAAAACAGACGCGCTCAAACCGTGGTATGACCTGTACCCAGAAAGATTTCAGAACAAGACCAACGGCATTACCCAGCGCCGCTGGCTCGCGCTTTGCAATAAAGAGCTTTCCGCGCTTATCACAAGGCTGCTGGGAAACGAAGATTGGATAACCGACCTTGACAAGCTCAAAGCACTTGCAAAGTATGCAGATGACGAAGCCGTCCTGCGCAAGTTCATCAATATCAAGAAAACCAAAAAGCAGCAGCTTGCCGACTTTATTAAACAGCATGACGGCATAGACGTTGACCCAAGCACGATATTTGATATTCAGATAAAGCGTCTGCACGAGTATAAGCGCCAGCTGCTCAATGCCCTGTCGATAATCTACATCTACTACGGCATAAAGGACGGCAGCATCAAGGACTTTACGCCGACCACCTTCATCTTCGGCGCAAAGTCAGCCCCGGGCTACAGACGTGCAAAGGCTATCATCAAGCTGCTTGGCGAGATAGGCAATATGGTCAATTCCGACGAGCAGACCAAAGATCTGCTCAAAGTCGTTTTCGTGAGCAACTATAACGTCTCCTACGCACAAAAGCTCGTCCCCGCAGCCGATGTCTCCGAGCAGATATCCACCGCAGGCACCGAGGCAAGCGGCACAGGCAATATGAAGCTTATGCTTAACGGCGCTGTTACCCTTGGCACCTACGACGGCGCAAACGTCGAGATAGTGCAGGAGGCTGGCGAGGATAACAACTATATCTTCGGCGCGAGAGTTGAGGAGCTCGCACAGATAATGCCTTCCTACGACCCCCGCAAGCTGATATTTGAAAACGAAAAGATAAACCGCGTGCTGAATAAGCTCATCGACGGCACCTTTGACGACGGCGGTATCCCGTCCGACCAAGAGGGCAGCTTTGAGGAGCTTTACAAAGCACTCACCGACGGCGCAAGCTGGCACGTCCCCGACCACTACTACGTTGTCGGCGATTTGGAAAGCTACGTTGAAACCAAGCTGCGCTGCAATAAAGACTATAAAGACGAGCTTTCGTTTGCAAAGAAGTGCTGGCTGAATATGTGCCACGCTGGCAAATTCTCGTCAGACAGAACCATAAAGGACTACGCCGAGAACATCTGGAAGATAGTCCCCGTATCAAAGTGAGGTGTGACGCTTGAGCTGGGAGGGCGATGTCCTGCTGTGGATACAAGACAACCTGCGCAACCCCGTGCTTGACGCGATTTGCAAGCTGTTCAGCTATGTCGGCGCACACGGCGAGCTTGCCTTTGCCGCCGCGCTGATACTTATGATAATACCGAAAACACGGCTAAAAGGCATCTTCTGCACCTTGTCGCTCGGCACTACATTCCTGATGTCAAATCTCATCATCAAAAACATAGTCCAAAGGCCGCGCCCCTATACCGTCACAGACGGGCTTACCTCGCTAATGGGCGTGATGAACGACTACTCGTTCCCCTCGGGGCACAGCGCATCTACCTTTTCGGTAATGTTCGCAGTGTTTCTGCTTATGCCGAAAAAATTCGGTATACCCGCGCTTTGCGCGTCGGTCTTTATGGCGTATTCGCGCCTGCACGTCGGCGTACACTACCCTGGCATCTTCTTTGCGTGCCTGTATACATTCATCTACAAGAAAAAGTTTGCTCCCAAGCAGGAAAATGCGGAGCTTTTGAAAGGAAAGTAAAACATAATGGCTGAAAAAAACAACGACAGGAAAAACTTTGAGATACCCCGCCCCGAGTTCCCCAAAAGAGCGGTCATAACGGGCGGTATGCCCTACGGCAATAAAGAGCTGCACTTCGGTCACGTCGGCGGAATGCTCGTGTTTGCCGATACCTACGCGCGTTTTCTGCGCGACAGGATAGGCAGCGAGAATGTCATATTCGTCACGGGTACCGACTGCTACGGCTCGCCTATCGCAGAGGGCTGGCGCAAAAAGGTCGAAAGCGGCGAGTTTCAGGGCAGCCTTGAGGACTTTGTGCGCCAAAACCACAACAAACAGGCGCAGACACTTGAAAAGTACGCCATAAAGCCAAACCTGTTTGCCGCATCGGGACTTGACCGCAGCAAAGAAATACACGCAGATTATACAGCAGAGTTTTTAAACTCTCTTTACGAAAAAGGTCAGCTTGAAAAGATAACCACAATGCAGTTTTTCGATGAAAAAGCAGGCGTTTTCCTCAACGGCAGACAGGTAGTCGGCAAGTGTCCCGTTGACGGCTGTACCTCGGAAAAAGGCTACGCCGACGAGTGCGATATGGGACACCAGTATATGCCCGAAAACCTCGTTGACCCCGTCAGCACGCTCACAGGCGAAAAGCCGTCTATGCGCCCCGTTACCAACTGGTATTTCAAGCTCACCGACTACGAAAAGCTGCTTCAGGACTGGGTGGCACAAATGCAAAAGCGCAAGGATATCCGCCCTGTCGTGTGGAAAACCATATCCGAATTCTTAAAGCCGCCCGTTATCTACGTAAAGCGCGAGTTTGAGGATAAGTACAAGGAAATATCCTCACAGCTGCCGCAGCACGAATATATCGAGGAGCCTAAAAAGCCCTCGTTTACTATCGCTTTCACAGCCCTTGCCGACTGTGAAGAGGCTTGCAGAGTGCTTACCGCAAACGGCATCAGATACCGCACAGGCAAAAAGCTCGTTCCTTTCAGACTCACAGGCAATATCGAGTGGGGCGTACCAGCGCCGAAGTTTGAAAAAGACGGCGAAAACCTCACCGTCTGGGTGTGGCCCGAATCGCTGTGGGCGCCTATCTCTTTCACGCAGACCTACCTCGAATCGCAGGGCAAGGATAAAAACGAGTGGAAAAACTACTGGTGCAGCAAGGATTCCACCGTGTTCCAGTTCATCGGACAGGACAACATCTATTTCTACGGCATCGCCGAGCCTGCAATGTGGATGGCACAGCAGCAGTCAGCACAAAAGACAGCCGATGTCCCTGACGGCGAACTGCAAATGCCGATAATTGTCGCTAACCACCATATACTGTTCCTCGATAAAAAAGCATCGAGCTCGGGCGCAGTAAAGCCGCCAATGGCTGACGAGCTGCTCAATTACTACACCCCCGAGCAGCTGCGTATGCACTGGCTGGGACTGGGCTTGGGTCAGCGCTCTGTAAGCTTTATGCCAAAGCCCTATAACCCCGATGCAAAACCCGACGAGCAAGACCCCGTTGTCAAGGACGGTCTGCTGCTGTCAAACGTGTATAACCGAATAATCAGAACCGCTTTCTATACCGCGCAGAAGGAGCTTGACGGCGTGCTGCCAACGAATGCCCCGAGCGAAAAGATTCTCGCCGAGGGCAAAAAGGCGGTGCTTGACTACGAGCGCCATATGTCGCGCTTTGCGTTCCACCAGTGTACCTATGTGCTTGACAGCTATATCCGCGGCGCCAGCAAGTATATGGCAAAGGCGCTCAAGCCCGGCGAACAGAGCAAGGAAGAGCTTTCACAGGCGCTTGCAGATATCTTCTATATAATAAGGATAGCCGCTGTACTTTTGCACCCAATGGCACCTATCGGCACCGAAAAGGTGCGCGAGTACCTCGGTGTCGGCGAGGAGTTCTGGTCGTGGGAGCATATCTTTGAGCCTGTTTCGTATTTCACAGGCGAGAACCATAAGCTCAAATTCCTCCCTCCGAGAACAGATTTCTTCACCCGCCACGAAAGCCAGTTTTCCCAGTCGGAAGAATAAAACAATATAACCACAAATTATAAAAGTTTCACCCGAAGGGGTAAACTGTTCGCTTGCGAACAGTTAGGGGGCGACCGGAAAGCCCCCTAAATAAAGCAAGATTTCAAAACAATGAAAAAGGTCATATAGATTTTTCTATATGACTTTTTTCGTTTCTGTCACTTTTTCGCGCCAGCACTCGTTTATATTATATGAAACGTTTCAACAAAGGTGGGATATTCAAATGACCGACAAGGAGATAGCGCAGCTGCTTGAACGCGACAGCGAGGCAGGGCTTGCCGCAGCGGTAAAGCACTACGGCGGCTACGTCTATAAAATAGTGCTGACGCGGCTTTGTGATGTGTGCGCCAAAGAGGATATCGACGAGGCGGTGAGCGACATATTTTTCAAGCTGTTCAACGCCGCAAAAGTCGGAAAGCAGTTCACCAGCGTGGGCGGCTACCTGTCCGTCACAGCGCAGCACCACTGCATAGACCTTTTCAGAAAGCACACGGGCAAAACTGGCACAGTACCTCTTGACGAGATACAGGAGCTTTCAAGCGAGGACGAGATATTTGCAGACACCTCGGCAGAGCTTATGCAAGCACTAAAAGCGCTCGGCGAACCCGATACACAGATATTTTTGCGCCGCTACTTTTTCGGTCAGCGCAACAAGGACATCGCGCGCGAGCTGGGAATGACCGCCGCCGCAGTCAACAAGCGCATATCCCGCGGACTTGTCAGATTAAGAGAAATTTTGAAGGAGGGAGAAAGATGACAGCAAAACTTACGCAGCTTGCATATACCGCTGACGAAAACGACTGCACCGCAATGCTTGACGAGCTTTTGCTCTTTGGCAGCGAAGATCTATCGCAAGCCGCGCAGAATGACATCATCTCCCGCGTGACAGGAAAGGCGGAAACAGAGATGACAGATACAAAAACAAAACCGAAGAAAAAGATAAAACGCAAGGTAATAACATTTTTAGTTGCCGCAGCGATACTTTTGCCAACAGGCGCGTACGCCGCAGGCAGACTGTTCCACAAGGACAATGTGGAATGGTATCTCAAAGGCTCGGAGAGGATAGAACAGAACGAAAGCGCAGTAAAGAACTATGTAATGGAGAACGAGGATTTTAAAATAACCATCGACTCACAGCTTTCCGACGGTCACAACGTGATGATGATAGAAACCCGTGAAGGCAAAACACGCAAGAGCAGAAATTATCTTAAAGATGCTATGGACTTTCCTGTAAAAGCAAAATACGCTGACGGAACCGAAACAGGCGCAGGCAATTGGGGAATAGAGGAAGCAGACGGATATGCAATGGGCGAGCACGCAAAACAAGGAACCGCAATGGTGCACGTTTACAGGTGTAAGGGTATAGACCTGAAAAAAGATATAACAATAACCTACTATGGATACGGCAAGGATGACTATGTAAAGCTTGAGGGCTTTGACTACACCACAAACTTTTCACCTAACGTCAAGAGCGTGGAGCTGAAAAGCGCAGACGGCAAAAAGCTGGTGCTGTCGGAGTTTGAGATTTACTCGCCCGATGGCAGAATGATAGGAGAAGAACTCGGCAACAGCACATTAGCTGTTTCAGAATGCGTGTCGTTTATCAAAACAAACGGCGAGAAATACGAGATAAGCGAGGACAACAAGACCTCTGCACTCGAAGAACATATCATTTTCGGCGAGATAATCAATGTGGACGATTTCAAGGGCGTTGAGATAAACGGCGTGCAATATTTGAAATAAAGGTTTCAGCCGCAGTCAAAAGCTGCGGCTATTGTTTTGCACATTTTACGGCAGTTTTCAACAATAAAATTGTGCAAAATGCTTGAAAAATCTTGAAAAGTGTGCTACAATAAAATATATTAAATGAATCGAGGCGAGAGCTTTATGAAACTTGTATTTTTAGGCGCTACCCACGAGGTCACGGGCAGCTGCACATATATCGAAGCCTGCGGCAAGAAATTCCTTGTGGACTTTGGCATGGAGCAGGGCATAAACTACTTTGAGAACGAGAAAGTCCCCTGTCCGCCGTCAGCGATAGACTTCGTGCTGCTCACCCACGCGCATATCGACCATTCGGGTCTGCTGCCGCTTTTGTACGCAGGCGGCTTTTCGGGGCAGATACACGCCACCAAAGCGACCTGCAACCTTTGCTCGATAATGCTGCGCGATTCTGCGCATATCCAGGAGTTTGAAGCCGAGTGGCGCTCCAGAAAGGGCAGGCGCAAGGGCGGCGAGGACGTTGAGCCGCTTTATACAATGGAAGACGCAGAGGGCGCAATAGCGTGCTTTGTGCCGCACGAATACGATAAGGAAATAGACATCTGCGAGGGCGTAAAGGTGCGCTATACCGATGCAGGTCACCTGCTTGGCTCGGCAAGCATCGAGCTTTGGCTGACCGAGGGCGGCGAAACGAGAAAGCTGCTTTTCTCGGGCGATATCGGCAACCACAACCAGCCGCTTATCCGCGACCCGCAGTTTGTCGGCGAGGCTGACTACGTCATAATGGAGGCGACCTACGGCAACAGACGGCACAATCCGCCGCACAATTACGCCGAGGCTTTCGCCAAGATAATACAGACCACCTTTGACCGCGGCGGAAACGTCGTGATACCGTCCTTTGCCGTCGGCAGAACGCAGGAGCTGCTGTACTTTCTGCGGCAGATAAAGGCGGAGAATATGGTAACAGGTCACGCAAATTTCCCCGTCTATGTCGACTCCCCGCTCGCTATCGAGGCAACGCGCATTTTCAATGAAAACAAGGATTCCTGCTTTGACGAGGAGGCTATGCAGTTCGTAAACAAGGGCATCAACCCCATTTCGTTCGACGGACTCACCCTTGCCACCACCAGCGACGAGTCTCGCGCGATAAACTTTGACAGCGTGCCGAAAATAATCATCTCCGCAAGCGGTATGTGCGAGGCAGGACGCATAAAGCACCACCTCAAGCACAACCTGTGGAAGCCCGAAAATACGGTGCTTTTCGTGGGCTACCAGGCGCTCAATACGCTCGGGCGCAGTCTTGTCGAGGGCGCAAAAACCGTCAAGCTGTTCGGCGAGGAGATAAGCGTCAAAGCGCAGATACTCGTGCTTGCAGGCATAAGCGGTCACGCAGATGTTGACGGTCTCAACGCGTGGATACAAAACGTCAAGGGCGTTAAAAAGGTGTTTGTCAACCACTCCGAAGCGAGCATCGCCGACGAGTTCACCGCGCATCTTAAAAACGATTTCAGACTTGAAAGCTACGCTCCGTACAGCGGCGCCACTCTTGATATCCTCACGGGCGAGTTCACCAATGCCGCGCCCATACCCGTTGAAAAGAAAACAAAGGGCTATTCACCGAGCTATCAGCGCCTTGTTGCGTCACTTGAACGCCTCACCGCACTTGTCAACAGAAGCTCTGGTCTGACCAACAAGGAACTCGCCAAAATGACCGATACTCTTAATAACCTCTGCTCCAAGTGGGAAGATTAACCAAGCTTTTTATTGCGATCCGAAGGGGCTTGGGGGCGACCGGAAAGCCCCCAAAATATAATTGCATCAGACTTGCTTTATTCAGCAGCTTCAAAAATACACCGAAAGGAACAGACAGCCAATGAAGATACTCCATGTAAACGCGCTTAACCACCGCATTTTGCAGGACGAGAAAAAATTCATAGCCGACAGTGACAACAACTACACCCAGCGCCTTATCTCGATAGCCGACAACATCGAGAACTCAAAGGACACAAAGCCTATCCTGCTGCTTGCAGGACCGTCAGGCTCGGGCAAGACGACTACGGCTTTCAAAATACGCGAAATACTGCTTGAACGCGGAATTATCACCTACAACATCTCCCTTGACAACTATTTCGTTCCCAAGGAGCGCTTCCCCGTTGACGAAAACGGCAAGGTCGACCTTGAATCACCCGCGCACGTTGATAAAGAGCTTTTCACCCAGCAGCTCACCGACCTTTTCAACGGCAAAGAGGTAACGCTGCCCGTGTTCAATTTTCCCGACCAGTCGCGCCGCTGGGGCGCAAAGCTGCACCGCGAAAAAGACGATATATTCATCTTTGAGGGTACTCACGCGCTCAATCCAACGGTTATCGGCGATGTGGCAAAGTACGCTCACAAGATGTACGTCAGCGTGCGAACAAGACTGCAATACGATGTCAAGGGCGAGGACGACAAGCTGCTCGATCCCGCGTATATACGCCTTATGCGCCGCATTATCAGAGATATTCTCTTCCGCGGCAGAGAAATAAACCGCACGCTTGATATGTTTGACAGCGTTGAGGCGGGCGAGGTAAAGTATATCATGCCGTTCAAAAATACTGCCGATTATTCGGTGGATTCGTTCATTCCGTACGAAGTGCCCGCGTACAAGAGCTTTGTGCTTGGCAAGCTGAAAGCTGCTATCGCGGAAAACAAGAGCTACGAGCGTTTCAGACCTATCGTGCAGGCTCTGACCGAAATCGGTGCTATCTCTCTTGACAACATTCCGTCTGATTCTCTGACAAGAGAATTTATCGGCAACAGCTCGTACAACTACGAATAACGCAGGTTCACAAATCTAAACTACCGTTCGGTAGGCAAATGGCTACCGCTCGGTAGTAAAAAGACTACCGCTCGGTAGTTAAACAGCTACCGTTCGGTAGTAAAAAGGCTACCGTTCGGTAGTTAAAAGATAATACCAAACAGCGCTGCATATTCGCGGCGCTTTTTCGTTTGCGTCAGCCTTGACAAGCGAACATTTGTGTGGTATATTTTTTTCAGATAGAAAAAAACACAGTCAACGGGAGAAACGAATGAACAAACAAACCAAAACGCATATCAGATATGTGCGCGTCGTGTGCGCTGTACTGGTGCTTGCGGTCATCACAGGCTTTTGTGTGTATATGCTGGGAAAAAGCGCGGGGGAAAATGCTGCAAAAGACGGCAGCAACGGCGTTTCGTCGTACAGCTTTCCCGACATAGTTATTGATGACTCCAAAGCAAAAGAGCAAAATATCGGAGACCTCGCGCCGCTCAAAGAGTCGCTGGATGCGAAGATAGCGCAGTATCAGGGCGACTGGTCGGTGTATCTGAAAAATATGAACACGGGCGAATTTTTCTGCATAAACGACAGGGATTTCTACCCTGCAAGCATGATAAAGCTGTTCGCCATGGGCGCGTGCTATCAGCAGATACAGGACGGAAAGATAAGCGAAAGCGACTGGTACAACACCATTTACTCAATGACTGCATTGAGCAACAACAATTCGTTCAACCAGATGATATGGACTATCGGAAAGGACTATCTGACCAAATGGTGCAAAAGCTGCGGTTACACGCGAACAGCGCAGTATCACGGGCTTTTCCCGTCGGACAACGGCGAGGGACTTGAGACCTCGGACAAAAAGAACGTGACGTGCGCATCTGACGTCGGGCATATGCTTGAAAGCATTTACAACGGCGAGTGCGTTTCAAAGCAAGCCTCGGAGAAAATGCTGAAGATACTTACCGAGCAGCACTATCGCAACAAGATACCTATGGGTATTCCCTACGGTCCGAAGATCGCAAACAAAACGGGCGACACTGACGATGTTTCGCACGATGCGGCTATTGTTTACAGCGGCGGCGCGGATTATGTGCTGGTGATAATGTGCGATTATCCGCAGCACGCGGCACTGCAGGGTCACCGCTTTATCGAGCTTTCCAAAACAGTGTACGAATATTTCAATAAATAAGAATTTGTCGGCATATGTTTGCCGAGTTATTGAGGGGGAACTCTTTTGGATGAAGCAGAAAATGCTGCGCATTTTCGGGAGTAACCGTGGTAACGGTTACTCCGTTCCCCCCCCGAGGATACCCTTCGGGTATCCTCGCAAGCGACCGCAAGGTCGCTTATCCTCCCTCTCAGAAACCTTTTAATGATTTTTGGCACTTGGGAGTTACACTCCCAAGCACCAAAAATGACTAAGGATTTCCGAAAGAGACTGAAAGGGAATTATTCCATGAGAATACCCTCAATGGCTTGACAAACACAAGCCAACAAACTTTGATTTATCACAAGCTTATTAATTTCAAACTATTTAA
>OMXI01000047.1 GCA_900314975.1 uncultured Eubacteriales bacterium | reverse complement strand
CCTGTTGCTTTTTGTGTCGCAACTTAACTGTAACACAGGTTCATGCTGGTTCGCTATCTTTTTTTCTTAATTTTGTCTCACATCTATTGTAAACCTACAGGCTGCTTTTTGCTTGCTCAAAATTCGCTATTGCATTATTTCTTTATTTATGGTATAATTATTTGTGTTTTTTAATACTATAAAGGAGAGGTTATTATGACAAACAGCTATGAAAGCCCATTCTGCACACGTTATGCAAGCAAGGAGATGCAGTTCGTATTCTCCGCAGACAAGAAATTCACCACCTGGCGCAGACTCTGGGTCGCTCTTGCAAGAGCAGAGATGAAGCTCGGTCTGAACGTCACACAGGAGCAGGTGGACGAGCTTGAGGCAAACATCGAAAACATCGACTACGAAATGGCTGCCGCAGAGGAGAAAAAGGTGCGCCACGACGTTATGGCGCACGTCCACACCTACGGCGCGTGCTGTCCCAAGGCTGACGGCATTATCCACCTTGGCGCAACGAGCTGCTATGTCGGCGACAACACCGATATCATCATTATGCGCGACGCTCTTAAAATCGTTAAGAGAAAGCTTGTCAAGGTCATCGACCAGCTGGCAAAGTTCGCAGATAAGTACAAAGCACTTCCCTGCCTTGCATATACCCATTTGCAGCCCGCACAGCTCACCACAGTCGGCAAGCGCGCGACTCTGTGGTGCAACGAGCTGCTTATGGATCTCGAAGACCTTGACTTCCAGCTTGGCAGGCTCAAGCTGCTCGGCTCAAAGGGCACAACAGGCACACAGGCATCGTTTATGGAGCTGTTCCACGGCGACACCAACAAGGTCAAGGAGCTTGAAAGGCTCATCGCCGAAGAAATGGGCTTTGATGCTGTAGTTCCCGTATCGGGACAAACCTATTCAAGAAAGGTCGATTATGCGATATGCTCCGTGCTTTCGGGCATCGCACAAAGCGCTATGAAATTCGGCAACGACATCAGACTTTTGCAGTCCTTCAAGGAAATAGAAGAGCCGTTTGAAAAAACGCAGATAGGCTCGTCCGCTATGGCGTACAAGCGCAACCCAATGCGCGACGAGAGGATATGCTCGCTCGCTCGGTACGTTATGTGTGACGTTCTCAACCCTGCTTTCACCGCAGGTACACAGTGGTTCGAGAGAACGCTCGACGACTCGGCAAATAAGCGTATCGCCGTTGCAGAGGCTTTCCTCGGCGTTGATGCGATACTCAATATAATGCTCAACGTCACCGACCCCGAGAACGGACTTGTTGTCTATGACAAGATGATCCGCCGCAGAGTTATGGCAGAGCTGCCTTTTATGGCTACCGAAAATATCATCATGGATGCCTGCGAAAAGGGCGGCAACAGGCAGGAGCTTCACGAGCATATCCGCCAGCTTTCCATGGAAGCAGGCGCTCACGTTAAGCGTGACGGTCTTGACAACGACCTTGCAGACCTCATCGCCGCAGACCCTATCTTCAAGGTCACCCGCGAGGAGCTTGACGAGATAATGAAGCCCGAGAATTACATCGGCAGATGTCCGCAGCAGGTGGACGAGTTCATCGAGAACTGCGTAAAGCCTGTTATTGAAGCAAACGGCGTTTCCGATGACGTTGCGGAGATAAACGTGTAATGAACCCTACCGTATATAAAAAAAGCGCTGACGAGCTGTTCGCGCGCCTTATGCTCGGCTTGAAAAGCCCCGACGGCAGCCTGCACCCGCAGTCGTTTCTGTGTGCTCTGGGCAGCCTTGCGGGCTATGCCTGTCAGCAGGACGTTATAAACGAGTACGTTCGCGGCAAGGGGCTTGCACCCGAAAGCGTGTTTGATATTATCCCGTCAAAGTCGGGCGAGAAGTTTTTCTTTTCCGAGCTTGTCGATAACAAGCTTGCGGGGGACGACCACTCGGTATGGACATACGTCAGCGCGGTGCTTGTCAGGGCAGATGCAGCAGCACCTGATGTGAAAGAGATCTTTGAACACAGCATCAAAAGCTGCGGCAGCGAGGACTTCGGCAGAGTGCGCGGCTGCGAAACAGGCGAGGACATAAGGGGTTATGTCCGTCTGATGTGGAAACCCGCGCACGACATCATAAATGAATGTCCGCAGGGCACGATGTACGCAGCTGTCGCAATGGCAGCACAAAAGGCAATGAACGCCTTCCGCAGCGTTCTGTCCCTCACCGAGCAGGCACGCATCATAATGGAAAGCGCCGCCGCGGCGGCTCGCTTGTCCCTCGCAGGATAGTAAGCAAAAAGCTGAACGTTCGTGCTGCTTCGGGGTCGGACATCGCCGGCAAACAGACAAAATCACGGCGGCTCGCTTGTCCCTCGCAGGATAGCAAGCAAATATACATATATAGATAAAGATAAAAAGACAAAAGACACAGACAAAACAACAGGGGGAGAAAACAAATGAAAAAAATAAGAATGGATATGTCCACTGCGATAATACGCATTATCGTCGGACTTTTGCTGATAGGTTTCAGCACATGGGCGCTCGTAACAGATATCTCACAGAAAAACAGGTGCAGTGAAGAGGTGACAGCCAAAGTCATTCGCCTTGAAGAACAGCAAATACGCAACCGTACCGATTACCGCCCTGTCTTTGAATACCAGTACGACGGGCAGATCTATACCACCGCAGGGTACTTTGACAGGAACAACCACTATAATGTGGGGCAGACAACAAGGCTGCGTATAAACCCGAACGACCCAACTGATGTGTATGAGGCGGAAAAAAGCCGCTGGTTTATTTATCCCATACTTATTGCAGGTGCGGGAATGCTGCTGTTTGGTATATATACTGTAAAGGTTGCAAGGGCAGATAAACAGTCGGAAAACTACTTCTGATAAACAAAAAAGTCCCTTTTTACTTTTGTGTTGTTAATAATATGTGTACAGCGTGCACCACGCTTGTCCGTCGCATATCGGTTTGAGCAGACAGCGGCTTTCGTGCCGCTCCGGGCTTTCACTTTGTGATAACTGTACAAGAGTAGAGCCGTGTTGTGCAAACCTCGGTAAATCCGCATTTGTTGCGGTATACCTATCAAGTAACTGTGGGTATTCTCTTGGGAGCGCTTTCTCTCAAACTCTTTTTCTGAACTCTACTACTTTTTCGGGATAAGGTGTCGCAGACACCTTGTGCCGAAAAAGCAATAAAAGGTTTAGGAAAGGGGTCTGGGGGACAACCCTTCTCCAAAAGGGTTTCCCCCAGCTGCTCGACAAACATACCCCGATAAATTCTGATTTATCGCAGGAACACTTTTGTAAAAAGGGCGAAGAAAAACAACAAAAAATATATATCATAAATCGAAAGGAACTGATGTAAAATGAAGATCGAAACACAATGTCTGCACGAGGGCTACAAGCCAAAGAATAGCGAACCCAGAGTTATGCCTATCGTTCAGTCAACTACCTATGTGTATGATAAGACAAGCGACGTAGCGGACGTTTTTGACGACCCTACCAAGAGCCTTATCTACTCCCGCTTTGAGAACCCCACGACCGACTGCGTTGAAAAGAAGATAGCTGCACTTGAGGGCGGTGTTGCCGCTATGTGTACATCAAGCGGTCAGGCTGCTTCCCTGCTCTCACTTCTCAATATTTTGCAGGCAGGCGACAGCTTTATCTCTGCTGCTACTATCTACGGCGGAACTATCAACCTGTTCGCTTACACCCTCAAAAAGCTGGGTATCGAGTGCATTTTCGTTGATGCCGACGCAAGCGAGGAGGAGCTGAACAAGGCTTTCAAGGATAACACAAAGGCTGTTTTCGGCGAGACTCTTGCCAACCCCGCACTCACCGTGCTTGACATCGAAAAGTTCGCAAAGGTCGCTCACGCACACGGCGTTCCGTTTATCATCGACAACACATTTGCAACACCTTACCTTTGCCGTCCGATCGAGTGGGGCGCAGATATCGTTATCCACTCCACCACAAAGTATATGGACGGTCACGCAGTACAGGGCGGCGGAGTTATCGTAGATTCGGGCAAGTTCGACTGGACAAGCGGCAAGTTCCCCGAGTTCACCGAGCCTGACGAGAGCTACCACGGCACTATCTATACAAAGGCTTATCCTTTCGCACCGTACATCGTCAAGGCAAGAATGCAGCTGATGCGCGACTTTGGCTGCTATCCTGCGGCTCACTCCTCTTTCCTGCTCAACCTCGGTCTTGAAACACTTGCGGTAAGAATGGACAGATACTGCGAGAACGCGCTCAAGGTCGCAAAGTATTTCAAGGATTCGGGTCTGTGCACGGCAGTCAACTACCCAGGACTTGAGGGCGACAAGTATTATGAGCTGGGCAAAAAGTATATGCCCAAAGGCACAAGCGGCGTTATCTCGATTTCTATCAAGGGCGGCAGAGATGCAGCTGTCAAGTTCATGGATAGCCTTGAGCTTGCATCAAACGAGGTACACGTTGCCGATATCCGTACCTGCGTGCTGCACCCCGCATCCGCTACGCATCGCCAGCTGACAGACGAGCAGCTCGTCGCAGCAGGTATCGACGGCGGACTGGTAAGATTCTCCGTAGGACTTGAAAATGTCGACGATATCATCGAGGATATCGAAAAAGGCTTCGCAGCGATAAGATAATCGCACATTGCCGACTATATTTAGTGTACAGATAACCGTCTGCTATCAACGTGTAGCAGGCGGTTTTGTCAATTTATACAACAATAGCAGTGCTGAATATCTTTTGTATTGTCAAAGTGTACAAAAAGACGTGTGAAAATTTGTGAAAGAATTTGCGAAGAAATTGTGTACAAACGCGGCGAAATGTGGTATAATAACATTACAGCAAACCGATAAGGTGAGGAAAGGAGCTTGCACTATGAATTCTGTAATCACTATAAGCCGTGAGTTCGGCAGCGGCGGTCGAGAAATAGGCAAGAGGCTTTCCGAAAAGCTGGATATACCCTTCTACGATAAGGAGCTTCTTGAAATAGCTTCAAAGGAAAGCGGCATCTGCCGTGAGCTGTTTGACAGGAATGACGAGGCATACACCAACAGCTTTCTGTATTCACTCGTCGTAGGCAACTACCCCATCTCGTCAGACGGGCGCATCGAGCCTGAAATGCCGATAAACCAGCGTATCTTCCTCGCGCAGTTCGATACGATAAAAAGTATCGCCGCAAAAGGACCGTGCGTTATTGTCGGACGCTGTGCCGACTATGTTCTGAAAAACGAGAAGAACACCATAAACTTTTTCATCACAGGCAATACCGCCGAGAAGAAAAAGCGCATTTTAGAGCGTTACGATATCGAGAAGAACAAGGTGGAGGACTTTATCAAAAAGACCGACAAGCGCCGTGCATCATACTATAATTATTATACCGATATGAAGTGGGGCGAGGCAAGGAACTTTGACCTTTGCATAAACACCTCTAAAACGGGTATCGACGGCGCTGTGGAGACTATGCTTGCCTACATCAGAATCAAGGAGTCTTCCGTTAAAAACGACTAATTCCATTTTTAATTCATTTTACTTTCCTTACTACGAAACAGGTCAGCTTTGGCTGACCTGTTTTCGTCTGTATCGGGTTTAGTTTTTCAAAACTTATGTGCAAAAGTCGCGTATCTGCGTGGGTTTTCGTGTTAGGGTAAAACAACTCAAAAGCGTTTTAAGTTTTGAAAGCTGAACGAAAATTACAGAATCAGGATTTTCGCAAATTTAATGTAATAATCTTGAATTTTTGGTGTGTAAATGTATGTAATTATACCACAAAAACAGGCAGTTCTTTTATGAATTTCGTAGAAATTAAAAATCCTACAAATTTGGTATGCTGTAACCTTTTCCGAAAATTTCGCCAAATGTTTCAATTTCGTTTTGATAGCTAAACCCATAAAAAGCAAAACCAGCCAAATGTGTTGTGCATATCTCACTATTTGTACAGCTTCTTATGCACAAATATCACAAAATTTAAACCCGTGGTGAACAGGCGGCGAAAATGTCTTTTCGTAAGCGTCAAGCGAGGCGAAATCGGTGGAAAATCAAGGTTTTCGCTTGCATTTTAAATAGTATTGTTGTATAATCAAAGTGTGGCATATTGGGGTATGTCTGCTCCGTTGTGCCATGTTTTATGTATTTGCTATTTTACAATAATACAGCTATGGCAAAAAATTTTGAGGAGGTTATTTTATGTCAGAAAAAACCCTGAACGCATTTAAGGGTACTGCCGAGCAGGAAGCTGCGCTGAAGGAAGTCATCGCAAAGCACCACGACCAGCCGGGCGGACTTATGCCTGTTCTTCAGGAGGCACAGGGCATCTACGGATACCTGCCGCTTGAGGTTCAGACAATGGTTGCCGACGGTCTTGGCATCAGCCTGTCGGAAGTGTACGGAGTAGCAACATTCTACTCACAGTTCTCGCTTACACCAAAGGGTAAGCACCAGATCAGCGTTTGCCTCGGCACAGCCTGCTATGTTAAAGGCTCTGCTAAAATTCTTGAGGCAGTTGAGAATCAGCTCGGTATCAAGAGCGGCGAATGTACGCCCGACGGTCTGTTCTCCATTGATTCATGCAGATGCGTAGGCGCTTGCGGACTTGCACCTGTCATGACTATCGGCGAGGAAGTTTACGGCAGACTCGTTCCCGACCAGGTCAAGAAGATACTTGACTCTTACAAAGAAGGAGGCGCTGAAGCATAATGACCATTAATGAACTTAATCAGATCAGAGATTCAAAAGCTGACCTTATCAAAGTAAGACGCATTGTTGCAGAAGAGGCTGCAAAGCTTGCTGAAAAGACAGGCTATCGTAAGCAGGTACTTGTCTGCGGCGGTACAGGCTGTCAGTCATCGGGAAGCAAAAAGGTGCTCGAAGCACTTGAGGACGAGCTTAAGGCACAGGGCATAGAGAACGAAATACTCGTTGTAAGAACAGGCTGTTTCGGTCTTTGCTCGCTCGGTCCTATCATGATAGTTTACCCGGAGGGTACATTCTATGCACAGGCTACACCAGAGGGCGTAAGAAGAGTTGTTAAAGAGCATCTCAAAGAGGGCAATGTCTGCAAGGACCTGCTCTATAAAGAGACAGTTCACGAGGACGGCTCTATCATCTCTCTTGCAGAGACAAACTTCTACAAGAAGCAGAAGAGAATCGCACTGCGTAACTGCGGTGTTATCGACCCTGAAAATATCGACGAGTACATAGGCACTCACGGATATGAAGCTCTCTACAAGGCTCTCACATCTATGTCACAGGATGACGTAATCAAGGAAGTTCTTGATTCGGGCATCAGAGGCAGAGGCGGTGCAGGCTTCCCTACAGGAAGAAAGTGGATGTTCGCCAAGGCTTCACAGGGCGATATCAAGTATGTTGCATGTAACGCCGACGAGGGCGACCCGGGCGCATTCATGGACAGATCTATTCTTGAGGGTGACCCGCACGCTATCATCGAGGCTATGGCTATCGCCGCTTACGCTATCGGCGCACACCAGGGCTTTGTTTACGTCCGTGCAGAGTACCCTGTTGCCGTTCACAGACTCTCCGTAGCTCTGGAGCAGGCAAGAGAAAGAGGACTGCTCGGCAAGGACATCTTCGGCACAGGCTTTGATTTCGATATCGAGATAAGACTCGGCGCAGGTGCATTCGTCTGCGGTGAGGAAACAGCTCTTATGACCTCTATCGAGGGTCACAGAGGCGAGCCTCGTCCGCGTCCTCCGTTCCCTGCTGTTAAGGGACTTTTCGGCAAGCCAACCGTTCTTAACAACGTTGAAACACTTGCAAATATCGCACAGATAATCCGCAAGGGTGCTGCTTGGTACTCCTCAATGGGTACCGAAGGCTCCAAGGGTACAAAGGTATTCGCACTCGGCGGAAAGATAACAAACGTAGGTCTTGTTGAGGTACCTATGGGTACTACCCTGCGTGAAGTTGTCGAGGAAATAGGCGGCGGTATCCCGAACGGCAAAAAGTTCAAGGCTGCACAGACAGGCGGTCCTTCGGGCGGATGTATCCCTGCAAAGTATATCGACACTCCTATCGACTATGATAACCTCGTAGCTCTTGGCTCTATGATGGGCTCGGGCGGACTTATCATTATGGACGAGGATACCTGTATGGTGGATATCTCCAAGTTCTACCTTGAGTTCACCGTTGACGAGTCCTGCGGTAAGTGTACTCCTTGCCGTGTAGGTACAAAGAGACTGCTTCAGATACTCGAAAAGATAACATCCGGCAAGGGCGAGATGGAGGATATCGACAAGCTCGAAGAGCTTGCTAACCATATGAAGAGCTCATCACTGTGCGCTCTTGGTCAGTCTGCACCAAACCCTGTTCTGTCAACACTCAAATCGTTCAGAGACGAGTATGAAGCTCATATCAAGGACAAGAAGTGTCCTGCCGGCGTATGCAAGAGCCTGCTGAGCTTTGAGATCGAGAAGGAAAAGTGCATAGGCTGCGGTCTTTGCGCAAGAAACTGCCCTGTTTCCGCGATCAGCAAGACAGATTACACCGCACCCGGCAAGAAGCTGCCTGCTATGGCTATCGACCAGAGCAAGTGTATCAAGTGCGGCGTATGTATGTCCAATTGTAAGTTCGGCGCAGTCATCAAGAAGTAGAGGAGGATCATTATTTATGGAAAACGTACAGATGGTACATCTTAAAATAAACGGCATTCCTGCTGAGGTACCTGCCGGCTCTACTATCCTGCAGGCTGCAAAGAGCGTGGGCGTAGAGATACCGACACTGTGCTACCTCAAGGACGTTAACTGCATCGGCGCTTGCCGTATCTGCGTTGTTGAGGCAACAGGCGCAAGAGGTCTCGTAGCTGCCTGCGTATACCCCGTAGCAGAGGGTATGGAGGTACAGACAAATACACCAAAGGTAAGGGCTTCAAGAAAGACAACCGTTGAGCTGCTTCTTTCAAACCACAAGAAGAAGTGCCTTTCCTGCGTAAGAAACAACAACTGTGAGCTTCAGAAGCTCGCTATCGACTATAACGTTGACGAGGACAGATTCCCAAGCGACGGCGACCCCGAGTACGAGCTTGATACCTCATCACCGTATCTCATCAGAGATAACAACAAGTGCGTTAAGTGCATGCGCTGCATAGCTGCCTGCAAGGACGTTCAGAGCGTTTCTGTTATCGGCAAGATCGACAGAGGTTTCAAGACCCGCGTTGACTGTGCATTCGATAAGAACCTTATGGAGTCACCATGCGTAGGCTGCGGTCAGTGTATCGTTGCCTGCCCTGTAGGCGCTCTGCGTGAAAAGAGCAACGAGGATCAGGTTTGGAACGCACTGGCTGACCCCGACAAGAAGGTCGTATTCTTTACAGCACCTGCTGTAAGAGCTACCCTGGGCGAAGCATTCAATATGCCTATGGGCACAAACGTTGAAGGCAAAATGGCTGCCGCTATCAGAAGACTCGGCGCCGACGGCGTTTTCGATATGAACGTAACAGCCGACCTCACCATTATGGAAGAGGCTAACGAGCTTATCGAGCGCATCAAGGGCGGTAAGACACTTCCTATGTTCACATCTTGCTGCCCGGGCTGGATCAAGTTCTGCGAGCATTATTACCCCGAGTTCCTTGACCACATCTCAACCTGCAAATCACCACAGCAGATGTTCGGCGCAGTTCTTAAGAGCTACTACTGCGAGAAGAACGGCATCGACCCCAAGAACCTGTTCGTAGTCAGCGTTATCCCTTGTACCGCAAAGAAGTTTGAGGTAACAAGAGAAGAGCAGAGAACAGGCGACTTTGACGACGTTGATGTTGCACTCACGACCCGTGAGCTTGGCAGAATGATCAAGTCCGCAGGTATCGACTTTGTTGACCTCGAGGACGAGAGATTCGACCAGCCGTTTGAAACTGCAACAGGCGCAGGCGTTATCTTCGGCGCAACAGGCGGTGTTATGGAGGCTGCACTGCGTACAGCAGCTGCTACCCTCGACGGCACCTGCAAGGCTGTTGAGTTCAAGGAAGTCCGCGGCACACAGGGCATCAAGGAAGCTACCTATAAGGTTGGCGGCGTTGAGCTCAACGTTGCAGTTGCTTCAGGTCTTGCTAACGCAAGAAAGATCGTTGAGCAGGTAAAGAGCGGCGAGAAGAATTATCACTTTGTTGAGATAATGGCTTGCCCCGGCGGCTGCATCAACGGCGGCGGACAGCCTGTTACAAGCGACAGCGTTCGCAACTATGTTGACTTCAAGACCATCAGAGCTTCCGCACTGTATAGCTCCGACGAGGCTAACACATTGAGAAAATCTCACGAAAGCCCCGTTATGAAGCTGCTCTATGACGAGTACTTCGAGGCTCCCGGTAAGGAGAAGGCTCACCACCTGCTGCACACAACCTACGTTAAGCGCGGCAAGTAATAAAATAACCTCATAAACTTAAAAGCCGTCTGTCCATTCAGACGGCTTTTTTGCGCCACAAATCAGAATTTGTCGGGGTACGCTTGTCGAGCAGCTGGGGGAAACCCTTTTGGAGAAGGGTTCTCCCCCAGACCCCCTTCCTAAACCTTTTTTCCCAAGAGAATATCCACAGTTGCTTGGCAGGTATACCACGGCAAATGCGGATTTATTTGCACATACTTATAGATGTGTACCCGAAGGGGTTTGGGGGGCGACCGGAAAGCCCCCAAATAAAATGCGCCCCGCGCGGCAAATTCTGATTTGTGCGTTCAAAAAGTATTTCGTAAATTTAGTAATTGTGACAAATTAGACGATTATTTTTGAACAAGCACTTGACTTTATGGCGAAAATCAGTATAATTATGTTTAGTAATGTGTATAATTGTATGAACGAATAATCCAGACTATTCAAGGAGATACATAATTGAAAATAATCGGAATGATATTCCTCGGTTTGTTTGGCATCATTCTGCTTACGGCTATCATCATCTTTTTCTATGTCAGAAAAGGGCTGAAGAAAATAGCAAAGGAGATGTACGGCACAAACAGCATCGTAGATGCGCTCAACCAAAGCGAGAAATCAGCAGCAGACGAGCATAGGTCTGTCAACTCAATGACCAAGACCTACCTGCCGCAGATAATGCGCGATTTCCCCGAGTTCAGCTACGACCAGTTCAAGATAAAAGCCGAGCACGCACTGCTTTCGGCACTTGCCGCAATATCAAACGACAATACGGGTCTTATCCGGGACGCGAGTGAGGAATTCAAAACAAAGGTACGGTCGATCATAGAGATGAATCAGGCGAACGAGTGGGACGAGGACTACTCCGACTGCGTGATACACCAGACCGAAATAACATCGTATACCAAACGAGCAGGTATTTGCAGAATAACATTGCAAAGCGCTCTTGAATATTACCATACGGTCAAAAGGAAGTCCGACGGAAAGGTAGTAAAAGGCAAAGACGGCGTCAAGGCACAGGAAAGATACAATGTCGAGCTTATCTACATCCAGGACAAGACCAAAATGGAAAAAATCGGGCACGGCAACGATTCAATCGGAAGCCATTGTCCGAACTGCGGCGCACCTGTAACGGTGCTTGGCGCAAAGCATTGTGAGTACTGCGGTTCTGCACTTATGCAGATAAATGTACTTGTTTGGTCAATCAATAACTTTACAAAAGTATAGGAGGACTAATTATGGGACTTATTAAAGCACTCGCGGGAGCAGTCGGCGGCGGACTTGCCGATACCTGGCTTGAAGTCATCGAGCCTGCAAATATGGGCGAGCATACCGTCTGCACACCGGGCGTACAGGTAAGAAAGGGAGAGAGATCTTCCAATACCAAGGGCACCCGTGATGTAATTTCAAACGGCTCTATCATCCACGTTTACGATAATCAGGCAATGCTTCTCGTAGACGGCGGTAAAATGGTAGGCTATACCGATGAACCTGGATACTATAAGGTAGACAACTCTGCACAGCCGTCTATTTTCAGCGGTCAGGGCGAAATAGGCAAATCCATCAAGGAAACCTTCGCACGTTTTAAGTACGGCGGAGGCAACCCGACCTCACAGAAGGTATTCTTCATCAACCTCCAGGAGATCAAGGGCAACAGATTCGGTACAAGAAACCCTGTCAACTACTTCGATACCTTCTATAATGCCGAGCTTGAAATAAGAGCTAACGGTACATATTCTATCAGAATAGTTGACCCTATCCTTTTCTATCAGAACGTTGTTCCGAGAAATCAGTCACAGGTTGAGTTCGACTCTATCAGCGAGCAGTTCCTCGACGAGTTCCTCGAGGCATTCGGCTCTGCTATCAACCAGATGTCCGCAGAGGGCGAGAGAATTTCCTTCGTAAGAAGCAAGGCTGTTCAGCTCGGTAAGATGATGAGCGATATCCTTGACGAAGAATGGCGTCAGGGACGTGGTATGGAGATCGTAAGAGCAGCTGTCGGCGACCTGTCGTACAGCGAGGAGTCCAAGAAGCTGCTTAATATGCGTAACCAGGGTGCTATGCTCCAGGATCCTACCCTGCGTGAGAGCTATATGCAGGGCGCTATTGCAAGAGGCCTTGAGGCTGCCGGCTCTAACCCCAACGGCGCTATGAATGCGTTCATGGGCATGGGCATGGCAGGCAATATGGCAGGCGGTCTTGCAGGCGGCTTCAGCCAGACAAACGCTATGCAGATGCAGCAGCAACAGCAGATGCAGCAGCAACAGCAGGCGGCAGCTCAGCAGGCTCAGGCAGCTGCACAGCAGCAGGCAGACGCAGGCTGGACCTGTCCTGAGTGTAATCAGGGCGGCAACACAGGCAACTTCTGCCAGGGCTGCGGCAAGCCAAAGCCGGCTCCAAAGCCTGACGGCTGGACCTGCCCCGAGTGCGGTCAGGGCGGCAACAACGGCAACTTCTGCCAGGGCTGCGGCAAGCCAAAGCCACAGGCAGGCGGTAAGTGGACCTGCTCGTGCGGACAGGAAAACGAGGGCAACTTCTGCGCTAACTGCGGAAATCCAAAGCCATAACGACAAACCGTAAATAGACAGATATTTCCCCTGCGCATAACAGGGGAAATATTTTGAATACAGCAAGGGGTAATAAATATGCCGGTACTGGAATATAAATGTCCTAACTGCGGCGGCGGACTCGAGCTTAACCCTGCCAACCAGAAAATGAAATGTCCCTTCTGTCTGAGCGAATTTGAGCAGGCAGAGATAGAAAGGATTTTTGCGGAGCAGGAAAAAAACAAGTTCAACACCGACGGCGCGGCGGAAGAAGAAAAAGCAAGGAAAGATGCGGAATTTGCAGGCTCAACCAACATCTACAGATGTCAGAGCTGCGGCGCGGAAATTATGGCAGACGATACAACTGCCGCAACATTCTGCCTGTATTGCCATAACCCCGTAGTGCTTTCCGCAAGATGCTCGGGCGATCTGCGTCCAAGCAGACTTATCCCGTTTATGACCACCAAAGAGCAGGCAACCAGCAACTACCAGGCTTGGTGCGGCAAAAAGTGGTTCGTCCCCAAGGAGTTCAAGGCTATAACCACCGCCGAGAAAATAAGCGGCGTGTATATCCCGTTCTGGCTCGCCGACTGTACCGTTAACGGCAACGTTCACGCAGAGGGAAAGAAGATAAGAACGTGGACAAGCGGAAACTACAGATATACCGAAACGAGAATTTACGATGTCTACCGTCAGGCAGGCGGCGTGTTCCACGGTATTCCCGCCGACGGCTCAAGCAAAGCCGAGGACGGACTTATGGACGCACTCGAACCGTTTGACTACTCAAATCTGCGCGAGTTCTCTATGAACTACCTCTCGGGCTTCCTCGCAGAAAAGTACGACGTCGACAGAAAAGACGTTTTCCCGCGTATCAAGAAAAGAGTTGACGATAACACAGAGGCTCTTATCAGAAACTCAATGCAGTACGACAGAATAAATATGCTCGAAAAGAACATAGTTATCGAGAAAACCGACTGGGAATACGTAATGATGCCCGTGTGGTTTCTGACCTATAAGTTCAACGATACGAACTACTACTTTGCTATGAACGGCGAAACAGGCAAGGTGACAGGTATCCTGCCGCTGAGCAAGAAAAAGCTGTTCTGGGCAAGCTGCCTTGTCGGAATGATAGGCTTTATCCTGGGTATCATAGGAGGTGGCATCTTCCTATGAAAAAACTGTTCAAAAAGCTGTCAGCATTCATCTGCGCAGGTGCGCTGGCTTGCACAGCACTTGCGTTCAGCGCATTTGCCGATACGGACAGATGTATCGTTGAAAACGGCGCAATAAGTGCTTCGGACGAGAAAGAATGTCAGAGTCTACTTGAAGAAGCAACAAGCGATACAGGTATCGAGTTCATCGCTGTGTTCATAAATGACAGCAGTATGTCAGACTACTCGGTACAGTCAATTGCCAACAACCTCAGCTACAAATACGGCAGCAACTGCGCGGTCATGGTCAACAATTCGGGTACGCGCTATACATACGTTGCGCGCACAGGCGACAAAACCAAAAGAATAACCAGCGCAAAGGCTACAAAAATAGCAAAGAACTACATCAACAAAGAGCTTAAAAGCAACGACAATGTCGGTGCAGTCAAGGGCTTTATCAAGGGTGTCAAGAGGTATAAATCCTTCCTCTCATTCGGCGTTATCCTTATCGGCTGCGTGGGCTTCCTGATATTCTTTATGATAATGTATTTCTCTGTCAAAGCAAAGTACAAGTTCCACGAAAAGCCGTCAACAAACAACTACCTCGAGGGCGGCGCACTCAATTTCGGCGTTATGCAGGACGTGTTCGTCTCCGAGCATACCTCGCGAACTGCCATCAGCTCGGGCTCGGGCGGCAGCGGCGGAGGCGGCGGCGGTCACAGCGGCGGCGGAAGCCATTACTGATAAGCATAAAAGGACATTCCCGCGGGAGTGTCCTTTTTCTTGACTTTATGCGTTTTATGTGATAAGATAAGAAAAACATACTATGGGGGAACAGCAAATGAAACTGAAAAATAAGATACTCGCCGCCCTGCTTGGCGTGTCAATGCTCCTGTGTTCCTGCTCCGAAAGCAGCTCACAGACGAACATCTCAAGCTCGTCAAAAGCGCAGACCGAGCAGACCACCACGACCACGCAGCAAACGAGTGAGCAGACTACCACAACCTCTGCCACCGAGCAGACCTCGCAAACCGAAACCTCATCTCAATCGCCCGAACAGAAAACTCCGCAGGGCGTGCCAATGTGGGAGGGTACAGCGCCAAACGGCAACAAGATAACCTTTATCGGCTCTATGCACGCCGCTAAATCGGACTTTTACCCTCTGCCCGATAAGATAAAGAATGCCTACCAAAGCTGCGAGGTACTCGCTGTCGAGTGCGATGCAAATGCCGCAGCCGATGACCCGCAGTATCAGATAGAGCTGCAAAAGGAAATGACCATAACCGACGGCAAAAAGCTCAAAGACCTGCTCTCTGCCGAAGCGTATCAGGTGCTTGGCGAGCTGCTTGCCGAGCTTAACGCAACACCCGAGGTGTTTGAAAACTTCAAGCCGTGGGCGGCGTACGAGTCGATAAATGCCTTTTATATGCTTGCATCACCCATATCAACAAACAACGGATTGGATTACTACCTTATAAATCAGGCAAAGACAGATGCAAAACAGCTTGTCGAGCTTGAAAGCGTCCAGGTGCAGACAGATATGCTCACCAAGCAGTCCGATAAAACCTATGACGCGCTTATCAGAGCTTCAAAGGGTACCACCAAAAAACAGTTCCTTGACGACCTTGAAAAGATGTACGACGCGTGGCTCAAAGGCGACCTTGACTATATCCGCAAGGTTGAAGCAGGCGCGACCGACGAGGAGATGAAAGCGGCAGGTCTTTCCGACGAGGACATCGCGCTGATACACGCAAATCATAAGATAACCGTTGACGATAGAAACGTCGGCATGGTCGAGAATATCAAAAAGCTGTTCTCAAACGGCAAAAATACGCTCGTAATGGTCGGTGTTGCGCATTATTTCGGAGAAAACGGCATCATAAGCCTGCTTGAAAAGCAGGGCTACACCTTCAAAAGAATATAACTAAGGCAACACTGCATAACCATCGGCTAACACCTTTGCACGTCATACAGTATTGCCTAAAAAAATCAGCCCTTGCGCAACTGCAAAGGCTGATTATTTTTAACTTGTCTTTTTGAGGAAATCAAGATACTCATCCTCGGGCATAGGCTTTGCGTAGTAGTACCCCTGAATGAAATCGCATCCCCTGTCAATAAGCCACTGAGCCGTTTCCTTCGTCTCCACGCCCTCTGCCACTATCTCAATGCCGATAGACTTTATCATCCTTATCGTGTCCGCAAGCACCGCGCGTGTCTTGTCATTGGAAAGCTCGCTGATAAGGCTTCTGTCTATCTTGATTATCTTGATAGGCTGGCTCATTATGCGGTGCAGATTTGAATAGCCCGTCCCGTAATCGTCAATTGAGAACTCAATACCCTCTGCGTGCAAAAGCGTGACCGTTCTTTTGAGTACATCTTCAAGTATCGACGAGGCACTCTCTGTAAGCTCAAAGTTTACCGACTTGTTTGAAACGCCAAAATGCGTTAGCTTTTGCTTTATCTCATCAACAAAGCTGTCGTTCATGCACTGCATAGCGGAAATGTTTATCTCAATGTATTCAACACCGTAAGGGCGCGTCTTTTCTATAAACCCGAAGACGCTGTCTATAACGAAATCGCCTATCTCGTAGATAGCGCCGCTTTTTTCAGCCGCAGGGATAAAATCCGCAGGCGAGATAAAGCCCACCTCGTCATCTTTAAGCCTGATAAGCGCCTCCGCCGTAACGAACCTGTTGTCCTTGACACTGTAAATAGGCTGGTAGTACATCTGAAAGCTCTTGTTGTTGATAGCCTTTCTGATGTAGCGGTCAATGTCAAAGTTCATCTTTATCTTTTCCTGCTGGGTAAGCTCGCCGTAAACAAACGCACCCGGCGCAACATTACTCTTTTCAAACGTGTCGATAAAGCTGATAACGCTCTCATACGACGGCAAGTCACCCGGCAGCGCAATGTCGCACACAACGCATTCAAGCGAAAGGTCAAACCTGTCGGTGTGTATCTTCTCGTTAAGCACCTCGTATATCTGCTTTGCCGCATCCTTTACCGCGTACTTGCTTTCAATGCTGACCGCAATAAGTCCGTAGTTTAGGTAGTACGTATCACAGCTCACACCCTTTGGCACAAGCGAGCGCACCCTCGCGCTTATCCTTGCAACAAGCTCTCGCATGATGACATCGTGCATATTTATGCCGTACAGCTGTATCACCGAGCTGTCACTGTTGACCTTGATGATGTAGATATTGTATTTTTTCTCCGAAAGGAATGAATTTTTTATATCTCCCCAGAATGCCGCCATCGTCTTGCTGCCGACCGCAAGGTTGAGCATTTTTTCGGGTCTGATAACGAAGATCATCATCGTCATTACCGCCACCGAGTACGCAAACATCTCAAGCAGGTGCCTCGGATAGAAATACTGTATGATAACCGCAGCGATCGAGTACGGATAAATGCTTATAAGCGCCGTCAGACTTGTCTTGTCCAGCACACCTCTGAACCTTTTGAGGTAAAAGAAGGTATGTACCACATAGAAAAAGCCTATCACATAGGTCAGTATCACATACTCTCCCCTGTGATACTCGCCGTCAACAATGCTGAAAATCGCGTGCGTCCACGGGTTTGACACTACCAGCACTATGTTTATCAGATACGGCAGACTGAACAGTATCTTTGTGTACCTGTGAGAACCTATGAATTTATACCACGTTCCCGCACAAAGCCCGATAAATATTGTATACAGCGGAAGGATAGTTGCGTGCAGGATAAAGTATGCGTACGTTCCGCCCACGCGCAGAACGTTTCTCACACCCGGGCTCAAAGCAGTAAGCGGTGCCGCCGACAGCATATCGCATACGGTGTTGCCAAGCAGAAGGATAACAAATATCATAAATATCCTATGTACCGAGCCGCTGTACAGCTTTCGCAGAACTATCGACACAAGTATCAGCGAAAGTATCAAAAATGAACAAACATCGTACTGGTAAACTGTCACTTACTATCCCTCCCTTCCTCAAAGATATACTTTCCGATGATAGTATTATACCATAAAATTGACGTTTGTTCAATATCAGGTGTACAACTTTGCCTATTTATACTACCAAATCAGTATACTTTTGTGTAAAATGCACAAGAATTCGTTTTCGGTTTTTAACAAATACTTGAAATTAGAGCAGGCACAGAAAACGTGTTGACATCAAAGCTCAAAGAAGGTATAATAATTCTAAACAACATCAAGGAGAACAGTGAAAAAATGGATATAAAAAAGTGCTACCAAGCCTTCGGCGGCGACTATGAAGATGTCTTTGTGCGCCTTTCAAGCGACGAGCGCATAGAGCGCTTTGTAAAGAAATTTGTCGAGCTTTACGACTGCGGACAGATGCTTGCCGCGCTTGAACAAAACGACTATCGCACTGCGTTTTTAAAAGCGCACGACCTCAAAGGCACAAGCTCAAATCTGGGCTTTACCGCGCTTTACGCTTCGAGCTTTGAGCTTTGCGAGGCACTGCGCGCAGGTCAGCCGAGCCGCGACATCTCGCCTCTTGTCGAGGCGGTAAAGAGCGACTGCGAAAAGATAGCGCAGGCAGTAAAACAGTTTGACACATAAAAAGGGGGAAACCGCAATGCCGCAGCTTACATATCTGCATTTGGGCGAGCACGGAACGTATATGGGTGCAGGCTTTGACTACGAATACGAGTTCAAGGACTCAAAGCATACCTTGAGCATACGCGTCGACGGCGTTGCCGAAGATGACGCGCTAAAGCTCGAAACAAATGAGGAGTTCGTGCAAAAGCTTGAATCTGTCATCGAAAACTTCCGCGTAAGCAAATGGGACGGCTTTTCCAAAAGCGACAATAACGTACTTGACGGCGATTCGTTCGGCTTTTCCGCCAGATTCAGCGACGGCACAAGTATCTACGCAAGCGGCTATATGATGTACCCCAAAAACTACGCACAGGTGCGCGGCGCTCTCGGCGGACTTTTTCTGCCGCTTTACGAGCAGGTGCGCCCCGATAAAAAGAAAGTAATGACGAATTATTTCGAGCAGGTCATACTCAAAGACAACACCCGCCTTGAAAAGCAGGAGGTCAGCTACCCATATATCGCCAAGGGCGGCAATATGTTCAGCCTCGGCAGGTGCGAATGTACAGGCGGCGCAGCGTGGTGTCCCGTATACACCCACGAAAACGACCCGCCGTATATGCTCGTGACATATCTCAAAGAGCGCGAGCAGCAGTGGGTACTCTCCTGCGAGATGTACCGCGTCAGCGACAGCGGAGAGGTAACACCTTGGGGCGAGGCAGAGATAGACCCCTCCTTTTTCAGCAGCGATAAGATATACGGTCACATCTTCACCCATTGGCACGGCGAGCAGCTCCAGCTTGGCGTTTTCACGCAGCGGGGATACTCCGCAAGCGGTAAAGACAGCAAGTACTTTATCGACCTGTACGATATAAATGACCACCTGAAGCCCCTTGCCAACGAAATGGTCGAGGGTCCCGCGTATAATAAAGAGTGGTGGACAAAAGACAAAATAGCGAACTTTATCGAGGTCGCCCAAAAGTACGGTTTCACACAGTCTATGCAGCATTGGGAGGAGATGCCCAACGACCCCGTCTTTGCAAGCGGACTCCAGGACAACACCAACCACAGATTTGATTTTCTCCTCACCAACAACCACGACAGCAAGTTCTATAATACCCTTATAAATACCCCCGAGGGACAGCCCGTCGGCGAGTACCTCGTCAAAGGCAAGCTGTATTTCCATTAACACAAAAAAAGCCCTTTCGGATATTACTCCGAAAGGGTCTTGTTATTATTATCATGATGCAAGGTTGAAAACGCCTATAAGCAGTACCCAGCTTAACGTGTAGTAGGTCACCACAGCAACAAGGTCGTTTATCGTCGTGATAAGCGGACCCGAAGCTACCGCAGGGTCTATCTTTATCTTCTTGAAGAACATCGGTATAAGCGTGCCGACCGCACTTGAAATAAGCATCGCCACAAGCATCGAAACGCCTATGCAGCTTGATACAAGGTAGGAAAATCCGAAACTCTTGTGCTTGAACAGCCAGATATACATTCCCACGAACACAAAGGATAGCAGACCCAGCAGCAAACCGTTGCAAAAGCCGACCCGCATTTCCTTGCCGACAAGGTGGACCTTTTGCTTTGCCGTAAGGTTTTCGTCCATCAGCACCCTGATAGTAACAGCCAGCGACTGCGTGCCGACGTTACCTGCCATGTCAAGTATCAGCGACTGGAACGCCATAATTATCGTCAGCTGCGAGATGACCTTTTCGTAAACGCCCACAACGCCCGAAACGAGCATTCCAAGCCCCAGCAGTATCAGCAGCCACGGTATTCTTTTCTTTATCGACTGCCCCAGCTTTTCGTTCAGGTCTTCCTCTGCGGTAAGACCTGCCAGCTTTGCGTAGTCATCACCCATCTCGTCATCGACCGCTTCGATGATGTTCTGCGACGTGATAACGCCCAGCAGCCTGTTTGAATTATCAAGCACAGGTATCGAGTTCTCCGAGTAATCCTTCAGCCTCTCGATACAGTCCTCAACGTTTTCGTTACCGTAAACGTACGGGAACGAGGTAACTATCAGATCATCGAGCTTTGTGTCCTTGCGTGCGATAATAAGCTCTTTGAGGTCAATAGCACCGTAGAACAGATCATTTTCGTCAACCACAAAAATCGTGGAGATGTTGTCGTTGTCCGCCGCCTGCCTGACAAGCTCCTGCATAGCCTGCGGAACGGTAATGTTCTCTCTTATGCAGATATAGTTAGCCGTCATACGACTACCTATCTCGTCCTCGTCGAACGAGCTTATCAGCCTTATCTCCTTCTGTACGTCAGGCGCCGTCATATCGACCAGCAGCTCACGCTTTTCCTTTGACATCAGCCGCAGAATATTAGCCGCCGTGTCAGTTTCGAGCTGCGATACGATATCAGCCGCCTTTTTGATGGTGATCTCGTTCATATAGGTGCTTGCTTCGTCTTCCTCGGTATGCTCGAATACCTCGGCTATCATCTCTGCATCAAGGATACGCCACAGCTTTACCCTCTCCTCCTGCGTCAGCGAGGGAAGAGTCTCGGCAATGTCGTTCTCGTGGTAGTCCTCCAGCCTGTTTTTCATAGCCTTGGGAGAAATGCCGCTTCTGATTATCGAAATAATATCTCCCTCGTAATCGGGCATTTCAGCAGGCTCGTCATCTTTTTCTTTTTCTTTTTCGTCAAGGTCATCAACCATATCGACCTTTTCTTCTTCCAAAGACATCTGATCCCTCCGTTCAAAGAATTTGCTGCAATATCGGAGTAACGGTCATTGGCAATAAGACAAAAAAAATCCCGTCAGCACAGGCTTGACAGGAAAAATTGCATATCAATACAAGGTCATCACACCAAGTGAACAACAGCTTCACCATTGTGCAGCGACCCCGCACTATGCAGTTTTTGCCGCCATCGCCCGCAACTATCACTGTTGGTCACTTAAATCACCTCGCTTAATACTTGTCTTGCAACACCTCTATTATACCACCATTCTATGCCCGTGTCAACATTTTTGTGAACAGTTGTCCGCGATTTTTGCCCCACGCCGCAGCGCGAAAACAGTCGGCAATAAATGAAAAAATATCGTCATTTTTGTTAAAGCCCTTGAAAAACATAAACAGATATTGTATAATAGTTGTGGTATATATTCTTGACGGTATGCATTATCTGTAAACAAAGAAGGTGAGGAAATGAACCCAAAAGCTGAAGACAAAAACAGCGAGCTGAAAGGCCACGAAATAGTGACCTTTTCGCGCCTTGCACTGTCGCTTGCCAATGACTATGAAAGCATCTACTACATAAATGCAAATGACGACAGCTACGTTGAGTACGGCGCATCAGGCGAGGATAAAAACCTCACCGTCCTCTCGCTCGGTGACGATTTCTTCAAGGACGTTACCTTCAATGTCCCGCGCGTTGTTTACGAAGATGACAGAGAGGATTTTCTCAAAGCCTTTGAAAAAAAGAACATGCTCTCACAGATCGAAGACGGAAGATCTTTCATGCACAATTACCGCCTTGTTAAAGACGGAAATATCGTCTACTACCAGCTCAAAGCCATAAGAGGCAGCGGTATTGACAGCAGCTTTATAATCGTCGGCGTAAAGAACGTAGACGAGCAGGTCAGGCGCGAGCTTATCGCCGCAGCCGAAAGCAAAATATACGGCGAAATATCCACGGCGCTCTCCAGCAGATACGAGGTCATCTATTACATAGATACCCAGACCAACAGATATACCGAGTACAGCTCAAGTGATAAGTATGCAAAGCTCGGCGTAAGCAAAAAGGGCGAGGATTTCTTTACCTCGGCAGCTGTCGATATCGACAGGTATATCGACCCCGAGGACCGCGAGCGCACAAGGCAGATGATGAATAAGCAAAACCTGCTTGAAGCACTCAACCGAACAGGCGCAGTGTCCTTTACCTACCGCCAGCTGCTTGACGGCAGATCACAGTATGTAACTATGACCGTCGTTCGCCCGATGAATGACGCAAACAGAATAATCATCGGCGTTATGAATGTCGATTCGCAGATACGGCGCGAGCAGGCTGCCCGTGTCGAAAGCGAAACCTACGGTCAGATAATAAATGCCCTCGCCAAGCAGTACGAGGTCATCTACTACGTCAACCTCGACAACGATCATTATCAGGAGTTCAGCGCCAGCACCAATTATTCCAAGCTGGATATAGGCGAGGTCGGCAAGGACTTCTTCGGCGATTCACAGCGCAATATGAAGCGCGATATCTACCCCGAGGACTATCCCGTTATGGCAAAGGCAATGGAAAAGCAGCAGTTTGTCTCCGACCTTGAGCAAACAGGCTCGACCTCTATCACCTACCGCCTTATGCTTGAGGGCAGACCGCAGTATGTCACCCTTATCGCCATTCGCCCCGAGGACGATATGCACCACGTTATCGTCGCCGTGTCCAATATCGACGCGGCAAAGCAAAGGGAAATGGAGTTCAGAGCAGCACTCGGTACAGCTATGGACCTTGCCAATAAAGACGCACTGACAAAGGTAAAGAACAAGCACGCCTATACACAGGCTGCCAAGGAGCTTGACGAGCAGTCGCGCCAAAGCGATAAGGAATATGCCGTTATCGTTATGGATATCAACGGCTTGAAGCACGTCAACGATACCCAGGGACACCACGCAGGCGACGAGTATATCAAGGCTTCCTGCCATATAATCTGTACAGTCTTTAAGCATAGCCCCGTGTTCCGTATCGGCGGCGACGAGTTTGTCGTGCTGCTTACAGGCGAGGACTACGAAAACCGCGAACAGCTGCTTGAGTATTTCAAGGATATCGTAATAAGCAATATGAAAAAAGGTCTTGCCAGCCTCGCAAGCGGTATGGCGACCTACGATAAAGGACTCGACAGCGGCATAGAATCTGTCTTTGAAAGAGCCGACAGAGCTATGTACGAGAATAAAAAAATGTTCAAAGGTATGCATTAAATAAAGAAAGCCGTCACAAAACGGCAGGCATTTTAGGGGAGGGAATATAAATGAGCGTGACCCTGCGCTATACAGACGAAAAATTCGAGGAACAAACCAAAACGTTTGAGCTCGGCGGCGGAACGGAGGTAAGCACCTTTCTCGGCACACTGCAAAACGTTTCGTATTTCCATAACACAACCAATACCATCTGGCGCATACACGCCAGCAAAGACGGCAAGGATATTATAATCGGCTACTTTGTGACCGACCGAAATAAGCACCATAGATATTCCTCGCAGCACGAAACGCTCCAGCTTATGCAGCTGCAGGGCGAAATGTATGCAGCAGGCGAAAAGTTTGAAAGCCTCAATGTCGATTCGCTCGACTTTCTCAAAATGTTCAACGAACTTAAAGAGCACGACCAGCGCGTGTTTAAACCACTAAAGGAGATAAGGAAGCTCGACCGCATCATTTCGCAAAAGGTGTGCTTCGGCTGCGGCTATAGATTCGTCAGCGGCAAAAAGCAGTACTATGCGTGGCACGGTCTGCCCAACAGAAAGGACGACTATATCACCACCGCAGAGATAAGCGAGGCGGAGTATAATATGATAGAATCCGAGTACCCCTGCTTTATCGAGGCAACTAAAGAGCAGGCAGCGCTGTTCAGAAAAAAATACGTCCATGCCCATAAGATTCTCCTCGAAGGCTGGAACGCACTTATATAACTATACAACAAAAGCCCGAACACAACTTCGGGCTTTTCTATTTGCCACCACAAATCAGAATTTGCCGCCGCGGCGGCGCGCTTGTCCGTCGCGCATTAGTTAGAGCTGGCAGCCACCTTTGTGACGCTCCGGGCTTTCATTTTGTGAG
>OMXI01000049.1 GCA_900314975.1 uncultured Eubacteriales bacterium | reverse complement strand
TATGAAACAGATAAGGAGTGATGAATTATGGGCTAATTACAGTATAGCAGGTTAAAGCTTCGGGGTCGTTGCCCCGAAAGCAGTCACAGCGAACGGCAATGCCGACCGCAATCTACGCACTTTCAGCCGTCCACCAAAAAGGGGTCGTTAATCCAAAGATTTTGAAAAACAGGGGTCGTATTACGTAAAAATACGCTGTTTCGGCGGTGCTGCGAGGAGTTGTGCAGGAGTCACGGGCTGTTTCAGAGTGGACTAAAAATATGTGTTGTAATTCTTAACGGCACAAAAGACGATGCCATAAAACAGGGCGTCATCGAGGGGTGGCAATCCACCACCTAATCAAAGGGGTGTCCATTTCGTCCACCCCTTGACGATGAACGAATCGTTCACCGTGAGATCACTATGAAAAAGGGTATCACGAAACATGATACCCTGCAAAATCAAATTAAAAATAGAAAGGACAGATAAAAATGAACAACTACAAATCAAATTCAAACAAAAGAACGACATCAAAAACGAAACAAAGGAGAATAGATATATGGGTAGAAAAACTCAAAAACCTGTTATAAATTCAGTCACGGTCAGCTACAACGGCGAGCAGGAAAAGTTCGATAACTTTATTTGTTCGCTGCTGAAAAGCTATCTGGATTCAGATAGTTTGACCAACACCGAGCAGCTTCTTTCTGTCCAAAAGGTAGATCTTTCTGAAAAAAGTGCGTAAACGCTGGATATTCAAAAAGCCTTGTGGTAGTGTGTGTGGTACGCAAACACCACCCTGCGCACGTGCCAAAAATCTACCGAGAAAGGAACAGATGCTATGACTACAAATACTGTTAAAACAAACTCAAAACGCAGATGCCTTATGCCTGTTATCAATTCTGTAACTGTTGATTACAACGGCAGGACTGATCTGTTCGACACATTTATAGAGTCTCTGCTAACTGATTTTCTCAATGAAAGCGGTGCAGATTCTTACGATGCCGCAGCAGAAACAGAGCTTGCAATATCGGCATAGGCTTATGCGTTTCTTAAAAATGAAAGGATGAAAAAACTTGAAAACATGGTTATATTACAGGCTGTCTCGTGATGAGGACAGTGAAATGAACAGCCTGCAAAATCAAAGACAGATACTTGTTGACTACGCACAGCAGAAAGGTCTGGAGATAGTGGGTGAGAGCTTTGATGACAACGTATCGGGAATGTCATTCAACCGAAAAGGTCTTGAGGAGCTTGAAGCTGCTGTTGACAAAGGGATAGTCGAGCTGGTGCTCGTCAAGGATCTGAGCCGTCTTGGCAGGCACAGAACGCAGACTGCCCTGTTCATCGACCACCTGCGGCAGAACGATGTCAAAGTTTATTCCGTCACCGAGGGGATAGATACCAGCGATGAGGATGACGATCTGCTGATAGGATTCAAGCAGATATACAATGACTTCTATGCCAAGGACATCGGCAGAAAGATAAGAACGGGCATCAACCAGAAGCAAAAGCAAGGGCTGATAGTAAATCTCCCTATGGGGTACTACAAGGACAAGCTCACGGGTGAAGTCAGAGTCGATGAGATAGCCGCCGACATAGTCAGAGAGATATACCACTCCTATCTCCAAGGGCGTGGGCTGTCGTCTATCGCAAAGGAGCTGAACAGACGTGGTGTCAAGTCTCCCGAGTTCTACTCCCACAGAAAGATAGGCGCACAGAGGACACAGATGTGCAAGAAGTTCCTGTGGGCACAGACGACTATCAAAAGGCTTTTGACCAACGAGATATACACAGGCACCCTTGTTAATCACAAGACGGTCACCAGCAAGATCTACAAGACCAAGAAAGTCGTTCCCGAGGAAGAACGATTCCGACACGAAGATTTTGTACCTGCGATAATCGACAAGGTGACCTTCAACAAGGTGCAGGCTGTCATAGAAAGCAGAATGGCAAACACCTGCCGCACAAAGATCGGAGGTACGCTGCACCGATACTCGGGAATGATAAAGTGTGCTGACTGCGGTGCGATACTAATTGCAAAGTGGCGAGGCAAGGGCGACGACAGATATGTTGAGTACACCTGCAACAGCCACCACAGGTACGGCAAGCAGTACTGCACTCCCCACCGAATACACGAAAGTCAGCTGGACAAATGTGTGACCGATGAGCTGTACCGTCTGCGTGACAGGATCAAAGAGGACAGCAAAAGGTACGAAAGGATAGTCAGGGAGTGGCAGAAGAACAAACCAAGATTCGAGCAGCGGATACAGCAGTACACCCAACGGATAGATCTGCTTCAGGAGCAGATACAGCAGATCCTTATGGAGCGCATAACCGACAAGGCTCACGCTGATATGTACAGCGAGATGATAAAAAAGCGTGAGGGCGAGATAAGTGATCTCAAAAACAGGATAAGCGAATGCAGGCGGCTTGATGAGGTAAGTTCCCAAAAGAGCAGCCAGCTGCGCTCAACCGCCGAGCTGCTTGACGAGATACTTTCTCAGCCGAAGATATCGGATTCCGATCTGCGAATGCTGGTGCAAAAGGTGCTTGTGCATCAAAACGAGGACAAGAGCCTTGATGTGCAATTTATATTCAACGGTGCATTCGAGCAGAGCGTGACAAAGTATGATGACGAACAGGTATAAAAAAGCAAGGCTGGTGCAATCAGATTGCATCAGCCTTACTTTTTTGTCTTCTATTGTTTTCAGTACCGATATCGGTCGATAAAAGGAAAGAATAGCTGCGGTCGATTCCTAGAGCGCCAAGCGGAGCTGTGATCAGAATCGCAAGCACCGCAACTGATAACACTATCTTTCCGCATGGCAGACCAAGCGACAGCGGTACCGAGCCTATAGCTGCCTGCACCGTTGCTTTCGGAAGATAGGCTATCACACAGAAGAAACGTTCTTTTGTGTTAAGCTCCGTGCCGACCATACATAAGACTACACCCACAGACCTGAAAGCGAGAGCTATGAATATCATCAGAACCGCCATACCGCCTGCCGTAAGTGTGTAGCGAACATCAACAGCAGCACCTACAAGCACGAACAGCATTATTTCGGCGGCTATCCACAGCTTGCCGAACTTTTCAGACAGTCTTGCACAAACGCTCTTGTTGGCTTTCAGCTTCACCACGCAAGCCATAGCTACAACAGCAAGCAATCCCGACATGGCAACATAGGGCTTCACAAGATTTTCAACACTCATCAGCAAAAAGGATGTTCCGAGCAGGATAATGACCTTTGTGCTGTTTCTGATTTTGAGCTTGTTCTGGTATGATTTTTCAAAGAGAAAATAAATCAGAAGTCCGACTGCCGCACCGAGCAGAACGCCGAGAACTATGGATATGGGGATATTCAAAAAGTCAGTGACTTTTGCCGAGCCGCCCTGCGCCATCGTCACAAATGTGGAGAACAGCACGATAACGAAGATATCATCACAGGACGCTCCTGCAAGAATCATCTGCGGAATGCTTTTCTGTGTTCCACATTTTTCTTCTATCAGTTTCACCATTCTCGGCACGACGACTGCAGGAGAGACAGCACTCAGTACCGCACCCATGACAGCTGATTCAATACGGTTCACACCGAGCAGAAGCGGAGCGAACAGAATATATCCGACTATCTCACAGCATGCAGGAACAAATGACATCATCACAGCAGATCTGCCAACCTTCTTCAAGTCTGAAAGGTTAAGCGACAATCCCGCTTTTATCAGTATAATGATAAGTGCTATCTGCCGAAGCTCTGAGGATATGCCGAGTATTTTCGAGTCGAGCAGGTCAAGAACATATGGACTTACCACGATTCCTACGCCAAGCATACCAATTATACGAGGCAATCCTATTTTCTCAAATATTGCAGCGGCAGACAAACCGACAAGAAAAATGACCGCAAGTGATAAAATCATAATAATACCTCCAAACAGAATAAAAAAGAGCCGATAACTATTGCGTAAAACGCAGAAGTCATCAGCTTGAATAAGCGGTTTAGGTTTCCCAGGGGAGAACACCATTCCCATATCAAATTGTCTGCATTCATTATATCACGGCAGAACAAACAAGTCAATAGGCAAATAAAATAATACAAGGCTGGTGCGTATCAGATCGCATCAGCCTATGTTATTTACTATTTAGTTTTGCTGCGTTTATTTATTTGTTTTGTTTGATCCATTCCAGCATATATGACAGCGATAATGCTAATGGTCCGAGTTAAATCATTAACATTGTAATAGACATAATAATTCTTTACGATAAGCTTTCTGATTTTTTCACTGCCCCAAGGTTCTTTATCTATGACCTTATTACGTTTTGGAAAAACAGCCAGATCTTTGATACTCTTTAAAAATAAGTCATTCAGGTTAACAGCAGCCTGCGGAGCTTTCAACTCCCCAGCGATATAGTGAATGATCTTAGAAATGTCACTCTGAGCCTCAGGCGTAATTATAATCTTATATGGTTCAGACATAAGACTTCAATATCTCCTCTTTCAGAGAATCAAAAAACTCGTCTGCTTGTACTCCATCTCCGGCTTTAGCCTGCTCAAGTCCTCTTGACAGCTTGGCATCAAATTCTTCTTTACTCATTTCATCAAGAGCTTTTGGAGCACTGTAATGTATTGAAGGTCTGAACGGCAACCCATTCCAAAGAATTATCTGTCTGTAAAACATATTTATTGCATTAGATGCCGAAATACCAAGTTTTGAAAGTATGGCTTCTGCTTGTTCCTTTATCTCCGGTTCTACCCTTGCAATTACATTTGAACTTTTAACAGCCATAATGCCACCACCTTTCTTGATATTATTATACCACAATGTATATCGGATTGCAATACTTTTTAATAAAAAGCAAAAAAAAGAAGCTCTGATGAGCCTCTTAAAATGATGCGGGTGACAGGACTTGAATCAAAGATATCCGAGAAAGCTGCATTTGTCCTCGTTTAGTCAAGTGTATTAAAACAACGCATCTACGTTATTCCGAGTGTATTATTATCAATTTAAACTTAGCTAAATCAATCTAAATCTCTTAGTAGATAGTACCACAATAGTACCATATCATTATTCTTCACAATCTTCATCATCATTTATCATCAGACCGCCAATTAACGCACTCAATTTACCGCTAAACAAATTTCCCTCTGCTTCATCTGCATCATCTTTTCGTTGTGTTCTTGCTAATTCTGAAAACTTTGCGGCGTGTTGAATAATGCTATTTGCTGCTAATGTTCGTGTTTGTGCGTTTGCTTCCGTATCTTTGCAAACTGTTATAAGCGTTTTTATTGCCGTTGAAACTGCAAGGGACAATTCACTTGCAGCCGCTGACATAATCCCTCTTGCATTCTTTTCAAGCATTTCACGCATTTCAGGTGTTTTTATTCGTTTGTAGATTTGGCTTTCCGATATAGAACAGTTTACCGCCGTATCTTTTACACTCCCGTGTATAGCTAACAATTCACATAGTCTTTCATCGTCAATTTCCTTTTTCCGTGCCATAACAAGCACCCCCCTTCTTTTTGTGGATTAATTCGCTACAATTATTATTTGTATTCTTTGTATTTTCTTGTTCATTACAATTGCAATAATATAATCGCGTAGCTACGGCATTTATAGCACATTTATTATTTGTTTGTATTCTTTGCTTAGACCTGGGACTCTGACCCGTGCTTATATATGTTCATCTCAATGCCTATACAAATAATACAAAGAATTCAGAAATAGCTTTTAAACAACGCAGCTACGGCATTATATCGTTGTAAAAACTCACAACAAATAAATACAAGTATTACAAAGAATTCGGATTCACCTTTATCATCTGCCCGGCTCTCCCGCGTCCCTCACTCTTAGTCATTTCAATTTTTATGTGTCGCTTTGCCTCTAAGAGATCCAGCGGAGCGTCAAGCTCTGACCCGCGCAGCGTTCTCACCCTGCTTGTTATCTCTGACCTGGACACAATAGGCTCACCCATCCGCTTTAACTTATGCAGAATCAGCTTTGCGGCTCTTGTGGTTGAATCCTCTCCGCCCTCTCCGCTCAAAGCTCTGACCGCTTGCGCCTCGCTCCACCTTGCAATAGCTATCGCGCTCTTTGCCGTGCTATCGTCAAGCTTAACATTATAAAACTTGTGCCTATGCTTGCAGATATGTAAAATGCCTGCTATCCTCAAGGCTCTTGCGAACTGTTTTTCGCCCCACTCCGCCATAAACTCCAGCGCTCCGCCCGGGCGTTCGCTCTCTTGCAAATGCTCAAAGTATTCTCTAAAAAAGTATCCTGCGCCTGCGTCGCACTCTATGACGGACATATCCTCTCGGTATGGCAAAACTAACAAGCACTCTATAAGCTCGGCATATTTTCTTTTTAATGTGTCTGATATGTGAGAACTGATATACGAACGTTCGCCTACCATCGACCCGGGGAACGCAAACAAAAACCGCTGTATGAATCCCCTGCCCTTGAATTGTGAATTGTTGATAGTCTGCATATAATGCTCGGGCTGTGTCATCAAGCACATTGTAAGCAGCGGAGCGTCAAGCGTTATCCGCTCCCTGCTTATTCGGTTTATAGCGCAGGATTCTCCGCTGTAGCTTTTCAGAAAGACGTCCATATTTGTAATGCCTTTTGTATATATGCCCGCAAGCACATCAAACACACCGCTCTCGCTGTCGATCACGCCCATGCGTTCATCATTATCTGCTAACATCAGCGCCAAACTCTCGGGCGTTGCATCGGTGACGTTCAAACACAACTCTTTTTTGACCTCAAGTTGTGAAAGCTCTATGTCTGCATTATGTGCCTCACTCTCTTGACCTTGTGAAATAGCCTTTTCACGCTGCTTTTTTATGAGCTCACATTGTGTCTTATATGCGTTGATTTCGGCTCTGTGCGCCTTGTTATAACGTCTTTGATACTCATCAACAGGCTGCCTAAAAGCATCAACTATAGACGATTTACGTTCGCCTGGTGATGCCACCGTCAAGGTATAAAGGTTCAACGGCTCTGTGTGATTACTGCCCGGATGTTTTACCACCGCTTTGCCCTGGACGCATAATGCAAGCACGGACAAAAGCGGGAGCGCTCCCATCTCAATTTTTACCTGCACGGACTCGCAAGCGGCTTTGAGATAGTCACGGAGCAGCTCGGGCATACTGTAGATTGGATAAGGCGGCAGCGGCTCGGCTTTGTCAAACTCCAGCGGCAGCTCCCACATTGTAGGGACTCCATACTGTTCGCATATCTGCTCGGCTATCTCTGATACAATATCCTCGACACCATACTCGCGCGCCTGCTGCATGATCTCTGTGAATCTCTCCGCCTGCCGTCTTCCCTGACGTGTTGTGCACTCTGTGAGCATATCGTCAAGGCTCTGCTCGAACTCTTGCTTAGTCATCTGCGAGCACCTCACAAGCTCGGCGTGCGCTCTCTGTCGCTGCTTTTATAGCCTCGGCTCTTGAATCCATAGACCTCACAAAAGCGGCTGTCTCAGCGTCGCAGGCGGGCAGATAATAACCTTTGTTGTTAGACAGTATCACCTGACCGTCCTTGCGCATTCGGTGCACAAGCTCGTTAACGTCCTGCCGAAAATCCAAACCGAGCAGGCGTTGAAGCTCTGCCGCTGATATTGCATTCTCTGCGCCGTCGGACAAAAGGTTATAAAGTTTTTCGTCAATGCTCATCGCTCTGCTCACCTCTCAGAAATGAAATAAGATTATCCAGGTCAATGAACGCTTTGCGACCTGCATAGACCGCAGGCAGCTGTCCACCCTTGACCCAATTACGCAAGGCGAACAACGGGACGCCGAGCTCTTGCGCTGCTTGTGGGAGCGTCCGCATCCTCGGCAGCGTGTTTTTATGGTTTATCATTAAAAATCCTCTCTTTCTCTTGCGTCCCTATAAGATATGTGTTATAATACTCACAAGGACGCACTTGTTGTGTTCTGTTCTAAATTCTCCGCAGGGCTTGCACCTGCACACCGTCTGAACGCGCCAACGTTTAGGCGGTTTTTCTTTTTGCCTTAATTCTCTCGATAGCTCTTGAGAACTCGGCTTTGTCCTGCTCTGAAAGCTCTTTGCGCAGCCTGCGGACGATGGTGTTCTCGCAAACTCCCAGCGCATCGGCAAGCTCCCAGTAAAATATTTTTTCTGAGTGCAGCAGGCTTTTAAATTCAGCGTTTGCCATGTGTCTCACCTCTTTTCTTTTCAAATTTTGTTGTGATAGTGGTTGACAAAACATAGATTATATGCTATCTTTATATTAGAACTTAGAACTATCACTATCCCAAGTATACAGCATGAAGATACTGCTGTCAATAGTTTTTTCTAACTCCACAAAAAAATTAGACTATATGTTAAGTAGGTGCTTTTTATGACAGAACATAGCAAAGAAAACGGGCTCGAATTGAGCGTAAAACAAGCAATGGCAGAGAATCTGAACAAACGAATTGATCAACTCGGACTGAAGCGTAAGGACTTAGCAAAAAAAATAGGTGTTAACCCCGTTGACCTCTCCGCATGGTGCTCACACTCCGAAAATTACATTCATAAAATCCCAAACTCTAAAAGAGTGCTCGCACTTGCAAAAGAGCTTGAGTGCTCTACCGATTATATACTCGGGCTGACAAAAGAACCAACTACTGACGCAAATATTCAAGCTATTTGTAAATATACAGGACTCTCAGAAAAGGCTCTTGAAATGCTGCATGAGTTTACTACTACCCCGGACAATATGGAGAAGCTCGCCAATCGCCACACTGGTAATCGCAGTCGTTTCTTTAGTATGATGCTCGAACAAAACATTTTTCAGGATCTTGTAGAAGACACCATAACTTTAGCGTTCTCAAGCCGTTATATCGTTGAACATCCTGAAGATGTTGTCGACCCGCCTGAGTTGTTCTTTGATTTGAACGCAAGTTGTGATATGAGCAGAGTTGCTATTTATGATATTCTGTCAGCAATATCTGCGCTTTATGATTATAGAACTATAAAAAAAGAATGCTATGACGCAATCAAAAACAATTTTTCTAACAACTTAAATAGGAGCGTTCAGCCAGTGCTTGACAAACTAAACTCTCAACATGATGATTAACACAAAGCGACTGAAAGCAGGTGAAGATTAATGCCATATATCGAAAAGACATATAACGAAAACAACGAACTGATAAAAGCCCGTATCCGTGTCAGCAACGGATATACCCCAGACGGCAGAAAGAAAACCCAATCACACACATGGCTGCCATCGCCTAAAATGACCGAACTGCAAAAGCACAAGGCTCTTGAAAAGGCTGCGCGTGAGTTTGAAGATGAATGCAAGGGCGGTTCAAAAGCTGTCAACACAGTTAAATTTCAAGCTCTCTGTGAACGCTGGTTTGAAAACTTTGCAAGTCGAAAACTCAAGGCATCTACGATTGACCTTTATCGCGGTTTCTGTGGACGTGTATATGATAAGATCGGACACATCAGAATTGACAAAATTACCCCGGAGACGATAGACGAATTTATATCATGGCTTGAACGTGAGCGCGTAGATAGTGAATCTACTGCACTATTCACAGGTAACTTGAAAGCAATACTAAATGAACGCAAGATAAAACAATGTGAGCTAGCACGGCTTGCAGACGTCTCACCGCAGACAATAAAGAGCATTATAGACGGCAATAAGACCAAAAAAGCAAATGCTGAAAAGATAGCTGCCGCCCTGGGCGCTAAATACGGCGCTATGTTTAGAACTGTCAAAAGCGATAAGCGACTCTCCCCGAAAACCGTCAAGAACTATGTGTCGCTTGTGAGCTCCGTGTTTGATTACGGCTGCCGCCTAAGGATGATAAAAGAGAATCCGTGCAAGAACTGCATTATGCCGAGCATACCACATAAAGACCTCAACATGATGACTCGTGCACAGGCTCAACAATTCGTTGAAATACTCAACCGTCCCGACACACCGATAAAATACCGCGCTTTTTTCTATCTCGCTCTTTTCGGCGGACTCCGTCGCGGTGAGATACTCGGACTTGAGCGTGAAGATATTGACTTTGAAAACGGACTTATCCACATCAGACGAACAACTCACTACTCAAAACAAAGAGGATTCTATGACACCGAGCCGAAAACTGTCAAATCACGGAGAGCTCTGCCGCTGCCGTCATTCGTATTTCAAACTATACGGCAATTGCAAAACGAACAACTATCTATGCGCCTTGCACTCGGTGACCAATGGATAAACACTAACAGACTTTTTACTACGGATAAGGGCGGACAAATGGGCGGCTCTACTCCGCTCAACTGGCTGCGAAAGACCTGCGAAAGAAATAACCTGCCGAAAGTCAATGTGCACTCATTCAGACACCTGAACGCAAGTATGCTGATAGCAAACGGCGCAGACGTAAAAAGTGTTCAACTCTTGTTAGGACACTCGCAGGCATCCACAACATTAGACATCTACTGTCAAGGATTTCAAGACCATCAAGCCCAGGCGCTCAATAGTGTTGCGGACGCACTACTCACAGATATAAAGCCCATCAGCGCAAGCGCAGCGCGATAAAAAAACGCAAGAGAAACGCAAAAAAATCGGGAGCAGAAATAAAACTGCTCCCTTTTTTATGGTTGTTAAAAAATTATGAATAGTGCCATGATAGTACCACACGCACAAAAGAATAAAAACAAAAGCCTCACAAGCAGCGCATTTACGCCATTTGCAAGGCTATAATTCAATGCGGGTGACAGGACTTGAACCTGCACTCCTCTCGGAAGCAGCACCTAAAACTGCCGTGTATGCCAATTTCACCACACCCGCATATTATTCGATTTTTGATTTTCAGCCTATTGGAATAATCCGGAAAAGTACCACTGTTGTAACGCTACCTAAATCTAACGTGTCTGCCCTGCTTGCGAAGCAAGTATGTCCACACACACCCACAAACTGCCTTTATCGGACAGCATTGTAATTATATCACACATTCAAAAAACTGTCAAGCAATAAAAAAGAGTTCGGCGAAAACCGAACTCTGTATTTTTTATCCCCAGTACTGTCTCCAGATATTAACGTAGTTTCCGAACGGAGTCTTGAACGAATATCCGAGCTTTGCACTGCTTGGCTGGGAGTATGAGCTGTTCCAGAAGAAGATGTTATAGTCATTAACGATGCCATTATAAGCTGTAACGCCGTAAACTGCACCCCAGACTGCCAGCTTAACTCTCGCACTTACGTTGGCGTAATTTGCTCCGCGTGCAGAGAGAGTTGCGCTTGATGCAAATCCGCCGCTGGTATAGATTATGCTCTCGATATTTGAGTATCTTGCATAGTACTTCGGCCACGAACCCTGGTTTGTATACTTTGCGCAAACGTACTGGTTTGCAACGCAGTCTGCAACATAAACGATAGGTTTATCCCAGAAAGCGCCTGCTGCGCCGCCTACCTCGTGATAGACGATACGGCACATTGCCTGCCAGCCTGCCGCGCTGTAATCCATTCTTGCAGTTTTGATAACTACGGGTGCAGACAGGTCAGAGGACTTGCCCTCCTCGTCAACGCCCTTGACTGCGAATGAATATGCGGTATCTCTTGCAAGACCTGCAACAGTATACTGAAGTGAATCGGTAGTTGCGATCTCTGTCCACTTGGTGAACTTGCCGCCGTAAATAAACAGCATATACTTCTTTGCACCGCTGAATGCGTTCCAGTGAACTATGATCTGATTAGTCTGCTTATTCCACGGATGTGTATAGTCCGTATCAATTGTCTGCTCTGCGATCATAACAGGAGCTTTACCTGTTGTAGCAGCGCCTGCGTTGGGGTTCGGCGCGGTAGTTGTTACAGGAGCAGTCGTTACGACAGGTTTTGTTGTAGCAGCCGCGGTGTAAACCTGCTGCTTTGCGGCTGTGGTAGTTTTAACTGCGCTCTTTGTTGTAGTTGCTGCCTTTGTTGTTGTGGCTGCAGCGCTTGTTGCGGACGTAGCTGCCGCAGTTGTTGCAGATGTTGTTGCCTTTGTAACAGCACTGCTGTACGCTGAGCCTGAATATGCACCCTGGGAAGCCTTGTATGTCGACATACTGTATGCGACGGTCTGCTGTGTGGTTGTTGTTTCAACCGCAGATGTCTGAACCTCCTGCGCCGCAACAGCAGAATCTGATGTACCTGCCGAAGATGCTCCCATGCCTGCGATAGTAATTATAAGCGCCATTGCTGCAGCTGCACATCTTGATACAAGTTTCCTGGATAAATTTTCTGTGACCATAAATAAAATATCAGCAGCTCTAACCACGTTTCTATAAGCTGCCGAAGATTCACACCCTTTCTTCTTTGGAAACAGGACTTTTGCAGTTTCCATTAAATAATTACGTTGTGTTTCTTTTAGCTGATTTGTAATCATAAGTATGCGAAAATTACAAATTGATTACAAACAATGTAGTCATTGTAACACATTTGTTTTTACTTGTCAAGCTTTTTACCATATTTTAACTGCTAACAGAGAATTTTTTCGGACTTTGAATAAAAAAACGTACAGCTGCATAGACTTAAATATAACAAGAATCAGGCGCAGATACGGCGATTTGTGCATACAGGTGCTAACAGATGCAGAGTAATGCGTGTTAAAAGAAAGTTTACATTTTAAAATCACTTTTTTAGTGGGAAAAGAGGCTTGATATGAAAGAATTTTTGCCTGAAGGCAAGCTTTTCAACAGCTCTGCCAACAAGTATTATCTTCAAAGCGAGGCAGCGATGCAGGAGGCTTTTGAGCAAGGCATCACCCTTGAGGGACACGCTGTAAGGTGCACTCCCGAGCATGATTTGCAGGTCGAGCTGCCTTTCGGGGTAGGCATCATACCGCGCTGTGAGGGTGCGATAGGCATTGAGGAAGGAGTTACAAGAGACATTGCACTGCTGTCGCGCGTGAATAAGACGGTATGCTTTAAGGTGATGGAGATCCGCCGCAGCGGTGAGGGTACGGTGTGCGTACTTTCGCGCAGGCAGGCGCAGATCGAGTGCATGAACGAGTACATAAGCAAGCTTTGCTGCGGTGATGTGATACCCGCGAAAGTGACGCATTTAGAGCCTTTTGGCTGCTTTGCAGACATTGGCTGCGGTATCGTTTCGCTGATACCTATCGACGCTATTTCAGTTTCACGCATATCACACCCCGGTGACAGATTTTTTAACGGACAGGACATTTTTGCTGTTGTCAAGGACATTTCGGGCGGGCGGATAACGCTTTCACACAAGGAGCTTCTGGGCACGTGGGAGCAGAACGCGGCATTGTTCAGCGCGGGTGAAACAGTCGGCGGAATAGTGCGCTCGGTAGAGCCTTACGGTGTATTTATCGAGCTTGCGCCAAATCTTGCGGGGCTGGCAGAGCCGCAGGACAACGTGCGCGAGGGACAGGCGGCAAGCGTTTATATAAAGGCGCTTATCCCCGAAAAGATGAAGGTCAAGCTGATAATCGTTGATGTGTTTGATTCGCCGTCGTTCCCTGCAAAGAACAACTATTTTATAACTTCGGGACGGATAAAAAGCTGGGTGTACTCCACTCCCGATGCGCAAAAGCTTATCAGCACGGAGTTTGCATAAAAAAAACAGCCACGGTCATACGACTGTGGCTTAATGCATTGATTATATTCGACTTTTTATTCAATAGTAACAAATAGTTACAATAATTCGCAAAGTTTTTGTGCGATAAAGGTTACAAATCGTAACTATTTCTTTATCTTATCCCAGTACGCTTTGGCGGTCTGCTCTGCCTTATTATCGCCGTACTCGTAGTAGTGCCTGCCGATGAGATTGTCGGGAAGATACTGCTGCTTTACCCAATGGTCAGGATAATCGTGCGGGTAGAGGTAGTGCTGACCCTTGACCGCTGCGTCGTCACCGTCAAAGTGCTTATTTTGCAGGTTGCGCGGGATAGTCGCCGCCTCACCCTTTCGTATATCGGCAAGGGCGCTGTCCATAGCCATATACGCGCTGTTGGACTTTGGTGCGGTGGCAAGCAGCACCGCAGCCTCGCCAAGCGGTATCCTTGCTTCAGGCAGACCGAGCTGCATAGCGCTGTCAACGCAAGCTTTCACGATAGGAACTGCCATTGGATAGGCAAGCCCGACGTCCTCGCTTGCGATAACAAGCAGTCTTCGGCTCAATGAGATTATATCCCCTGCCTCGCACAGCCTTGCGGCATAATGCACGGCGGCATCGGGGTCAGAGCCTCTTATCGACTTTTGCAGTGCGGAAAGTATATCGTAATGCTCGTCGCCCTCGCGGTCATAGCGCATGTTACTGCGCTGTGTCAGCTGACGGACAAGCTCCATACGCACAGTTAGGCTCTCGCTGTCGTTATCGGCGCTGATACAGCAAAGCTCGACTGTGTTCATCGCCTTGCGCACATCGCCGCCGCAGCCGCTTGAAATATGCTCTACCACGCCGTTTTCAAGCGACAGCTTTCTGCCGAACTGCTGCGCCATAAACTGAAACGCACGTCTGACAGCCGCGCTGATATCGCCGGGCTCGACAGGCTTGAACTCAAACATCGTACAGCGGCTGATGATAGCGTTATACACATAAAAATACGGGTTTTCCGTCGTTGAGGCGATAAGGGTTATGCGCCCGTCCTCGATAAACTCCAAGAGCGACTGCTGCTGCTTTTTGTTGAGGTACTGTATCTCGTCAAGGTACAGCAGTATGCCGCCCAGCCCACCGAACATCTGTGTTTCGGCGATTATGTCCTTGATGTCCGAGATAGATGCTGACGTGCCGTTGAGCTTATGCAGGGTCATATCCGTGCTTTTGGCGATAAGCCTTGCGATAGTTGTTTTGCCTACGCCAGACGGTCCGTAAAATATCATATTGGGTATGCTCTTGCTTTCGATTATTCGCCGCAGGGGTTTGTTTTCGCCGATAAGGTGCTTTTGTCCGACCACCTCGTCAAGCGTGGACGGTCTTATTGTTTCTGCTAAAGGTGTTCCCATAGTTGCACTCCAAAATTTTAGTTGTCAAGCACGCTCTTTATTTTATCAAAATTCATCTTGTATGCCTTGCTGTTTATCTTCATCAGCAGATACTCCTTTGCAACGAGTACTGCGTCCTGCGCTTTGGTGTTCTCAACGCCGACAAAGTTCTTGAAGATTATAAGCTGCGATGATGATACCTTCATAAGCACGTGGTTAAGACATTCAAACGTACCGCGGCAGACGTGGCGCGAGCTTACAAAATTGAAAAGGTCCTCGTAGGTTGCGTCGGTGACCTCCTGCTCAAGAAATTCCTCCAGAACCGAATTCATAATTACGACCTCCCTGTACTGATTTACGAATATTATAACACATATCTTCAGCTATTTCAAGAATTTTGTCAAAACGCTTGAAGATATATTATATTTATGTTATAATAAAGGTATATGATAGAACAAACCGAAACTTTATGGGAGAAAAGCTATGGTTAAAAGAATGATTTCATTTGTACTGGTCTGTGTTATAGCAGTTAGCTGCTCTTTGCCCTGCTTTGCAGAAACAACACAGGTCGTTAAAACGAAAATACCTGCACCGCAGAAGATCGTCTTTCTTGGTGACTCGATAGCGGCAGGCTACGGTCTTGAAGGTTATTCGGATAACGGCGGTTCGCCTAAAGACTGCTATGCATCTATTCTTGGAGAAAGATACAAAAAAGAGATAGGAAACAAATGCGAGGCTATAATGATAAATGCAGCAGTTTCGGGCGATACCTCGGCGCAGCTGCTTGAAAAGCTGGAGACAGGAAACCTTGACAATTATATTTTCGGCAGCAACGCTGTAGTTATCTCTATCGGCGGAAATGACATAATGGGTCCTGCGCTGGAGTTTCTTTCAGAGGACCTTGGGCTTAAATCAGAGGAGGACATCAAGAATTTCAACACCCTCACCCTTGCAAAGCCGTCGGTGCTTGCCAAGATAAACGAAAAGCTTGACAAGATAAGCTCAAACCTTGAAACTTTCAAGAGCAATCTTGACCGTATAATAACCAATATACGCTCAAAGACACAGGCGGTTATCGTTTTTCAGACGGTGTATGACCCGCTTGAAGAGAAAAAGAGCATTAAGGCTGTTGCTGATATGATGGGCGGCAAGATAAAGGAGCTTAACAGCATTATCACACAGGGTGCAAAAGGTTCGGACGGCAGTGACAGATACCTTGTATGCGATGTTTACGAGGGTTTCAAGGGCAAGAGTCTTGAATACACCAACATTGAAAAGTTCGACATACACCCCAGCGCAGAGGGTCACAAGCAGATCGCAGAGCTTGTTGACAAACAGATAAAGACGCAGAAATACAGCTTTGAAGAGCTTGTAGAGAAAGAGGACGCGCCAAAGGCAAAAAAGATGAGCTCGACAAGAATATATGTTACGATCGGCTTGTTCTTCGGCGGCTTTATCGTACTGTTTATGTTTGTATGGATAAAGTTCAGGAGAGATACACGATGAAAAAGTGAAAGGAAAGAGCATAAGTTGAAAATTTATCTGGTAGATTTTGAAAATGTGAAATCAAAGGGGCTTGAGGGTATTGACAAGCTCTCAGAAACGGACAATGTTATAATCTTTTTCAGCGAGAACTCGGATACGCTGAGCTTTGAGATGCATCAGAAGGTGCTGTCGTCAAAGGCGGATATTGAGTACTTCAAGGTTTGTGTCGGCGGAAAGAATGCGCTTGATTTCCAGCTTTCCACGCTGCTTGGCTTTATGGTGGCAAAGGAGATATACACGCACATTTTTGTCATCAGCAACGACAAGGGCTTTGATTTTCTGCACTCGTTCTGGGGCGGCAAGTATATCGACGCGCCAAAGACGCTTGTTTACAGGACAAAGACTATACAGGCGGCTATCGAATATGAGGAAAAGCGTGACACGATAGAACAGGAAAAGCTCGACGAGACGATTGCAGAGCTTGATGTGCAGGCTGAAACGGACGAACAGGAAGCTGTCGGTGAGAGCGAACAGGAGAATACTGAAGCACCTGAACAAGCGCAGACAGCAGAGGAAGTTCCAAGTGATGAAAGCGAAACCCAAGAAAAATCACAAGTGCAGTCCAAGGCAAAAAAAGAGGCAAAGTCAAGTGCTGAGTCCAAACCGAAGCAGGCTAAAAACCCGCAGAAAGAGGCTGCAAAGAAGGAAAACGACTTTAACGTTGCTTTCAAAAAACTGGTGACAAAGTCAAAGCAGTCTGCTGACCACAAGAAAGTCAGAGATTTGTTTATAAGCGCGCAGACACTTGAGGAATTTCACAATCTGCTTTTGCAAAAATACAAGCAAAAGGGTACGCTTATCTACACGGCGATAAAGCCGAGATTTGCAGAGATGAAAAAGAAATACGCGCAGATAAATCCACCGCAGGCTGACACGGCTGTCAATGCAGCGGCAGCAGAAGATACGCCTGCACAGGACAGGCTGACAGAGCTTTTATCAGGAGTGTGCGATGCAAATGATATCGAGCTTGTGCGCAGATGCATTGAGGGCACGGCAAGCAAGAAGGATTTTTACATAAGCATGGTCAAGCAGTTCCAGATGAAAAAGGGCTGCGAGTACTACAACGCTGTAAAGCCGCACTACAACGAGCTTTTGAAGAAAGCGCAGGAAAGCTGATATGAAACTGTTTATCGCCTCTGACATTCACGGCTCGGCTTACTGGTGCGCAAAAATGCTTGACGCATTTGAAAAAAGCGGCGCTGAAAAGCTGGTGCTGCTGGGAGATATACTGTACCACGGTCCGCGCAACGACCTGCCGAAAGACTATGCACCAAAGCAGGTCATACAAATGCTTAACCCGCTTAAACAGCGCATTTTGTGCGTGCAGGGAAACTGCGATACGCAGGTCGACCAGATGGTGCTTGACTTCCCTATTCTTGCGTCTTACTGCTGGATATACGCAGACGGGTGCAAGATGTTTCTCACGCACGGGCATACGTTTTCGCCCGATGAACCGCCTCCGCTTTCAAAGGGCGAGTATCTGCTTTGCGGACACACGCACGTTCCGATGATAAAGGACTGCGGAGATTTCACATACGTCAACTGCGGCTCGGTGGCGATACCGAAAGAAAACTCGGCACACAGCTACATCATATTTGACGGCGGCAGATTTGAGCTTATGAGTCTTGAATAAAAAAACAAAGGGGCTGTTGCAGCCCTAGAGCAAAAAAGAGAGCTTCGCACACCGAAAAGGTAGTGCAAAGCTCTTCTTTTTGTGGTATAATATAATTGCAAAA
>OMXI01000051.1:1493-12801 GCA_900314975.1 uncultured Eubacteriales bacterium | reverse complement strand
CCTGTTGCTTTTTGTGTCGCAACTTAACTGTAACACAGGTTCATGCTGGTTCGCTATCTTTTTTTCTTAATTTTGTCTCACATCTATTGTAAACCTACATTTCTAACCAAAAAATTCATCTTTTATTATTGACATTGAAAGGTTTTTATATTATAATGATATGTGTGCGAAAATTTAACCCTGCGCATTGCTGGGAAACATAATCACATAAATAATTTTTTACAGGAGGAAAATAAAATGGCAAATCTTGATCTTACAAAGTACGGCATCACAGGTTCTGTTGAGATCGTACGCAACCCTTCCTATGAGGAGCTTTACAAGGAAGAGACCAAGGCAGGTCTTGAAGGCTTCGAGGTTGGACAGGAGACAGAGCTTGGTGCTGTCAACGTTATGACAGGTATCTACACAGGTCGTTCTCCTAAAGACAAGTTCATCGTAATGGACGAAAACTCAAAGGACACTGTTTGGTGGACTACCGATGAGTACAAGAACGACAACCACGTTGCTTCCAAGGAGACCTGGGACGCTGTCAAGAAAATCGCTGTTGAAGAGCTTTGCAACAAGAGACTTTTCGTTGTTGATGCTTTCTGCGGCGCTAACAAGGACACGAGAATGGCTGTTCGTTTTATCGTTGAGGTTGCTTGGCAGGCTCACTTTATTGAGAATATGTTCATCAAGCCAACTGCTGAAGAGCTTGAGAACTTTGAGCCTGATTTCGTAGTTTATAACGCTTCAAAGGCAAAGGTAGAGAACTACAAGGAGCTCGGTCTTAATTCAGAGACTGCTGTTGTATTCAACATCACAAGCCGTGAGCAAGTTATAATCAACACCTGGTACGGCGGAGAGATGAAGAAGGGTATGTTCTCGATGATGAACTACTATCTGCCTCTCAAGGGCATCGCTTCGATGCACTGCTCCGCTAACACAGACATGAACGGTGAGCACACTGCTATCTTCTTCGGTCTTTCGGGTACAGGTAAGACAACTCTTTCCACAGACCCAAAGAGAAGACTTATCGGTGACGATGAGCACGGTTGGGACGACAACGGCGTATTCAACTTTGAGGGTGGCTGCTATGCAAAGGTTATCGGTCTTGACAAGGAATCAGAGCCTGACATCTACAATGCTATCAAGAGAGATGCTCTGCTTGAGAACGTAACTGTTGATGCAAGCGGCAAGATAGATTTTGATGACAAGTCTGTAACAGAGAACACTCGTGTTTCTTATCCTATCGAACACATCAACAACATTGCATCAGAGGTAAACGGCGTTTCCGCAGGTCCTGCTGCTGACAACGTAATCTTCCTTTCGGCAGACGCATTCGGCGTACTTCCTCCTGTTTCTATACTCACACCTGAGCAAACAAAGTACTACTTCCTTTCAGGCTTTACCGCAAAGCTCGCTGGTACAGAGCGCGGAATCACAGAGCCTACACCTACATTCTCCGCTTGCTTCGGTCAGGCATTTCTGGAGCTGCATCCTACAAAGTATGCAGAAGAGCTGGTTAAGAGAATGGAAAAGAGCGGTGCAAAGGCTTACCTGGTAAACACAGGCTGGAACGGCACAGGCAAGAGAATCTCCATCAAGGATACCCGTGGAATCATTGACGCTATCCTCAACGGTGACGTTCTCAAGGCTCCTACAAAGAAGATTCCTTACTTTGATTTTGAAGTTCCTACCGAGCTTCCAGGTGTTGACCCTGCTATCCTTGACCCAAGAGATACATACGCAAACGCTTCGGAGTGGGAAGAAAAGGCTAAAGACCTTGCTTCAAGATTCATCAAGAACTTTGCAAAGTATGAGGGCAACGAGGCCGGTAAGGCACTTGTTCCAGCAGGTCCGCAGCTTTAATAGCTATCAAGACAATATTAAAGACGACGTTTTCAAAAGCGTCGTCTTTTTTTGCTGTTATTCTCTGTCGCTGCGCAGCAGACCGTACACGCAGATGTCGATAAGCTCCCCACGGCAGCGCTCGTATTGCCGCAGAGTTCCCTCTTTGGTAAAGCCGAGCTTTTGTGCGAGCTTTTGTGAGGCGGTATTTGGCGGCTCGATAAATGCCTCTACTCTGTTGATGCTGCTTTCACGAAACAAAAACGCAAGGGCTGCGCTTAATGCCTCGGACATATAGCCTTTGCCCTGATAGGCACTGCCAAGCTCGTAGCCGAGTTCGGCTTTAAGAGCGTCCTCGTTGAAGGCGAAAAATCCGCAGGTGCCGATAAGCTTGCCACTTTCTTTCAGCTCTACTCCCCAGCGAATCATCTGCTTTTTCTCAAAGCCCTTTGCAAAAAAGTCTGCCTGCTGCTTTGCGCGGTCAAGGGTTTCAAACGGCAGCAGGTCGTAGTATTTCATCACCTGCTTATCGGAGAATATCTCAAAGATATCCTGCGCATCGTCTTGTGTGATCGGGCGCAGCTTCAAGCGAGGTGCTTCAAGGTTTATATCTTTTTCAAAAATATCTGTAAGCATATGTACTCCTTACTGCGCACATAATGCGGCTATCTCTTTTTCAAGCGTTTTGTAGAACAGCGCGGCAAGAAAGCCGTCTGCTGATGCGTGATTGAGCCGTATCGCAACGGGCATCATAAGTCTTGCGTTTTCCTCGCGGAACTTGCCCCAGTTGACTATGGGGTTGAAGTACAAATAGCCGTCGGGCAGCTCTACAGTCATTGAGTCAAAGGACAGCCACGGCAGGCTAGATGCATCAAACCAGTTTGGGTGTGCTGTCTCGTCAAGACCGTAGTCGCGTGTGGCTTTGGTTTTGTCAAGGTCTGCCTTTGCGGCAGAGTAAAAGGTGTTATAATCGTCGAAAAACTCGCTGTATACGACGGTGATAGTCTCGGTATCCTCGTGAAAAACATACTGGCGCGGGTTTATCTTATCATACAGGCGCATTTGCTGCGTGGGATAATCCCAGAAAAAGCGGTAGTCATCACGCGAATTAAGCGCCTTGGTCAGCACATAGAGAAAGTTAAGGTAAAAGCTTGTTTCTGTGCGCTTTGAAAAGGCTTTAAGCTCGGTGACATCTACCCTCGCGGTAACGGCGAACGAGCACTTGCAGTCATCTGAAAAATGCCTGAAGATGTCCTTGCGGTAATAATCATTGATATCAATTACTTTATAATTCATAAGCAGTCTCCCCTCTCTTACAGATAAATGATAACACATTCTGTTCATTATTGCAAGTGGCAGAGCGCAATATGTGAACAAATGTTAAATTTCAGTAAACAAAGTTGTAAAAAACTTTTCATTTTCGTTGAAAGTGATATAATGTAATCAAACAGGAAGTACAAGTCCCGAGGAGGTGACATTATGCAGAAACTTATGGGTAACGCTGTTTACGGTGGAATAGGCAGAGGTGTTCTCAAATTCTTTCACCGTGACGAAGTTGTTATAAGCAAGGCGAGAGTTGTTGACACGCTGCGTGAGCTGCGCCGCTTTGCATACGCACGCAACGAGGTCGTTGAGGAACTTAAAAACCTTTACGCACAGGCTGTTGAGGAAGTCGGCGAGGACGAGGCGCAGATCTTTCAGATACATCAGATGATACTCGACGACAACCAGTACGTAAGCTCCATGGAAAAGCTGATACTTAACGAGCATTGCAACGCTGAATTTGCGGTGGTGCGCACGGTAAAGGTTTTCAGCAAGATGATGAGCGATATGAGCAGCGAGTCGGAATATATCAGCGAACGTATTGCCGACATCAGAGACGTTTCGGCAAGGCTTTTGCGCCACATTCAAAACCGCGACGAAAAGGTCTTCAAGCTCGATGAGATGTCAATTGTATGTGCTGACGACTTTTTGCCCAGTGAGACGATTATGCTTGACAAATCAAAGGTCGCTGCGATATGCACATCTTACGGTTCGGCTAACTCTCACACGGCGATTCTTGCAAGGACAAGAGGCATTCCGTGCGTTATCGGTATGGGTGACGAGCTGAAGGAAAACCTTGAAGGAAAATACTGTATCGTTGACAGCTACAGCGGCATAATGTACATTGAGCCTGACAACGAGACATCAAAGCTGCTCGACCACAAGGAAGCGGTCGAGGGCAGAAAGCGCGAGCTGCTGACACGTCTGCGCGGGCGCAAGAACATAACACGCGACGGCAGAGAGATTGATGTGCTTGCAAACATCTGCGACCTTACGGACATAGAGAGTGCCAAGACAAACGACTGCGGCGGCATAGGGCTTTTAAGAAGCGAGTATCTGTACAACGGAAAAGAAGATTTTCCCGATGAAGAGGTGCAGTTTTACAACTATCGCCGTGTGCTTACCGAGCTGCAGGGCAAACCTGTTGTAATAAGGACTATGGACATCGGTGCAGACAGCGAGCTTGAATATTTCGGGCTTGAAAGCGAGAAAAACCCTGCTTTGGGCTTTCGTTCGATAAGAGTTTGTCTGTCGCGCCCCGATATTTTCAAGACGCAGTTAAGAGCGCTGTTCAGAGCATCGGTATACGGAGACCTGCGCATACTCTTCCCACTGATAATCGACGTTGAGGAAATCGTTAAGATAAAAGAGATAATCAACGAGGTAAAGGCAGAGCTTATACGTGACGGCAAGGCATTTAAGGAGAACATTCCGCTTGGCATACTTGTGGAGACTCCCGCGGCTGTAATGCTCAGCGACCTTCTGGCTGAACAGGTCGACTTTTTCGCAATAGGTACAAATGACCTTGAACAGTATTCTAATGCGATTTACCGCCACAACCCGAACTTTGAAAAGGTCTGCCCTGCTGACCACATCTGCGTTCTGCGTATGATAAAAACGGTATGCGATAACGCTCACGCTCACGGAATCAAAGCGTACATCTGCGGTGAGTTCGGTGCTGATCTGACCTTTACTGAGGTATTTCTCGACCTGCACGTTGACGGCTTGTCTGTTACTCCGACGAACATTCTGCCTGTGAGAAAGATGATAAGAAGTCTGAATCTGAGTGACAGGCGGCAGGTTAGGCAGAACATTCAAAAGTTTCTCAAATGCTGATAAAAACGGCTGCTGCAAATACTGCAACAGCCGCTTGATTTTTTAATCCTGCAAATATTTCAGATACAGTTCGTAAAGTTCGGGGCAAACCTTTTTGAGCCTTACGGGTCTTAAATCGGGAGTGGTAAAGCAATGCGAGGTGCTTGCGGTAAGCGAGAGCGTACCCTGCGTTACGTTTCTTACCTCGTACTCAAGTGAAAATTTACAGCCGTTGAACTCGGTAAGCCTGCACTCAACCTCAAATCTGTCGCCAAACTTTACAGGGTATTTATAGTGCGTTTCGACCGACAAAACGGGCACGACTATACCCATGCCTTCGAGCTTTGCAAAGGGAAAGCCCATTTGCTCCATCATATCGACTCTTGCTTCTTCAAGCCAGCGGACATAATTTGAGTGGTGGACTATATCCATTCGGTCAGTTTCGTAATAAAATGCGTTTCGCGAATAAATCGATGTCATAATGATACTCCCCTATCTTTAGCGTTTTCACTACTGATACGATAGCACAATATTTGCTCTTTGTCAAGAGAATGAAAAGAATTCGGCAAAAGGGCTTGATTTTTTGTTTGGGATGTGCTATAATATTAAGGTCATAATGCAGATGTACCCAAGTGGCTGAAGGGTCCGCACTCGAAACATAGTCGGTTTTATCACTGTCAAGGTGACCAAAGCCCTGTTTTAAAGCGGTTTCAGCTGACCACAAGTTTTGATTTCTTGGGTTGCGTCTCGCAGATTTCTCGCAAATTTCCAAACTCAACTTAATATGCAGATGTACCCAAGTGGCTGAAGGGTCCGCACTCGAAATGCGGTAGGACGGCAATACCGTCGCGAGAGTTCAAATCTCTCCATCTGCGCCAACAAGCGGTGTAAGCCGCATATTCTCGCCTTTTGCAAGCTATGCAGAAGGCGGTTTTGTTTTGTCTATTTTACACAAGTCCAAAAATTCGTACACTATTTTCGCTTTTTTTGCGAGAAAACTGCGAGAATTTTTACATCTTCTTACAGTTGCCGTTTATTCGTACCCATTCTCATTCTTATGGTATGGGCTTTTATGAGCTTTTATATAGTATAGTCTATGCTCCCTCCTTCCCCGGCTCGTTTTCAGCTAACGCCAGCTCGATCGCCCTTGCGGACATCTTCTTGCTCTCGCTGTCAACATGAGTGTAGATATTGCTCGTTGTTGAAATGTCAGAATGACCGAGCCACTCCTGTATCAGTTTCATCTGCACCCCGTTAGCAAGCAGCAGCGATGCACAGCTGTGGCGAAGGTCGTGAAATCGTATTTTCCGAAGCCCGTTCTGTTTGAGTATCACTGCAAAGTGATCCGTAACATAATTCGGTTTCAGCAGCTCACCAAGTGCATCAACGCAGATGTACTCAAGATACTTTTTGCTGTAGCTCTTTCCGAATACTCGTTCCATCTCTTTCTGCCGAGTATGTTCTTCTATCAGTGCCTGCTCAACCATAGGGATAAGCGGGAGTGTTCTGTATGACGACTTGGTCTTCATAAAATCATAGCCTGTAACCTCCTTTCCCTCCTGAAGCACCTTGTGCTTAATGCTCACAGTCTTTTCTGTAAAGTCAATCGCATCCCATTTCAGCCCGAGCACTTCGCTGCGCCGAAGTCCGTAATACGCTGTTATCAGCAGCACCATATGCAAGGGGTCCTCTTTTGTGCAGTCGAGCAGCTGCTTTATCTCCTCTGAATTGTAATAGTTACCTATGAACTGAACAGCCTTTGGTCTGTCCGCCTGATCCACAGGATTGCTCGGTATCACTCGGCGTTTCATTGCAGATTTAAACGCAATGTGCAGCAGAGAATGATGACGCTGGCATGTCGTTCCCTTGAGCCCTTCGGCACGAAGATGAGCGTAATATTCGTTGACCTCATCGCCTGTCAGCTCTTTCACCGCAATACCCAGCTTGTCAAAGAACGGTTTCATATGATGATCGATGTACATTCGATAGCTTTCATAAGTGTTAGCCGACACATTGCCTTTGTGCAGTTCAAGCCATTCGTCAAGATATTCACCTATTTTCAGATTAGCTAACCTCTCCCGTTCCATATCAGCTCTGCTCATTCCCTCATGCAGATAAAGTTCACCCGAATTGTACTTGGCAAGCAGCTGGTTGAGACGGTAGGTCGCCTCGGTCTTGGAGCCTTTCTTTGCTTCAAGGTCGAGGCTTTTCCATTTCTCGTGTCTCTTTCCGTCGATATCATAAAGATTTATTACTGCATACCACTTACCTCGTTTTTCGATCATATGTCCTGTTGTACGCATTTGATACTCCTTTCATTTCACTTATCGTTTTAAATTGTACCTCCTTTCAGCCAACACTATACTCCTTATTTTCCCGAAAGTCTACTGTACTTCGGCGGATTCGGCGAAAGCAACAAATAATTTGTATCAAGCTTACAAAACTCGATCAGCGCAGTCTTTGGAACTATCAGCTTTCTGCCGACTGATATAGCCATGAGCTTTCCCTGTCTTATGAGTTCGTATGCCTGGTTCTTGCCTATCCGCAGTTCTTTTGCTGCCTGCGGGACTGTAAGCATATCAGGCAGGTGCCTGAAAAGCATCTCATATCTCATCTTTGTTTTCCCCTTACATCATCTGCATCTCGTCTGTCTGCTCCTCGTCTTGTTCCTCCCTTTGCTCTTGCTCATTAAAAGCTCTTGCTGCTCTGCCTTTTCCTGCTTGTCCTCTTTCAGCAAAGCTATTACAATGCCTATGATGAACCCAAGGTTCTGACCTGCAAGCTGTGCTTCTATGCGTTTGCGTATCTCCTCGGGATCATCGCTCTCGCTCATCTCAGCAAGTGAGATAACAGCACCCAGACCAGCACCGACAGCACCACCGATATTGACAGCACCGCTATTGAGTAGATCCTCAGTCTCTTGTTCAGAGTATCTATTGTTTTGAGCATCTCTTGTCTGCTCTCGGACAGCTGCGATGACAGCCTCGAAGTAAATTCTTCTCGACTCCTCCCAACCTGTTGGAGCAGCTCTTTCACCTCCGAGTTCTGTCTGGTTATCGTCTGCTCCGAATCCTGCATAGTGGAGCTGATGCAGTTCGTCATTCCCTGCGCTGTTGGCATTCGTCGCATTACCTGGTACAGCTTTTCCTGAAACTCTGTCTGCTGCCCAAGCTGTGAAAGCATCAGCTCCCAGTGGTCTTTGGGTATCGCATAGACTGTCGGCCGGTACGGTATCTCTTGAATTTCCTCCGCCGCCCGCTTTTGCGAGCCGAGCAATCTGTTCAAGGTATTGTTCTCTGATTCTGAACTCACGCTGCATTGCCTCCTTTAAAAATCTTGTATCGTGAAGCTTGTTGTCCCTGACCTTTCGCCCGTTGGGACAGGTGTAGGTCATAGTTTTTTGCTGCTCCTCCCAGCGTACATCGTAGCCTTTTTCACGCAGGCGGTGGATAAACTCTTTCCTGCTGCCGCAGGTCTTCATCAGATCTGTTATCTCATACAGCAATTCAAACTTCCAGCTGCTGCCCCTTTGCTGCGCTCGGTACTCTCTCTGCCCGAGGTTGATGCTCGGCTTTCTTGGGTCGTAAGGCTCGAGTACTTTAAGTCCGTGAGCAGCGCATATCTCGTCATTGAGCCGGCGCATCTTTGCAAGCGTGAACTTGTTCATGTGCAGCTTTTGTCCGTCTGCAAAACTCGTTGCATTGATAACAAAATGATTGTGGTACTGCCCGTTGTCAAGGTGCGTCGCCACCAGCACCTCGTGCTTTGGAAAGAACTCCTTGACGAACTGCATACCGATGTCGTGCGCCTGCTCGGGTGAGATGTTGTCCTTCGGGCTGAACGACTGGACGTACTGATAAAACCTTATGTTGTTCTTCCCCTTGCCGAGTCTCATCTCCTGCTCTGCGGAATAGAGCGCCTGGGTTGCAAGAAAAGATTTCTGTGCAAGCTCGGGCACGCAGTTGTGGCCGCTGACCAGCTTGACCTGCTCGTTGAGCTGTGTCTTGTCAGGTCTGATGCAGTAACTTATGAGCCTGCCCTGCGCCGAGGGAGTCTGTTTGCTCTCGGGGATATTCTGAATGATAGCTATGTTTTTTTACTCTCCTTTGCGATTGTTTCCAGCAGCTTTTCGTAGGTCGCAAGCAGTTTTGACAAGTCGATGACCTTTATCTCACCGAGGTGAGCCAGCCTTGTGAGCTGGTTAAGATTGTTGCCCTGGTAGTGAAGCTCCTTGTTTATCTCTCTGAGTGCATCGTTTGAAACTATCTTCCCTTCCGAACACATCTTGACAACGAATCGGTTGATGGACGGACAGCCTGCCTGTATCACTCTCTCAAAAATCATTTTCTTTTCCTCGGAAGTCATACGAAGATTCATTCGCTCGGTCTGTTTTCTCACCATGAGTTTTCTCCTTTCGCTGATAGAATAAGGGGTGCGGGTTCGCCCGCTTGTGTGCAAAGGCTGCGCCCGCAAACTGCGGGTGGGTGCCACAGCGCTATGCTTGCCCCGGAGTGACCAACAGTCGCCAGGGCAAAAGAAAGAGAGAGAATCATCTCACATTTTTATTGCAAAAGAAAAAAACTAATGACTGCTCTGTGCTGCGAGTACAAACAATTTTCCGAAACGCTGATACAGATCCACCTTGTTCTTCCCCGAGAGAACAAACTTTTCAGTTTGATTTAGCTGCGAAGAGTTCAATTCGTTTGGACTGACATCTAACGCTTTGCTTTTGAGTTCTTTCAATTCTTCATCGCGGCAGAATTCTTCAAAAGAACGAATGCCGCACCGTTTGTAATCGAATAAATATCCTGCGACATTTGCCAGGCTGGCTATCGGGTCATCCATTTCAATACGATAAGTATCAACCTGTGACGGTTGTGACACTTGTGACACTTGATTACTACCCATAGGAAGTGAATCGCAAGTGACACTTGAAGTGTCATTCTGTATATCTGTATTTTCAAGTGTCATAGTGTCATTGGTGACATCGCTGCGCAAACGGATGCCCTTGGGAATACCCACGATAGAGTATTCTTTCTTCTTTTCAATCGGATAGAAAGTGAGAAATCTTTCTTTGCCTGTTCGGTAGCTCCCGTCAAAGCGGATACCGAGCTTGGCAAGCTGATCTGCATTTGCATTGAGATCCTTTTTGATGTTCATAGGGTTGAGGTCTCTTGCCTGCTCTATACCGCTTGTGATCATATCCTCCACAAGACACACAGGTGTTGTGCGGTACATCTTTCTTTCGCCTGCATCTTTCCAGACGTGATTGTTCAGATACAGACCTACAGCAACAACTGTACGGCTGAACTCCTCCTGCTGCTCATCTCCCTGCACCATTCTCCACAGTCCGCTGTCATCTTTCTCGATAACAAATTCTTTCTCTCCGACATCTCTTCCGCTGATGTGAAGCATCGCCTTGGTATCCGATCTTTTCAATTTTCTTATGAACAGATAGGTATCAAGTGCAGCGGTGATGCCCATTGTTCCTGATGCAGCTTCGTATGGGTCGCTGTTCTTTGCTTTGTTGGAATGGTGGACAAGCAGAATGACTATCCTGTTTTTGAGCGCATATCTTTGCAGAGCCATCAACTCCTCATACTCGTGGGCATAGATACTCACTCCACGCTTGATCTCGTTATCCCTGATATGCTGAAAGGTATCAACGGCAACAAGAACAGTATCGGGGTACTGCCTGAGAAAATCATCTATCTGCTCTATCAGACCTTTGTTGATAGTCTCCGAGTCGATAGACAGCTGCAGACAGTTGCTTGCTGTTCCTTTCATACTCAGCACTCTTTTCTGGAGTCTTGTCCAGGGATCTTCAAGAGCAAGATACAGCACATGGCCTTTCTTTGTCGGGTAATTCCACAGCGGTTCTCCCTGTGACACAGCAAGGCACAGCTGCAGAGTCAGAAACGATTTGCCTGTTTTGGTCGCACCTACTATCATTGCAAGTCCGACAGGCAGCAGACCTTCAACAATAAACTGCTGCGGCGGAAGGTGCATTTGCAGCAGATCCTCACCGCCTACGGTATTCAGCGGCTGAACATTTTCCATTTGATCTCTCCTCTCAAAAAAATATATATGAAAACAAAAAGAGCCGGGATCATACGCACAGAGCAATGCTCTGATATTGTAATGATCCCGACCCATTGTTCCCGAATTCACAGCCGGGTGGATGGTTAGACTACAGTTGTTATTCATATTTTCAAATATTGTATATGATAAATAAGAAATATGTCAATCTAATTCTTTTTGGTAGTAAACAAACCCCTTATCTCGTTTCACTTCGCAGTAACCCAGCTTTGTATAAAAAGCATTCGTTCTTACATTCCAA
>OMXI01000051.1:0-1483 GCA_900314975.1 uncultured Eubacteriales bacterium | reverse complement strand
ACCGTCTTTGTCCACAAATAGAATTGCACCACCAACGATTTCTCTATCCACAACTGCCTGTAGCAAATGTCCTTCATTTTTCATCTGAATGTGCCAGGGAATAGAATCATAATCAGGAGGTCCACCTGCTTCGGAAGCACCAACATTAATATCACTATCAAACGCAGCCTTTGATATAGCCACGATTCTTTCGATATGTTTCAATTCTGCATTTTCTAATTTCATCAAAATCATATCCTCGTCAAATTCCGATTTGTATTACCCGATCTCTTCTTCACGCACTGTGCAGCACTTTGATGTACAGTCCGAACAGCTTGTACATCTCTCGTCAAGCAAATGCTGTGATAAATCAGAAGTTGTGTTTCTGATTATTCAGAATCCACCGTAATGTTTTAAGGTTTCTGCTGCAATTTCGGAACCGACATTCATAGCTTTTTCAATATTATTTTCGAGCATATATGAGCAAACAAATCCGGCGTGATAGCTGTCACCACAACCGGTCGTGTCAATTATGCGTTCAACTTTCACAGCTTGAACTTTGAATTCCTGTCCATTACAGTATGTAACGCTTCCACGTTCTGCAAGTGACACGTTGAACAGGCAACGGTATTTATTCGATAATTCTTTGAACTTCGGCAGGAGTTCTTCCGAGCCGCTTATCATAAAGAAATCAACATGCGGAGCAAATCGTTCCATATCTGCAAAATCTCTATATACATCAAAATCTACCGCAAGCTTAAAGCCAAGAGTTTCCTTCAGTTCAACTACTTGCGAAAAACACGAAGCCCAGAAATGGACAAAGACTACATCGGACCTTGATAAGATTTTGATTTCATTATAATTCAGTACGATGTTATCGAGAATTTTTCCGTTCCATGAATCATCTTTATAATACCTATCGCCCGATTCTGTAAGGTAAGTCAAATTATTTGCAGTCTGATACCTTTCATCAATGCGTATATGATTTTTATCAATATCAAGCTTTGATATTGAATCCATTATCGCTTCTGCATATTTATCTTTTCCGACAACACCAAGAAGCGTAACATCTATATCCTTAAAGTGCGAGGCATGAGCAGCAAAATTCAATGCTTCTCCTCCCGGTCTGATTATTTCAGTACCGTAAAAAACATCTGCACATATACAAGGAAGTGAAGTCAGCTTAATTTTATTCATTATACCACCTCACAAATTCCGATTTATATTATTAAATTTCATTACTCACGCACTGTGCAGCATTTTGATGTACAGTCCGAACAGCTTATGGCATCTTGGGCACTCTATCATAAAGTCCGCAGGTTCGCTTTCGGTCTTTGTCAGCACGCTGTTGTTTTTCAGTTTTGCATCTGCCACGTCTGCACACCGTCCGCCGCAATGGGGACATTTCAGCTTGGGCATCTTTCGTCTGTTGTCACTGGTCTGCAATTTCTTCTCCTGTTCTTACAGCAGATCCTTGATAACTTTCACCGCCACTCCCTGTATC
>OMXI01000085.1 GCA_900314975.1 uncultured Eubacteriales bacterium | reverse complement strand
ATGGCGAAAAAGAGATAAAAGTTTTAGGGGTGGGGTTTGGGGAGAGACCCTTTTTCAAAAGGGTCCTCCCCAATTACGCGGTGTACACACCGCGGCAAACTCGGATTTGGTGAGGAAAATTTACCTGTTAGGTTCAAAAAATAACCTGTTAGTCAAAAAGTATTTACAAATCGAGGGCGTTGTATTACAATGCTGATAGTGGAGGTGGAGATGTGAAAGTAAGGATAGAGATAGACGACAGCGTCACAGAGGACGAGGTCGTTATCAGATGCCGCAGCTTTGACAGCAACGCCGCCAGGATACAGCAAGCCGTGACTGAAATAACCAGTCAGTCAGACCTGTCTTTTTTCAAGGATAACACCGAATACTACATGCCGATAGAGCGGATATTATTTTTTGAGACATCGCCAAGCGGCATAGATGCGCACACGGCAGATGACGTATTTACGATAAAGAAAAAGCTGTACGAGCTTGAAGAAATGCTGCCGAGATACTTTATGCGCGTATCGAAATCGGCGATACTGAATCTGAACATGGTTTATTCGGTCGAGAAGAACCTTACGGCGTCGAGCCTGGTGAGGTTTATGGGAACGCCGAAGATAGTGTATGTTTCAAGGGCATACTACAAGGCGATGAAGCAGCGGCTTGACGAAAGAAGAAAGCTATGACAGCAGGATAAAAAGAACAAATGCAAGGGAGGAAAGCAAAATGAAAAAGAAATCAAATGTCAAATACATTCTTTTCGGACTGTTCTTTATAATCGTCGGTGCATCGATAATCTGCAAGGCGCTGGGAGTTATACCCGAGATAGACAACATTGCAATGCTCAATATACTGCTTGCGCTGATGATGGTACCTGTTTTTGTGGAGGGTATCATACACGTTATTTTCTCGTTTATCTTTTTCCCGATAGCGATAGAGCTGATCATATTCAGAGTTCCGCTCGGTCTTGAGGCTATCACGCCGTGGCCAGTACTTGGCGCAGCGCTTTTCCTCAGCCTCGGCTGCTCGCTGCTCGTTCCGAGAAACATCAAGTGGATGAAGAGACAGTGGAACGGCGACACGCTTATGGACAGATACGAGGGCGGAGAGAACTGGACTGACGAGAATATGCCAGACGGCATGAGCGATCTGAAAATGAACACTCGTTTTGCAGGCTCAAGCAAGTACATCAACAGCGAGGATTTCAGAAACTGCGAGATAAGCTGCTCGTTCGGCGGCACAAAGGTTTACTTTGACAAAGCCGTTATACAGGGCAATTCCGCAAATATTAAGCTCAACGCGGAGTTCTCGGGCGTAGAGCTGTATATTCCTAAAGAGTGGACAGTCAAGAACCTGCTTCGCTGCAAGATGGGCGGAGTTGAGGAAAAAGGCGAGAGAAACGCTGCAAAGAGCGGAAAATTCGTAGTTTTAACAGGAGACACTTCGTTCAGTGGGGTAACGGTATACTACTGCTGACACCTCCGCGGTGGTATAGCGAAACAAAACATAAAGCTTATGTGGGAGAGGCAAAAGACCCGATGTTTTTCGGGTCTTTCTGCTTTACAAACGCAGATGTTTGCGTTATAATAGATAAAAATAGAGAATGGGGGACATTAAAAATGCCAAGGGGAAGCAAAGCGTTAAGATTCGTGGGAATTGTTGAGGTCATAAACTCGGTGTTTATGCTTATCTGGATGCTGTATTTGTACATTGATTACAGGACATCGCCTGCAAAGGCGTTTGTTGACGCGCTCAACAGCAACTACGGGACTATACGTCTGCTGATTGTGATTTTTCAGCTGTACAAGCTGATAATCGCGGCGTACGTCATCAAAAGGGGAGACTATGTGGAAAGCGCGATACCGATAATATTCAACGGCTTTTTACTGGCTGCGGCGAGCGGGGCGTTCCTGTACTATGCGGTAAATGACTTTATGAATGTTAAAAACGCGCTGAACTCTGTACGCTACTACATTACAGATTACTCAATGTGGCGCGAGACAACTACGCTTATCAGCGCGTCGGCAGATATGCTGCTTGTGATAGTAATGATAGTTGCAGGCTATATGAACAAGCCAAAGACTGTGTTTGTCAACAGCTGGGGTGACCCAAGCAAGCTGCCTGCGGTGAACAACACACCTTCTTATACGCAGCAGGAAGCCACGCAGCAGGACTATTACGGCGGTCAGTATTACGACAACGCACAGGTCTATGATAACACACAGGGCTACGGCGAGCAGTACTATGAACAGCCGCAGCAGGATCACTGCGCTGATGGGCAATACTACGATGACGGGCAGTATTACGAGCAGCCGCAGGAGTATTACGAGCAGGGCGATAACACGCAGCAGTAAGGGGAAGATTTAGTTGAACGGTGGGAAGAAACTGAAAATATCGGCGTTTATTGCCGATTACACCAGCACCTTTGTGACGGTCATATTTGTTTATCTTTTGTATGATTATTCGGGCATGAGGGCGGTGCTGGAAAAGCGGTTCTCGGCAAGCAGGCGGGACGAATTTTTTACGCTGCTTATCGTATGCCTGATAATACACATTATAAGGACGATATGCACCTTGTATATTTACAGAAACCTGAATAATCCCGACAGGGCTGAAAAGTCTTTCTACCGCTGTGCTGTGGCGGCTGTGCTGTCGGTGGTTTGGTTTGTGATAATCCTTATTCAGATGATATCAAAAAACTGGCTGATATGGTACAAGGGTCTTGACGCTATAATGTTTGTGCTCTCGCTGGTTGACTTTGTGGTGTACCCGATAATACTGTATTACACGCACAAGACCAGCAAGCAGGTCTATGCTCCCGATGTTATGACGGCGACACAGGGCAATCCCAAGCAGGTTCTGCCGCCGATAAAGCTGCCGCAGCAGAACGGTTTCGCGCAGCAGCAGGTTAATAAAGACGATAACACAAAGGCATAAATAAGAATTTGTCGGCATATGTTTGCCGAGTTATTGAGGGGGAACTCTTTTGGAGAAGAGTTCCCCCTCAAACTCCCTCTCAGAAACCTTTTAATGATTTTTGGCACTTGGGAGTTACACTCCCAAGCACCAAAAATGACTAAGGATTTCCGAAAGAGATTGAAAGGGAATTATTCCATGAGAATACCCTCAATGGCTTGACAAACACAAGCCAACAAACTTTGATTTATCACAAGCTTATTAATTTCAAACTATTTAA
>OMXI01000052.1 GCA_900314975.1 uncultured Eubacteriales bacterium | reverse complement strand
TTTTGCAATTATATTATACCACAAAAAGAAGAGCTTTGCACTACCTTTTCGGTGTGCGAAGCTCTCTTTTTTGCTCTAGGGCTGCAACAGCCCCTTTGTGAGTATATTCACTTATCAGTACATTCCGCCCATTCCGCCTGCGCCTGCTGCTGCGGCTGCAAGTGCGGCATCAGCCTGCGGATCCTTCTTGTCTGCAACAAGGCTCTCTGTGGTAAGTACCATAGATGCTACCGATGCAGCGTTCTGAAGTGCAGAACGTGTTACCTTTGTAGGATCAACGATACCCTCGGGTATCATATCAACATACTCCTCGGTGTAAGCGTTGAAGCCGTAGCCGACCTTTCTTGAACGAACGATGTTGTCGATGATAACGCTGCCCTCAAGACCTGCGTTTACAGCGATCTGTCTTACAGGCTCCTCAAGTGCCTTGAGAACTATCTGCGCACCTGTCTTTTCGTCGCCGTCAAGCTCGTCAACAAGCTTCTTAACGCTTGGCATCGCGTTGATAAGAGCTGTCCCGCCGCCTGCCACGATACCCTCCTCAACAGCTGCCTTTGTAGCTGCAAGAGCGTCCTCGATACGCATCTTCTTTTCCTTCATCTCTATCTCGGTAGCAGCACCTACCTTGATAACTGCAACACCGCCGGCGAGCTTTGCAAGTCTCTCCTGGAGCTTTTCCTTGTCAAAGTCGGAAGTTGTTGTGCCTATCTGGTTTCTTATCTGGTTTACTCTTTCCTTGATAGCTTCCTTGTCGCCTGCGCCGTCAACGATAATAGTGTTCTCCTTCTGAACGACTACCTGTCTTGCACGGCCAAGCTGTTCAAGTGTGGTCTCGGAAAGCTCAAGACCGAGGTCTGAAGAAATAACCTCGCCGCCTGTGAGAACTGCGATATCCTGGAGCATTTCCTTTCTTCTGTCGCCAAAGCCCGGAGCCTTTACTGCAACGCAGGTAAATGTTCCGCGCAGCTTGTTGACGATGATTGTTGAAAGAGCCTCGCCCTCAACGTCCTCTGCAACGATAAGCAGCTTTGAGCCGCCCTTTACTATCTGCTCAAGCAGCGGGAGGATTTCCTGAATGCTTGCTATCTTCTTATCTGTGATAAGGATATAAGGGTCATCAAGAACAGCCTCCATTTTATCAGTGTCTGTTACCATATAAGGTGAGAGGTAGCCTCTGTCAAACTGCATACCCTCAACTACCTCGCTGTATGTTTCAGCGGTCTTTGATTCCTCAATAGTGATAACACCGTCGGAGGAAACTTTCTCCATAGCCTCTGCGATAAGCTTGCCGACTGTTTCGTCAGCCGAGGAAACTGTGCCGACTCTTGCGATATCTTCGCTGCCCTCTACCTTTTTGGAGTTTGCAACGATGCTCTCAACAGCGGCGTCAACTGCCTTTGCCATACCCTTGCGCAGAACCATAGGGTTAGCACCTGCTGCGATGTTCTTCATACCCTCTCTTACGAGAGCCTGTGCAAGCAGTGTAGCGGTCGTTGTACCGTCGCCTGCTGCGTCGTTTGTCTTTGTAGCGACCTCTTTAACGAGCTGTGCGCCCATATTCTCAAAAGGATCGTCAAGCTCTATCTCCTTTGCGATAGTAACGCCGTCGTTTGTGATCAGCGGAGCGCCGAACTTCTTGTCAAGAACAACATTTCTGCCCTTAGGTCCGAGTGTTATCTTAACTGTATTTGCGAGCTGGTCGATACCGCTCTGAAGAGCCTTTCTTGCCTGCTCACCGTAAATAATCTGTTTAGCCATAGTATATCCCTCCAAAAAATTATTCTACTACTGCAAGTATGTCTTCCATTTTAACAATGGTATATTCCTGCCCGTCGAGCTTTACATCAGTGCCGCTGTACTTGCTGATAAGCACCTTGTCGCCGACCTTGACGGTCATTGTAACGTCCTTTTTGCCCTCGCCGACAGCTACTACCTGCGCTACCTGCGGCTTCTCTTTAGCCGAACCTGCAAGGATTATGCCGCTTTTTGTGGTCTCCTCTGCCTCGACCATTTTGATAACTACTCTGTCCTGTAACGGTTTGATAGTCATAAAAATTCCTCCTTATATATAATGTATTTTAAACCTGTTTTAGCACTCGACCTCTTTGAGTGCTAAATACATTGTAGCATATTTTTTTGAAATTTCAAGTCATTTAATGGCTTTTCGCAAAATTTTGTCATTTTGCACAAATCGGTATGCGGTCGAAAATATATTTTATGAATTTGTAACACTGCTATTAAAAAATGTCGCTGCTGCGCCGTTTTAAAAAACTGCCTGATAGTCCGACTATCCGTTTTTTAGTACAAATTGTTATCAGCCTGTTTCAATTTTAATGCTTTACTGCGATAAACTTACAAAGATTAACCGTTCGTTCATATTTAGTTCATACATTCCCATTGTGAATTTGTTATAATATCCGTATCAATTGAAATAATTATTTTTGTTTGTTCAAATTTGTGGAGTTAGGAAAAAGGGAAAAACAATAAAAAACACCGAAAGGATGAGGAAAATGTCATTGGGAAGAGTATTAGTCGTAGACGACGATAAGAACATCTGTGAGCTTTTGAGACTCTATCTTGAAAAGGAAGGCTACGGCGTTATCCTTGCACATGACGGCGAGGAAGCTGTCGTTAAATTCAACGCGCTTAAACCCGACATCATTCTGCTTGACATCATGCTTCCCGGGCTTGACGGCTGGCAGGTGTGCCGTGAGATCAGAAAGAAATCCAACGTGCCTATTATCATGATAACCGCAAAGGTCGAGACTTTTGACAAGGTACTCGGTCTTGAGCTGGGTGCTGACGATTACATAGTCAAGCCGTTTGACACAAAGGAAGTTATCGCGAGGATCAAGGCTGTTTACAGACGTGTGGGTCAGTCCACCGCAGAGGCAGAGATAAAGGAAGTCAAGTACGACAAGCTGTCTGTGAATATGACAAGATATGAGCTTCGCGTTAACGGACAGGTTCTTGACACTCCGCCCAAGGAGCTGGAGCTTTTGTTCCACCTTGCTTCAAACCCGAACAGAGTTTACACCCGTGACCAGCTTCTTGACGAGGTATGGGGTTTTGAGTATTACGGAGATTCAAGAACTATCGACGTTCACGTTAAGAGACTTCGTGAAAAGCTTGAGGGCGTATCCGATCAGTGGGCGCTCAAGACAGTATGGGGCGTAGGATATAAGTTTGAGGTTGCAGAAAACCACGAATAATTTTGTATCATGAATAAGAGAAAAAGTATTGTATTCAAATACTTTGCATTATGCACAGCAGTAATACTCATAAGCTTTATTTGCTTAGGAGCAGTATTACTGCTTGTTTCTTCAAGGTATTTTATAGACGAGAAAAAGAGCCTGATGACCAAAAACACCGAGGCTCTTGTGTCGTTTACAAAGGACGAGATCGCAAAAGACCCGTCGGACTGGAAGCAGGCAGTTACCACAAAAATGCAGGAATATTCTATCAGCAGCAACGCTGATTTTCTGATGTGCGACAAGACGGGGTACATAATTTACAACACGGCATCTGCGTCGGCTACAAATCCCACGCACGTAAGCGAATCGGGGCTTGAGGATCTCTCGGAGGACTGCTCTTACGTTTACGGCAAGCTCGGCGAGACGTTCAGCCAGGACTTTCACATAACGGGTATGTCGTTCTCGGTCAGCGGACCGGTCTACTATATGCTTGCGTATACCTCCAAAACCATGCAGGAGAACTATATGTGGAACATCACCGAGGTCTTTATCATCTCAATGGTGGGCGTACTTGCGGTCGCAATGTTCCTTGTGTACATCATCACGCTGAAATTTACCGACCCTATCAAAGAGATAGCAGAGGTCTCCAAAAAGATAGGCAACGGCGATTTTTCCGTTACCGTACCCGACTATGATGTTGAGGAATACGAGCAGCTGAGCAACGCGTTCAACGAAATGGCTGCCAACCTCAAAAACTACGACACGATGCGAAACAGTTTCCTTGCAAACGTATCGCACGAGCTGCGTACGCCGATGACCTCGATGAGCGGCTTTGTTGACGGTCTGCTTGACGGAACGATACCAAAGGAGCAGGAAAAGCACTACCTGAAGATAATTTCGTCCGAGGTGCGCCGCCTTGCAAGGCTGGTGCGCAGCATGCTCAACCTCGCAAAGATAGAGGCGGGCGAGCTGAAGCCGAATCTTACGACATTCTCGGTGCTTGAGCCTATTGTTGACACGCTCGTTACATTTGAACCGAGGATAGACCAAAAGCGCATTGAGATACAGGGTCTTGACGTTGACAGAGTAAATCTGTACGCCGACAACGACCTTGTTCATCAGGTCATGTACAACCTTATCGAGAACGCTATCAAGTTCGTTGACGAGGACGGCTACATCCGCTTTACGTTCACGCCGTCGGGCGATATGACGGTAATCTCGATAAAAAACAGCGGCGAGGGACTTTCCGAGGACGAGCTGCCGCTGGTGTTTGACAGATTCTATAAGACAGACAAATCGCGCGGTCTTGATAAAACAGGCGTGGGTCTTGGTCTTAACATCGTGCGCTCGATAATCAAGCTGCACGGCGGAAAGATAATGGTGCGCAGCGTTAAGGGCGAGTACACCGAGTTTATCTTCACCCTGCCCAACAAGCCTACGGATGAATAGTGCATAGTATTGCTGGGGGATATAGGGTTGATCCTATATCCCTTTTTTGAAACTGTATTCTTTTGGGAGCGTTTTGGTTAATGTCCCCAAAATAAAGGAACAACGTTTGTTGTTCAATCCGCCTTTTCGCAGGCGGATTGAGGGGAAATGGTGAGTGTATTCTCTCCATAGGGGTACGCCCTCTCTTGCAGGGCGTCCCCTCTTTCAAAACAGTCCGCTGGACTGTTTTGAAATTCACCCCTTGCGGAGCGCGCGAAGCGTCAGGGGTATTCCGCCGTCTGCGGACGGCGGCAAGGGCTCTGCCCTTGACCCGCCAGCCTTTTTTTACGAGAAAAAGGCTGGGCGAAAAAACCTGTTTTGTCTTTGGCAGGTTCCAAAAGATTTAGCAAACCTATAAATTCTGATTTATCTTATATGTACACTTTTTGTAAAAAGAGAGTTTTTAATCAACGAAAGGAGTGGCTTTATGATAAGGTTTTACGGCGGAAAAGTGCTGACAATGGACGGCGGCTGCGAGCTGCGTGATGTTGAGGTATGGACAGATGCAGACAAGATAGCTTTTGTCGGCAAGCCCGATGCGCAGGCGCTTGAAAAGACTGTTTTTGAGCGGGAGATAGACCTGCGCGGCGATGTGCTTATGCCCGGCTTGAAAAACGCTCACACACACTCACCGATGACCTTTCTGCGCTCTTTTGCTGATGATATGCCCTTACAGGACTGGCTTACAAAGCAGGTGTTTCCTATGGAGGCAAAGCTCAATCCAGAGCGGATATACCACCTCACGAAGCTTGCGGTGCTTGAATATCTGACAAGCGGCTGCACGGCGGCTTTTGATATGTATTTTATGCGTGACGGCTTTGTACAGGCGTGTGAGGAAATGGGCTTTCGCAGCGTGATGTGCGGCTCGGTGACGGGCGGTGAAGAGCGTTTATGCGAGCTTGAGGAGGAGTTTGAAAAGTATAACGGCAAAAGTCCGCTTATCAGCTATATGCTTGGTTTCCACGCGGAGTACACCTGCTCAAAGGAGCTTTTGAGCGGCATAGGTGCGCTTGCGAAAAAGTACAGAGCGCCCGTTGCGATGCACAGCTCCGAAACGCGCAGAGAGGTCGACGAATGCATAGAGCGCCACGGTATGACACCTACGCAGCTTTTTGACAGCCTGGGGATATATGATTACGGCGGCGCGGCGTTCCACTGCGTGCATATGACTAACGAGGATATGCAGATACTTGGGCGGCGCGGTGTGAGTGCGGTGCATTGTCCTGCGTCGAATTTAAAGCTGGCAAGCGGTATCGCGCCGATAGTGCAGATGCAGGGTGCGGGCATAAATATTGCGCTGGGCACGGACGGACCTGCGAGCAACAACGCGCTTGATATGTTCAGAGAGATGTATCTTATGACGGTGCTGCAAAAGGTTTCAAATGCAGATGCGGCGGCGTGCAGTCCGCGCAGTGTGCTTATGGCGGCGACTGTCGGCGGCGCGCGGGCTATGGGGCTTGCGGATTGTGACGTTATTGCAGCGGGCAAGCTGGCAGACCTTGTTGTGCTTGATATGGATAAGCCGAATATGCAGCCTGTGAACAACATAGTGAGCAACATTGTTTACAGTGCTGACAAGACAAATGTGCGGCTGACTATGTGCGCAGGCAAGGTGCTTTACGAGCGCGGCGAGTTTGCATTTGCAGGTATTGAGGATATTTACCAAAACGCGAACAGGATTATAAATGAAATGAAAAGAGAGTAAAGAAGCGGAGGTTTGCTCCGCTTTTTTGTGTATAGAAAGTTTTTTGTGTAAAGATGTTGACATTAAAAATTTGGTTTGATATACTTTGTTTGTTGCTATGAACGTTCACGCAATAAAGCTGATTTTACGGAGGTAATACGATGACAAAAGAAGAATTACACGGGCTTGTTGCACAAAGCAAGGGAAACGAAAGCAACATAGTGCAGATAAGCGCGGTGAGAGACGGCGAGGCGGTTTATGATGACTGCTGGCGCGGTTTTGAGGTGCGCAGTGCTGCGAACGTGAACTCTGTGACCAAGGGGATAATGGCTTTGCTTATGGGGATAGCGCTGGACAAGGGGTACATCAAAAGCACCGATCAAAAGGTTCTGGAGTTCTTTCCGGATTACGAAGTTAAACGCGGGGAAAAGACGATATATGACGTAACGATCGAGCATCTTCTCACGATGACGGCGCCGTACAAGTTCCGCAGTGAGCCGTGGACAAAGGTTTGCACATCAAGCGACTGGACAAAAGCCGCACTTGACCTGCTGGGCGGGAAAAAGGGCATCACGGGGGAGTTTCGGTACACAACGCTTGGCATACAGATACTTGCGGGCATTATCGAAAGCGCGTCGGGAAAACGGTGCCTTGATATTGCAAACGAGATGCTGTTTGAGCCGCTTGGCATACCAAAGCACAAGCCCCACGGTGCCAGCGACAAGGACGACCAGTTCGACTTTCTGATGAACAAAAAGCCGCGTGAGAACGAGTGGTACCAAGAGCCTGCGGGCACTGTCACGGCAGGGTGGGGAGTAACGCTGTGCGCTCACGATATGGCGAAGATAGGCTGGATGCTGATTTGCGGCGGAGAGTACGGCGGCAGGCGCGTGCTGTCAAAGGAATGGGCAGAGCAGATGACCGAGCCGAAGATAGCGCTGGGAGAGAGGTTTGGCAATATGCACTACGGCTATCTGTGGTACAGACCGCACAAGGACAGCGCCGTGTTTGCGGCTATCGGTGACGGCGGCAACGTGATATATGCCGACCCCGAAAGCAAGATTTCCGTTGGTGTTACGGGAACGTTCAAGCCGAGGATTTTTGACCGTGTGGAGTTTATAGAGAATAAGGTTCTGCCGCTTGTAGAAAGTATATAATGCAAATAAGAATTTAAATCATATCAAATAATTAGAGATGCATCCGAAGGGGTTTGGGGGCGACCGGAAAGCCCCCAACTAGAAACTAGATAATCAGAGGCTATAAACTAGAAAGGTGATTGCCTCTCATATGTTCAGACACCGCATATAGCCTCTTGCTTCTAAAAAGCGAAGCGTTCTTGCCTCTAGAAGCGCAAATTCTTATTTATCTTATTAGCAGCACAAAAGAAAAAGAGGCTGAAGCTAAACGAAAAACCCGACCTTGCTTAGTCGGGTTTTGTTGCTTTTATTCCCACTCGATAGTTGCGGGGGGCTTGGTGGTGATGTCGTACACAACGCGGTTGATGTTCTTGACCTCGTTGACGATACGGCTTGCGCACACCTCAAGCACCTCGTAGGGTATGCGTGCAAACTCTGCGGTCATAAAGTCGGTGGTGGTAACGGCGCGCAGCGCAAGGGTGTAGTCGTATGTTCTGAAATCGCCCATAACGCCTACCGAGCGCATATTGGTCAGCACGGCAAAATACTGGTTGATGCTGCGGTCAAAGCCTGCCTTTGCTATCTCCTCGCGGAAGATGTAGTCTGCGTCCTGAAGCACCTCAAGTCCCTCGTCGGTTATCTCGCCAATGATTCTTATAGCAAGTCCGGGGCCGGGGAACGGCTGTCTCCACACGAGAGTATCGGAAAGTCCAAGCTCTGTGCCGAGCTTTCTTACCTCGTCTTTAAAGAGCATACGCAGCGGCTCGATTATCTCCTTGAAATCGACATAATCGGGCAGACCGCCGACGTTGTGGTGCGATTTTATAACTGCCGCGTCACCGCTTCCCGACTCGATAACGTCGGGGTAGATAGTACCCTGCGCGAGATAGTCAACAGCGCCTATCTTTTTGGACTCCTGCTCGAAGACTCTGATAAACTCCTCGCCGATTATTTTACGCTTTGCTTCGGGTTCGCTCACACCGCGCAGCTTGTTCATAAACTGCGGTTTAGCGTTGACTCTGATAAAGTTTATATCCCAGTTGCTGAAAGCCGCCTCGACCTCGTCACCCTCGTTTTTGCGCATAAAGCCGTGGTCAACGAAGATGCAGGTGAGCTGGCTGCCGACTGCCTTTGAAAGCAGCGCCGCCGCAACAGATGAATCCACTCCGCCCGAAAGCGCGAGCAGCACCTTGCCGCTGCCGACCTTTTCTCTTATCTGCTTTATAGCGGTCTGCGCGTAGTTGCCCATAGTCCAGTCGCCCTTGCAGGCGCAGATGCTGCGCACAAAGTTATATATCATATCCGTGCCGTGAACTGTGTGATTGACCTCGGGGTGAAACTGCACCGCATAGAGCTTTTTGTCGGCGTTTGCCATAGCGGCAACGGGGCAATGCTCGGTATGCGCAGTTATTTTAAAGCCCTGGGGAATATCGCTTATGTAGTCGGTGTGGCTCATCCAGACGGTATTTGTTTCGCCTAAGCCGTCGATTTTGAACAGCTCGCAGTCGGTATCGAACTGCGTTTCGGTCTTGCCGTACTCGCTTGACTCGCAGGTCTGCACCTTGCCGCCCAGAACGTGAGCCATAAGCTGTGAGCCGTAGCAGATGCCCAGCACAGGCACGCCAAGCTCGAAAATACCCTTGTCAACGCTCGGAGCGCCCTCGCCGTAGACGCTCTGCGGTCCGCCCGTGAAGATTATGCCCTTTGGCGAAAGCGATCTTATCTCGTCAAGGGTTATCTTGTTGTAGGGCTTGACCTCGCAGTAAACGCTGCATTCACGCACGCGCCTTGCACGCGCCTTGCGATAAGCTGGTTATACTGTCCGCCGAAATCAAGAATAAGCACAAATTCGTGATCCATAATAACTTTCCTTTACAAAAAAATATCAGCACCATTACGATGCTGATATATTATAGCACATATTTTTTGAGTGAACAAGGATAATTTTATTAACAAAAATCATAATGTCAGGTGATATGGTGCTTGAAAAAATGACTGACCTTTCCCAAAAGTCCGAAAGCGGCGTGGGAAAGGTCATTTTTTTGTGTAATAACACGATTTGGTGCGTATTATTCAAAATAAATCTTGAAAAAACGCGAGAAATGTGGTAAAATAACTATGTATTTTGCAATTATGGACAACTTGCGGAAGGAGAGTAACTATGAACGACGAGACAACAGTCGCGGGCGAGCCTGAAAAAGTAAGCGAGGACGCTTTGCAGCAGCCGCAAGGCACCTCGGACAGCGAACAGACCGTCAGCGAAGAGACAGAGAAAACACAGCAGGAAAAAGAAACAAAAAAGAAAAACTTTCTGACGCGGGGATTTTTGCCGTCGGAAAAGTACATGGGTTATGCCTTCACGATATACACACTGCTTGCGCCGTATTTTATCTGGGGCGTTATCGCGCTTTTGTACTACAGCGGCGTAAAGGAGAAGTATAACTGGATAAAGTGGGGAGCTATCCCTGCGGGCGTGCTTGCGGCGCTTGACCTTGTACAAGTGGTACGCGTATTTATCAAGTGCAGGGGCAAAAAGAAGGTGGGCGAGCCTGTAAACAGGTTTGTGTTCGCGCTTATCTTCTCGTTCAACTCTATGCTGATGCCCGATATGATAATGGGCTCGCCGCCTGTAAAGGCTAACATACTGTACACGCTGCTGGGACTTGCGCTGTGCATGACGCTGTACCTTATCGGTCTTGTTATATTCTCAAACCCAAAGATATGGTTTGGCATAATCAACGGATTTTTCGCATTCTACGGGTTTATGCAGTTTTACATATACCTGTTCAGAGGCGCGCCGATACAGTTTTCGGACATTTTCAACATCGAGTCGGCAAAGGAAGCGAGCGACCTTTATCAGTTCACCTTTGCGATAATGCCTATCTATGCGATAGTCAACATTGCGGTGATGATATTCATTTTCATCAAGATAAAAGTCTCGCCTGCAAAGGCAAAGACGAGGATAGCGGCGGCTGTCTCGGCGGCGGTTTGCTGTCTGGCGCTGGTTTTCGTGGGCAGGTTCGCGTATGACCTGGGACTGAAAAACAGATACATCATAATGAATTTCTCGGGCAGCGAGAACAAGCTGACCTATTCAAACGTCGGCTACAATCTGATGTTTTACTTTGACGGAATGTACAACCACGTCTATAAGCCCGACGGCTATTCCGACGAAAAGGCGATAGAGATACTCTCACAGTATGAGACAAAGAAAGCCGACAAGGACAAAAAGCCTATCATCATCGGCATAATGAACGAATCGTTTGCCGATTTCAAGCACATCGGTGACTTAAAGACGGACAAGGACTATATGCCCTGCTACAACGCGCTGAAGAAGGAATCTATCTACGGCTATGTGACGGTATCTGCCTACGGCGGATATTCCTGCAACTCCGAGTACGAGTTCCTTTCGGGCAACACCATGGGCTTTATGCCTGCGGGCAGTGCGGCGTTCACGCAGTTTATAGACGGCGAGCAGGACAGCCTCGTGTCCTATCTCAACGAGCAGAACTATCACACTATGGCGGTAACTCCGTGCAGACCGGGGCTTTGGAATCTGGAAAACGTGTATAAGTATTTGCAGTTTGACCAGACTGAATACAAGTGCCACGAGCATATCGTGCCCGTCAAGGAGATAAACAACAACATTTCCGATGAGACGGTTTTCCAGTGCATAAAGTACGCGGTGGACAACAACATACACAAGAACGATTCGCTGTTCATCTGGACGACCACGATGCAGAACCACGGTGATTACACTCCCGACAACCGAAAAACCACACCGCACAACATTGAGATACAGGGTATAGACAACGACGAGGCAAGCATTTATCTTGACTCTATCTATCTTTCCGACAAGGCTTTCGGCGAGCTGGTGGATTATTTCAGAGATTACGACAGAGAGGTCATAATCGTTATGTACGGTGACCATTTCCCGCACATTATGTCCTTCACCGAAAAGCTCTACGGACAGGACGTTTCTACTCTCTCAACGGGCGACTACGCAAGACTTCACCAGACTCCGTTCATCATCTGGAGCAATAAAGGTCTTGAATCCAAAGAGATAAAGGATATCTCTCTGAACTACCTTTCAAACGAGGTAATGAAGGCAGCGGGCTTGCCGCTTGCGCCGTATCAGCAGGAGCTTGAAAAGGTAAGGCAGACACTGCCGATAATCAGTATGTTCGGTTATATGAACTCTGACGAAAAGTGGTTTGAGACTAACGACGATGACAAGAAGACCACCGATATCCGCAACGAGTACAACATTATGCAGTACTACCGAATGTTCGGCAACACCAAAAAAGATGAATGATATGCACAGCGTAAAAATCGGGAACGTCTCAATTGACAAGACTGCCGCGCTTGCGCCTATGGCATCTGTTGCGGACAAGGCTTACAGGCTGATGTGCAAACAGTACGGCGCTGCTTATCTTGTCAGCGAGATGATATCCTCAAAGGGTCTTTGCTTTGGCGACAAAAAGACTGCGCGCCTTTGCGAGATAGAGACCGAGGAAAGACCGTACGCCCTGCAGCTTTTCGGCGAGGAAAGCTATTATATGGGCAAGGCGGCGTATATGCTGGGGCAGCACAAGCCCGATATTATCGACATAAATATGGGCTGTCCCGTGCCAAAGATCGTTTCAAACGGCAGCGGCAGCGCGCTGATGAAAGACCCCGAAAGAGCTTTTGAGATAGCCAAAGAGGTCGTGAAAAACGCGCAGTGTCCCGTGACGGTGAAGTTCCGCGCAGGGTGGGACGAGCAGAGCAAAAATGCTGTGGAGTTTGCAAAAATGCTCGAACAGACGGGCGTTTCGGCGATAGCTGTTCACGGCAGAACGCGGACGCAGTTTTATTCCGGCAAAGCCGATTGGGACATCATCAAAGCTGTGAAAGAGGCGGTGAGCATACCGGTTATCGCAAACGGCGACGTTGTGGACGGCAAAAGCGCTAAATCGATGTACGACCACACGGGCTGCGACCTTGTGATGATAGGCAGAGGCTCTTACGGCAGACCGTGGGTTTTTGAGCAGGTGAGAAGATATCTGCAAAGCGGCGAGGTAATGCCCGAACCCGACCTTGAAACAAAGATAGCGGTGATGAAAAAACACTGCGAGCTGATATGCACCTACAAGGGCGAAAAGCAGGGAATGAAAGAGGCGCGCAAGAACGTGCAGTGGTACATAAAGGGCTTGAAGGGCAGTGCAAAGCTGCGCGGAAGATGCAACGAGCTGGTGTGCCTTTCAGACCTTGATAAAATGATAGATGCAATAAGAACGGAGAATAGTGATGAGTGAGCAGCAAAGACAGCCTGATATTTTCGACAAGCTGGTGCATCTGAAAATATTCCGCTGGTTCGAGCCGTTTTTCCAAAAGAACAGAGAAATGCTGATGTACCTGTTTTTCGGCGTGATGACCACGGCGGTGAGCTTTGTGACGGCGGGTATTGCAAAGTATCTGTGCGAAAATGCAGGGCTTGGCAAGAGCGCAGTTTCAAATATCAGCACGGTCGTTTCGTGGATATGTGCCGTGACGTTTGCGTATGTGACAAACAGAATATGGGTGTTTGATTCAAAGGTCAAGGGCAAAAAGGGCATACTCACCGAAATGGTGTCGTTCTACGGCGGAAGGGTGTTCACGCTGCTGGTCGAAATGGGAATGATGTGGCTGGGCTACTCGGTAATGGGTATAAACTACTGGGTGACGAAGATAGTTGCAAATATAGTCGTGCTGATACTCAATTATGTTATAAGCAAGCTTTTCGTATTCAAAAAGAAAGACAGCTCGGTGTGAGCTGTCTTTTTGCTTTATCTGCGCTTTTTGCGCTTAACAAGCTTGTCGGAATTTATTATCAGTATATCGCCTTGCTTCAGCTTTACGCTGTCGGTGGCAAGCACGGTCAGTTCATCGCGGATGATGACATAAATGTTCATATCGTACTCTTTTTTTATCTCGCCGACGGTAAGTCCCGCAAACTCGCTGTCGCCGCCAACAAGTATCTCGCCGACCTTGTCGATATCGGTATGCTTGATATCTGAATGCTGGTCCTTCTGGTACTGCTCGACAAAACCTGCGCTGATGATACCCGTGGGGATAGCCACCACACCGACTCCGAGAAAGGCGATGCAGATAGCCATTATCTGTCCCACGACTGTTATCGGATAGATGTCGCCGTAGCCGACAGTCAGCATAGCGGAAACGCTCCACCAGATGCCCGAAAAAGCGTTCTCAAACACATCGGGCTGAGCCTCGTGCTCGGCGCTGTAAATGCCTATTGACGATGCAAGCATCAGTATCAGAATGATAAACACCGATGAAAATATCTGATTGCGCTTGTTGTAAAGAACTGTCTTTATCACGTTGAACGAGTCGTACTGCGAGTTTATTCTGAACAGGTGGAAGATACGCACTACGCGTAAAAGTCTGAAAGCGACAAAGCCCGAAAGGAAAAATGCGGGGATAATTGTGAGCAGGTCAACTATTCCGTCAAACGAAAACAGAAATCTTATCATCGCCCTGCCCCTGCTTTTTTTGGGGTAGAGGTAGTCCGCCGTCAGTATGCGCAGTATATACTCCACGCAGAAAAAGCCGACCGTTACGAGCTCTATCACCTCAAAAACATCATTGTAGGCGGACAGCGAGGAAAATGTCTGCAAAAACATCACGGCGATATTTGTGAATATCACAAGCACCAGCACGATGTCAAACGCCATGCTCGGAGCATCGTCCTTTTTGCTTATCTGCATTATCTCAAAGATACGTTTTCTCAAAGCCTATGCCTCCTGTTTGTCAAGCTTTATCACCATGCGCTCTATCCTTTGCTCGTCCTCCATTTTCACGGTTATCTCAAACGGCGGGCAAAGTATACATTCGTCATTTTCGGGTATCCTGTCAAGCATATCCATCACCCAGCCGCCCATGGAGTTCATATCCGTCTGTATGGTGTCCTCGTCAAGCTCCATGCGCTCAAGAAAGTCGCTTACCGAAAGCTCGGGGGAGATGACCACCGTACCGTCTGCGCGCCTGACAAAGCTGGTATCGTCGCCGTCGCTCTCGTCGTATATCTCGCCGACAAGCTCCTCGATGATGTCCTCAAGCGTGCATATGCCCTCCGTACCGCCGTACTGGTCGATAACAACGGCAAGGTGTACCTTTGCCTTCTGCATTATTTTCAGCGCCTCTGATATGCGGATAGTCTCGCTGATGTACACGGGCTTTTTCATGATATCGCGCAGGCTCTTTTTCTTTTTCCCAAGGATTATCTCGAACACGTCCGATTGATGTATAACACCGATGATGTGGTCAATATCCTTTTCGTAAACGGGCAGTCGGCTGTACTTGGTGGAGATGAAAATATCCTTTACCTTTTCAAGACTGTCGCCGACCTCGACCGCCTCAACGCTTACGCGCGGCACAAGTATCTTGTCGATGGTTATCTCGTCAAATTCAAGCGCCGAGCGTACAAGGTCGGATTCCTGCTCCTCCAGCACGCCCTCGTCCTCTATCTCGTCAATGATGTATTTAAGCTCCTCCTCGGTTATCGACGGCTCTTCCTTTTTCTTGTTCCTGCCCGCAAAGCGCGTAACAAGCCCTGCAAGCCCCGAGAAAAGCCATATCAGCGGCGTGATGATGAACATAAACGCGCGCAGAGGTGCCGCCATAAATATCGAGAACGATTCGGAGTTTTCTTTTGCAAGGCTTTTGGGGAGTATTTCTCCAAATACCAGCACCAGCACTGTCATTACCAGTGTCGCCACGCCTACACTGCCCTTGCCAAGATACTTTGTGAAAAGCACGGTCGCAAGTGCCGATGAAAGAATGTTCACCACATTGTTGCCGATAAGTATTGCGGTGAGTGCCTTGTCGAAATGCTCGCAGATGTACAGCGCACTTTTTGCGCTTTTGTTGCCGTCGTCTGCCAGCTTTTTAAGGCGTATCCTGTTGCACGAGGAAAACGCTGTTTCGGTAGCCGAGCATATCGCGGAGATTATAAGCAGTATTATTATAACTACAATATCCATTCGTTGTTTCCTTTTTAATAAATGTGTTTGCTTTCCAAGGTCTATAATATCATATATTATGTGAAAATGCAAGCCATACAAAAAAGACGGAAAAATGCTTTCCGTCTTTTTGATATTCAGATATGTACATTCGGTTTATCAAGCACAGAGTTGGATCTTTCTATCCACTCGGGCTTTGCTTTTTTCAGCAGCAGGTCAAAATTCGGCTTGCGCGATTTCATATTATGCGTATCGCTGCCGAAAAGTATCTCGTGACCGCTTGATATAACGCTTTTCAAAAAGCGCTTGCCGCTCCACGTTTCAAACACCTCGTTATTGAACTGTATCAGTGCGTTCAGCGCAAGCACGCTTTGCATCTGCTCCTTGGAGTAGTCGTCTGTATAGCGGTGCAGGTGCGCGATGATAGGTGTGAGCTTGAAGTTGTAGGTGATATTTTCTATCTCCTCTATCATCCAGTTGGCAAAACTCGTATAGGGAAATTCAAGCAGTATGTAGTCCGTGCCCTGAAAGGCAAGCTTTTGTATGCCGTCAAGCTCGGATATGCCGCGTTCGATAGCGACCTCTGCGCCTAAAATGATATTACTTACCGCGGGGTTTTGCTGCATAAGCGCATCAAAGGCGTTTTGTCTTTTTTGCAGGTAAGCGTCTATGCCGTCCTCCCTGTGTGCGTAAAAATGCGGTGTTGCAACGATACGCTCAACGCCTTGTTCTTTAAGCGTGCGTATCATTTCAAGCGACATCTTAACATTTTTTGAGCCGTCGTCAATGCCGGGGAGTATGTGGCTGTGGTGGTCTGTAAGCAAGTTGTTTCTCCTTAATATCAGTCGTTTACGGAATGTGCTTCATCGTCATTGTTTTTCTTTCCGCTGCTGCCGTAGCCGTAGGAATAGTAGTTTTTGTACTTATATTTATATTTGTACTTGTAGCTGTGTGCGCCGCTTCTTCTCTTTATGCCGTTGAGCACGCAGCCGACGATGCTGGTATTTGAAAGCTCGGTTCTTCTCGTAGCTTCCTTGAGGTCTTCGTAGGTTGTAACGCCGTATTTGAGGACAAGCAGTATGCCCGCGATAGATTTGCTGATAACCATTGCATCACTGACAACATTTACAGGCGGTGTATCTATGATAACATAGTCATACATCTGTGAAAGTCCCGAAAGAACGTCTGCGGTATATTCAGATGCGAGTATTTCCGACGGGTTCGGGGGCTTTGTACCTGTGGTGAGCAGGTCAAGGTTTGGTATGACCTCTCTTTTTACGCAGTCCTCAAAAATCTCCATCTGTACAAGAACGTTTGTAAGACCGAGCTTGTTATTAACCTTGAAAATTCTGTGCTGAACGGGCTTACGCAGGTCAGCGTCTATGAGCAGTACCTTGCAGTCCATCTGTGAAAGGGCGATTGCGATGTTAGCTGCCGTAGTAGATTTACCTTCACTTGGGTTTGCGCTGGCAACGGCAAATACGTTTTTGTTCTTTGAGGTGCTTGCGGCGAGTGCAAAGGTGATGTTGGTACGCATCGCCTTGTAGGATTCGTTAACATAGAACGGCGTATCGGGGTCGAGTATGGTATATCTCTTTGCGTTTGCAGAAGCCTCGCCCTTTTTCATCTTGCTGTCGCCGAACTGGTCTATCTCACCGATAACGGCGAGGTCAAACTTATGGGTAATATCGTCAGAGGACTTGATAGAGTTATCAAGCAGGTCTGCAACGATTATGATAACGATTGCAAGGAAAGCGCCTGCAAAGCCGCCGATAAGGCAGTTCATTTTTGTTCTGGGTGAAACTGGGGAGTAATGCGCGTCAGCCTCACCGATAGTCTGAACATCGCCCGCGCCTACGACACGCATAAGGAACGGTCGTGCAACCTTTGCAAAGCAGTTGCAAAGAGCCGCAGAAATGTCGGCATCTTTGGTGGTAGCGGTAATTTCAAGGACTTCCGTGCCGCCCGAGGACTGCATATTAACGCAGCTTAAGATAGAGTTCGGTTCGATAGTGCCGTCGCTTGAAATGCTGAAGCACTTTTTGATTTTTTCCTCTGTAACATCTTCGTTTGTATCTATCATATTGATAAGCTCGTTGCCTACCTCTTTAAGAACGGTAGGGTTTTTGAGTACGACGATATAAGTCGATACAAGTGATTTTGAAGCATTCAGCTCGTTGATGTTAACGTTTGAATCCTCTTTGTTGGCGTTACTTTTGACATACATGGATACTGATGAGCTGTACTTGAGCGGCAGAACGAATTTTGATATGCAAAACGCTATGCCCAATCCAACGATGCCCATGATGATAATTATCCATATCTTTGAGATAAGCAGACCTAATATGTCCTTTAAAGAAAGCTCTTCCTGATTTTCCTGCATGGCCCTTTTCCTTTCGTTGTGAGATTTATGATAAAGTGCAAAATAATATACGCGGTATCAGACGGTAACAGCGTCTTTGTCGGACTTGCTCTGCTCGTCGTAGTCCTTGTAGTCATTTTTGGTGATGACTGTTTTGCTGTTGAATTCTTCAGGGGTGGTAAAGGTCGGCACCATTTTATGCAGCGCCTCGATAGCGACCTGCTCGTTATTTTCCTGCGCAGCGTCACGCAGCATTGTGAGCGAGTCGATAAAGCTGTCGGGGTCTATTTGTATCTGGCTGCCGATAAAGATAAGCTTGTTTGAGGTCTTTTTAAGTCCCTCCTCGTCCATAAGCAGTTCTTCTTTTATCTTTTCGCCCGGGCGAAGCCCTGTAAAGACTATCTTTACGTCCTCGTAAGGCTTTTTGCCGTACATTCTTATAAGGTTCTCGGCAAGGGCAACTATTCTTACGGGCTTGCCCATATCAAGCACGAATACCTCGCCGCCCTTTGCAAACGATGCTGCCTCAAGCACAAGGCTGACAGCCTCGGGTATGGTCATAAAGTATCTGATGATGTCGGGGTGAGTTACGGTGACGGGCTTGCCGTCCTCTATCTGCTTTTTGAAAAGTGGGATAACAGAGCCGTTTGAGCCGAGCACGTTGCCAAAGCGCGTTGTTACGAACTCGGTAGGGTTTGTCTTTTGCTGCGAGAGGTACTGCATTATCATTTCGCAGCAGCGCTTTGATGCGCCCATAGCGTTTGTCGGGTTTACCGCCTTGTCGGTGGATATCATAACAAACTTCTTTACCTTGTGGAACTGCGCGATAGTTGCAACGTTGAAGGTACCGATAACGTTGTTCTTTATCGCCTCCATAGGAGAGACCTCCATAAGCGGAACGTGCTTATGTGCAGCCGCGTGGAAAACAAGCTCGGGCTTGTATTTCTCGAATATCTGGTTCATTCTGAAATAGTCGCGCACCGATGCGATTAGCGTAACGAGGTTTAGCTTGCTGCCATATTCCATAACAAGCTCCTGCTGTATCTCGTAGGCGCTGTTTTCGTATATATCAACGATTATTACCTGCTTTGGCTCGTACTTTGCGATCTGCCTTACAAGCTCCGAGCCGATGCTTCCGCCGCCGCCTGTTACCATGCAGACCTTGCCGCTGATAAAGCTTTTTATATCATCGTTGTCAAATCTTATAGGCTCGCGTCCGAGCAGGTCCTCTACCTTGATGTCGTGTATCTGGTTTACGACGAGGTTGTTCTCGTCGCCGAAAACCACGTTGCTGATGAACGGGATTACCTTGACGGGAAGCGAGGTCTTTGAACAGATGTCGAGTATGCGCTGCCTTTCCTCCTCGTTGCAGGAGGGGATAGCGAAGATTATCTGTTCGATATTCATTTCGTCAACGTACTTTTGTATCTCGCCCGTTGTGCCGACTACCTGCACGCCGCCGATAGTCGTTCCGAGCTTTCTTGCGTCGTCGTCGATAACGCAGATAGGCTCGTAGGGGGTGTTTTTAACATCGGGAAGCTCGCGTATCCCGAATATTTCGCGTATGATAGTCGCGCCCGCACGTCCGCCGCCGATTATCATCGTCCTCTTATACGGCGAGGAAGAGCTTTCGGTGTCGCTTATCTCGATAAATGTATGCTTGAACACAAATCTGAACAGGCATATGAAAAGCATTGAGAACAAGCCGTGTATCACCGTGTACTGCCACGGGACCGTTACGTTTGCTATGGTGACAATGAAGTACGCTGCGGAAATGCCCAGCACAATGCCGTAGATGCAGGAGAGATAGTCAGTCTTCTTGAAATATCTCCACATCTTGCTGTAAGCGCCCGTTATCGTCAGGCAAGCCACACAGCACAGCATGCTTATGCTTATGGAGATGAACATTTCCCTTGGCAGAATAGTCTGCTTGTAAAAACGCAGACCGTTGAGCATAAAGTTGGTTATCAGAGAGGAAACCGCCACCATAAACATATCCGCAAGGGCGAGAATGACCTTTCTGAACTTGAATTGTTTAAAAACATCCTTCATATAAAGACCTCTTTAACAGTGCATTAAATAAAAAATGAAAATTTGCTATTGACAAACCGCTGAAAACGCGGTATAATGTATAGGCTAATTCGAGGTGTGGCTCAGTTTGGTAGAGCGCTGCGTTCGGGACGCAGAGGCCGTGGGTTCAAGTCCCGTCACCTCGACTAAAGAAAAGCGTGTTGCGCCGAGGCAATCGAGGCGTGATACGCTTTTCTTTTTGTCGTGCGGCGGGACTTGTCCGCCGAGTTGAACGCAGTTCAACTCGTTAGCGAACAAAAGACAGATATGTCTTTTGTTCGGTTAGTCACCTCGACTAAAAATACAACAAATCCATAATGCGCCGAGGCAATCGAGGCGTGATACGCTTTTCTTTTTGTCGTGCGGCGGGTACTTGTTAGCGAGAAAGTCATTTATGACTTTCTCGGTTGGTCACCTCGACATCGTCGTCGCAAGCTCCATATCGCTTGTGATGATTTTTTATGCTTGCGCAAAAAATCATCCCGCGCTCATTACGCTGCTCCTCCTCTTTCGCAAAAGGTCTCGCTCGG
>OMXI01000055.1 GCA_900314975.1 uncultured Eubacteriales bacterium | reverse complement strand
CGTGTTCGAGGGATTTTTCAAGTACCTTGAGGGTGTAAAGGTCAACAATTCGTTTTCTCTTATCCTCGTTGACATTAAGGAGCAAAGAGTTGTGGAGGAGAGGTTTATTCCCCGCCACGACGGAAAAGAACAAAAAAGTCTGTTCTGACACAAAAGACAGCCGCGGTTTTGAATCGCAGCTGTCTTTGTTTTTTTGTATTTTTGCTCAAAAGTCCAAAACTTTGTACTTAAATCGGCTGCATATATGTCAGGCGTCGCACTCGTCTGCAAACGGTGTGTTATTTGAAAACGATTAAGGAAAAACATTCACAAAGATTTGCCCGATGACTTGTGCATAATTACCAAAATAACGTTGGGAAAGTGCTTTTTTGTGTGAAAGATTCGGGCAGAAATCTCTTGACTGCAAGATGGAATAATTGGCAAGAACAATTCACCATGCTAAAATGTCAGTATATTTAAAAAAGACTATGAATTGTTTGAACAGGGGAAAGAGAGAAAAATAAAAAATTAAGGGAGGAAAAAAACAATGTCATTGTCTATGAAGCGGATCGGCAGACGGCTGATCACGGCGGTTTTGTCTGCGGCGATTCTGGCAACCAGCCTATTGCCTATGACAGAGTTCAAAGCAGGTGCTGATACGATCGACTCGGGGAACGAGATCACAGCAGAGCTCGGTCACATCAAAGCGCAGCTGGAAAGCGCAAAGAAAAAGGTTATCGACAGCTACAACAAGCAGGACCTGACACCTCTGTCTCAAAAGGTGCCCTACAAGGTGCTTTTTGTAAAATTCAGAGATGTACAGTTCCATTGGTACGAAAACGACACTTCAGACAAAGTGCTCACAAAGCGCTACAAGATCGATAAGCAGTCACAGATCGATACCGTTATCGATGCAGCAGTCAAGAACTTTGAAAGCTCCGTAGAGCACTACACAAACAACAATATCGACATAATCACCAAGACCATCAGCATTGACCGTTATTTTGATCTTAAAGCAAGAAAAGACCAGCGCATGCATAATGGCAAAATGACGCCTAATTACCCTAACGAGATCTTTTACAGTGATGTAAAGGATTCTCTCACAGCGGCTGAAAAGAACGAGATCACAAGCACAGACTATGATTCTGTTTTCTTCTTCAGCGGAAGAGAAGGCGTGTTTGGTATTGAAGAAAGAGATTTAAAATATAACAAGGACGCATCGGTTGTCTGGGGCAGCGGTATGTCATATGTTCAGGTCGTTGACTCCAAAAAAGAGACCGTTCAGATGAAGAATGCAAGATTCACAGGCAGTGAAAAGTACTTCTGCGTTGATACCACAGGGCTTGTAGTTCATGAGTGGCTGCATCATTTTGACAACTTCTATTTGAAATTATTCTCATCGACAAAGGGCTTCAACTTCCCTAAGTGCCATGATTATGACAGCGGCGATGGTTCTGCGGGATTAGCTACTACCGATCGGATTGAACAAAGGCAGGTCAGCGGTACAAGATATTTCTATAATCCTGTCAACGGCTATATGTGGCCGCAGAATACGAGCGGATCGCCCAATATCCTAAACGACTTTTACATTGCGATACTTGGCGCAAAGGTCATCGACACGCGCAACAACAACCATAAGATAGGTATGTACCCTGAGATGTGGAAGCTGACACCGAGCAAGACAAACAGACTTTTCTGCCTTGGCACATACACAATGCAGAACAATTATTCCAAGCAGTTCGTATCGTTTAAGCCCGCGTCAAGCGGAAACGGCGGTGCGTTCAATATGATGGATCAGAAAAACAGCTCACAAAGCAATCTTCAGCTCAAGCTTTACTATTATCCGTCAGCACATGGCGATAGTGTGCGTATAGCATCGGTAAATGATCCTGAAAACTTTATGACGGTTATCGGACTTTCAAATGTGTGGTCATATACGTTGGGAAATAACATTGATGATTTAAATACTCTCTCTGTTTTCACATTTACTGCGATGAGCAACGGCACATACTGCCTGACTGATCCTGCTGAAAGCGGCAAGAGAATGCCTATGCGTCAGGACGGCAGTTTCTTCGGCTTCAAACTGGCTGCAGACTTAAAGCTTACAGATCCGAAGAATCAGTGGATATTCACAAAGGTAAATACGGACAACGGACAGTATCTTATCAAGAATGCAGCTGACAATAAGGCTCTGACCGTTAAATCAAACGGCAAGGATCTTACTATGGATACAGTCAGTGCATCTGTTTCGCAGATATGGAATCTGACAAATACAAACGACGGATTCTTTGCCCTCAAGCCGAGTAACTCCGGCAGCTTCCTTACCGTTACAGCCGACGGCGCAATAAACGGAGCAGGCTGCGCAGTATATTCTGTAAGCAGATATGAGTCACTGCGCCAATGGAGATTCCAGATCGGCAGTGACGGACTTTGCACGATCGTCTCAAAGGCTAACCCGAACAAGTGTATGATGTGGGATACCGGGACAAACACCGCAAAGATCGCTGATGTTGACGGCTCGCTCAAGCAGAAGTGGGTCATCCAGAAAGCAGAGAATTATGCATACAATTCGGGAAGATACGCTTTCAAGACATCTGACGGTAAATATCTTGGCTATTCGGGCAGCAAGGTAATTAAAACATCAACGCCTTATTATTGGCGCGTAATGCAGTTCAGAAACGGCTTCTATCAGATGATAGCCGAGGTAAAAACCAACAGCCCATATCTTGATCTGGGCAACGCCTGGAACCACGAGGGCAACTCGATAGGCTTGTGTTATTTCACAGGCTACTACAGCGCACAGACATGGAATCTTCACGTAAATTTTGACGGAACAGTAAATATCAGACCTATGCTCACGTCAAAAAGAGGACTTGCATTCAAGAGCGGAAATGCTGTGCTTTCAAGCAAGGCTGAGAGCTTTTCGGTTGTAAAAGCCTGATAACAGCCCTCACCGCACATAATTATCTCACCAACCGATTATGTTTCCCGCCTCACAGGCTGCGTGTGTCCGTAGGACTCCTATGTACAGCATAAGCACCGACCGAGGCGACAGATAAGAAACGGTCATCACAATACTGCCTTTGGGTAAATTCCAAGGGCAGAATCTTTTTTCCGACAGTTCCGCCGCTTTGGCGTCACAAGCCGACAGGCGTTTTGCACGATTATTGACTATTATGCTCTTTTGTGGTATACTTATTGTGATTTCACAAGGTTTGGAGTGATGATGTGAAAAGGAAAACCACTAAAGAAATACTCGCCGAATCGTTCCTTGAGCTTGCCGAAAACAAGCGTATCGATAAGATAAGAGTAAGTGATATAACGAGCAACTGCGGTATGACGGCTCCGACTTTCTATAATCATTTCAAAGACAAGTATGACCTTATCGTGTGGATACAGGTTTGTTCTTCCCAAGCAGTAATGTCAAAAATCGGGAAGGACGGCTACGTGTGGAAGGACACTCTGCTTGACGGTGCAAAGGCTTTTTATACGAATCGGGATTTTATTCTCAATGCGCTGAAACACACAAGCGGTCAGGATTCCTTTGTAGAGAATGTGCGTCGTATAAACATTGAGCTGCTTACCACCGAGGTCAGAAAAAAACTGATGACCGAGCATATCCCCGACGAGATCGTGGGAATGATAAAGGTTTATGTTTTCGGAACTGTACAGCATATGCTTGAATGGCTGATGAGTGATATGCATCTTTCACCCGAACAGGTCGCTGAAATCTGGGAGACGAGTCTGCCTGAACCTTTAAAGCAGTATCTGTATCAGTAGATTTTTACCGTGCCTTCGTGCTGTCATATGAGTACTTTATGTAAAAAGAGTTAATTTTATATTTGCGTTCAAATGTAAAACGATATTATAAAACGCCGATTTTGCATATGGACATTCCGCCTGCTCTTTGTTATGATGAAATTACGGCAAACGCCCGAAATCATCATAACGGAGGTAATTAAAATGGCAGACAATAAGAAGCTTATCGAGGGTTTACAGGCAATTGTGACAGGGCTTTCCCAGCAGGCTGTCGGTCATGACATCGGCAGCCTTTGCTGTAAATATATATCGGAGGTGCAGTATGAAAGTTGCTGTCAGATATTTTACCAAAACAGGCAATACAAAAAAAGCTCGCTGATGCCATCGCCCAGCAGCTCGGTATCGAGGCGAAGGATATATCTGTACCGCTTGAGGAAAAGGCGGATATTGTTTTCCTTTGCAATTCGGTCTACTGGGCAGGTGTCGACGGCAGTGTCAAGCAGTTTGTCAGCGGCAATAAAAGCAATATCGGCAAGCTCGTGAATGTCAGCACGGCAGCGCTGAAAGAATCGTCATACCCGCAGATAAAGAAACTGTGCGAGCAGACTGGCGTTGCTGTCTCTGACGACGAATTTCATTGCAGGGGCAGCTTCAAGCTAATGCACAAGGGCAAGCCCGACGATGCAGATATACAAGCCGCAAAAGCCTTTGCGGGAAAGATAACAGGGTGATAATCATGAACGAAAGCTTTGACCTTCAAACCTATATGACGCAGGGCGTTGAGCAGATAGTTGCCGAGTCGGTAAAGGCAACTCTTAAAAACCCCAGAGAATCGGCATTTATGGCAAAGTTCGCACTTGCCAGCCGCAGCGCTTCAAAAAAGCGCCGCATAGCCGAGGACAAGGGCGAGCATATCCCTGCCTTCCTTATCGCAAGCATCACCAGCAAGTGCAATCTTCACTGTGCAGGGTGCTATTCGCGCTGCAATAAAGCGACTGTCGACGAAAAGCCCGTAAAGCAGCTCACGGGGGAGCAGTGGCTGCGCATTTTCGACGAGGCGGACGAGCTTGGCATCAGCTTTATCCTGCTTGCAGGCGGTGAGCCTCTGCTTCGGCGCAGCGTGATAGAAGCCGCAGGCAGAAAGCGCAATATCCTCTTTCCGATATTCACCAACGGCACCTACATAGATAAGCGCTACCTTGAGTTGTTTGATAGCTGCCGCAACCTTGTGCCGATAATGAGCATCGAGGGCAACAGGGAAACAACGGACAAAAGGCGCGGTGAGGGTATCTACGATACGCTCGTTTCCAATATGGAAAAGTTCAAAAAGCGCGGTCTTATCTTCGGCGCGTCCGTGACCGTCACAACGCAGAATTACAAAGAGGTCTGCTCGGGAGAGTTTCTCGGGGGACTTGCAAACAGAGGCTGCAAAGCAGTCATCTTTGTCGAGTATGTCCCCGTGACCGACGAGAGCAAAGAGCTTGCACCGACCGATAAACAGCGTGAGTATCTGCAAAAAAAGATAGACTATCTTCGCAGCGCACATCCCGAAATGGTCTATGTTTCGTTCCCCGGCGACGAGAAAAGCTCGGGCGGCTGCGTCGCAGCAGGCAGAGGCTTTTTCCATATCAACTCACACGGCGGCGCAGAGCCGTGTCCGTTCTCACCGTTTTCCGATGTGAACGTTCAAACGACTTCGCTCAGGCAGGCACTGCGCTCACCGCTGTTCAAGGCGCTGCAAAGCGGCGATATCCTGCTCGACGACCACGCGGGCGGCTGCGTACTCTACGAAAAACGCGAGCTGGTTCAGGCGCTTATATCACAACCGTAAAAGGAGGAATACATTATGCAGATAAAAGCAGTAAAATTCAGAAAAGACGGGTTTTATTCCCAGCCGTTCGTGTTCGGCGGCGAGGAAGGTATGGACAAGTTCGATAAGAACATCCGCTACCGCGGCAGCCTGCAAAACTATCTTATCGACACGGGCAGCGAGGTCATTCTCGTTGATACGGGTCTGCCCGCAGGTACTCCCGAGGAAGTGCCCGACGAGAACAGCACTCTTTATACAGGCAAGGATATCAGCAGCTATATGGAGGCGTTTGCAGCACTGGGCTACAAGCCGCAGCAGGTAACAAAGATACTTCTCACCCATAAGCACGGCGACCATTCGGGCGAACTGAGATCATTCCCCAATGCAAAAATCTATGTCAGCCGTGACGAGATCGGCGCGGAGGAATTGCAGGGACTCGATAATATCGTCCCCGTGGATTTCACGGACGGAGCATACCACAATTTCCCCGAAAGTCAGAAAATCGCTGACGGTATTTATTTCATCAAGGCAAAGGGTCACACAAACGGCAACAGCATTATAATTGTTGAAAACGACGGGCTTTTCTATATGCTCCACGGCGATATCACCTATGTGGACGAAGCCCTTTACGAAAATAAGCTGTCCGTTGTGTTTGATGACAAGGACGCTGCAAGACAGACCCTTGACCGCGTGAGAGAATTTGTCCGCAATAACCCGACAGTCTACTGCGGCACCCACACTCCGCAGGGCTATGAAAACCTTGAAGCAAAGCGTGTAATGGATTTGGACAACCCCGTTCCTACTGTTCTTGCACAGGTAGAATTCACCGAAAAGCAAGCAACAGGCAAATATGTCTGCTCAATATGCGGATATATCTATGACCCCGACGAGAACGGCGGAATTGCCTTTGAGGACTTGCCTGACGACTGGAAATGTCCGCGGTGCAGACAGGGCAAGGATAAGTTCAATCCTGCGTGACACAGTGATGCGCTCCGCAGCTCAAACATCGGTAAAGATAAGCTGATCCAATACAAAATCTGTGCAAAAAAACGGAGACCTCCCGCTTGGTGAGATCTCCGTTTTTGTTATCTGATACTGATGTAAATGTGTATCTCGCAGTTGTCAGGGTCAGCACTTTGATATTCCTCAAAATCGCATACAAAGCTGCGTTCAAGCTCCATTGCCCAAAGCTGCTGCCAGAAATCTGCGACCGCCGTCACCATATTTCCCTTGACAACGAACTTTGCGTATTTGCCGCGCGGTATCGTGCGCACCTCAAACTGCGGCGGAACATCCGCACCCGTCACCTCGCAGGCAGTCATCACCGTGTAGCTGCCCTTTTCGCCGTTTTCGTAATCGGTGTAAATGCCCAGCGCCTTTTGGTTGACCTTGTTGCCCAGCGCAAAGAACCCCTCAGGCGTGAAAAATCTCTGCCACAGTCCGCCGATGTCCTTTTGCATATCGGGCGAAGCGTTGCTTGTCCTCACGCTGAAGCCTGCGACTGTCTTTTCATTTAGCTGTACTGTTTCAAAATCCATGGTTTTTATACCCCTTTCGTATTTGATGTGACCATTGTAGCACACCAAACATGACAAGAGTATGTCATATTTCATACCTGCCCGAAATTTTTTTCACCAGCCTTGCAAATTCGCGCCGATAGCTTTCGGGGGAGAGTATCTCCGCCTTGTCCGAAAAGGTGAGGATATACTGATAAAACGACGCCGTGTCGTCCCACTCAAACTCGATAAGAATATTTCCCTGCCCGTCAAACTGCGGTATCTGCGTGCCGTACTCGTCAATAAGGCGCCATTTGAGCGATTTGTCAAATCTCACAAGCACCTTTGTGCCGCCCTTTGTGTGCCGCAGCTTGTCACAGCTGTAAGCAGGCACTTGACGCTGTGCGCGCTTTTTGCCTGTCCGCCTGACCTGCGTCATTCGCGTCAGCTTGAACATACGCCAGTCCCTGCGCTTTGTGCAGTAGCCCCACACATACCACGATGCCCATTGATAAACAAGATGATACGGCTCGATAACGCGCTCGCTCTCGCCGCTTGGGGAAAAGTATGTGAACTCCAGCGTCTCCTCGCTTTCCATCACCGATTTGATAAGCCCTATCTTGTCCGAGACCGCCGCCTTGTCCCAGCTTGAAAGGTCGATGATTATGTGGCTGTCCGCGTTGAGCGAGCGGCTCTCGCTTGCGCTCAGCTTATCCATAAGCTGACGGTACCTGCTCGTCCCGCTCACGCTGTCAAGGCTCTGCAAGCCCGCAAGGACAGCCCTCATCTCCTCCGATGAAAGCACCGTGCGGTCGATTCGGTAGCCCTCCATAATGTAAAAGCCTCCGCCCTGACCCTGCCGCGAGGCGATAGGGATACCTGCCTTTGCGATAGCCTCAATGTCGCGCAGGATAGTCCTTTGCGACACCTCAAACTTTTTTGCAAGCTCGCCCGTCGTCACCAGATCCTTTTGCAGCAGTATCGAGAGTATGCCTATCATTCTGTCTATCTTCATTGCGCTGCTCCCTTTCGTTTTTTTCACTCAAAGCAATTATACCATAGCTTTGCAGCCAATTCAACCACTTGTTCACACCTGCGATAAGACAAACTGTATCCGCGGATATTTCCGCGCCGCAGCAGGCAGCGTTTGTGCTTTGGGGTATATAGGCTGTGTCGACAAAAATCCAGTCGGCATTTCGGGAGATTTGGGGAAATCGGCGATTGATTTCACATTTCGCTTGTGGTATAATTTCCATTGGCGTGTCAACGCCTTTAATCTGCAAATCAAAAGGAAAAACTATGAATAAAGTTAAAGCATTTCTGAAAAAGGAGCTTATGCTCACCGTCTCGGCTGCGGCAGCAATAATTGCTATGTTTATCACCCCGCCGAGCAAGCGTCTACTCACCGATATCGACTGGCGTACTCTCGGCACGCTGCTGATGATGCTTTGCGTGCTTGAGGGCTTCAAACAGGAAAACGTTTTGAGACCGCTTGTGTCGCTTGCATCAAGGCTGAAAAAAATGACGAGCGTAACGCTGTTTGTGATATTCGGCGTGTTCTTCACCTCAATGTTCGTCACCAATGATGTCTCGCTGATAATCTTTGTGCCGCTGACTATAATGATATTTCGCGGTGCAGGCAAGGAAAAGTACATACTTCCCGTTATCTCAATGGAGAATATCGCCGCGATACGAGGCTCGCTGCTTACACCGTTCGGCAGTCCGCAGAATTTGTTCCTGTACGGTCAGTCGGGTACGAGCGCAAAGAATTTCGTCCTGCATATGCTGCCGCTGAATTTGATGTCGGCTGTGCTGCTTGTGATTTTTGTCTTTGTGCTGTACCGCAAAAACCTCGGTGAAACTATCGAGATAGATACTGAAAAAACGTCGAACGACTGGCTGCCGCAGGGCAGAGTAAAAAGGATAACCTACGCACTTTTGTTCCTGTTCGTGATAGGCGTTATCGTCACAAGAACGCAGTACTGGTACATCGCTCTCGTCATCGTACTTGGCACGATAGCAGTCGTTGACAGGGGACTTTTCCGCAAGGTCGATTATGTGCTGCTGTTCACGTTTCTGTGCTTTTTCATCTTCTCGTCGTCGATAGCCGCAAACAATGGCATAGCAAAAATGCTCGGCAAGGCTGTTGCAGGGCACGAGTACTGGTGGGCGATAGGACTTAGCCAGTTCATTTCCAACGTACCCGCGTCTATCGTGCTGTATCCGTTCACCACGAATTTCGCAGGGCTTATCTACGGCGCAGATACAGCAGGACTTGTCTCGCTGATAGGCTCGCTTGCAAGCGTTATCAATTACCGCATCTATGTCAGAGAGTATCAGGGGCAGGGCGGAAAGTTCATCAAGGTTTTCACACTGGTAAGCTGGGCGTTCTTTGCGATAGTGGTAATACCGGGTTATCTGCTCAGCCGCTGGAAATTTTACTGACACAATCTCTTTCGTAATATAAATCAGAATTTGTGCACAGCGTGCACCACGCAATTCCGTCGCATATCAGTTTGAATTGGCAACGGCTTTAGTGCGGCTCCGGGCTTTCATTTTGTGATAACTGTACAAGAGTAGAGCTGTGTTGTGCAAACCGTGGTAAATCCGCATTTGTTGAGGATTATTCAGTGCATAGTTGGGTTAGTTCTTCTGAAAAGAATTTTCTTCGCACTCTCTTATAAACCCTCACTACTTTT
>OMXI01000056.1:3426-34681 GCA_900314975.1 uncultured Eubacteriales bacterium | reverse complement strand
GTGTCGCAGACACCTTGTGCCGAAAAAGCAATAAAAGGTTTAGGAAGGGGGTCTGGGGGAGAACCCTTCTCCAAAAGGGTTTCCCCCAGCTACTCGACAAGCATACCCCGACAAATTAGGATTTGTAATACAGCAAAGGAGCAATTATGGCACGAATCTACCCCCTTTTCTCGTCAAGCGACGGAAACAGTACATATATCGGCAACGGCAGGCGCGGCGTGCTTGTCGACGCAGGCGTGTCCTGCAAAAAAATATGCGATTCGCTCAGCGCCAACCGCATCGACATCGGCGGCATCGAGGGCATCTTCATCACCCATACCCATAGCGACCATATCAAAGGTCTGCGCGTGCTGCTCAAAAACCACCATATACCCGTCTATGCCAGCGCTACAAATATCGAGCTGCTGATAAAAAGCGATTCCGTCCCCGAAAACGCACAGCTTATCGAGCTTAACGATAATCCCGTAACAGCGGGCGATTACGAGGTCTACAGCTTTGATACACCGCACGATACTCCGTCAAACTGCGGCTACCGCGTAAAATGTCCCGACGGCAAAACCGCCGCCGTCTGCACCGACCTCGGCTGCGTCACCCAGACCGTCTGGGAGAATATCCGCGGCTGCGACCTCGTGCTTTTGGAGTCCAACTACGACCCCTATATGCTCGCCCACGGACCCTATCCCCTTGAGCTGCAAAAACGCATTTCCTCGGATATCGGACACCTCTCAAACCGCGACTGCGCCGATACCCTCGTCCAGCTGCTGCACAGCGGTACCGATAAGTTCATCCTCGGTCACCTCTCCCAGCATAACAACGACCCGCTGACCGCCGAAAATACAGCCGTCGGCACACTCACAAACGCGCAGCGCAATAAGGATTACATACTCCACGTCGCCCGACCCGACGGCGCAGGAATGGTGGTGGCATTTTGATAAAAATAAACCTCATCACCGTCGGCAAGCTCAAAGAACAGTATTGGCGCGACGCTATAGCCGAGTATTCAAAGCGACTGAACGCCTTTTGCAAGCTCGAAATAATCGAACTTTCCGAGTCAAAGCTGCCCGACGACCCGTCCGAAAAGCAGACCCTCGCCGCGCTTGATTCAGAAGCAAAAGCAATGCAGCCGTATCTTGACCTCAAAGGCTCGTTTACCTTTGCAATGTGTATCGAGGGCAAACAGATGACCAGCGAGGAACTGTCCAAAAAACTGGACTTTTGCGGCACAAGCGGATACTCCACCGTAAACTTTGTCATCGGTTCATCGTTCGGTATAGCCCAAAGCATAAAAAAGCAAGCAGATGCGCGCCTTTCAATGTCCGAAATGACCTTTCCGCACCAGCTTGCCCGCGTCATGCTTATCGAGCAAGTTTACCGCGCCTTTCAGATAAACGCCCATACCAAGTACCATAAGTAACAGGTGATTTTATGACCGACCTATTGCTCAATAAATGTATCACGAAATTTCAGGTAATGCTCGATACCTGCAAAAACCGCGACGACTGCCCGCAGCTGCCGCAAAGTCTCGTAATCTATCACGTCAAAGCGTCAAAACGCGGACAAAAGTATGTGCCGAAAAAAGTGTTGCAGGCGTGGCGGTACGAAAGCGGCAAAATAATGCAGATACCGATTACCGCCAAAGCCGTGCAAAGCGTGATTTCGGGCGAGCTTTACCGCGAGGGCAGCGCCCTGTTCGGCATCAGCCGCCTGCGCAGAAAAGCCTTTGTCAGCGTCTATTTCGGCAAAAATATCTCCATGGGCTTTGAGTATGATACCGCCGTAGGCAAAGGCACCTTCGCCATCACCAACGAAACTGTCATATGGGAATAAACACAAAAGCAGAGGAACCACCTCTGCTTTTTTATTACATCTATAAATCAGAATTTGTCGCGCGGGCGTGTTTTATTTGGGGGCTTTCCGGTCGCCCCCAAACCCCTTCGGGTACACATCTATAAGTATGTGCAAATAAATTCGCATTTGCCGTGGTATACCTGCCAAGCAACTGTGGATATTCTCTTGGGAAAAGTTTTTCCTCAAACTCTCTTTTTGAATCCTCTACTACTTTTTCGGGATAAGGTGTCGCAGACACCTTGTGCCGAAAAAGCATTAAAAGGTTTAGGAAGGGGGTCTGGACGGGACAGAGTAACCGTTACCACGGTTACTCTAAAGAACGGCTTTGCCGTTCTTTGACCCTCTCTCCAAAAGGGTTTCCCCCAGCTACTCGACAAGTATACCCCTGCAAATTCTAATTTATCTCACTCATTTTCAAACAGCGGGGTGGAGAAATACCTCTCCGCCGTATCGGGCAAAACAGTCACCACTACCTTGCCCTTTCCGAGCTTTTTCGCGAGCTTCTTCGCAGCCGCAACGTTCGTACCGCTGGATATTCCGCACATAATGCCCTCAAGCCGCGCAAGGTCTTTCGCCGTGTTGATAGCCTCGTCGTCCGAAACGATGTAAATATTGCTGTAAATGTGCTGGTTGAGATTATCGGGAATAAGCCCGTCGCCAATGCCCATCTGCAAGTGCGTGCCAACAGTGCCGCCCGCAAGAATAGCCGCGTTTTCAGGCTCGACCGCCCAAATCTCGATGTTCGGGTACTGCGCCTTAAGCACCTCACCAATGCCGCTCAATGTGCCGCCCGTGCCGATTCCCGAGCAAAATCCGTCGATCGGACACTCCGTCTGCTCAAGTATCTCAACACCCGTGTGGTACTTGTGAGCAAGCGGGTTCGCAGGGTTTGAAAACTGCTGCGGAACAAACACGTTCGGGTCGTCTGCCGCCATCTTTTCAGCCAGCGCCACGCACCTCTCCATGCACTCCCCGATGTTTCCGTCATCGTGAATAAGCTCAACCGTAGCACCGTAGTGCCTAACCAGCTTGCGCCTCTCCTCGCTCACCGAGTCAGGCATAATAATGACCGTCTTGTACCCGCGCACCGCACCGATAAGCGCCAGCCCAATGCCCTGGTTGCCCGAGGTCGGCTCAACAATTATCGTATTTTCGTTGATAAGACCCTTTTTCTCCGCGTCCTTTATCATATTGTAAGCAGTCCTGGTCTTGATAGAACCGCCCACATTCAAGCCCTCGAACTTGACATAGATGTCCGCACTGTCGTCATCGACCATTCTGTTAAGCCTCACCATCGGCGTGCGCCCGATGAATTTCAGCACATTATCATAAACCATAATAATACCTCCAAAAAGTCATATTCCTATTTTACCATAGATTTGTAGGTTTTGCAACTACATTTCGCCAAATTCCAGAGCATTCACCACGGTTTTTCGCAGCTGCACACCCGTCATCGGCAGACCAAGCTCGCAAGCAGTCTGCGCCCACGTGTGCAAACGGGAGCTTTCACCCTCAAAGTACCGATGCACTACCACCTTTTTTATAAAGCTGTCCGGGATCAGCCCGCAAAGCCTCTCAAGCTCGCGCCGCTTCATCACTACCTTTGAAAGCTCCAGCCACAAATCGATCATCTTCGACCGACCGCGCCTGTAATGATCCCTCGCAAAAGCGCCGTCCAGCGCACCCTCCTGCTTCAGCAGCCTTTCCGCACGCAAACGGCTGCGCGTCAGTTCCTCAATCTCTCTGCGCAGCAGCTTTTCGCGGTAAACATAGCTTCTGTACCTGCCAAGCTCGCGTGTCGACAGCCGCAGCTCGCACTTTTTCGCCTCACCCTCGCTTGCCCTCATAATTTCATTATATGTATCCAGCATATCAATTGCCGTAAAAAACTCTTTAGCACCCATAAAATCCTCCTAAATAGTTTAATATGTTATATTGTTGTAGTAAACCTCTTGAAAAGAGTAATTCTCAAATCTCTTTTTCTGAACTCTCTATTACTTTTTCGTTATTTGGGTCAAAGACCCAAATGGCGAAAAAGCATTAAAAGGTTTAGGAAAGGGGTCTGGGGGATAACCCTTCTCCAAAAGGGTTTCCCCCAGCAGTAAAACTGCACGGGGACGCAGCCAAGCCGAAAAGTCCACATCTTTCCTGCTCTGATATAAGTATACAGCATCTTTTTCCATTTGTCAAGAACATTTGTTCGATATACGTACATAAAAAAGGACACAAAAAAAGCCCGCGCATCAGCGAGCTTTTCGTGTCATTTGCTTGGTGGAGTAAACTTTGTGCCGAAAGTAATACTTTCAGCCTGCTGGTGAGTTTTCGGCGGGTCGGGATACTGCCCGATAATATTGCCCTTGCTGGTGCTGTTGCCTGCTACCCACTGCGCATAGCCAATGTACGTTTCCTCGTCGATAGTCAGCGCAAGCATGCCCGTTCCGCCGCCGTTCTGACTCAAAACGTGTGCGACAGCTTCACAAACGATCTTTTCGTAATCGTCGCCCGCAGCCTTGGTGAGCGTATCAGGGTCGCCCTGCACAGTGATATCGTGGATAGAATCACCCTCCGCAAGACACTCTGTCGCCTTGGTTTTCGCCGTGGTGAAGATCAGCTTTGCGTTTGCATTAGCAGCCTTCAGCCTTGCTTTTTTGATGTAGTTCATCATCGTCGGAACGAGAATAGCAGCAAGTATGCCAATTATGGCAATAACTACCACCAACTCGACAAGGGTAAACCCTTTCTTGTTTGACCTTTTCATAAATTTCCCTCCGTTAATCTAACGCTTAAAGCGTCGCCATTAGTTTAACGTTCCATAATTCCAAATCTTTCAATTCCCATAATTCCACTTTCATTATAACAGTTTTTCCGTATTTGTCAACACCTTTTTCTCGAAAACGTTAAAGTACACAAAAAATTTGCAAAAATAGCACAAAAAAGACGACCGCTATTGCAGTCGTCTTTAATGTTTTTTGGTTAATTAGTCGCTACCTTTAATATTAGGTAGTAGTCTTGATACCAAGCTTATCCTTTTTAGCGTCAGAAACCTTCTTAACTGGCTCTGGATATCTACCGGTTACGAGACCGTCAGAAGAAGAAGACCAGTATGCAACGTTAGTAGAAGTTGTAGATGTCTCTGAGATGGTAGGATCGAAGGAGATCTGGCAGTAACCGAGAGAATCACCGCTGCCGTTGTCTCTGAGTGCAACCTTTACAGCCTTCTCAAGTGCAGTGTTGCCAAGTCCGGAAACCTTGTTCCAGCTATATGTGAGCTTAGAAACAGACTCACCGTCAGCGATCAGGTCAGATGCCTCATTGTTGCAAGTTGTGAAGATCAGCTTAGCGTTAGCGTTAGCGGTCTTAAGTCTTGCCTTCTTAACATAGTTCATCATTGTTGGTACCAGGATAGCTGCGAGGATACCGATGATTGCGATAACTACTACGAGCTCAACGAGTGTGAAGCCCTTCTTGTTTGACTTTCTCATAGAAAATCCCTCCATAATAAAATTTAATATTATAAGCATTGCACCCCAATATGCAATGAACTTATCTTGGTTGTCCGATAGGCTTTCGCTTATCTTGATTATCATTATACTCAAAATATCCGATTTGTCAATAGTTTTTCTAAAACTTTTTTAACTTTGTGCATTTTGACAATTCAGAGCCTTTGTTCAGTATAATTTGACCAAATTGTTTAACATATTAAACTAATTGGCTCTTTTTCAAAAGAAATTCAACCGAATCTGCTGTGTTCAGCCACATTTCTTTGGGTTTCTTTCTGAAACCTTTGTAAGTATACATCATAATAATCAATTTGTCAATAGGTTTTACCAAATTTGTTGATTTTGGCGGAAATAAGTTGAAACAAATAACCTTTTGGGGCATTTTGTACAAAAATTGTACACGGTTTATCCATTACGGTGCAATCCTCTTGTCGCCGATTCCTAACATTTTCCGCTCGCGCCGCAAATTTTACCTCACAAAACTAAAAAGCAGCCTGCCCGAAAGCAGACCGCTTTTGTCACTTTGTACTAAAAACCGCCCTCGCAAGCGCCGCCACCTGCCTGCCGTCATTGAACACCGACGGCGAGAACCGCACCACACCCTGTTCAAGTGTGCCCAGCGTCCTGTGCGCAAGCCCCGCGCACTGCAAACCGCCGCGCAAAGCAAACCCGCGCCGCGACAGCTCACCCGCAGCCTCCTCCGAGTGCATCTCCCCGATGTTGAACGCCACCACAGGCACGCGCCGCACACCGCGCCCGTATATCTTCACCCGTTTGCTGCCCTCCAACATCCTTTCAAACTGCTCGCAAAGCCGCATCTCGTGCGCAAGGATCGCCGCCGTACCCCTCCTGCGCACAAATTTCAAGCCCTCGCCCAAGCCGATTATCCCGACCGTGTTCAGCGTGCCGCTCTCCATTTTTTCGGGCATAAGATCCGTCTGCTCCGCCTGCGCCGACGTCGCACCCGTACCGCCCTCGATTATCGTCGAAAGCGCGTACCTGCCGCTTGAAACCAAAAGTCCCGTTCCCGTCGGTCCGTATAGCGACTTGTGACCCGCCATGCACAAAAAATCAAACCCGTCGTCAAGACTCACATCAAGTACACCGCACGCCTGCGCACCGTCCCCGATAAAGCAGATTCCGCGCCGCCTGCACTCACGCGCTATCTCGCGGTACGGCATTATCCGCCCCGTCACGTTCGATGCCAGCGTGCAGACCACCGCCCGCGTGTCGCTCCTCATCGCACTCGCGAAGCTGCGCACCGTCTCCTCGTCGTCCTCACCCGTTTTCGCCACCGAGAATTCAACGCCGCGGCTCTTGTACAGCGCGTACACAGGGCGCAGTACCGCGTTGTGCTCCATGTCCGAAATAACAATATGCCCGCCGTACTGTGCCATGCCCTTTATCGCCATGTTCAAAGCGTATGTGCAGTTCTGCGTGAATGCAACATTCTCAACCTCCGCCCCGAACATCTCCGCCGCCGACTCGCGCACCTCAAACACTTTACGCGCCGCCTCCTGCGAAAGCCGATGTCCGCTGCGCCCCGGGTTTCCTCCGTATCTCGCCACCGCCAGCGATACCGCCCGCGCGACCGCCTCGGGCTTTGGAAAGCTGGTGGCAGCATTGTCAAAATATATCATAAAGCTCTCCTATTCGCTCTGTAACACTTCTTTGTAAGGTATCTTGTATTCGTCCAGCCTCGCCGTAATAACGGCAGGAGGATTTTTCACCCGTATCGAATATCCGCAGCCCGAGCCTGCATTTTTAGGTGTCTTTTCGATCTCGCAGTAAAAGCCTAGACTGTTGAGCAGCTTTTTGGCTTTCATCGCATAAGTTATACTTGTCATAGAAATCAGTGTTTTCATTTTGCTTAACTCCCCTCCCCGCTGTAATTTTCTCGGGGAACGATTATCCCCCGACACCTTATTATATGCCGCCGCCGTGCATATGTTTACACCCTCGCCAAATCAGAATTTGCGCTTCTAGAAGCAAGAGCGCTTCGCTTTCAGATGCAAGAAGCAGGAAAATGTATCGCTGCAAGCAGCGATGATTATTATATGCGAGGTCGGTCAGCGCCGAAAGCGATACGCTTCTTGCCTCTTGCTTCTAGTAATCTTGCCTCTAGAGGCACAAAAAAGGAGAACGACAGTCGCGTTCTCCTTTATATATAGTATACTCTTATCAGTACCCATACTCGTCAAGGTAATCTCTGTACAAGTCCTCGTAGCTCCTCTGCTGCGTCTTACTGCTTGAGCTGTCCTCGCTGCTCTTTGACTCGTCAAGCGTAACATTGAGGTCAACCATCTTGCCGTCCCTGTAAACCGTCAGCTTGACCGTGTCGCCTATCTTGCACTTGTTCTTTACCGCGTTCAGCTCGCTTATGCTCGTTATCGACGTGTCGTTTATGCCGATGATAATGTCACCGGCCTTGACACCGCCCTTTTCAGCACCGCTGCCCTTTGTCACCGTTACGACCTGGTAGCCTCGCGGGATATTGTAGTACTCCGCATACGTAGCCGAAACATTTCTGCCCGTCACACCAAGGCTCGGTCTCTTGACAAATCCGTCTTTCATAAGGCTCTGTATAATAGGCATAGCCTCGTCGATCGGTATAGCAAATCCAAGACCCTCGCCGTAAGTGTTAGAAACCTTTGCCGAGGTGATTCCGATGACCTGCCCGTAAGCGTTGATAAGCGGTCCGCCCGAGTTTCCGTTGTTTATCGACGCGTCCGTCTGAATAAGCGTCATCGTCCTGTCCTGTATCTGCAAAACTCTGTCCTTTGCCGAGATTATTCCCGACGTCACCGAGTTAGCCAGCGAGAATCCCAAAGGGTTGCCTATAACAATAGAAACCTCGCCAACTCTTATCTCCGACGACTTGCCGAACTCGCACGCCGTCAGCTTGCTCTTTGCCGCTATCTTCAGCACCGCAATGTCCGTCTGCGTGTCCTTGCCCACAACAGTCGCCTTGAAAGTCAGATCCTCTTCCTTTGCACTGCCGTCGCTCGCGTAGCTCTTTGGCAAAAGCACCGATACCGACTTTGCACCCTCGATAACGTGTGCGTTCGTGATAATGTACCCGTCCTCACTCATAACGATACCCGTGCCCGTAGCCGTGCCGCTTGAAAGTATCGACGAAATGCCAACTACCGACGGCGAGACCTTTGTAACAATGTCAGGTATCGGCATAGCATCTTTCGGAGTCGAAAGCTGCGCAATAGTCGGCAGATTGCTCCTGTCTATCTCCGAAGAGCTGTCATCCGACTTCTTGCTCGAATCCTTGCTGTCAGCCTTTGACGAGTTGCTTCCCGAAACGTTGTTGGATACAGGATTGTTCCCCGTGATAAGCGTGTAACCAACCACCGATGTCGTGCCGATAGCAATAACGCTCAAAATCGCAACCACAGTCGTCAGTATCTTCTTGCCCTTTGAAGCCTTGAGCTTTTTCGGCGAGTAGTAAAACTCGTTCGCATTACCGGCCTGGTTGAAATTCGTGTATCCGCTGTTGTCGTAAAAACCGTTGTAGCTGCGGCTGTCATAGCCGTTATTATTGTATCTGTCACGCTCGTTGAAACCGTTGTTGAAATCGTTCATAATACACAACCCCCTGCACCGCATTCTTCAAATCTTAACTCTATTATACCTATTAATGTGATAGTTCTATGATAATCAAACCAATTTTTAATGTAATTTCAGGCTCCCCCACCGCAACAAATCAGAATTTATCGTGGTAGGTTTGGTGTATAATCGGGCTGGAACTCTTTTGAGAAGAGTTCCCCCCGTCCCCCCCTCAGAAACCTTTTAATGATTTTTGGCACTTGGGAGCTGCACTCCCAAGCACCAAAAATGACTGAGAGGTTTTTGGAGAGCGCGGAGGAAAATCTTTTTAGAAGAACTAACCCAACTATGCACCAAATATACTGCGGTAAATCCGCATTTGCAGTGGTATACCTGCCAAGCAACTGTGGATATTCTCTTGGGAAAAGTTTTCTCTCAAACTCTCTTTTCTGAACCCTCTACTACTTTTGGGATAAGGTGTCGCAGACACCTTGTGCCGAAAAAGCATTAAAAGGTTTAGGAAGGGGGTCTGGGGGAGAACCCTTCTCCAAAAGGGTTTCCCCCAGCTACTCGACAAGCGTACCCCTGCAAATTCTTATTTATAGTTTAGCACAGTTTAGCGTTAAAGTCAACCTCACACCAGCGAGCGCAGATCCGCATAATCAAGGCTTGGCTGAAGCGCAAGGTTTATCCCTGCCGAAACATATTCCGCACCGTTTCTCACCAGCGCATCAATGCTGCGCGGGGTCACCATCATCGCACCCTCGCCCTCGCCGTAGTCAATGACCGTCGGTATCCCCACCGCCACGCAGTCCGCACCCAGTGTCCTACGCGATAACTCCTTGCGCGAGTTCGCTACACCGCTTCCGGGGGAGATCCCCGTGTCCGTCAGCTGTATCGTCCTGCCCAGAGTCTCTGCCTGCGCGCAGGCAAGCGCGTCCACCGCAATAACACTGTCCGCACCAATGCTTGTGCAAACCGCCTTTACAATGTCGCTCGCCTCAATGCCCGTCTGCCCCAGCACCCCCGTCTGTATCGCGCATACCTCGTTAAGCTCGCCGCCGTCAAGCTCTGGCGCAAGCTTCTTTATGTGCCTCGTCGCAAATATCCTGTCCGCACAAAGCGGTCCTACCGCATCAGGCGTAATGTCCCTGTTGCCAAGCCCCGCCACAAGCGTCCTGCCGTGCGTGTCCATAAGCCTGCCAAGCTCTGCGGCGATAGCCCGCGCACGAAACTCCGCCCGCTCGCTGAAAGCATCAAGCGCATCATCAAGCAAGGTTATCGTCACATACCTGCCCACAGGCTTGCCAAGTACCCGCGCCGCCTCGTCGGTAAAAATGTGTATCCGCTCGATTTTCACCTGCGCCCGCTCGTCAATACTCACCTGCGAGCTTACCCCGCCTGTCCTCGCATCACCTGCGCGTGCAACACTCTCGCTCGCCATGTCCGTGCGTATCATATAAAAACCCCTTTTCCGCCCATTTGAGCCGTTTTATGTACATTATGTCCACAACCTCGCAAAAACAAACTCCAAAATTGTTGAAATTTTTTCTCAAAAATACTTGCATTTTACGTGCGTATGTGATAAAATATAATGCAAGGCTTGTTTATTAAGGGTAGCTGCATCTCCTCTCAGTCTGTAGCTAACTTATCCAAATAAGTGCGAATTTATTCATACAGATTAGGAGGTGTCGGTATGCCAAACATTAAATCCGCTAAGAAGAGAGTTAAGGTGATCGAGACAAAGACTGCAAGAAACAAAGCAATCAAGTCCGACCTCAAAACTGCTCTGAAGAAGGCTGACGCAGCAGTAAACGACAATGCCGAGAACAAGGCAGAGGTCGTAAAGGCTGCTATCAAGAAGGTCGATATGGCTTGCACCAAGGGCATTATGCACAAGAATAAGGCTGCAAGGAAGAAGTCACAGCTTGCAAAGAAGCTGGGCTGATAATTTGGCAACTCACAGAGCCGTCCGATTCGGGCGGCTTTTTTATTTTGCACGCACCTCCGCCCCCGAGCCAAGCAGCGTAAAGCCACCCGCAAACCCCATCGGCGAGGGGACAAGCGTACCGCCGCGCAGTCTTCAATGTATAACGTCCGCACGCACCTCCGCCCCCCCGAGCCAAGCAGCATAAATCCACCCACAAACCCTTTCGGCGAGGGGACAAGCGTACCGCCGCGGCGGTTGACAATACATTTTTAATATAGTATAATATTAGTGCTTTATTATAGTAAATCAAACGGTGGTGTAATAATGGATTGGGAATCAATAAAAAAAGTCACAGGTATCCTCTTTGACTACCTGCCGAATACCTTAAAGCTGTTCGCATTCACGCTTGCGTTTGCAATACCCGTGGGTATGCTCGTCACAATGCTGAAAAAGTGCCGCTTCAAGCCTGTCTCGTGGCTGACGAACCTTTACATACTCATAATGCGCGGCACACCGCTCATGCTTCAGATAATAGCAATATACTACGCAATCCCCATGCTCAAAGCGAGCTTTTCAAAAAACGGCACCACAGGCGCGTTCGCGAGCTTTATAAACGGCATAGATACCCGCAGCGACAGCTATATGTTCACCGCACTTTGCGTGGCATTCGTGCTCAATTATGCCGCATACTTTGCAGAGATCTTCCGCGGCGGTGTCGACTCCATTCCCAAAGGTCAGTACGAGGCAGCCTCAATGCTCGGCATGACCAGAATGCAGACATTTTTCCGCATCATACTGCCGCAGGTCACCAAGCGCGTAATACCCGCCACCTCCAACGAGGTCATCACACTCGTAAAGGATACCTCGCTTGCAAACATCATCGCCTATGCCGAGATAACTATGAAAGCAAAGCAGCAGATGAACTACTACAGCTCCATACTGCCGCTGTTCATCGCAGGACTGTTCTACTTTGTGCTGAATGCCATTGTAACTGTAGTGTTTGCAGTGATAGAAAAGAAATTCAATTATTATAGGTAAGGAGGGCTTTTACTTGGCAATACTGGAGGTCAAAAATATCGCAAAGAATTTCGGCGAGTTCAAAGTCCTCAAAGATATCTCTTTCAATGTCGAGCAGGGACAGGTCGTCGCAATAATCGGACCGTCGGGCAGCGGAAAGTCTACGCTCCTGCGCTGTATCAACCAGCTTGAAAAAGCCGACAGCGGCGAAATAACCGTCGACGGCACCAAAATGATGTATACAAACGAAAACGGCAAAACCGTCTACGCACCGAAAAAAGACCTGCGCGATATCCGTCTGAAAATAGGTCTTGTATTTCAGAATTTCAACCTCTTTCCGCACTTCAACGTGCTGCACAACATCACCGAAGCACCCGTACACGTGCTGAAAATGTCCAAAGAGCAGGCAAAGCTGCAAGCCGCCGACCTGCTTGAAAAAATGGGACTTACAGGCAAGGAGAAAGCCTATCCCTGCGAGCTTTCGGGCGGTCAGCAGCAGCGAGTGTCCATAGCAAGAGCGCTCGCGCTCAAACCAAAGATACTCTTTTTTGACGAGCCGACCAGCGCACTCGACCCCGAGCTTACAGGCGAGATACTCAAAGTCATCAAAGAGCTCGCCAAGGAGAAAATGACAATGGTCATCGTCACACACGAAATGGCGTTCGCGCGCGACGTCGCTAACCACGTCATCTTTATGGACGAGGGCGTTATCGTCGAAGAGGGCGCACCCGACGAGGTTTTCGGCAATACACAAAACGAACGAACCAAGCAGTTCCTTTCAAGGTTCAAACAGTAGGAGGAAAAGAATATGTACACATTTGACGTAAATAAAACCATCGAGCAGGCTTGCGCGTGGATAACAGACTTTTTCGAGAAAAACGGCAAGGGCTGCAATGCCGTGCTTGGCATATCGGGCGGCAAGGATTCGTCCGTCGCAGCAGCACTTTGCGTAAAAGCGCTGGGCAAGGACAGAGTTATCGGCGTGCTTATGCCAAACGGCGAGCAAAGCGATATCGACTGCGCGCATAAACTCGTTCAGCACCTTGGCATCAAAAACTATACCGTCAACATCAAGCAAGCCTTTGACGGCATCGTGAACGCTATCCCCAAGGAGCTTGAACTTTCCACACAGGCAAGAGTAAATCTCCCGCCGCGCCTTCGTATGTCCACCGTCTACGCCGTCAGCCAGTGCTGCAACGGCAGAGTCGTAAATACCTGCAATCTCTCGGAGGACTGGGTCGGCTACTCTACCCGCTACGGCGACTCCGTGGGCGATTTCAGCCCGCTGTCCCACCTCACCGTCACCGAGGTAAAAGCAATAGGCAAACAGCTCGGGCTGCCCATTGAGCTTGTCGAAAAAGTGCCATCAGACGGACTTTCCGGCAAGACCGACGAGGATAACCTCGGCTTCACCTACGCCGTGCTGGATAAGTATATCCGCACAGGTGTCTGCGAGGACGAAAAGACAAAAGAGCTTATCGACCGCAAGCATAAAATGAACCTGTTCAAGCTGCAGCTTATGCCGTCCTTTGACCCGCAGATCACAGTCCTTGCAGAATAACATACCAATCAGCTGGGGGAAACCCTTTTGGAGAAGGGTTATCCCCCAGACCCCTTTCCTAAACCTTTTAATGACTTTTCAGCAACGGGAGGCAAGCTCCCGTCACTGAAAAGTGTTAGAGAGTTCAGAAAAAGAGTTTGAGAAAAAACACTCCCAAGAGAATACCCACAGTTGCGCGGCAAGTATTGCGCAACAAATACGAACATACCCACATATGTTCCGATATTGAGGTGAGAAAATGCAACACATACTTGTGATAGATGACGATATCCATATCGGCAATATGACGCAGGAGTTCCTCACGTCAAAAGGCTTTGCCGTCAGCCGCGCCTATTCGGGCACCGAAGCCCTGCTCGTGCTGAACCAAGCCAAGCCCGACCTTATCCTGCTTGACCTTATGCTCCCCGGGCTTACGGGCGAGCAGCTTCTGCCGCAGATAAAGGATATCCCCGTCATAGTCGTTTCCGCCAAAGCAGATGTCGCCGATAAGGTCTCCCTGCTTATGAACGGCGCGTGCGACTACCTCACAAAGCCGTTTGACTTAAACGAGCTGCTCGCGCGTATAACCGTCGCCCTGCGCAAAACCAAAACCACCGAATCGGGCAGCATCACCGCCTGCGGACTTACCCTGCACAGCGATACCCTCACCGTCACCGCGCAAGGCAAGGACGTCCGCCTCACCCGCACCGAGTGCGCGATCCTTAAACTGCTTATGCTTTCCGAGGGCGCACCCGTCGGCAGAACGACTATCCTTGATAAAATTGCATTCGATACCCCCGACTGTACCGAAAGAAGCCTTAAACAGCATATCTCCAATATCCGCAAAAAGCTTATGACCGCCGATAACTGCGACCATATCCAAGCCATCTACGGCATAGGCTTCAAGCTGATATGATAATCTTGACCAAATCTTGACTATTTCTTGTCCGCTTTCTTGACGGTCAGCTGTTATAATGTTTTCAGAAAGGAAGATGATAATTATGCAAAACGTTCTGGAAACAAACAATCTCTCAAAAAAATACGGCTCACACCTTGTGCTGTCGGGCATAACGATGAAAGTACCCAAGGGCGCGATATACGGACTTGTCGGGCGCAACGGCGCAGGCAAAACAACACTTATGCGTGTTATCTGCGGCTTGCAGGAAGTAAGCTCGGGTTCTTACGAGCTTTACGGCGTAAAAAATACCGACAAGGGCATCTATAAAGTCCGCAGCCGTATGGGCGCAGTTATTGAAAAGCCCGCTATCTATTCAAACCTCACCGCCGCAGGCAACCTCAGAGCGCAGTATGAAATGCTGGGGCTGCCAAAGGACGATGCAAGCATCAGCGAGCTGCTCGCTCTTGTCGGTCTCACAGGCTCAGGCAGCAAAAAAGCAGGCAAGTTCTCACTCGGTATGAAGCAAAGGCTCGGCATCGCCATAGCCCTCGCAGGCTTCCCCGATTTTCTCGTCCTCGACGAGCCAATAAACGGTCTTGACCCCGAGGGCATAGTCGAGATAAGAGAGCTGCTTATAAAGCTCAATAAGGAAAAAGGCATCACCGTCCTTATATCGAGCCATATCCTCTCCGAGCTTTCTCTGCTCGCTACCCATTACGGCTTTGTCGACAAGGGAAAGATAGTAAAGCAGATAAGCGCGCAGGAGCTTCATTCGCAGCTGCGCAAGTGTATGATCGCACAGGTAAGCAGCATCAAAGCGCTCACCATGGTGCTTGAAGATATGCACACCGAGTACGTGGTCGTTGACGACAGCACCGTGAAGATATTTGATAAAATGTCCGTTACCCTGCTGTCCGAAAAGCTCTCCGCACAGGGCTGCGAGCTGCTTTCGCTCACCGAGTCCGACGAGAGCCTTGAAAGCTACTTCATCGACCTTATCGCAGGAGGTGCGCACAATGACTAAATTGTTCAGATTTACCTTCAAAAGAGCGATACTGTCCATACCGTTTCTTTTAGCCGCTGTCATCGCATTCGGCGCAGGCGCGTATGAAACGCTTGGCTATATGGGCAACTATGTAGATTGGAAGGTCGAGGAAACATACCTCTTCAGCGACTCCATTTCCGCATTTATCCTCGCCTTTGTGATAGCCGTCCTGCCCGCAATGCTCACAGGCAGAGAGTTTTCAAACGGCACCGTCCGCAATAAGCTCATCACAGGCACCACCAAAACGCAGTTCTTTATGACCCACCTGCTCGTCAACAGCATAGTAACCGTCATTATGACACTGCTGTATTTCCTGCCCACGCTCATCAGCTGCCCCAAATACTATAATATGTTCAAGCCCTATATGGTCATCTTCGCGATAACCTGCACAGCACTTGGATATATCCTTATAAGTACGATCTCCACCGTCATCACCGTGATGAACAACAAGATCATCATCAGCATAGTCGCAGCCGCAGCATTTCTTTTCTGCTTTGTCCTTGCAGACAAATGGCTCTCAAACAACCTTATCCAGCCTAAAACCATCGGCAGCTACGAAACCACTACCTTCAGAGATGAACACGGCACCTTCACCGACAGCGTAGAGGTCGGCGAAGAAACCAATCCCTTTTATATCTCCGGCAAGACCGAGAGGAACCTTATGTGGCTCGGCAGAAAGCTGATGCCCCTCACCGTTATCGAGAACAGCACCGCCGTCCTTTCAGGTCACTTTACCTCAATAGATAAGGTAAGGTCAACAAGGCAGGAGACAAAGCAGGACTCAAACTACCCCGTTTTTTACGAGCGCAATATGACATTGTTCCGCGCACCGATTTATACCCTGTGCGAAATAGCCGCCGCAGCCGCGCTTGGCATCCTGCTGTTCAAAAAGCGCAACATCAGGTAAGGCGGTGAGAGTATGATAAGGCTCATAAAAACCACCCTGCACTTTCATACCTTCAATAAGTTTTTCTTTATCGGCGCAGCAATGCTGCTTTTCCTCGGCTTGCACAACTCCCTTGCCGGCGCAGACAGCTATTCGATAGTGGTTATGACACAGGGCATACCCATAACCTGTATGGTCGTCATACTCAACGCAGAAAACGAAAAACGCAGCGGCGGATACCGAAATAAGATAACCGCAGGATACACCAGACGGCAGGTATTTTTCTCCGGCATCATTTCAGCCGCAGCGTGCGGCGCAGCACTCTTTCTTGTCATCGGCGTACCCATCTATACAAATATGGGCTCACCGCAGACTCGTTTGACCGTGCTGATGGTATTCGTGTTTGCCGCAGTCGTGTCCGCCTGCCTCGCAATAAACCTTTCAAATATCACATTTACCATACTGGGACTGTTTCTTATCATCACAGTCTGTGTCGTCATCGCAGATCCCGTTCAAAGCGCGCTTGATGCGGATAAATACAATTACCGCTACGTCTTTGATCCTGTAAAAGCCGAGGAGGTCGGCATAAGAGAAGCCACCACGCTCGAAAGAACACCTAACGCCGAGTACCCCACAGGCATAAAGCGCGCGGCACTTAAAGCCTTTGCCTACGCAAACCCCTATTCGCAGCTTCTTTATCTCGAGGATATTCTTAACAAGGTCGAGCACGAAGTAAGCTGGAAAGATATAGACGACTACGAGTATAACATCCATTATATCGTCTCGCGCGAGTATTACTTTTTCCCGCTGATCTCCGCAGCGCTTGCCTGCGCAGTTTCAGCGCTCTCCTATCTTTCTTACAGCAAGAAAGACCTGCGGTAAGGAGGCGTATTCTTTTATGTTAAGACTGATAAAAAACAACCTTCGCCTTTACATCAGAAACAAATTCTTTATGATCGGTGCAGGCTTGCAGCTTTTTCTGGTATGGTACGATTTGCACTACGAGTATGGATTTGAAGCCGACGATCACAAGAATATTATGCTTGTCGGCATACCCATTACCTGCCTTGTCGTGCTTTGCATCATAAGCAGCATCTATTCGTCCGGCGGAATACGCAACCAGACGGTAATTGGCTATACAAGAGCAAAGATATTCTTTTCGCATATCCTCGTTTCCGCTCTCGTCAGCGCTGTGCTGTTCGTTATCATCGGCATTCCCGTATATTATCGCCACGCACAGCTTGAGGATCTGTTTACTGCGCTGATAATCCTTATGGCATACGTTTTTGTCGCCGTCATAAGCGCCTGCGCAGCGCTGTGCTTCCTGCACTTTTTCAAGGCGCTCGGTGCGGTGCTGTCCGTCTGCGCTCTGCTTATAATGATAACCTATCCCGTGCAGGAATCGCTAAACCACAGCAAGTATGAGTATGATTTCATCATAGACTACGAGCTTGCAAAAACGGTCGGGCTTGACGAAGCCGAAACGGTGACAAGAAAAGATAACCCATTGTATGTCGGCGACACAGCGAGACTTTTCCTCAAAGCACTGGCATATATCGACCCCTATTCACAGATAAGATATATCGACAGAATTTCAAATTTTCAAATGTCCAAAAGAGTCTCGGTGCTTGACTATGACGAGGTGGAAAAACAGCCTCCCGAGGGCTGGTATGACGGAGATACCATGCATGAAATGTATAACGAATACTGGTGTTTTCCTCTTATCACAGCAGGCTTTGCCGCACTTATCAGTATAGCCTGCTGCCCGTTCTTTTGCAGAAAAGACCTGCGGTAAATCCAGCATAGAAAGTCGGTGTTATCCGTGACGTACATCATCATCGCCCTGCTTGCCGCATTGTGCATTTTCCTTGTGATAAAAATTCACCTTATGCACAAAAGCACGCGCGAAATAATCGAAAAGCTCGATATGATAATAGACGGCGATACCAACAATATCATCTCTGTCTCCTCAAGCGATAAGCAGATAAAGCAGCTCGCCAAAGAGCTTAATAAAAGGCTCAAGCAGCTGCGCAAGCAGCAGCTCAAATACCAAAGCGGCGACAGAGAGCTTAAAGACGCCATAACCAACGTCTCCCACGATATCCGTACACCCCTTACCGCAATAATGGGCTACCTCGAAATTATGAAGGATATCCCCAAAAGCGAAAAGCTCTCGCAGTACCTTGCCATAATCCAAGGCAGAGCCGAGGCAATGAAAACGCTCACCGAGGAGCTTTTCCGCTACTCCGTCGTGCTGTCGGGCGAAAACGTCAGCGTACAGCAAACCGTTATCAATAAGCTGCTTGAAGACAGCATAATGGGCGCTTTCGGCGCGCTCACCGAAAAGGGCATAACCCCAAAGGTAGATATCACCGAAACGAAAATCGTGCGCACCCTCGACCCCAATGCCCTTTCAAGAGTGTTCTCAAACCTTTTGAGCAATGCGCTTAAATATTCAAGCGGCGAGCTTGAAATAACCCTGCGCGAGCCGTGCGTCATAACCTTTTCAAATCAAGCAGATGAACTTACGCAAACGCAGGTAGAAAAGCTGTTTGATAGGTTCTATACCGTCGAAAGCGCGCATAAAAGCACAGGACTCGGACTTTCCATAGCCCGTACCCTCGTCGAGCAAAGAATAGTGAAGAGTGAAAAGTGAATAGTGAATAGTAGTGGTGTTCGCTTCGCTCACATATTTTAATATATCGCCGAAGGCGATACCTTAACTATAAACTATTCACTATTCGTTATTCACTATTCACTGTTAGCGTCAAAGACGCTAAATTCTGATTTACATCAGCAATACTTTTAAAAAGGCAGGTATCATTATGCCAAACATCATCCACATCACCGACCTTTCAGACCCAGCACTTGCGCCGTTTGTCAGCACCAACGAAATACAGCTCAAGCGCTGGAACGAGCCGCAACCCGAGGGTCTGTTCATCGCCGAAAGCCCCAAGGTCATACGCCGCGCACTTGCCGCAGGCTATACCCCCACCGCCCTGCTGTGCGAGCAAAAGTACCTCGACGGTCAGGCAACCGACATCATCGCCGCGTGCGAAAGCGCGCCCGTCTATACCGCACCCAGCGAAACGCTCACCGAGCTTACAGGCTTTAAACTCACACAAGGTGTGCTGTGCGCTATGCAAAGAAAACCGCTTTCCCCCGCCGATACCCTGCTTGAAAACGCATCGCGCGTAGTCGTTTTGGAGGATATAATGAACCAGACCAACATCGGCGCGATCTTCAGAAACGCCGCAGCATTGGGCTTTGACGCGCTCCTGCTCACCCCCGCAGCCAGCGACCCCCTCTACCGCCGCAGTATCCGCGTCAGTATGGGGACCGTCTTTCAGATCCCGTGGACGTATCTTCACGCGCAGCCACCCGAGTACGTCACATATCTTCAAAGCAAAGGCTTTGCCGCCGTCGCAATGGCGCTTCGCAGCGATACCCTCTCCGTAAACGACTGTCGGCTTGCACAGTACGATAAGCTCGCCGTAATCCTCGGTACCGAGGGCGAGGGCTTGAATGCCCAAACAATAGCAAATTGCGACCATACCGTAAAAATACCAATGTCCCACGGAGTCGATTCCCTCAACGTCGCCTCCGCCTCCGCAATCGCCCTGTGGGAACTGAACAAAAGAAAGTAAAATATTCCCCAGCATTTTTATCCCCACATACCGTGTGATAGTATTAGGGTAGTAAACAAAAACAACCGAATAGAACGAACAAAGCCGGTACTTACATCATAGCAAGTACTGGCTTATTTTGTGGATAGCGAGACTTGAAGCGCACGCGTCTGCGGGGTTTTTACGCCCGTTGTTGCGCCGTTCAAGGCTAATTTAAAATACATTTTTCTTGTGATCGTACTGATACCGCTTGCACTGCTGATATACTCCTTTGTTGATATCGCAGTCGGTTTCAAAGGGATAATACATATGAACTCGGCAAGGTGATATTATGGATAAAAAAGTTGAATTGAATGCAAGCAGCGTAATACTAGTGCTGGTGCTTTTTGCAGGCATATTTATTGTGCTGACGGTGATATATAAGGTTTTCAAGCGCTGTGTTCAGTACACCTCATACAATGGCTGGGGCATTTTATCGGCTGCGGTGATATGCTTATGGGGACTTCCTCCGATAGCTGCGTTTATGACATACTATTACAGCACACACGCTGACAGCTTTCCCAAATGGGTATTTCCTGTCGTATGCTGTGTATGTGCGGCGTGGATGCTTTATCTGATAATCGGAACTATTCGTTTGATGGGCGGAAAATACGGCACGGCTGTTGCGCTGATACGGCTTGTGGTAAGTGTTTCAGCCTCTGTTATCGTATTGTATCTGGCATGGTTCGGCATAGCTGCAGCAATAGTTGCTTTGATAGTTTTAATGATGATAATGGATACGGCTGCCCTGATACTTTACAGCGTCGTGCAGGTGTGAGTGAACTGAGCCATAAAAAACGTACAATGACAAAAAAGACCTTCTATGGTATAATAGTGAAATGGGATAAGTCTTTTTTTGAGAATTATGTCACATTTCCGTTCTCTTGACTGTATGTATTAATGAAACGTTTCAAAAAAGAGGTGAGTGTCCTTGAGCGACGCAGAGCTTTTGCAGCTTTACGCTGACGACCCAAAGCGTGCCGTTGGTATAACCGCGCAGCAGTACAGTGCATATGTATACGCGATAGTTCGCGACAAGCTGTCGGGTTATTCCGAAGAAGATGTGGAAGAGACCGTGAACGATGTTTTCATACGCTTCTGGCACGACAGCGGGAAAGTTGATCTCAAACGCGGCAGCATAAAGGCGTATATCTGCGTGCTTGCGAAAAGCCTTGCTCTGAACAGGCGTGAAAAGCTCTCGCACAGGAGCGCCGAGCTTCCGCTGGACGAAGCAGCCGATGTCGCAGATAATGATACACCCGAACGCAAGCTTGCGCGGCGCGAACTGCTTTACAAGGTATCACGGCTTAACGATACCGACCGCAAGGCTGTCGTAATGCGGTATTATTACGCAATGCCTCACGCAGAAATTGCGGCACAGCTGGGGATCAGCGAAACGGCAGTACGCAAACGTATCAGCAGGGCACTAAAAAAGCTCGGCGAGGAAATGGAGGGTTGGCTATGAATATTGAAAAAGAGCTGACAAAAGCGTTTAACGAGCTTGATACCGTTGCTTTTGATGTACTTGTGTGCGACATCGAGCTTCCCTGCGACATATCCTCTGCCGAGAAAATAACAAAACGGATATACAGCAAGGAGAGAAGAACAATGAACAGGTCAGTAAAGAAAAAGAGCACAGCTCTTATTATTGCACTTGCAGCAGCAATGACATTGTGTATCACAGCAGGAGCATATGTATTCAATCACAAAATGAGCATAGGCAGTTTCTTTGGCGAGCAAACTGCGTCGGAGCTTGAAAACCGCGGACTTATCAGCGGTCAGGTGGTAAACGGTAAGCATTTTGACATTTCCATTGATACGGTATTGTCAAACGGGCGTAATTTCTGCATAGTGGCGACAGCTGCGCCAAAAGACGATTACGGCAGGAGCTTCGCGAGTGACTCCTCCGCTGCAGGTCGGGTAGAGCTTGCGCCGAGCGAATCGGCAGATAAGCTTATCAAAGGCATCAGTGCAAGTACCGGTGTCGAAAACGGAATGATCGTTATGACCTTCACATCGGAGCTTTGTGAATACAGTGAAAATGTGACCTTGCCCATGCAGCTTTTGATAAACAGCCAAGCTGACAGACAAAAGGGTGTGGTCGATGCCGAGTTTGAATTAAAAATTGAAAAGAACTTTGATGCTCTGCATTTTATCAGCAGCGAGGGCGAGCAGCTTGAGCTGTGGGATTTCGGACTTCACATTACCAATGTTCAGCTTGATAGGCGTGCAGCAAACGACAGCACTGTTTTCTCTTTTATGGAGCATATTGAACTTGAATTTTCCGATGGGAGCCGCACTGTGCTGGATAATTCCGCCAACCCCGAGGCGAGTATTCTTGATATTTCAAGCATTTCCGTAAACGAAACCTATGACCATAATATTGAAGGGAGTGCCACCTTCGGACATCTTATAGATTCCGATAAAGTTACCGCTGTGACTATATGCGGGAAGAGTTTTTCTGCACACAAAGCTGTACAGTAAAAAGCAAGCAGCGAGTAAACCGAACTGCTTGCATGATAAAATAACACCTCAAAGGCTAAAAACCTTTCGGGATACATACTGTCAGTATTTCTGCCCTAACGATAACTGACACCCCTTTCCTAAACCTCTTAATGCAATTCGAGGATATGGGGAAAACCCCATATCCGCAAATTGATTGACAGTTTAAAAAGAGTTTGAGGAAAAACTTTTCCCAAGAGAATATCCACAGTTACTTGGCAGGTATACAACAGCGATTTCGGATTTATAATATCACAATCCTATAAGTGTGTACCCGAATGGGGTAAAATGATTGCTTGCAATCATTTTGGGGCATTGACCGGAAAGCCCCCAACTAGAAACCAGATATTTAGAAACAAGATGCAAGAAGTATATTCACAACAATTCTTGCTTCTTGCCTCTGGTAATCTTGCCTCTAGAGGCACAAATACAGCGCCGAGCCACATCGCTCGGCGCTGTTTGCGTCCTTTGTTTTGTCCTACAACTCAATAGTGATAGTCAGCCTTTGCTCTTTCAGCTGCGCGTAGATCTTTCCGCCCATGCTCTCCACCAGCGTGCGCGCAATAGACAGCCCCAGCCCCGTCGAATTTCTACCCACCTCGACCGTGTAGAACCTGTCGAAAAGCTGCTGCACCTGCACCTGCGAAAGCTCACTCGCCGTATTTGTAAACCTCACCACGCCGCGCTCGTCAAGGCTCACCGCAAGGTCGCCGCCCGAGTATTTCACAGCGTTGTTCACAATGTTTGCAAACACCCTCTCCAGCGCACCCTCGTTGACATTTCTTATCACCTTTTTGTCCGTAATATCCACCTGCGGAGTTATCCCCCTGCCCGTCAGCGCAGGGTAAAATCCCGCAAGGCACTCCTCAAGCATTCGGTTGACGCATACTTCGCTCGTCTGCGCGAGACTTTCGTCCGTCAGTATCACCGAGTACCTGAAAAGCTCCTCCGTAAGCTGTTTCATAAGCTCGGCGCGCTCTTTGATGATTTGCAGATACTTGCGCACCGTTTCCTTGTCGTCGGTCTTTTTTATCATGTCAAGATAGCCGTAAATAGCCGTCAGCGGCGTGCGCAGGTCGTGCGAGATGTTTGTTATCGCGTTTTTAAGCTCAACATTTCCCTGATGATTTTTCAGATATTCCTTGCGCAGCTTTGTCAGCTGCTTGTTTATGTCTTCAGCAAGCGCGCGCATATCGCGGTCTGCGCTTGTAATGTCTATCTGTGTGTTGGTATCCTCGTGCAGCTTTTGGGCAAACTGCGAGCGTATCTCCCGCGCGGATTTTTTCAAAAGAACTATCTTCACCGCGCAAAACACAAGCGCCGCCGCAAGTACGCCGATAACTGCATACAACAACACTATCACCTCGATTGTTTTTTTCAAAACCTTATACGATAAATCAGAATTTATCGGCGCTTTGCGCCGATAAGCATCGGTCAGCGCCGAAGGCGATACCTTAACTATAAACTTTTCACTATTCGTTATTCACTATTCACTGTTAGCGTCAAAGACGCTAAATTCTGATTTATCACTTCAAGTCCTTGCGCCTGAACGAAACTATACCTGCTACCGTCGCCAGCACGCCCAGCGAGCCGCTGCAAAGTGCCGTCAGCCACGGCGTGTCGGTCGTCTGAATGGTTGAATAAAAACCGTTCTGCGCCTGAATAAAGAACCTGCACACCAGCTTGTAGACCTCGCTGTTTTTATACACCTCACCGACCAGCGCGAATATCATCATCGTTGACTCGTTGTAGATAAACGCCACCGCAACGCTTTTTACGCCTGTAAACAGCGCAGCAAACATTACGATTATCGCCGTAAAGCCCATATCGCACACCAACATAACGAGCAGATTTATCACAGTTGCCTTTGCGTTTGTGTCCGACATATCTATCCCAAACACCAGCGCCGATGCAAACGAGGCTATCACAAGAATTACAGTCATAGCAAGCGTTATCGCAAGCGAGCATATCAGCCACGAGCCGTAAATGCTCTCGCGCTTGTGTCCGACAGTCATCTTGTTGCGTATGCCGCCGCTGGTGAACTCTGCACCTATTATCAGGCATATGCCTACGCTTACAAACATCGGCAGCAGCATACTGCCCATACCGAAGATGACCGACGAGAAAAGGTTTTCGCCCGCCTCAACATCATCGCCCGTAACAATCGCACTTTCTAAAACGATAAGTCCCGCAAACAGCAGCATCATAAGCCGCAGAACTCTTGACCTGAACATTCTTATCATATCAGCACGTATCAGTTTAGTCATGGCTGTCACCTCCCACCAGAGAGATAAAGAAGCCCTCAAGCGTCTCATCGTGCTCTTTTACCGTGATAAGTTCGCAGTCCTCCTCGTCCAGCGCGTGAACGAGCTGTGTGATGTTGGGCTGCGCAAAAACATCGATCCTGCCGTCGTTATAAATCTTGTATGTCATATCAGCCGCGTAGCCCAGCTTTTCAAGCGCCTTTGCCGCCGCGCCCGTGTCGCTGACATTGAGCGTAACGCACTTTCTGCACGCATCGTTCAGCTCCTGCGCGCTCATCTCCCTGACAAGCGTTCCCTTGTCGATAAACCCGTAGTGCGTCGCCAGCTTTGACAGCTCGTCAAGAATGTGGCTGGAGATAAGTACCGTGATGTTTCTCTCGCGGTTGAGCTTTAAAATAAGCTCGCGCACCTCGATTATACCCTGCGGGTCAAGACCGTTGATAGGCTCGTCAAGTATCAGAAAATCAGGGTCACCGCACAGCGCGATAGCAATACCCAGGCGCTGACGCATACCAAGAGAAAAGTCCTTCGCCTTTTTCTTTCCCGTGTCCGAAAGTCCTACAAGCTCCAAAAGGTCTTTCACCTTTTCAAAACTCGGCACACCGATTATGCGGAACTGGTGCTTGAGGTTTTCTTCAGCCGTCATTTCAGGGAAAATCGACGGAGTTTCGACTACCGCGCCCACCCTGCGCCTTGCTTCGTTTATATTCTCACCTGACTGCCCGTAAAGCTCAAAGCCGCCCTGCGTGGCAAACTGCAAACCGCATATAATGCGTATCAGCGTGGTTTTACCCGCACCGTTACGCCCTACAAAGCCGTATATCGACCCTTTCGGAACGTTCATGGTAAGACCGTTGAGCGCCTTGAAATTTTTGTACTGCTTGCAAAGCGCATTAGTTTTCAGAACATATTCCATATCCTGACCTCCTTTGTGTTTCTGAACTAATCTTACCACCCAACAGTTAAGAAATCGGTTAAGAAAACAGTTAAGATTCAGTTAAGATTTGCATATGTAACGCTTTCGGCGATGATTATTAAAATATGTGAGCGAAGCGAACACCACAATTATTCACTATTCACTCTTCGCTATTCATTGCTTTCCTTATCCGTCAGCATAAACCCAATGCCCCACACTGCGCTGATATAGTCTTTTCCCGACACTGCCTTGAGCTTTCTGCGCAGGTTGTGTATGTGTATTTTCAGCGAATCCTCGGTGCAGTCGGGCGTGTCAAAGCTGATGCTGTCAAGTATCGCGTGCTTTGCAACGACCTGCTCGGATTTTAGCATCAAAAGCTTTAAAATCGCATATTCCGTGCGTGTCAGCTTTACCTGCTGCGAGTTTGCCGTAACAGCGTGCGACTGCATATCAAGGGTAATATCCGCAAAGCGCATAACATCGGCATTTGAGCCGCTTCCGCCCTTGCGCAGCGCAACGGTTATGCGCGCAAGCAGCTCGTTCATTTCAAACGGTTTTGTAACGTAATCCGCAGCACCTGCAAGCAGCAGGTCGACCTTGCCTGCGGTCTCGGCTTTCGCACTTACGACAATAACTGGAATACCCTTTATCTGCGGCAAAAGCTGCTCACCCGAAAGCCCGGGGAGCATAAGGTCAAGCAGGATAAGGTCGGGCTTTTCGTTTTCGAGCAGCATAAGCGCCTCTGTACCCGAAAACGCCCGCGACACACTGTATCCCTCGTTTGTAAGCGCCTGCGTCAGCATATCGTTTATGTGCATATCGTCATCTATTATCATAATGCTTGCCATTTTATCACCCCGAAGATTTTTGTTTATTATATCATTTTTTATTGGTGTTGTAAAGGGCAGCATGTATATTAACAAAGTGTAAATTTAATTTGTTTTTGCTTGACGTAACTACCGAACGGTAGTATAATGACTACCGAACGGTAGTTAAATGGCTACCGAACGGTAGTCAAATAGCTACCGAACGGTAGTTAAAAGGCTACCGATCGGTAGTCTGCTGGCATAAGAAATGTAAAAGGAGGAAGATAAATGGAAAAATGGGAGGAGATACTGCTCGCAGCCTTTGACCTTGCTGCACAAAAGGGACTGGGAAATGTATCCATGTCGCAGATAGCCGAAAAGGCAGGCATACGCAAAGCCTCGGTTTACAATCACTTTTCCTCAAAGGAAGAGCTTATCGAGGAGATGTACATATACCTGCGCTCAAGGGCGAAAAACGGGCTTTCGGGCGCTATTGACCCGCAGTCGCTCATACAGAAAAAAAGTGCCCGCGAGATACTTTTGATATCGGTAAAAAACTATGCAAAAATGAACGAAGACGAAAACATGCAGAAATTCTACAAGCTTGTCTACTCGCAAAGGGCGATAGACCCTGCTGCCGCAAAGATAATGGCGGAGGAAACGCGCAGAATGATAGAGGCTACAAAAGCCCTGTTCTACGCGCTTGAAGCACACGGCAAATTCGTTTGGCGCGACAAAGCGATAGATATGTCGGCTACGGCATTTGCTCTGGGCGTTCACTCGATACTCGACTATATGCTTGACTGCAAAAACAGCGGCGAGGCTTGCGATGAAAAAATGCTTGAAGACTATGTGGAATGGTTCTGCGAAAAGAACGGAGGACTTAACGATGAATACGGATTCTTACTCGACGAGCAGGACGACGGACAGGACACTTTTGAATAAGATAGGACTTTTGGGCGTAATATCGCTGCTTTCATACACGGCGGCGGTGATTTTTTCGCCGCTTGCGTACCCGGGCTACAACTGGATGAGGCAGGCAGTCAGCGATTTGAGCGCGGAAAACTCGCCGTCAAAACTGCTGTGGAATATACTTGACGCACCGAGCAGCAAATGCACGCTGGTATGCCTTATGGCTGTGTGCGTTTTTATCAAGGGCAGGCTGAACAAGCCTTTGCGCGTGGGCATTTATCTGTTCACGGCAATGAGCTGGGTGTCGAGCATAGGCTATACGATGTTCCCGCTTTCAGACAGCGGAAATGCAGGTAAATTTCAAGACGTTATGCACGTCTACGTGGTAACGCCTCTCGTGGTGATGCTCTCTATCGCGTCGCTGGTAACGATAATGGTCGGCGGCTATCGCTCAAAGGGAAAATACCGCTATCTTGCGGTGGGTGCGACTGTGGCGCTGGCGATGATGTTTGCGGGGCCCGTAGGTATGGGCGCGTTCCCCAAGGCGTACTTTGGAATATTCGAGCGTTTCAGCGTGTTCGCGGCAACGGGATTTACGGCGTTTCTTGGGCTGTGCCTTTGGGGCGGCTTCAAGGCGCACGGCGAAAAATAGGAAAATGCACAAGCGGAGAATCAGTCTCCGCTTTTATTGTTGACATAAGTGCGTGCGCGTGATAAAATAAATGCATAAAAATGCTGCGAAAGGAGTGAGAGTGTGAAAAGGACTGCCGCAGCGCTGATAACGGCAGCTGCTTTGCTTTGGCACACGCCGCTGTATATGCCTGCGCACGCAGACGAGCAAGCTGCGAGGGCTGTGCTTAACGGCGCAACGCTCACGCTTTCGGGCGGGATACAGATGAATTTCTACATAACTGTAGACAAGGGCGCGCAGGGCGATATCACCTTGCAGACACCCAGCGGAGAAAAGAGCTTTTCGCTTTTGCGGCTTACCGCGGTAGGCGAAAACGAAAACGGCAGTCAGTACAGGGTGAGCGTTCCCGTTGAGCCTGCGCAGGCACAGGACAAGATATCTGTCAGCGTTGCGGGCGCAAGACTTTTCAAGCAGGGCGGCAAAACGCAGTACGAAAACGGCACGGCGCTTTTCAGCGTATCGGACTACATAGAGTGTGTAAAAAACGATGAGGGTGCAAGTCAGTCGCTCAAAAGGCTGACCGAGTCGCTTGGCAGCTACGCCGCGGCAGTAAAAAAGGGTTCGGGCGATGAGGAGATAACCAGGGCAAAGGCAGACTACACCGCTGCGCTGGAGGATTATATCCGCAGCAAAGATACTGTCTCCCCTGCTGCTATCGAGCTTAAAGACACCGACGGACAGGGCAGGAACTTTACGTTTGTTTACGGCGGCGAGCAGTTTAACGCGGAGTTTTCATACCGATACGACGGAAAAGAAAACTGGCGCATTTACGACTCTTACAAAATTACCAACGAGGCGGATATGATCGCCATTTGTCAGGCGCTGATAAACATACACACCATTCGCGGCAGAGACCTCCAATCGCTGCGCACCCCGCAGGACATGGCGCAGGAGTGGAAGATACACAACCGCGCTTACAATATGCTCTCGGGCAGCGGTGCGAAAACACGCTGCAAGGATGTGGACTTTGACCCCGATGACCAGGGCAAAAGCTTCGGGGATTTTATATTACAGTATTTCAATGAGTAAGCAAATAAGAATTTAGCGTCTTTGACGCTAACAGTGAATAGTGAATAACGAATAGTGAAAAGTTTATAGTTAAGGTATCGCCTTCGGCGATATATTATAATATGTGAGCGAAGCGAACACCACTACTATTCACTATTCACTTTTCACTCTTCACTATTCATTGCTTATCGGCGCAAAGCGCCGATAAATTCTGATTTGGTGAGGAAGATGACAATGAAAAAAATAATGATAATCGCTGCGTGTATGCTTTTGCTGGGCGGGTGCAGCGGCAAAGGCTCTTCGGGTACGGACAGTTCGCAGGCAAGCAGCTCACAGTCTGAACAGACGACATCTGCGACCACATCACAGACGCACACACAGTCGCAGGTGACTACGCCGCAGGTGACATCGCAGGTGACTACATCGCAGTCGGCAGAAAAAACCGACGGACAGTCTGTTGAGCTGCCGATGTACCCGATATAGATACATAAACAGTAATTCCCGACAAAAATCAGGAGGTGGAAAAATGGAAGAAATAAAATATCCGAGCATTGAGCAGGTAAAGGAAATGCAGGTGCAGCACACGAGTGTGACGGCTATTGAATGGAACGCCTCGTCGCACGGAATGATGGCGTGCAGCGGTGTTTTCTACAGCCGCAGGATTGAGCCGAACGGTGACGGGGTGACGCTGACGTACTCGTGCAAGCGTGAGGCGCAGGACATCACCGAGGAGGTCTACCGCTGTGACAAAAGCGATTGGGAGAGGCTTACGGCGATAATTGACAGGGAGAATCTTTACGCGTGGGAGAATTTGCGCATTGACCCCGAAAAAGACAACAGACCGATTATTTATGACTGCTCGTCAAGCTCTAACATCACGCTTATCACGGGCAGCGGCAGGTACTGTATCAACTGCGATACGGCGAAGTTCTGCGGCGGCGGAGAGGTCATTGACGGGATTATCGGGATTTTCAAGGAGTGCGGGGACAGGCAGGAGAACCTTATCTCGCGCAATGTGACCGAGCTGCCGAAGCCCGACTGGATGAAGCGGGGTTTTATGAGTATGGGTACACCAAAACAACCAGAGTCCGAGCCGCAGCCCGAACAGGTACAGGGCGAATGGACGTACACGGGTGGTGCGTGGACTTGTCCCGAGTGCAATTTCGAGGGGAACGAGGGTAAGTTCTGCGCAAACTGCGGAAGCTGGAGACCCGACCTTGATCCGAACAGGAACAAAGCGCCGCAGCCGCAGCCCGAACAGATACAGGGCGAATGGACATACACGGGCGGTACGTGGACTTGTCCCGAGTGCAATTTTGAGGGGAATGAGGGTAAGTTCTGCGCAAACTGCGGAAGCTGGAGACCCGACCTTGATCCGAACAGGAACAAAGCGCCGCAGACGCAGCCTGCTTTCCCGATGATGAACGGTATGATGAAAGCCATGGGGCTTTTGGGCGATGATAAGCCCGACGAACAGCTTGCGGCTTTGCTTGAAAAGCAGGTCGCACACGGCAGGCTTTTAAGTTTTGAATATTCGAGCTGGTCAAACGGAATGAGTATGAACAGCCACAGCGAGAGCAGCACGCGGCTGGTGCTTTCGGAAAGCGGCGAGGCTACTGTTGTACAGCGCGTACAGCAGGGCAATTTTGATGCTGCGGTGACGGAATACAGGGCAGATGAAAGGGCTGTTGCCGACCTTGAAAAATACATCAGGGAGAACAATCTGACGAACCTGACCGAGCTTAAATATGACCGCTCAAAAGACCCGTTTGCAAATGTGACGGACACCTCGGGCGGCGCGCACTACAGCATTGTTTTTGACGAGCGTTCAGTCGGCGGCAGCTGCTTTGCGGCGTTCTCGCTTGACACCGACGCGATAAGTCAGCACGGCGGTACGGGTATGCTTGACAGTCTGCGCGGGTTTATTACCAAGCTGACTTTGGGAAGCAAAATGATAAAGACCTACACCGAGCCGCAAAAGCCGATGGGAATGTCGGGCTTTATGGGCATGGGCGCGATAATGGGAATGGCGCAGCAGGGCGCGGAAAAATGGGTATGCAGCGAATGCGGATACGAGGGCAACGATGGAAAGTACTGCAAAAACTGCGGAAGCCCGAAAAAATAGTATCAAGGCAGAGAGTCTCTCCGCCTTGTTTTGTGATGTGATAAGATAAATCGGAATTTAGCGTCTTTGACGCTAACAGTGAATAGTGAATAACGAATAGTGAAAAGTTTATAGTTAAGGTATCGCCTTCGGCGATATATTAAA
>OMXI01000056.1:0-3418 GCA_900314975.1 uncultured Eubacteriales bacterium | reverse complement strand
TGAGCGAAGCGAACACCGCTACTATTCACTATTCACTTTTCACTCTTCACTATTCATTGCTTATCGGCGCAAAGCGCCGATAAATTCTGATTTATATTAAAGAGAGTTTTGTTAATATGTACTAATGTGCGGGTGGTGGTTTGTGCAGGGCTACAAACTTTCTTTTTTTATGCACAAAAACGGGCTTGTGATTCGTTTATATAGTATAGGGCAAAAATCTTGACTTGATTTTGCAAAAATGATATCATATTACTGGCAGACGAGGTGGTAAAATGGAAAACAAAGATACTGGCACGCTGCTTAAAAAGGCGGTGTTTGCGGTACTGTTCTACGCGGTGAACATTCTTTTGACATACTATGCGCTGGAGGAGCCGCCTGCGGACAAGTTTGTTTCGGCGGGGTTGCTATGGCTGTTTGCGGCATTTGCTGCAACGTTTATTCTGGTGCTGTTTTCGCAGCTGGGTTACAGGCATATCGGCATATCGCTGCTGGTTGTCGCGGCGTATTATTTTCTGTTTCCGAAGAATTACGCTGACGGACACTTTTCACACTTTGACGAAACGTTTGAAAGTCTGTGCATATTCTTTATATTTATGCTTGAATGCGGTGCTTTCGCGCTTGCGCACGCATTCCACAAAAACGCACAGCAGGCACGCACAGTCGAGCGTTCGGTGGGTGACCCGAAGTACGCGCCTTTTGCAAGGCAGGGCGAATCAAAAGCGCGGCAATGCATGAATATGCTGTACAACCAAAATGCAGTCGCCGCGCTTTCGCAGTTTTGTGCTTACACTGTTAAATTCGGCGCAGAAAGCACACTGGTACAGCTTACGTCGGCTATTGAAAGGCTTCGGCTGATGTACGATTATCAGCTTGAAAGCATGACCTGCACGGTGCGCCTTGACACAAACGGAAATGTGGTATTCTTTGCGTGCTGTCCGCGGTACTGCGCGCAGATGCGTGACGGGCGCAAACTTACGGTGGAGATTTACTGTAACCGCATATGGCAAAAGCACCGCGAATTTGAGGGCGTGGTGCAGATAACGCTTACTGACTGTCAAAGCGGCGAGATGATGAATGTCGGCAGTACTGTACTGCCGTATGAGGACTGCTGAATAAATATGTAAAGGCTTTCTCCGTGTGGGGAAAGCCTTTGTTTTTGCTCTTTGCATTTGCAAGGGCAGAAACATTTATCTATACAAGCCCCAGTCCGCCATATCAAGACGGATATAATAACCCTGCTCGCCATGGCAGACAGGGCAATTCTGAGGAACTTGTGTGCCTTCGAGAATATAGCCGCAGTTGAGACATATCCATTTTGTGCTTTCGTCGCTGCAAAACAGCTTGCCGTCCTTATAAAGCTGCGCCATACGCTCAAAGCGCTGTCCGTGGGTGCTTTCGATGGAGGCGATGTTTTCAAAGTCCTGCGCTATCTGCGCAAAGCCCTCCTCGCGCGCGGTCTGCGCAAAATCTTTATAAATCTCGCTGCTCTCTTTGAACTCGTGCTGTGCGGCGGTGGTGAGGATTGCGGCGATATCGGTGGTATCCTCGTCTACGGGGTAGGCGGCTTGTATTTCGCACTCCCCTGCGCCGTTTTGTTTGAGGTGGTTATAGAATATTTCGGCGTGCTCTTTTTCCTGGTCGGCGGTAAAGCGAAAGAGGTCTGCGAGCATAAACTGCTTTTGGGCTATCATCTGCGCTTGGGCAAAGGTATAGCGGCTGCGCGCCTGGCTCTCCCCTGCGAACGCACGCATAAGGTTCTGCCTTGTTTGTGAATTGCAAAGATCCATTTGTTTTTTCTCCTTTCGGTTCAGACGGTAAGTGTGCCGCTGGGGGTTTCGACAAGCAGGAGTATCTGCTGCTCCTCGCCCGTTTCGGCATTGATATAGACAAGCACGTTCCTGCCGTTTTGTGCTTTGCACTTGAACTCGTAGCACAGCTTTTCGTCAAGGTTATCGGTGGGGATAACGGCAAGCTGCGAGCTTTCTATTTTCAGCCTGGGCGATATTTTTTCCTGCGCACGCAGCTTTGAAAAGAGCTTTTCGGGGTAGGTGCGCTTTTGGTGGTTGACGAGGTAGCCGCGCTGGTCAAAGCCGACTATCTCGCCGCTGTCAAGTGCGACAGAGACTTTGACCAGGTCGGTATAGACGCACTTGCCAAGGTCGTCATAGGCAAAGTTTACGGTCATTATTCCGCCCTGGACATCGTGGTAGGTGGTCTTCATTGACGGCATACCGAGGTATTCAAGGTACTTGCGGGCGGTCTTTTCGCCATCCTCGCGAGTCAGCTTTTCCTCTCCTACCTCGCGCCATTTGAGGAAATACGAGACGTGTCCGCCGCCCTTGGTGACCTCGCAGCTTGCGGTACTGTCTGCGTTTGTAAAGCGCCAGCCGTGCATTTTGCCGCCGACCTCGGTGACGTTTTCAAAGTCGCTGGGGTTTGCATTGAGCGCGATAGCGCAGCGTTCGAGCGCTTGCTTTTGGGTTATGGGTTTTTCGTTGGTCGTCATCTTCGGAGTTTTCTCCATAATGTTGTCGGAAAAAGGTCCGTCGTAGATGAGGCTGGGGTAATCGTCAAAGCTTTCCTCGAAGTCGGAAAAGCCGTCGGTGACGGTCGGAGCATTGCTTTGCGCTTGCGAAAGATCCGTTTGCGAGAGGTCTATCTCGCCTGCGCGCACGGCGCTTTCAAGCTCCCACATATCCTCGGAGAGCTTTTGCGAATAGTCGTAGAGCTTTGCGATGTTGTCGTAGTCCTTATCGGATACTGTTGTGTCGCTGTCCAGTTTTTTGGACACAGAGAGTGAATAGTTGCCGACCTGCGACAAGAATTTGTAGGTGTTTTCAAGCTCCTGTCTTTCAAGCGGGAGCTGCGCAAGGGCGGCTTTGGCGGCACTCGCCTCCTGGTACAGCTTGGCTGAGAGCTGCTTTTGCATATCGGGTGAGGCTGCGTAGAGCTGCTTTTCGAGCGTTTCGGTAACGTTGCGGCAGGCATCGGCAAGCTGCTCGATGGCGCTTTGATAGCTGTTTTCAAGTGCGAGGCGGCTTTGCTGCACGTCCCCCATAAGCTTGAAATTGCGCGCTATCAGCACGACTATGGCAAAGATGCCGAAGCTGAAAATCCTTATCAGGCAGCGTTTTGAGCATTTCATTTTCATTCCTCCGTTCAAGGTTAATTTGCGCAGAAAGGGCTGTATTATTCACGGCTTGAAAAAAGAATTAAAAATAATGTAATTGAAATGCGCTGCGATATGTGTTATAATAATTGTGTATGTGATTTTTAAATCCCTTTTCTTTTGTGTTTCTAATAAGAAAAATCAGAATTCACAGCAGTATACTTGTCGGATAGCTGGGGGAAACCCTTTTGGAGAAGGGTTCTCCCCCAGACCCCCTTCCTAAACCTTTTAATGCTTTTTCGCCATTTG
>OMXI01000057.1 GCA_900314975.1 uncultured Eubacteriales bacterium | reverse complement strand
TCCGTTATGTTTGAATTCTACTATCTTCAACTGAGAATCAAAATAGATTTCTATATCTATCTTTCCAGTTGAATTAGTACAGTCCTTCGCATTTTGTATTAGTTCCCATATCCAACGATACGAGGATATAACAACATCTTTTGATTTTAACTCGTTCAGTTTATCTTGAATTTTAATCGCAGCCTGCGTTTCCTGGGCAGTGCTACGTAATTCTTTTATTTTCTCGCTGTATGTAGATCTCAAAACTATCACCACACATTTGTTTTTATAGAGCACTTTTGGGTAATCTTTCCCTTGCTCTCCTAACTATTTTAATCTGTTCTTCAGTTAAAGGACTTCTCGAAAAGAGCCACTCCCTTGCGTATACTGCAACATTATGCTGTATATCATTTACTTGTTCTTCGGTCAGTCTAATGAAACAATTTCTTCCAATTGGTTCAACTGTTTCAATGGGAAACAAATACAGCACGAGCCTTGATGTCAACGGGAATGCAACTGCTTTAGGTCTGTTGTATAATTCGTTCTCATCAGGCGGCCATACCACGAAAGGTCTATCGGATGTGATTATGACATCATCATCAGCTATGCCTATTTGAAAAGCCATTCCGCATAATCTTTCTGTTGCCGTTCTGATTATTGTGTGCTCGTCCCATTCACGATCCACGCCTAAAGGCAGAAGATTATAAAGCGTGAAATTTCGGGCCTCTCTTAAATCCATATTAGGATTTGATGCTTGCAGTGATTTGATACCTAAGTCAATGGTATTCGGATCACGAAACATCAAAGCAGTAATGAATATTATCAATGTGCTTTTATCTTCTTCTGAAAGGATAGATGTGCAACTCAGGCATTTATCATTCTGCGCTTTCGCTTTGATTGCTTCAATAACCTTACCTGTCTTTGTTTCAATCCTTCCAAATCTGTTTTCAATATGGTTAGGAGCAACATAAGAGCCATCTTCATAAACGGGTTCATACATATCCCTCTCACGACAGATTTTATTAATAGACCGAATCTCAGGCGGTTTATCAAGATCATTTGCATCATACCTGTATAGATTTTTCTTGTTTGCAGAAAACTGCCGTAAATACATTTTGGAAATAAAATGTTGGGAATGAGTCATTTGCTTGTTTTCAGGCATTCTTTCTCTCCTCAAAGGACAACAGCTTGTCCCGATAATATTCATACTGTTTCCGTCTTGCCTCTATCTCCGCAGGCAAGCCCTCGGAAATGTCGTTGCATAGCTTGTCGAAGCGGTCGAGGATTGATACTATGCGTTCTTGTTCTTCTATTGGCGGAACGGGAATCACTATATTTAAAATATCGTTTTTCTTTAAATTCGTTTGATCTACGCCATTATCATACTTTAATAACTGCTTGTTTCTATTCAGAACATAGAACAAAAACATAGTTAGTATTGTATCTTCATTTTTTACATGAAAGCATCCAATACGCTGATTTAGGGTAAACCTATTATCTTCACTAACAAGATAACATTTAGCAAGTGCCCTACCGTTGGGCAAATCACTCATCACCATTAAAATATCATCAATATAGAGAGGGCAAATCTGTTTATCAGAATATTTTACAACTTGTCCTTGTGTAGAGATGAATTTTGAATTGACAACAATGTAATCGCCAAAGCTGACAATATCCTTTTCATGTCCCTTGCCATTTCTAAAGTCAACGAGTTCTCCAAGCGTTCTCCATTCGCACTCACTTGTCCCCCCCCCGTGGGCACCAAAGTCTAACAGGAGGTCACGGTAGTATTCGTATTGCTTTTTACGAGCTGTAAGCTCTTTTTCAAGTTCCTGCTGTAAGGCGGTAACGCTTTCGGTGTATTCATCAAGGATCTTGACAATTTCAGCCTGTACCGCCAACGGCGGTAATGGTATTTGAAAAGCAGAATAAATACTAATCCAAAGCCGTTTATGTTCAGCAGATGTAAACCCAATATGCGACATAATGTGATAAATGTACCGCAAAGTTGTTTTGCTTTCATCAGCCGTTAGTATTTTCATAGCTGAAGATTTAACCTTAAACGGAAAATCGACCCACTTAAAAGCTCCAGTAAAATCATCAAATATTATTACCGGACTTTCTTTTGATGCATTGTAGACTCCGTCTGTTTCATCTGTATACCCCAATATAAATGTTTGTCCTGCTGTTAAAACTGGAATCTCATAATTGTCATCATAATCTGTGCTGTTCACAATATACTTTGTAGGTTGCTCATAGTTTACAACCGAGCCAATTTCAACGTATTCTAATCCATTTGGGCAATGCTCTTTTATCAGTTGTTCAAGTTTGGTCATTGTTATTATCTCCTGAAATTTAGTTCAAAAGATTTAGCCATAGTTTCATCTATTGCTTTATTATTTTCTCTTATTTCTTCGCTTTCTCTAATTCTATATTCTTTTATTGTTTCAGGTGTCCACTCATATTTATCATAGTTTTGAATGATGTTTTCTAAAACAGGAACAATCAAACTAAGTGATTTCTTTTTATGTGCTTTATTGTAAATTCTTACGATGCTATGACTACAATCTAACTTCAATCTTGTCGTGTATTTATTTGTCAGCATATCATTTAAAGATGCATTAATTTCTTCCAAAGTATACATCGAAGCTATTTCTTTGTCAATTTCCGAAAAGTTGAAACTCCGTATTCCTACATAAGAAGGAATACTAATACCATTGGGAACTAAAAAAGCTCTATCAGAAATACCGTCTCCTTTCCAAGGCTTACATAAATAATGCCGAATATGATGTTCTATATGATATTTTTTTGCACAATCCACACATTGTATTTCCTCGCCCAAACAACGAGTTTCACTCCTATTCCAATCATCGTCACGTTGTTGCATATGTCGTACTACCTTTCCTTTTCCACAAGCACAGTTTGAAAACTCATCATATTCAATAATATCCCAACTCATAATAATCACCCCTCAATTTCCTTAATTATCTTATCTATCTCCGCACGCAGCACATCTTCACGCTTAACTATCTCGGCGATCTGTGCATTCAGCACCGCAATGTTAATGACCTCTCTTGTGTCCTCCTGCTCAACATAGGTCGAAACGGACAGGTTGTAGTCGTTCTCGGCAATTTCGGAATTAAGCACAAGTCGGCAGAAGTATTCGCTGTCTGTGCGCTGGGTGAATGCTGCCACTATCTTCGAGATATTCTCCTCGGTCAGCTTGTTGTTATTCGTGACCTTGACGCACTCCTTTGAAGCGTCAATGAAAAGAGTGCTGTTTGCGGTCTTGTTCTTTTTCAGCACCATAATGCAGGTGGCGATAGATGTGCCGTAAAACAGGTTGTCGGGGAGCTGGATAATGCAGTCAACAAAGTTGTTGTCGATCAGATACTTGCGTATCTTCTGTTCCGCACCGCCACGGTACATCACGCCGGGGAAACATACAATAGCAGCCGCACCGTTATTTGCAAGCCACGAAAGGGAGTGCATAATGAACGCAAGGTCAGCCTTTGACTTTGGTGCAAGCACGCCCGCAGGCGAGAAACGTGGATCGTTTATAAGCAGCGGATTTGCATCGCCCTCCCACTTGATCGAGTACGGGGGATTTGAAACTATGACCTCAAAAGGCTCGTCGTCCCAATGCTGCGGCTCGGTGAGCGTGTCCTCGTGAGCTATGTCGAATTTATCGTAGTCAATATCGTGCAGGAACATATTGATACGGCAGAGGTTGTATGTTGTGATGTTGATCTCCTGCCCAAAAAAGCCCTGACGGACTTTATCCTTTCCAAGAATTTTCGCAGCCTTCAGCAACAGCGAACCTGAACCACAGGCAGGGTCGTATACCTTGTTGACCTCGGTTTTTCCTGCCGTTGCAAGCCGTGTGAGCAGCTCGGAAACCTCCTGCGGAGTAAAGAACTCACCACCGGACTTTCCTGCATTTGCTGCGTACATACCCATAAGGAACTCATAAGCATCACCAAACGCATCAATGGTGTTTTCCTGATAATCACCCAGATTCATTGAAGCTACACCGTTCATCAGCTTTACAAGCCGTTCATTACGCTTTGCGACAGTTCCACCGAGCTTGTTGCTGTTCACATCGAAATCGTCAAACAGCCCCTTGAAATCGTCCTCGCTCTCACAGCCCTGTGCAGAGCCTTCAATACTGCGGAATATGCCCTCAAGTGTTTCATTGAGGTTTTCGTCCGAATCAGCCTTTGCAAGTACATTACAAAAAAGCTGTGACGGCAGAATGAAGAAACCCTTAGTTTGCACCATATCCTCACGGGCGGTTTCCGCTTCATCGTCCGACAGCTTTGTATAATCAAAATCGGGAGTTCCTGCTTCGATCTCGCCTGCATTGATATAGTTGGTAAGATTTTCGGATATGTAGCGGTAGAACAGCATAACCAAGACATAGTTTTTGAAGTCCCAGCCGTCTACGCTGCCACGCAGATCGTTGGCAATGCCCCATATCGTGCGGTGCAGCTCAGCACGCTCCTGTTCTTTTTTATTATCGATCATTGTTATTCCTCCATAAAACATGCTTGTTTAATTATACCACACTTTGACATAAAAAGCAACACCTTTTTGTGCATTTTTACCTTTATTGTGCCTAATATCATGATGCTTCAATTACAGGTAAAATAGATTGTTTCCTACTCATTTGCTGCACTATGCACGAGCTTGTGTGCCCTGCGCCAGCGATAGAGGTTACTGTCCTGATAGTACATCTCACGCAGCTTCAAAAGTATACTGTCGATATCCTTCATCACGGCATCTCTCGTCTTTGTCAGCATTTCGCCTATGCCCTCAGCTGTCATTTTATTGTAGCCGAATACTCCGTAATACGAGCCAATGACATACTTCTCTCGCTTTGAGAGCTGTTCAAAAAGCTCACGGGTGTATATCCTGCACCACTTCCGATAAACGATGTCATCAGGGTGCCGTTCTTTTGCAGCGAGTGTGCATTCGCTGACGCATCCGATTTCTTCGGTATCACCGTTAACGATGACACTATTGTAAAAAGAGAAATTCAGATACGCCCTGACCAGCTGAGGCGTGATGCCGAGCCTGCAAGCTATCTCCTCGTCTGACAGCCACTTCTTGTTAAGCGCCCTGCACTTTGCAATAAGTATGAATGTCTTGCCCGACATCGGAAACAACGACGAATTGCGCCCCATATAATTGAGCATACTTGCTTTCAGATACGGCGTGATGTAGGTGAGCAGCGTACCTTTTTCTGCGTCGTATTCTTTCTTTTTTATCCGCTCAACAAACTCAAATGATGCGATCTGGAACAACTCCTTGCGTTCAACATCTACCGAAATATACTGTTCGTATTTGTGCAAAATCTCCTTTACGAGTCTGTGGATATATGCCACATTATGTGAATATAGCTTGTCCAGCGCTGTATCGTCACCGGCATAGAAACGCTCCATCAGTTCCTCGTTTGACACAGCTGCCCCCTCCCCTCTTTTTTTCGCCGAACACACCGAACAAACTGTATCAAACGGCGCAGCTGTGCGGTTTGCCTTGTTCGTTATGTGTTCGTTTTACGCTTTCTGTTCGCCGAACAGCTTTAGGTCTGCCTCTGCCCTGATACTCTAAACCGCAGAGCCTGTACAGATTCTCGCTGCTCAAAAGCTGTTCAAATTCCTCGTTTGAGTACTTGGGCGATGACTGTGCCTCAAAGTACATATCCTCCGCCGCTGAAAGCAGCAGCGCTTTCTCTTTTTCTCCGATAGAACCACGGGCAAAGGCTGTGTTAATCCTCTTTCTGCACCGCATATAGCTTTGGTACTTAGGATCGTCCTTGCTGAGCTCTTTGGTTTTAGCCTTTTTGTACGCTGCCTGACGGCAAGTCATCGCAGGGTCTTCAGGCGACGGCATATCGCAGAACCTTGTGTGGTAACCCTTTGTCATAAGGAAGTAACGTCCGCAGTGTTCGCACTTGCGTGGGAAGTGTCCTTTCATCAAGCCCCGCACAAAGTCAGTTTTGAGCAGTCCCTGCAAAGTGTCAAATCTGAAGTATTCAGCTATATACCATTCGTCGCTGTCATCTTTACACATAGGTATGTATTGCAGTATCATCGAATCGCCCAGCTGATACTCTCCCTCAAGAGGATCAAGCAGGCTATCAATGGTAAATCTGCACTCATCAGGGAAAGCGATATATTCATATGCTTTTGAAAGCTCACTGGTATTGAGAGCGTCAAGCCGAATGACTAGATCATCAGCAAATTCTCTGCAGTATCCATACATCGTGGTCAGGTCATAGGCTGTGCAGTAGATCACATTGAAATACTGCGAATATCCTGCTGCGAGTTTCATATACTCCTCGCTGCCAATAGAAATGCCATCTAACTTTTGCTGTTCTAATGGTCCGATCGGGAAAGCCGCTTTGCATACATCAACGGACATTATCAGATCATAGGCTTTCCTCAACAGCTTATCAGCTTCCGTAATATCATCTATCATTACAGCACGCTTCGGCTTTTTGGTTATCGGGATATATGGCTTGCAGGGTATGAACGGATATGTGCAATACTGCATAAACACTGACTTTTCAAGTTCAAGCATCACCTCAAATATCTTATCCATCTGTTCCTGAGGTGTGTTTATCAACGATACAGTCAATTCACCTAACAGGAATTCCTTGCCCATTACATCGACCTTATTGTCTTTGATGAGCATAAAAATGAATCCACGCATAAGCATCACCCCCGTTATTGTCCTTTTTCATCATACATATAGTATCACATAATTTTGATTTTGAGGGGAGTTTTTTTGTACAGTTTCTTGGCTGAGCAGTCAAAAAATATATTTTCGACTGTTCATAGAATTTTTACAAACGCTGTTTTTCACTTGCAGAAATACAAATTCTGTTCGTTGTTGTTCGGCGTTGTTCGTTGTGTGTTCGTTTTGAAATCAGTCTGTAAAGTCCGCAGATGCGTTGAAAGCGGCACTTGTTCGTTGTGTTCGTTGAAAAATTGAGATACCCCCTTGTCATTTGAAAACAGCCCCAAAAAATGTGGTCGGAGAAGTTTTTAAATGTGGTCAAATTCTATACACTTGCCGATCTACTTCCCATAATATATGTAGAGGGCTTGATCGAGAGCATTCCGAATTGGGGCGGAGTGCTCTTTTTTCATGCCCTCAAAAAAAGAATTATGAAGGAGGGTTTCCAGTATGAATGAAACCACACAAATCGAAATGACCGTGACACCTCCGCAGATAGACGGAACCGTTTACAAGAAGCCATACCTTGTAATTGACGGCTGTCTTAACATGGAGACCATGGTCAAAAACCAGGTCAAGTATGTCAAACTCGCTGACTTTGTTCCCGTGCTGACCGAGGAGATAACTCACGATGACGGCACAGAAAAGCGAAAGCTGTTCAAGGTCTCCGCCGTACACCAAAGCGGTGTTGTGCTGCCCGAGCAGATAGTTTCAGCAGATGACATGCAGTCAATGAAATGGCTTTTGCAGCGCTGGGGACAGTACGGTGCTGTGCAGCCCGGACAGTCAGTACCGCAGAAGATATGCCACGCTATCATGAGTCCGCAGACAGATGTCCCACGAACAACTGTCTACACCCAGACAGGCTGGAGGAAGCTCGGCGGTGAGTATCATTTCCTGATGCCAATGAAAGACAGTCCTCTGAACGTGGAGCTGCAAGGCAAGCTGAACAGGTACCGTTTTGACAAGCAGGGTGAAATTGACGACCTGCTGTCCGTCTACGCATTGCTTGATATGAGCTTTGCACCAAAGAGAGTTCTGCTTCCGCTGACCGCAGTTACTTTTCTTTCGCCGCTCAATCACTTCCTCAAAGCAGCAGGTCACGAGCCTAAATTCGTGACAGCACTAATAGGCAAAACAGGTTCAAGGAAGTCAACTCTCGCAGCCTTGTTCCTATCATTCTTCGGCAGGTTCACATCAAGTGACCTGCCTTTGTCATTCCACGACACAGCCAACAGCATACTCTCAAACATCTATCACCTTAAAGATGTGCTGACCTGCATCGATGACTTCCACCCGGCAGGCAGGTATCAGGAAAAAGAGATGAGGAGCATCGCACAGAACATCTCACGTTACTATGGTGACCGCATAGGCAGAGGCAGGCTCAACTGCAAGGCGGAGGAACAAGTCCCCAAGCCTCCCACAGGCAATGCAATTATCACCGCAGAATTCTCACCCGAGATATCTGTTTCGGGTACGGCAAGATTCTTTGAGATCGAACTGAAAGACAACGAGATAGACCTGAAAGTCCTGACTGAGTATCAGAAGCTCGCAGAGGAGAACAAGCTATCAGGCGTGATGATGATGTACATTGACTGGATAAAGAAAACCTATCTGACCGATGAAAAATCGTTTGTCAAAAAGCTGTCGGGAATGTTCTGCAAGTTCAGACGGCAGTACACTGAAAGACTGCTCGAGCGTAAGATAATCACACACAGCAGAGCACCTGAAAACCTTGCTCACCTGCGGATAGGTCTTGTGTTCCTGCTGAAATTCCTGCAGAGCTATAACTATCTGCAAAATGGTGAGTATGAAAAGTTCACTGCCAACTTTGACAAAGTTCTTATTGAAAGCTGCCGCAGGAGCTCAGAGCAGATAGCCGAGGAAGATCCCGTGACAAAGTTCTGCGTCAAGCTCACAGGTCTGCTCGACAGCGGCAGGTGTTATGTCGAAAGCAAAAATGACTTTGGCGGTGCGACACAGAAAGGCTTCATCGGTCTTGAGGACGAAGGCAACTACTATCTGCTCGCCGATGCTGTTCACGCAGAGGTTAAAAGGCAGTGCACCGAGCAGGACGAGCATTTTTCCATCACTAAAAAGGACCTGCTCAAACAGCTTGCAGATGAGCAGATCCTGATGAAATCAGGTGAGCGCAACACGACAACGATACGCTCGGGCAGTGGAAAACTAATGAGCGTGATAGTCCTTGACAAACGAAAAATCAGTCAGCAAATGTCGCGCGATTTGTGCCCGTCTTCTTCCTCGGTGGAGAGTTTACCCGAGTCGCTCCCCGAAAGCGCCGCACAGGGCAACGTGGCGCAAGTGTGAGCGAATGGGAGAGCAAAGAGTTCTCGCTGTTGGAGTTTACTATCTGTATAGTAACTCTTAATTTGCAGAAAAGAAAAATGCCCAAGACTAAACGCTTTGCGGCTTACGGGTGCAGACTAAAACTGTTCCAAGTATAAGTATCAAACGGCAGTCCGAAAACCGCACAACTTTGCGACCAGCCAGCATCGCCTCCGGCTGTCCACCTGTCCCGCTAAAGCGGGTCGGCGATCTGCCGAGTCAGCTGGCTCGTGGCGCGCCCCGTGAACCCCCTGTCTCATTGGCAGAAAAAGAATATGTCTGAACTGATAACCCGACAGTTTTGAGTGCAGCCAAACTTTGCTCGATTTCAGAGCTTTCAGTAGTTTGCAGACCGACTATCAATTGTCAAGCCTAAGATGAAAATTTTCACAGAAAATATGAAACAATAAAATAGGCA
>OMXI01000058.1 GCA_900314975.1 uncultured Eubacteriales bacterium | reverse complement strand
TGGCGAAAAAGCATTAAAAGGTTTCTGAGAGGGAGTTTGAGGGGGAACTCTTCTCCAAAAGAGTTCCCCCTCAATAACTCGGCAAACATATGTCGACAAATTCTTATTTGTCAAACAAAAAAGCCTTGGAGAGATCCAAGGCTTTTACTATTAAAATCTTTTCTTTTTACGTTTTTCTCTGATAGCAGCGAGCGGGTCGCCGAACTTTTCTTTCTGCTGGTTATAGTCCATATCGAGAGGTTTTCTTTTGCTTTTGGTCATAGCGTCGCTCAATTTAGCCATCATCATATTCTGTTCAAGCAGCGCAACAGCGTCCTCGCAGGTTTCCGCCTCGCCGTTTTGCAGATACTCTTTAACAGTACCGATATTGCCGATATAGTCGGGCGAGAGGAAGTCAAGCCTTGACGCAAGACCCTTCTTGTAGTCATCGCGCTGTTTTTCGATCTGCTTTGTGCGCTTGTCGAGCAGGTCTATCTGTTCTTTGATGCCGTTATTGACATCTACCTGTTCTTCCTGCGCAGCCTTTAGCTTTGCATTGATGATAACAAACGAAACGATTATACCAATGATAAGCACGCCGCCTGCGACAGCCGCCGCAATGATTATCTTTTTAAATCCAAAGATGATAAGCGCAATAAGAAACGCAACGACAGCGGCAATTGCAGCAATACCGATATCGCGCAGCAGCTTGCTTTTCTTTTCAAAGTTCCTCTCCACGTAAGCACTGTCGTGTATATACGTTTTGAGATACTCTTTATTCTGTTTGTTGGTTTCAACTGCGTCCTCGAAAGCGTAGTATCTGTCGATAAGGTCAGCGACACGGTTTACGCGGTCGAGTTCTTTCTGGTCAGCCATAAATGATCGGTCTCCTTTTAACCAAAACGCGTGGACATAATAACACAAATAATAGTATACCACACTATTTTTAGTTTGTCAACGCATTACAGGCAAAGCGGAAAAACTGCATATCAGCCCTCGTTAGTGGTCATAGTGATGTTTGCTTGTTTCTGCTGTGCCTCTATCTTCTCCATCTGCTCGATGATATTTTTCTTTATTTCCGCAACAAATTCCTTTGCAAACGGCAGATTGTGGGTAAACGGGTTGATAACAAAGCCCGCAACGTTGGGGAAAGCCTCAACAACGCTTGCAAGGTCGGGGAAGGTCATAATAAAGCCCTGTGCGCCCTGTGCCTGTTCGTTTCTGAACTTGAGCAGCGCCTCGTGGTCTGTGAAAGCGGGGATGTACTTTTCGCCCTGCGGATTTTCCACCAGCACAAAGCGAGCCTGCTGATTCTCGTTAAAGGAAAGTCTGTTATCGTTTCCCTGTGTGAGCTGTGCGTTATCGTTTCTGAACGCGGGAACAAAGTAGGTAACGTCAAAAACGGCTCTGTTCATAACGTCGTTCTTGTTGTCGTCGGTGTAGTCTGCACGCATTCTTTCGATAGCCTTTACAAACTCGGAGTTGTCGATGTTTTCAACAGCCTCCTGAAAATTTTCTGCCTTGTATTCTTCCATGGTTTTCAGTCTCCTTTTTCCTCTAAATTGGTTTCGATTATAAACTTAGGACGAGCCTTTGTTTCAAGATAGATCTTGCCGATGTATTCGCCTATGATTCCTATCGACAGAAGCTGAAGTCCGCCGATAGCCCAGATAGATATAACTATCGTTGACCACCCCGGGACAGCGTTGCCTATCGCCCAGGTTATAAGGAATTTTATCAGCATGATTATTGACACGAAAAAGATGAAAAATCCCAGAAACGTGATAAATCTTATCGGCTTGACCGACAGCGAGGTTATGCCCTCTATCGCAAATCCGAGCATCTTTTTCAGCGGGTACTTGGATTCGCCTGCCTGCCGTTCGTTTCGCACGTAGGTAACAATATCGCTTTTAAAGCCCACCATTGGCACAAGTCCGCGCAAAAACAGGTTTACCTCCTTGAACTCCATAAGAGCCTCGACAGCGCGCTTTGACATAAGGCGGTAATCGGCATGGTTGTAGGTTATCTCCACACCCATGCGTGAGAGCAATTTATAGTAGCCCTGTGCCGTGCCGCGCTTGAACTTGGTATCCTTTTCGCGCGAGCTTCTCACGCCGTAGACTATCTCGCAGCCCTCGGCACGCTTTTCGAGGAACCCGTCCACCGCATTTATGTCGTCCTGCAAGTCCGCGTCCATCGAGATTATTATGTCAGCGTAGTTTACCGCCGTGTACATACCCGCTAAAAGTGCGTTCTGATGTCCCTTGTTGCGCGAGAGCTTGACACCTGTAAAAAACGGTATCGAGTGGAGCTTTTGGATTATCTCCCACGTTTTATCCTTTGAGCCGTCGTCAACGAACATCACCTTGCTGTCTGGGTGTATCCTGCCCTCGTCCACCAGCGACTGCATTTTCCCAAGCAGTGCCTTTGCGGTTATCGGCAGCATTTCCTCCTCGTTGTAGCAGGGTATAACGATATAAAGTTTTTCAAGCATTGTTATCGTTCCTTCTTTTTATCTGACTTATTTTATGCCGTACAGCCGTTTGGCGTTCTCGCAGGTCATATCGCACACCTGCTGCTCGCTCAAGCCCTTTTGCGCAGCAACGACCTTGACTACTTCGGCTATCATCGGGCTTTCGCACCGCTGACCTCTGTACGGCGGCGGAGCCATATACGGACAGTCCGTTTCAAGCAAAAGCCTGTCCATAGGCACTTCCTGCAGAGCTTTGAGCGCCTTTTTGGAGTTGCCGAACGCAAGCACGCCCGTAAAGCCAATGTACAGCCCCATAGCAACAGCCTGCCGTGCCATTTCCGCCGAGCCTGAAAAGCAGTGTATCACGCCGCGCGAGCCGTGCTTTTTCAGCAGGTCCATGGTGTCCTGCGCAGCGTTGCGCGAGTGTACGATAACGGGCAGGTCTTTTTCATTTGCAAACTCAAGCTGCTTTTCAAAGACCTCTATCTCCCTGTCCCTGTCGTAGCCCTCGTAGTGATAGTCAAGCCCTATTTCGCCTATCGCGGTGAGCTTGCCCGTGGCTTTTGCCGCTTCATAAAGACCGTTCAGCTTTTCCTCCCAGTCCTGCGGCAGCACGCTTGCAAATTCGGGGTGAAAGCCGACAGATGTGTAAAAGTTTTTGTATCTCTTTGCGTTTTCAATTCCGAAAAGCGCCGAATCAACGTCAGTCGCAGCGTGGTTGACAAAGCTCACCACCGAGCCCTCGCCCAGTACCCTGTCAAGCACCGCCTGCCTGTCATCATCAAACCAGTGGTCATCATAATGGCAGTGCGAATCGAATATATTGTTCATTTGTACAGTCCTTTCAACATAATTGAGGGAGAAGCCCTTCCGACCTCGGCGGGACTATCCTCAACAACACAGAGAGTGTAACACAAATGCACGGAAAATACTTAATACATAAACATAGTTAGTATATCACATTTGCATACATTTGTCAAAGGCTCTTTTTCTTTATCTGCGCCGAAGTGCGCGGATATTTGTCGGGCGTTGCGCTTACCTTGTCTATCACCACAAGCGTTCTGCCGTCGCCGTTTGGCAGCGTGTACTCGGTGGTCTGCGTTATTTTTCCGCCAAGCAGCTTAACAGCGTCCTTTGCCTGCTTTATTTCCTCGTCAGCACCCGAGCCTTTGAGCGCGAGAAACTTTCCGCCGACCTTTACAAACGGCAGGCAGTATTCGCACAGATCTGCGAGATTAGCCACCGCCCTTGCGGTCGCAAAGTCGAACTTTTCGCGGAACTCCGCACTTTTGCCCAGATCCTCCGCGCGCGAATGTATGCACGTTGCGCCAAGACTTAACGAGTCCGACAGCTGCGCAAGGAAAGTTATCCTTTTTTGCAGGCTGTCAAGCAGCGTAATTTTTATATCGCCGCGCCATATCTTGACGGGGCAGGACGGAAACCCCGCGCCCGTTCCGACGTCTATCAGCGTGCTGCCCTTTGGCAAGTCCACCAGCGAGAACGGGTATATGCTGTCAAAAAAGTGCTTGACCGAGATGCCCTCGGGGTCGGTTATCGCGGTGAGGTTTATTTTCTCGTTCCACTGCACGAGCATTTCGCTGTACATACCCAGGCGGTACATCTGCTCGTCGGTTATTTCAATGCCCGCGTCGGCAAACATTTTTATAAACTTGTCCGATTCGATAATCATTTAAAGCTTCCTTTCCGCATTATGCAAGGGAGTTTTATTTTTCTTGTCTGTTCTTTTGTTCCAGCCACACCAGCAGAACGCCTACGTCCGCAGGGTTCACGCCGCTTATACGGCTTGCCTGTCCTACCGACAGCGGCTTTATCTTGTTAAGCTTTTCAATCGCCTCAAGCCGCAGGCTCGGCACGGTGTTGTAGTCAAGGTCTGCGGGCAGCGCCTTGCTTTCGAGCTTGCGCATAGCCGCGACCTGCTCAAGCTGTATCTTGATGTACCCGTCGTACTTTATCTGCAATTCCACCTGCTCGGTGACTTCCTTTTCTAGCTGCGGGCGGTTTTTGTCAAACGGCGCGAGAATATCGTATGAAACGCACGGGCGCTTTATCAGCTGCGACAGCTTTATGCCGTTGTTCAAAGGGTCGGTGCCGAGACTTTCAAGCAGTCCGTTGAGCGTCTCGCTCGGCGCGAGATTAACGTGGCTTACTCTCTCTATCTCCGCTGCAATAAGCTCGTTCTTTCTGAGCAGATGCTCGTACGCCTCGTCGCTGACAAGCCCTATGCGGTGTCCCTGCGGCAAAAGGCGTATGTCCGCGTTGTCCTGGCGCAAAAGCAGCCTGTACTCACTGCGTGAGGTAAGCATTCTGTACGGGTCCGAGCAGCCCTTTGTCACAAGGTCGTCTATCAGCGTGCCGATGTAAGAAGATGCCCTGTCAAGCACAAGCGGCGGCTCGCCTTTTATCTTCAGCGCCGCGTTGACACCTGCGACAAGTCCCTGCGCAGCGGCTTCTTCGTAGCCCGATGTGCCGTTGAACTGCCCTGCGCTGTCGGGTCGCAGCAGTCGTACTCTATCGCATAAGCGTTTCGCATAATCTCAACGTGTTCAAGACCCTTTATCGAGTGCAGGAACTGCAGCTGTACAAATTCGGGGAGCGACGAGCTCATACCCTGCAAATAGTATTCCTCCGTGCCAAGCCCCATAGGCTCGATAAAAAGCTGGTGGCGCGGCTTGTCGGAAAAGCGCATTATCTTGTCCTCTATCGACGGGCAGTAGCGCGGTCCGATAGCGTGTATGCGCCCCGAATATATCGGCGAAAGGTGAATGTTGTCCTTTATTATCCTGTGAGTTTCCTCGTTTGTGTATGCAACGTAGCACTTGACTGCGTTTTTCAAGCCGCCCTTTGTCGAAAAGGAAAACGGCACTATCTCCTCGTCTCCCGACTGTTCCTCAAGCTTGTCAAAGTCTATCGAGCGCTTGTGTACGCGCGCGGGAGTGCCCGTCTTGAAGCGGCGTATCTCAACACCTGCACCGATAAGGCTCTGCGTCAGCTTTTCCGCAGGCTTGACCGAATCAGGTCCGCTTGGGTAGGATACCGCGCCCACGTGGATAACTCCGCCAAGGTATGTGCCCGTTGCAATCACCGCCGCCTTGCAGCGATACTGCGTTCCGAGCATAGTCTTAACACCCGAAACAGCGCCATTTTCAAACAAAATGTCGGTTATCTCCGCCTGCTTTAAAAACAGGTTTTCCTGCTTTTCAACAGTGTTTTTCATCAGATCGTGGTAAGCCATTCTGTCTATCTGCGCGCGCAGAGAGTGTACCGCAGGACCTTTGCCGCGGTTGAGCATACGGCTTTGTATAAGCGTTTTGTCAGCCGCCTTGCCCATTTCACCGCCGAGCGCGTCTATCTCGCGAACAAATCGTGAAAAGTGCGGTCTTTAAGCCAAGGCGCGCCGAAGCAAGCGCAGCCTCGCACCCCGCGTGACCCGCACCCACTACAACGACGTCGAAATATTCTTTTGTTTCAGCCGTAGACATTGTGACTTTATCTCCTTTGTATATCAAGTGTTGAAGTTTGGATTTGTCGTCGGATAGTCCTCCGAGTTTGTTGTGACAATGTGTTTCAAGCTTTGTATGGGTAAATAGTTGAGGATATTCTCTTGGGAGAGTTTTCTCTCAATCTCTTTTTCTGAACTCTCTATTACTTTTTCGGGATAAGGTGTCGCAGACACCTTGTGCCGAAAAAGCATTAAAAGGTTTAGGAAGGGGGTCTGGGGGATAACCCTTCTCCAAAAGGGGTTCCCCCAGCTATTTCCCCACGCAGAACTTTGAAAATACGTTGTTTACAACAGCCTCGGTGGCTTTTTCGCCCGTAAGCTCCAGCAGCGCGTCTGCTGCGTAATCTATCATCACCGTTACCGCATCGAGCGTCTGTCCCGATTCAAGACTTTCAAGCGCGTTTTTCAGATACACCCGCGCCGTGTCAACGCAGGTCTTTTGCCTCTCGTTCGCAAAAATATCGCTGTCCGCATCGTAGCCGCCCGCACCGAACATCTCCTCGACCGCGGCTTGTATCTCGTCAAGTCCCTCGCCGTTTTTCGCGGATATTTCAAGCACCCTGCCGTAGCTTTCAAGCTCTGCCTTGTCAGCGGCGGTTTCAAGGTCGGTCTTGTTGAGTATTATCAGCTTATGCTTGTCCAGCTTTGAGATGTATTCAAGCAGCTGCCTGTCCTGTTCGTCAAGCGCCTGCGAGGAGTCAAACACCGCCATTATCAGATTGGCGCTGTCAAGCCGCTTTTTCGCAAGCTCAACGCCAAGCTGCTCGACCGTGTCGTTTGTTTCGTGTATACCTGCCGTGTCCGACAGCTTGAGCATAACGCTGCCCAGCTGCGCGCTTTCCTGTATAACGTCGCGCGTCGTGCCCGCAATATCGGTAACGATAGAGCGCTCAAAGCCCAGCAGCATATTCATCAGCGCCGACTTGCCAACGTTTGGCTTGCCCGCAATGCAGGTGTCTATGCCGCTTTTGAAAACAAGTCCCCTGTCGTAGTTTTCAAGTATCTTGTCAAGCACGCCTATCGCATTTTCAAGGCTGCCCTTCAGTGTCTGCGTCTCGACCTGCGGCAAGTCCTCCTCGGGATAATCCACCCACGCCGCAAGCTCGCCGAGTATCTCCACAAGCCTGTCCGTCAGCCGTTTTATCTGCTCGAAAAGCTTGCCCTGCCGTGCGAGATTTGCCGAGTTCAGCGCAAATTCGCCCTGCGCCGAGATAGTGTCCATTACCGCCTCTGCCTGCGTAAGCGACAGCTTGCCGTTCAAAAAGGCGCGCTTGGTGAACTCTCCCCTGTCCGCGAGCTTTGCTCCCGCCGCAAGACAAAGCCGCAGCACTTTTTTGGTGACGTATATACCGCCGTGACAGGATATCTCGCAAACGTCCTCGCCCGTGTATGACCTCGGTGCGCGGAAAACCGTCAGCACGCCGTCGTCAACAGTCCTGCCCTGCGAATCGGTTATCTTGCCGTAGGCGCAGCTGTAGCCTGCCATAGCCTGTACACTGTCACAGCTTTGCGGCACAAACACCGCAGATGCGACGTTTATTGCGTCCTCACCGCTTATGCGTATCACAGATATTCCGCCTTGCGCAAGCGGCGTAGATATAGCACAGATAGTCGACATTCCGAGCATTCCTTTCCTTAAAAGTATAATCAATATATTATACCATAATAAATGTGATTTGTAAAGCAAAGCGCATTTTATTCGGCAAAAGTTCAAATACTGTTGAAAATTTCGCGCAAGTGTGCTATACTAATTATGTGTGTTTAAAATAACGAGAAAAAGGGGTAAGGCTAATGACAGCAGCCATTGAAAAAACGGGTTTTCTGAAAAATCCGCTGCGAAAGTCAAAAGAAAAATACGGGTGGGTGTTCCTCACCGCGTTTATTATCATGGCAGTTTCCGTACTGCCGCGCACTATCGCAAACGGCGGAATATTCACCTATTACGGCGATTTCAACTCGCAGCAGATAATGTTCTACCAGCACGCGCACGACTCGGTGCAGGCGGGCAATCTCGGCTGGGACTGGGGTACAGACCTTGGTTCAAGCTTTGTCGGCTCGTACTCGTTCTATCTTCTCGGTTCACCGTTTTTCTGGCTGACGACAATTTTCCCGTCGTCGTTCGTGCCGTATATGATACCGTGGCTGCTTGCTTTAAAGACCGCAGTTGCGTCGGTTTTCGCATATGCGTATATCAGAAGATTTGTCGATGACCCTGCGGCTTGCTTTATCGGCGGACTGCTGTACGGCTGCTCGGGCTTTCAGATATACAATGTGTTTTTCAACCACTTCCACGATGCGACTGCCTTTTTCCCGATACTGCTGATAGGCTTTGAAAAGCTGGTGCAGGACAACAAAAAGGGCGCATTTGCGCTGGCTGTGGCGATAAACGCGCTGATAAGCTACTTTTTCTTTATCGGCGAGTGCGTGTTCCTGGTCATCTATTTCTTCCTGCGCTGCACCGACAAGGAGTTCAAGATAACCGTCAAGAAGTTCTTCTGGCTTATTTTTGAGGCTGTGCTGGGCGTTGCAATGGGCGCGATACTCTTCCTGCCCGCTTGTATGGATATCCTTGGAAATCCGCGCCTTACCGAAAGACTCTGGGGCACCGATATGGTGTTTTACAACGAGAACGTGCGCATACCGCGTATCTTCCAGGCATTCTTTATGCTCAACGATATGCCCGCAAGAATAAACATCTTTGCATCCGACCGAGCAAGGTGGGCATCAATGGCAGGCTATCTGCCGATGTTCTCAATGGCTGGCGTTATCGGCTTTATGCGCACCCGCCGCAAGCATTGGCTGACGCGTTCGGTGTACGTTTTTATGATAATGGCGTGCATACCCATACTCAATGCGTCCTTTATGCTGTTTAACGCGTCCTACTACTGCCGCTGGTTCTATATGCCGATACTGCTTATGTGCCTTATGACCGCCAAGGTTTTCGCCGAAAACCCCGACGACTTCAAAAAAGGCTTCTGGGCAGTGCTGGTGGTCGACCTCGCAATGCTCGGTGTCGGGCTTTTGCCGAAAGAAGAAAACGGCAAGCTGGTGTTCGGCAAGATAGCCCAGTACCCCGAGTACTACTATATACAGTTGATAGTAACACTGATAATGCTCGCTCTGCTGGCAATGCTGCTGTATTTCTTCTCGCACAAGGGAGTAAAAAGCGGCATACACTTTCTGAACCTCTCCTATAAGCGTACCGCCTGCCTGCTGACCGCGATCGCCTGCGGAATATGTATGTTCACCTGCGTCGTCTACGGCTCTATACAGACCGAGTCGCCCAAGGACTACATTTCCCGCGGAGTCAACGGCAAGGAAAATATGGATATGGACTTGCTTGAGGCGAACAGCCTGTACTACAACCCTGACAACAATTTCTACCGCATAGATACCTCACCCGATATCGACAACTGGTGTATGTTCTGGGGACTTTCATCAATGCGCTGCTTCCACAGCGTTGTCAATACGTCGATAATGGACTTTTATACAAGTCTGGGGCAGACCCGTGACGTTGCCTCGCGTATGGAGACAAGCCTCTACCCGCTGCGTTCGCTCCTGTCCGTAAAGTACTACTTTGACCAGCACGAGCTTAAAGCGGGCGAGTCCCCCGAAAGCCCCGGACTGCTCACGGGATTTAAGTACGTGGGCAAGATGAACGGCTTCAGAGTGTTTGAAAACGAGTATTATATACCCATGGGCTTTGCCTTTGACAAATACTGCAAAAAGGATGATATCGACGGGAAATCCGATATAAACAAAACGCAGATGCTTATGAAGGCGCTCGTGCTTGATACTGATACCGCCGTTAAATACAGGGATTACGTCAAGTACAACAGTTTCCTGCCGTCAGAGCTTTCCGCAGCAGCATATATGAAAAACTGCAACGAAAGGCGCGAGGAGTGCTGCGACAAGTTCAGCTACACTACAAACGGATTTGACGCGCACATCGACCTTTCTGCGAAAAAGCTGGTGTTCTTCTCCGTGCCCTACGACAAGGGCTGGAAAGCGCAGGTCAACGGAAACGACGTTGAGGTTCTTAAAGTCGATTTCGGACTTATGGCTATCCCCTGCGAGCAAGGCAGCAGCGATATAAAGTTCACCTACAGTATGCCGTTCCTAAAGACAGGTGTCCTGCTTACAGTTGGCGGATTTGCAGTCTGGGGCGGATATGTGGTCTATTTCAGAAAGAAAGAAAAGCCCGTTGCTGACGGCAGCGATGATGATGATGACGACAGCGGCAGCGATACCCCCGACGGACTCAATCTGCTTGCTGTTGAAAGTGATGAGGTAATAGACGAAAACGACGCAGATGCGCAGGAAAGTGAGGAAGAAGATGTACTCCAAGGAGAAAACGATAACCTCTGAACAGGTCTATGACGGAATTGTGGTCAAGCTGTTCAGCGACAATGTCGAGCTTGACAACGGCACAAAAGCGGTGCGTGAGGTCATTCACCACCCCGGCGGAGTGTGCGTGGCTGCTCTTGACGAAAACGAAAACGTGTTTATGGTCGAGCAGTTCAGATACCCATTCGCTCAGGTGTTGACCGAGCTGCCCGCAGGCAAGCTTGAGTACGGCGAGGACCCCGAGACCTGCGGCAGACGCGAGCTTCGCGAGGAAGCAGGCGTGCTGGCAGACAGGTTTGAATACCTCGGCTGCCTCTATCCTACCGTTGCATACGATACCGAGAAGATCCATATGTTTCTTGCCACGGGCTTGACCCCCGCAAAGCAGGATCTTGACGAGGGCGAGTTCCTCGATGTAAAGAAAATGCCGCTGAAACAGGCGTTTGAAATGGCGATGTCGGGCGAACTCCCCGACGCAAAAACACAGCTCGCAGTCATTAAAGCTTACCTCAAACTCCACGGCTAACACAAATAAGAATTTATCGTGGTAGGTTTGGTGTATAATCGGGCTGGAACTCTTTTGAGAAGAGTTCCCCCCGAACCCCCCTCAGAAACCTTTTAATGTTTGGCACTTGGGAGCTGCACTCCCAAGCACCAAAAATGACTGAGAGGTTTTGGGAGAGCGCGGTGAGAAATCTTTTTAGAAGAACTAACCCAACTATGCACCAAATATACCACAACAAATGCGGATTTACCGCAGTTTGCATATCGTGTAACTGTGGGTATTCTCTTGGGAGTGTTTTTTCTCAAACTCTTTTTAAACTGTCAATCAATTTGTGGCTATGGGATTTATCCCCATAGCCACAAATTGCATTAAGAGGTTTAGGAAAGGGGTTTGGGGGATAACCCTTCTTCAAAAGGGTTTCCCCCAATTATGCGGTGTACACACCGCGGAAAAATCTGATTTGCAGGGGGCAGAGGAATAAAGATATGCTTATGGGTTATACTGAATAAAAAAGGGAGACGGTTATGGCAGGTTCGGTTTTTGAGCGAATATACGAGGTTGTAAAGAGAATACCGCGCGGCAGGGTAGCGACCTACGGGCAGGTTGCGGCTATGGCGGGCAATCCCCGCTGGGCGAGGGTAGTGGGCTACGCTTTGCACGTCAATCCCGACCCAGAGCATATCCCGTGCTTTCGCGTTGTCAACCGAAACGGCGAGGTATCAAAGGCGTTTGCGTTTGGCGGCGAGAATATGCAGATACAGCTTTTGCAGGCAGACGGGATAGATGTAAAAGATGGCAAAGTTGATTTATCCAAATATCAATGGTAACAAAAAAGAGACCGCTCAGGTCTCTTTTTATTTGCTTTCCTCCGAAGTTTCGGGTAAAGGGAAAAGCTTGTGATACAGCTCATAAAGCTCATCATTTTTGCTTACTGTCGCACGGTATATCATACCGTCATCAAGAAGATATTCACATACCGACCCTATCGAAGCGCAGATACCGACTTTTTTGCCGCTTTTGAGCGTTATGATAAAATCATTCGGACCGCCGCCGGCATAGTCGTTAGGGCGCTCGCTGCCTCGGACAAGCTCTATTTCTTTTATGATATCAAGCAGCTCGTCTGTCTGATCGTCTGTCAGTTCCTTGGTTCCCCCAAAGTAGCTGTTTGCACAGCAGCTTTCAATGTCATCTTTGCTTATATCCTCATACGGACGGAAGAACTTGCCGCTGTCTCTATCGACCAGCTTGAAATGAAAGACCGTAGGTGTCTGCTTTTCTTCTTTGCCGCTGATGCAGCTTATGTTCAGGATATATCTGTATTCGCCTGCCTTGAAATGATACGAATAATCGTATCTGTCAAACGCAAACGGGTGATAAACGTATTCGTTCAGGCTTTGCCTGTGTGCCTGACTGCTGTCATTTTTGTTCGGGATAACATACCACTCGCCGTCCTTTTTGACCTCAAGCGTGTTTGCGGCGCTTTCCTCGTAATAAACATATTTATCATCGCCAAATATATCATAGAAACTCAAAGCTAACTGAATTCTTATAAAGTCTGTCGGAAACTCTCCGTTATCGGCTTCTATCTTCATTTTTTCGGGGTTTTCGATATCTGTATACCTGCTTTTTTCAACAGCAGCATTATTTTGCACACTGTCATACAGCTTTTCAAGCTCGATAAATTTGTTGTCGATAGCACAGTAAACATAGCTTCCCATTATAAAATCATCTTCCTGCGGCATTATGCATATGTGTATTCTTTTGCCGCTTTTCAGATTTATCTCAAAAAATTCTACTATGCCTAAATACGAATTGTCGGAAGCTCTGCTGTCATTTTTCAGCTTTATTTTTCGTACTATCGCAAGCAGCTTTTCTGTCTGCTCATCTGTCAGTTTGGTTTTCTTAGTGACCTCACTTGCATAGCAGCTTTCAACATCGTCTGATGAAATATCTGCGTAGGGATAGCTGTCAAACAGCCTGAAATAATAGATAATAAGCGATTCCTCGGAATCGCCTTCGGCAGTTATCGGCATGATGTATCTGTACTCGCCCGCCTCAAAGTCATAATCAAAATCGCTCTTGTAGAAGGTTAAGTTGGTTTTGAAATTCCTGTTGAGGACCCAGCCGGCTGCTTTCCAGGATTCTTTTTTGTACGCCAGCTTATACCACTCGCCGTCCTTTTTGACCTCAAGGGAATTTTCACCGCCCTCGCCGTAGAAATATTGCTTATCGCTTCGGCACACCACAGTAAAGGATATTTCATCAATATCCTTGGGGAAATAACCGTCCTCTGCCTCGTACTGCCCTGATCTGTCTGTCATCTGCACAAAATCGGCAGCCTTGGGCGAGGAATATCTGCTTTTTTCAAGCCTTGCGCTGCCCTTTTCCCAGCTGTTATCCTCACAGGCGGTGAGCAAAGAAATGCCAAGAACAAAAGCAGTCAGTATCTTCAGAAGTCTGTTCATACGTACGCCCCCCTTTTAACGCCTCTACAAAGAATACGTTTCAGCAAGCCGTTTTCGTGCATCGCGCGGAAAAGTTTGTATGTTTGCACAATTTCTATGTGTGCAATTATCAGTTTTGCATAAACTCTTTTATCCCATTTATCATTTGTATCATCTCGTCGTCGGTGCCGATAGTTATGCGCAGGCGTTCGTCGATTCTGGGCTTGTTGAAATATCTGATGAAGATGCCCTTTTCGCGCAGGAACTCGAAAATATCCTTTGCCTTGTATTTTGGGTGGGTCACGAAAAGGAAGTTGGTCTGACTTTTTGGCACATCAAACCCAAGCTCTTTGAGCTGCTCTGCGGTGCTTTCGCGGGTAGTGATGACCTTGCGCAAAGTAGCCTGGAAATACTCCTCGTCTTCAACGCTTGCCACGCCTGTTTCGATAGAAAGTCTGTTGACGGGGTAGGAGTTGTATGAATCCTTGACGGCAAGCATATACTTTATAAGCTCGGCACTGCCGTAAGCCTCGCCTATGCGCATACCTGCCATAGAGCGAGATTTGGAGAAGGTGTGCGTTACAAGCAGGTTGTCGTACTGCTTTGTCATATCGAGGCAGTCGATACCCGCGTCTGCAAAGTCGACATATGTCTGGTCGACGATAACGATACAGTCCTTGTTGTGTTCAAGCACGTCACGCACAAACTCTCTGCTTTCGGCAAGGGAGGTCGGCGCGTTGGGGTTTGCGAAAACGACACCGCCGTTGCCCTGCCCGTAGAGGCTTTGCGCGCTGATGTGAAAGTTCTCGTCCACGGGTACGGTACGGCTGGTTATCTTTAAAAGGTCGCACCACACGGGGTAGAACGAGTAGGTGATGTCGGGGTAGACTATCGGCTTGTCGCTATTGAAAAACGCGCGGAACGCCGTTGCGAGAACGTCGTCCGAGCCGTTTGAAACGAACACGTTGTCCACGCTCAAGCCTGCCCTTTTTGCAAGCGCCTCGCGCAGAGGACCTGCATCGGCACTGGGGTAGCGGCGCATATCCTCGGGCTTATAGCTGTCAAGTATCTGCCGCACCTTCGGTGAGGGCGGGTACGCGTTCTCATTTGCGTTGAGCTTGATTATTTTATCGCTCTTTGGCTGCTCGCCCGCAACGTAAGGCGTGATGTTTATAAGATTTTTTCTCCAAAGCTGTTCACTCATTATTATACTTCCTTATTCTATTGGTGTTGTTTTCTTGCTTCTTGCTTCTGAAAGCGAAGCGTTCTTGCATCTATTTTTGTACGTCAGTATCTATAATCATTTTCTTGCAGTCGGAGCAAAAATACGCCACAATTTTAAAAGTTGAAAGATTGCTCTTTGCTGCGGTCAGACAGTGCGAGCCGCCAAGCTTATCAAACATTGACGCTTTCTTGTCGCCCTCTTTCCAAGAAATGCCCTGCCTTGCATCTCCCGACAGTATGCCTTTTTTCATTTCCTTTTTGCAATACGGACACTCCATTGTTATCTCTCCTATGAATATCTTTGACTTTATCGTGGTAAAGTGCTACTATGCTACCACGACAAACAGTATAACACACTTACCCTGTTTTGTCAAGCCTGTTTTTTACCTGTTCTGATAAAGTCTATCAGCTTTTGGATATCGTCAAAGCCGTCGTAATCGCCGATGATACCCTCGCGGTGATAGACTATCCCTGCTTTTTCGTTGCGTTCAAGGCAGTCGAGAAGCTCGTCTTTTCCGTATCTGCGCACAAATTCGGTAAAGCCTGCGGCTTTGGGTGTTTTGACAAACAGCCCCTTTTTGCAGTTGCTTTCGCCGCACTCATAGCAGGCAGTTATGCCCTTTGCGATACAGCATTTTCTGTTTTCGCACCACTGCGCGTCCTTGCACCAGTCAAGCTCCAAAAAGCCGTCCTCACCGCAGCCCTTGCATTTTACGTTCTCGCTGCACAGACAGCACGCAAGTCCGCACCTTGCGATACCCAGTTCTCTTTTCATTTTTGTCCTCCCCATAATAGCTCATAGCTTGTACTGCATAAAATTGTTGTTCTTCACAAACCCGAAATCCGTGTACAGCAGCACGCCCATATCCGATGCGGTTATCTGCACCGTGCCGCAGCCCCGCTGCCTTGCCTCGTCAACTACCTTGGAAAGCAGCGTTTTTGCGATGCCGCGCCGCCTGTACGCACTATCGGTGAACATACTTGACAAAAGCCCTATCTTTCCGCTTGGGCAGCCAAAGTAAGGCGGCTTTTCCACGATGGACATTCCGCTTGTGCCGACTATCTTTTCGCCGTCAAGCGCAAGCCACGAAATGAAAGTGCCGTCAGCCATATGCCGCTTGTAATAGTCTTTGAGCGCAGGCGTGAGGTCAATGTCCTCCTTTGCGCCCTCCTCACGAAGCTGTGCTATGCGCATCTGTATAAAAACATCAAGCTCTTTTTCGGTCAGTTTTGCGTATTTTATCTGCATTTGTCAATCCTCGTATTCGCGCACGCGCAGGGCGATGCCTACGCTGTCTGCGATAGCGCGCGACTTGGCTATCTCTTCCTCGCCGATAACGTCAACAACGGTCAGCATAGTATTTGGCACATACTGCTTGACCTGCTTTGCAAACTTCAGCATTTCCTCAAAGCAGTTAACGCCCTTGAACGACGGGCGGGTGACTGCGTCGTAGGCTTCGGCGGTAGAGGCATTGAGGCTTATCGAAACGGTGTCGACAAGACCTTTCAGCTCGCTTGCAATCTCGCGCTTGTTGATAAGGTTGCCAAGACCGTTGGTGTTGAGGCGGATAGGTGTACGGCAGTTTCCTCTGATAAACAGTGCGGTGGATTTGAGAATGTCAAACTCGCAGGTAGGCTCGCCGTAGCCGCAGAAGATTATCTCCTCGTAGGCTGAAAGGTTTCGTGTCATAAGGTTGGATACGACCTCTGCCGCTGTCGGCTGATGCTCAAGCCACAGCGGGTCAGAGCCGTATGCGCCGTCGCCGTTGTTGCGTATGCAGAATGTGCAGTTGCACGGGCATTTGTTGGTTATGTTGAGGTATAGTTTATTTCCTATCTCGTAGGATATGTTCATTGCTTTTTGCATCACTATCTGTCCTTTCTAAACGTATAATTGAGGGGTGACCCTTTTGAATAAAGGCAAAAATGCTTTGCATTTTAACTCCTCAAACTTCCATAATAATTACCCTGATTGCTCACCAAAGAACAAGTAATAAAAACGCTTGTCTTTGATGAATTTGTCTCAAAATATTATAGCACCTTGGGCGTGCTGTGTCAAATCACTTTGCGTAATTTATGCCCTGATACGAATTGCGCCTGCCGAGCTCTTTATCTATCTCGTTCATGACGCAGAACTTTTTCAGGCTCCAAAGCGGTGCGACAAGTTCGCTCCTTGCACCGTCGCCCGTTACGCGCTGGATTATAAGCTGCTTGGGCAGCAGCTCTATCTGGTCGCAGACGATATTGACATAATCGCGCATTGACAGCGTTTCAAACTCGCCGCGGCGGTACATTTTTTCAAGCTCGGTACCTTTGAGAACGTGCAGCAGGTGTATCTTTATGCTGTGCAGGTCAAGCCGTGCAAGCTGCTTTGCCGTTTCAAGCATCATTTCTCGTGTTTCGCCGGGCAGCCCGTTGATGATATGCACGCACACGTTTACGCCGCTTTTGCGAAGAAGCTCGTACCCTTTGAGAAAGTCCGCAAAGGTGTGGCAGCGGTTCATTGAAAGTGCGGTGCTGTCGTGTACCGTCTGCAAGCCAAGCTCGACAGTGAGGTAGGTCTGTTTTGCAATCTCACCCAACAGCGCGGCTTTTTGCTCGTCGATACAGTCGGCTCGCGTGGCAATGCTCAAGCCTGCGCAGTTTTCGACTGTCAGCGCGGTCTCGTACATTTCGCGCAGCTTTTCAACGGGCGCGTAGGTGTTTGAACCAGCTTGAAAATAGGGGATATACAGTCCCTCTGACCACTTTTCGTTCAGCTTTGCCCTGACGCTTTCAAACTGCGTGCGGATGTCGTCGCACGGGTCACCCGCAAACTCGCCGCTTAAATACGCCGAACAGAATTTGCATCCGCCGACTCCCTTTGTGCCGTCGCGGTTGGGGCAGCCAAGGTCTACGTTCAGCGGTATCTTCATCACCTTTTTGCCAAAGCGCTTGCGCAGGTAGTAATTATATGTGTGGTAGCGCTTATTGTCGTCTGAAAACTCAAACGGATTGTCTGCGATAGTGTTCATATGGCTCTCCAAAAGTTTCTGATTTGTAAATGTGCGATTAAAAAATCTCGCAGAAATTTATGCACAAAGATTTGTTCTGTATAAATATCTAAATAAACCTATTGCTTACCGTAATCAATTTTAACATATTCCACAAAAATTCGCAAGCGGATTTATTTACAAATTCTAAATTTTAATAAAATTTATTCAAAATGCTTTTCAAACGCGCGAAGATGTGGTATAATTATCAAGTAGATATGCGATTTTCTATTTATCGCAGCGAAAGGAGTGACAGCTATGGCAACAGTATTTGTTACCGGTGTAAGCGGAATGATAGGAAAGATAGTAGTAGCAAGTCTGCTGACAAAGAAACATAAAGTTATCGGTACAGACAGTAAGCCGTGCAATCTTGAGGGCGTTGACCCCAACTTTCTGTTCACACAGACGGAAATTACGAACAAGGCAGGCATTACGCAGCTGTTTGAAAGCAACAAGATAGATTTTCTTGTACACCTTGCAAACACCGCAGATAATGACTTTGACGCATTTATTTCCGATAAGGAGATGAAGCAGAGCAAGGTAACTGACAAGTATCTGTACGATGCTGCGGTCAAGGCAGGCTGTACGAGTATCCTTATTCTGTCCACCACGCAGGTGTACGGCATACAAAAGGGCAGAGACCCGATCAGAGAGACCGCTTCTGAAAAGGGCATTTCCAACTACACAAGCATGAAGCTGGACAGCGAAAAGGCTCTTATGAAGGCGACAAAGAAGTCCAGAACGGTACCTGTTATCGCAAGGCTTGCGCCGATATACACTGCCGAGTTCACGCAGAATCTGCACCAGAGGGTGTTTGACGCTAAGGAAAACGTGGCTTACATCTACAAAGAGGGTGAGTACGGCTATTCTTTCTGCAACCTGTACAATCTGGTCGACTTTATAAACGGCATAATCAATATCCCCGAGGGCAGATACGAGGGCATTTACAATATTGCGGATACAAGGCAGATAACTGCCGCGGAGATAATCGAGTACGAAAAGAAAAAGTACCGTATCGGCGCTGTTATCCAGAAAAACCCCAACGTTGTAATTTCGGTCAACAAGGGACAGATGAAGACGGATTACAGATATTTCGACCCGACGTTCACGTTCTACAACTGGAATATCGACAACACCAAGGCAAGAAGAATTTCAACGTTCCGCTGGAATCTGAACAACACAAAGTAACTTTAAAGACCTCTGCGTTTTGCAGGGGTCTTTTTGTGCGCTTGTGAACATTTTGCATTGAAATTATTGATTTTGCCCATAATAGTTTACGAAAAAGGCTTGTCTTCGTGTAAAAAGCAGAAATTTTGCAGGAAGAACACTTTTGACTTGCAAAATGCGGCGAAGTAGAGTACAATGTAATATCGGAAGATATTATTATTTGGAGGATACTGCTATGGAGTTATCAAAAATGTCAAGGGCAGAGCTTGAAGCCTTTAAAAACGAGGCGCAGGCTAAATATGACGAATACAAGGCGAGAGGTCTTTCGCTTAATATGGCAAGGGGTAAGCCCTCTGCCGAGCAGCTTGATCTGACGCAGGGTCTGCTGACAACGGTCGTTAAGTCGTCCGACTGTATTGCAGATGACGGAACGGATTGCCGCAACTACGGCGTGGTTGACGGTCTGCCTGAGGCAAAGGCGCTGTTTGCACCTATGCTTAATGTTACAAATGACCAGCTTATACTCGGCGGCTCGTCAAGTCTGAATATGATGTACGACACTATCGCAAAGTTTTTGCTTTTCGGCGTGAGTGCTGACGCAAAGCCGTGGAAGGACCAGGGCAGGCTGAAGTGGCTGTGTCCGTGTCCGGGCTACGACAGACATTTCCTTGTTACCGAAAAATTCGGCTTTGAAATGATAAACATTCCGATGAACGCTGACGGTCCCGATATGGACATGATAGAAAAGCTTGCCGCGCAGGACGAGAGCATCAAGGGCGTTTGGTGCGTGCCTATGTACGGTAACCCGACGGGCATCACATTCTCTGACGAGGTCGTAAAGCGCTTTGCAAATATTAAAACAAAGGCTGACGATTTCCGCATTTTCTGGGACAACGCTTACTGCGTTCATCATCTCAATGACGACCACGACGTTTTGCTTGACCTGCTTGCAGAGTGCGAAAAGGCTGGCAACCCCGACAGAGCTATCGAGTTTGCGTCTACCTCGAAGATCTCCTACGCAGGTGCAGGCGTTGCAATGATGGCATCGAGCAAGGCAAATATCGACTACATCAAGTCACTTCTGACCGTGCAGACGATAGGTCCCGATAAGATAAACCAGCTCCGCCACGTTAAGTTCTTCAAGAACTTTGAGGGCTTGAAGGAGCATATGAAAAAGCACCAGGCTCTGCTTGCACCGAGATTTGCAGCCGTGCTTGACGGTCTTGATAAGGAAATTGCGCCTTACGGCATCGGAAGCTGGACAAAGCCAAACGGCGGTTACTTCATCAGCTTTAATGCGATGAACGGCTGTGCAAAGCGCATTGTAGAGCTTTGCAAGGAGGCAGGCGTTGTGCTGACAGGTGCAGGCGCTACCTTCCCGTACAAGAAAGACCCTGATGACAGCAATATCAGGATCGCGCCGTCTTATCCGCCTGTTGACGAGCTTAAGCTCGCTGTAGAGATCTTCACTACGGCGGTCAAGCTCGCAAGTGCAGAGAAACTCCTCAACGCGTAGTTGTAAAATAGCAAAAAAGGAAACCCGATCTTTTCAAAAGGTCGGGTTTTCTGTGTTTGCGGTGTACGCACCGCGTAATTGGGGAGGACCCTTTTAACTTTTAATGCTTTTTCGCCATTTGGGTCTTTGACCCAAATAACGAAAAAGTAGTGAGAGTTTAGAGTAAGATTTGAAGAAAGAACTTTCAAGAGAACTCAACAATTGCGCAGTAAGCATACCACAATAAACCTTGATTTATCACAAGTATTTTTTTGCAGAGTAATAAATAACAGCAAAAGAGAAATCGGCGCTTTGCACCGATTTCTTATGATTTGTTATATTACCTAATAAAAAGACAAGAACAGATTTTGATTAAAACTCTATCTTCTTTTCGATGTAAGCGGTAAGATCCTCTATCTTGATCCTTTCCTGCTCCATAGTATCTCTGTCACGAACGGTTACGCAGCCGTCGTCGACCGACTCGAAATCGTAGGTGATGCAAAGGGGAGTACCGATCTCGTCCTGTCGTCTGTAACGCTTGCCGATAGAGCCTGTTTCGTCATAGTCAACGCAGAACTTTTTAGCCAGCATATCATAGACCTCGCCAGCCTGCTCGGAGAGTTTCTTTGAAAGCGGCAGAACGCAAGCCTTGTACGGTGCAAGCGCAGGGTGGAAGCGCATAACTGTTCTTACATCGGGCTTATCCTGCGTGCCGAGATTTTCCTCATCGTATGCCTCAACAAGAACGGTCAGGAACAGTCTTTCAACGCCCAGGGAAGGCTCGATAACGTAAGGAACGTATCTTTCGTTAGTTTCGGGGTCGAAGTAGTCAAGCGTCTTTCCGCTGGTTTTGATGTGCTGTGTGAGGTCGTAATCTGTTCTGTCTGCAACGCCCCAGAGCTCGCCCCAGCCGAATGGGAACAGGTACTCAAAATCGGTAGTAGCCTTGGAGTAAAAGCAAAGCTCCTCTGCGGAGTGGTCACGCAGACGCAGGTTTTCCTCTTTGATGTTGAGTGAAAGCAGGAAGTTCTTGCAGAAGCTTCTCCAGTATTCAAACCATTCAAGATCGGTGCCCGGCTTGCAGAAGAACTCAAGCTCCATCTGCTCGAACTCACGCACGCGGAAGATGAAGTTGCCCGGAGTGATCTCGTTTCTGAAAGACTTGCCGACCTGTGCAACGCCGAAAGGAACTTTTCTTCTGGTGGTTCTCTGGATATTTGCAAAGTTTACGAAGATGCCCTGTGCGGTCTCTGGGCGCAGGTAAAGCTCTGCCTTGGAGTCCTCGGTAACGCCCTGGAAGGTCTTGAACATAAGGTTGAACTGTCTGATGTCGGTAAAGTTGTGCTTGCCGCAGCTTGGACAGGGGATATTCTTTTCCTTGATGTAATCCATCATCTGCTCGTTTGACCAGCCTGCAACGTTAGTGCCGTCAAAGTCCTCGATAAGATTGTCGGCGCGGTGTCTGGTCTTGCACTCCTTGCAGTCCATAAGCGGATCGGAGAAACCGCCGAGGTGTCCCGAAGCGACCCAGGTCTGCGGGTTCATAAGGATAGCCGAGTCAAGACCTACGTTGTACTTGTTCTCCTGGATAAATTTCTTTCTCCACGCTGCCTTGATGTTGGTCTTGAGCTCAACGCCAAGCGGACCGTAGTCCCATGTGTTTGCAAGACCGCCGTATATCTCGCTGCCCGGATATACAAAGCCTCTGCCCTTGCAAAGTGCAACGATCTTGTCCATTGTCTTTTCGGAATTGTTCATTTTTCATTCTCCTTACAAAATGTATTTAAAGTTAATAGGTCACTCTCTTATCTGTCCGTCGCCCATAACGAGATACTTTGTTGTAGTCATCTCGGTGAGTCCCATAGGTCCTCTTGCGTGCAGTTTCTGGGTAGAGATGCCTATCTCTGCGCCAAGTCCGAACATATCGCCGTCGGTGAATCTTGTCGAGCAGTTTACATAAACGGCTGCTGCGTCAACACGCTTCTGGAACTCCGTAGCGGCAAAAAGGCTCTCGGTAACGATGCACTCTGAATGTCCTGTTGAATACTTCTCGATATGCTCCAGCGCCTGTGCAAAGTCGTCAACGACTCTTATCGCGATGATGTAGTCAAGGAACTCGGTCGCGTAGTCGTCCTCGTCGGCAGGTGTGACATTCTCTTTGCCCAGGATATAAGCTGTTATCTCGTCGCCGCGTATCTCGACATTATGCAGGTCAAGGCGCTCTTTGAGCATAGGCAGGAACTTTTCCGCAACGCTCTTATGCACAAGGCAGGTCTCGACTGCGTTGCACACGCTCGGACGTGAAGTCTTGCCGTTATCGACGATATCGACTGCCATTTTCAGATCAGCCGACTGGTCAACGTAAACGTGGCAGTTGCCTGTTCCCGTTTCGATAACAGGGATAGTCGCGTTCTGAACGACAGCCTGTATCAGCCTTGCGCCGCCGCGCGGGATAAGCAGGTCGATATAGCCGTTGGCTTTCATCATATCGACTGCAAGCTCTCTGTCGGTATTGCTGACAAGCTGGATTATCCTGCGCAGCTTACAGCCTTGCGCATAAGCTCGACAAGTATCATATTTGAGTTGATAGCTTCCTTGCCGCCTCTTAAAATGCAGCAGTTTCCGCTTTTAAGGCAGAGTATTGCGGCATCTACGGTAACGTTAGGTCTTGCCTCGTAGATAATGCCGATAACGCCAATCGGAACGCGCACTTTCCGAATGCTCATACCGTTGGGTCTTACCGAGCCCGAAACGACCTCGCCGATAGGGTCGGAGAGTGCCACGAGCTTTTCGCAAGCCTGCGCCATACCCTCTATTCTGTCCTCGGTGAGCGTGAGTCTGTCGATAAGCGACTCGCTCATTTTTCTTGCGCGGGCATTTTCGATGTCGATATTGTTTGCCTCGATTATTTCCGCTTTACAGCGGCGCAGAACGAAAGCAATTTCAAGCAGTGCATCGTTTTTCTCCATTGTGGAAGCGGTAGCTATCCTGCCCTTGCAAGCCTTTGCTTTCATTCCCAAGTCCTGAATATAGCCCATATATATCCCTCCTGTTGTTATGCTTGTGTTGCTGCTGCCTGAAAAACCGTACCTACGGGTTTGTTTTCAAACACGCCGTAGAGGTTGTCGGGGTGTCTGCCGTTGATTATCACAAGGTCTATGCCTGCGGCGTTTGCTATCTCTGCGGCTCTTATCTTGGTCGCCATTCCGCCCGAGCCGAACTTTGAGCCTGCACCGCCTGCAACGGCGATTATATCCTCGGTTATCTCCTCGACAACGGGGATAAGCTGTGCGTCATCGTTCTTTTTCGGGTCTTTGTCGAACAGTCCGTCGATGTCTGACATTATTATCAAAAGGTCAGCATTTGAAATGACCGCAACATTTGCCGCAAGCGAATCGTTCTCGCCCATTTCAAGCTCCAGCTCGTCGATAGCCACGGTGTCGTTTTCGTTGACAACGGGGATAACGCGGCTCTGGATAAGCCTTGTCAGCGCGTTCTGAACGTTGCGCTTCCTGTCCTCCATAAGCACGAACTTTGTCAGCAAAAGCTGTGCTACTGTAAGTCCGTACTCGCCGAACAGCTTGTCGTACATATACATCAGCTCGCACTGACCGACTGCCGCGCAAGCCTGTTTGGTCGGGGTATCCTTCGGCTTTTCCGCAAGACCGAGCTTGCCTGCGCCGAGTCCCACCGCACCGCTTGAAACAAGGATTATCTCCTTGCCCTCGTTTTGCAGGTCGGCAAGTATCTTAACGAGCTTTTCGACACGTCTTATATTGAGTCTGCCTGTTTTGTGGTGGGTAAGCGTTGATGTGCCTATCTTGACCACGACTCTTTTCTTTTTACTCATATCTATCATTTTTTTCACCAACTGTTCTTTTTTCTTTTTGTTCCTGTGATAGATCGGGATCTATCTTTCCATTTTTACCTCTGTTGTGCCTGCCTCGGTTTTCTTTATATCCGTAAGGTGGAAACCGTGTGCTTCATAAAACCCGATAGCATCGGTATTCTTCTCTATGACCCACAGGAAATCGACAGGGTAGTTTTCTTTTGCATATTCAATAAGTCGGGAACCAACACCCTGACCCTGAAAGAAATAGTCGACATACAGTTCAACGATCTCGTTTTTTTCTATACGGATCAGTCCTTTAACAAATCCGTCATCGTAAACAAGAATGTTATCAAGTATTGTTGGCTCTTTATATTTTTCTGCGACAGAAAGGACCTGAAGCTCCCCGAATGAATACTCATCATTCCGAAAGATGGGGCGGTACTTTATTCTTTTTACAAACACGAGGATCTCGGCTATTCTTGATATATCCTTCGGTGCAGCTTTTCTGATCGTTTCAGTAATACCCATGACCCCCGATCTGTTATTTGTTTACCACGTTCTGCGGTTTGCCGTCGATATAGCACTTGATATTCTCTGCCACGATTTTCAGCAGTCTTTCTCTTGTCTGCTTGGGCGCCCATGCGATATGCGGGGTTATGGTGCAGTTTTTGCAATTGCGCAGTGCGCAGCTCTCCTGCATAGGTTCAAGCGTCAGCACGTCAATGCCCGCGCCTGCGATACGCTCGCTGTTGAGCGCATCTGCAAGGTCACGTTCGTTGATAACGCCGCCGCGCGATGTGTTGACAAGATAGACGCTCTTTTTCATTTTCGCTATCGTATCTTTGTTTATAAGTTCCTTTGTCTGCTCGGTCAGAGGGCAGTGCAGAGTTATAACATCTGACTTTTCAAGCACCTCGTCAAGCGAACAAGCCTTTGCATTTTCGTCCACCCTTGCGGGAGTCCTCGTGTACGCAAGCACGTTCATACCGAAAGCCTTTGCTATCTGCGCGACCTTTTTTCCGATGTCGCCATAGCCGATAATGCCAAGAGTCATACCGTCAAGCTCAAAGGTGGGTATGCCAAAGTACGAAAACAGCTTGTAGTTGACCCACGCGCCGCTGTCAACAGCGTCTGCATACTCTCTTATCTTGTTGAAATGGTTGAGTATCAGCGCAAAGGTGTGCTGTGCAACGGAGTTTGTCGAATAGGCTGGAACGTTGCACACGACCGCGCCGTGACGTGTCGCCGCCTGCGTGTCAACATTGTTGTAGCCCGTTGCGAAAAGTCCGACGTATTTAAGATTTTTGCACCTTGAAAAGACCTCCTCGGTGATAAGGCATTTGTTGCATATCACGGCATCGGCATCGCCTATTTTATCCGCTATCTCGCTGTTGGGCGTAAAGCCGTACACTGTGCATTCGCCAAGGCTCGTTATGCAATCAAGCGAAACGTCATTGCGCGAGACAGTTTCGGAATCAAGAATCACTATCTTCATCAGTTTCACCCTCTGCCTGTATCGGTGCAGCTGCGGCGGCTGCGGCTTTTCTCTTTTTGCTTTCAAGCACCGCGAAAACTATCGCTGCGCCCAGCAGCAAGCTCTCAAGCACCGCGAGTACCACAACGGCGGTGGAGTTGTTGAAAAACTGCATCATCAGCGTAGCGTCTACCGCAAGCATCATAAATATGTAGTGCGGCGATTTCTTTCTGTATATTTCAAGTGCGTAAACAATCGTAGCAATAATGCAGAAGATAAGGTGTACCTTGAACGGAAGCGGCACATAGATGTTCTGCATCTGGTCGTTTGCAAGTATCAATTTTATTCTTCCTTTCGGGGAAATATCTATCAAATTATTATACCATAACAAAACGCATTTTTCAATACCCGCAAGTAAATTTTAAACTATCTTCGCAAAAGTGTTGAAAAGCGCGTAAAAGTGTGCTATACTGACGGAGAAAAGTTATGCAAAAGAGCGAAAGGAGTGTCTGATATGGTAAAGGTGTTTTCGGACAGCACTTGTGACCTTTCCGACGAGCTGTTAAAGCGTTATGACATAACTCTGCTGCCGCTGTACATTATTCTTGGTGACAAGCAGTACAAGGACAGGGTGAACATCACGCCGCAGGACATTTTCAAGTGGTCTGACGAGCATAAGACCACGCCGAAGACGGCGGCGGCATCGCTTGATGACATTGTGGAAAAGATAAAGCCCGTGCTTGACGCGGGTGACGAGATAGTTGTGTTTTCGATATCGCTTGAGATGTCGAACATGGGCAACGTGATAAGGCTCGCGGCGCAGTCGCTGGAGGAAGAGGACAGGGTGCATTATATCGACTCGCGCAATCTTTCCACGGGAATAGGTCACCTTGTTGTTGAGGCGGCGGTAATGGCGCAGCAGGGAAAAAGCGCTGACGAGATAGAAAGTGAGATACAAAAGCTGATACCGCGCGTCAGGGCGAGCTTTGTGGTGGATACCCTGACCTACCTGCACCGCGGCGGGCGCTGCGGCGGACTTGCGGCGCTTGCGGGCAGCGTGCTTAAGCTGCACCCGAAAATTCTCGTAAAAGACGGCGTTATGGGCGCAGGCAAGAAGTACCGCGGAAAGTACAGCGATATTATCCTTAACTACGCAAAGGAAATGGAAGAGGAGCTGCTGCGGGCAAAGCCCGACAGAGTATTTGTCACCCATCCGCCGTGCGACCGCAAGGTAGTGGATTCGGTGTGCGATTACCTCAAAGGGCTGAACCATTTTGCAGAGGTGCTTGATACCGAGGCAGGCGGAGTTATCTCCTCGCACTGCGGACCGGGCACTCTCGGCGTGCTGTATATTGAGGGGGAATAAGAATGAAAAGAATACTTTCGGTGCTGTTTGCTTTGGTGATGTTAGCGGCAAATTCAATAACAGCCTATGCAATGCCGCAGGAAGCGCAGGACATAGAGGTAAAATCATTTAATTTCACAAAGGACTGCGCGTACATAGAGATACTTATTAAGCTGTCGCAGGACAGCGAGGATTACACCGCTTACAACGAAGCGAATATGAAAAAATACAGCTTTGACACAAAGGAGCTGTCGGAGTACCGCGATAAAGACGGCTATGTAAGCCTTTCCTGCCACTTTAAAGACAACTTTACCCGAATGGACATCAAAAAGCAGAAGTACGGTGAACAGATAGTTTCTCTTAATAATTTTGTGCTTGACAATGATAAGTACGAACGTTCGTGGAATGCAACGGATAGAATGAAAAAGCTGCACGAAATAGAACCAAAATTCAAGGTCGCTGTTCTCGACAAAAACGGAAGCGTTATCCAAACATCAAAACCTTTTGAGCTTAAAAATGACACGGGTTATCTTTGGAGTTTTGTAAACTATGATGTAAAAAAGAACTCCATTGAACTTGATTGGGAAAAGAATCCGACAATACTTGAGAAAGCTATCTATACAATCCTTTTCATTATTGTTGTTGCAGTCGTTCCGGTTGCAATAGCAGCTAAGTTAGGACTATTATTCTTTAATAGAAAAAAACGAAAAGCGGAAAAAGAATTAAAACAAATATAATTTGAGATGTATTGGTGATATTTCATTGTCGTTACATTATACTTACAAATCCTAAGCTATTTCTTTCTGCCAACTTTCCCGTAACAGTTTCTTATCGACCATTAGTTGCATTTTACGCTGCTCTAGAGCATAATTGATTCGGCAAAGCTTCAAGGAATATATGAAAATAAAAATGCTAAAAAAGGGACTGTTGCAAATAAGCAATAGTCCCTAACTTCATCCCAGGGGTGCAGATTTCGGGCAATCTGTTGAGTTTTCATTGAAAAAAGCGTAAAC
>OMXI01000064.1 GCA_900314975.1 uncultured Eubacteriales bacterium | reverse complement strand
GTTCTCGTTGAGCTTTTCAGCGATAGCTGTTGCAGTGCCGAAACGTGTGCCGCCTTCATATCTTTCGGTCGTGATACCCTGATTTTTGAGAGTTATCTCAACCTGCTCGCTTACAGCGCCCTTGCCGCCGAGAATGATGACGTTCTTGGCTTTAAGGCGCTTGATCTCCGCGAGAGTTGCCTTATCAAGGGTTTCTTTATTGGTCAGCAGTATCGGAGCGTTCTTTGCCTTTGCAAGCGGAACGCCTGCGAGTGCATCTGCATAATTCATACTATTTGCAAGAACGACAGTATCTGCCTGAGTGAATTCAGCCTGAGATATCTTTGCAGCTGTTTCGTATCTGCCTGCGCCTGCAAAACGTGAGACAGCATTCTTTGTTGTCTGCGTTTCGGTATTGCCGCAGGAAGAACACTTTCTCGTCTGTGTCGATGTGTTCTTATCAGTGTCAAAAGCTGTGGTTTTCCACGCCGAGAACTTGTGACCTGTTGCTTTAACAACTGTTTTTGCCTGAGTTATCTCAGTGGTAAGCTTAACATCGGAATAGAACTTGCCGTCATATTTCCAGTATTCGATATTTCCGTCAGCTGTGCAGGCAGCAGCTTTAGCAGCAACGTGCGTTACGCCAAGATACACGATCTTAAAGCCGTTGTCCTTTGCGTATTTTTCAGCGGCTGTGCCTTTATAGCACTTTACGGTAAAGTTATCGTCCTTTACCAGACAAGATAGTTCGTTATGAACATAACCGATTGCCATTTTACCGATTTTGGTAACAGTTTTGGGGACAGTTAAGCTCGTAAAGCCACAGGCTCCAAACGCATAATCGTCAATAGTTTCAACACTGCTCGGAATAGTTAAGCTTTTAAGGCCTGTGCAGCCCTCAAATGCACTGGCGCCAATATATGTAACATTACCTGGAATAGTTATACTTGTAAGAGCTGAACAGTTAGAAAACGCACCGTTTTCGATAGATTTAACGCTGCTTGGGATAGTTATGCTTTTAAGTCCCCTGCATTCAGCAAACAAATCATAGGTGATAGTTTCAACGCCTGTTGGTATCACTGCGCTTTCAAGTTTATAGCAAGCACCAAATGCGAACTCGCCAATTCTTGTAACACTGTTCGGGATAGTTATGCTTGTAAGACCTGATCTAGAAAAAGCATAATCGCCAATGCTTGTAACGCTGTTTGGGATAGTTATGCTTGTAAGGCTTGACCAGGCGTTAAATGCATAATCGCCAATGCTTGTAACTGTCTTTCCAGCAAGCGTTGATGGAATATTGACAGTCTTGTCTTTGCCGGTGTAACCTGTTATCTCGACCGTTTCGTCGTCAATGTCCTTGTATATATAGTCTCCGGCAATGTATTCACACTTGATTGAGTAAAGTGCCGCGTAAACGTAAGCAAATGAGGATTTTGTGCAGATTATTGTGCATTTGCTGTTAAACGCATTATCGCCAATAGCTTTAACGCTGTTCGGGATAGTTATTTTTTTAAGTCCCGGGGCGGAAGCAAATGCCTTTTCAGCAATATTTGTAACGCTGCTTGGGATAATTATTTTTTCAAGGTAAGCGCGGTCGGAAAACGCATCACTGCCAATGCTTGTTACCTGCTTTCCGCCAAGCGTTGACGGGATATTGATTATTGTATAGTTGCCGCTGTATTTTGTTATCTCAACGGTTCCGTCGTCAAGCTCCTTGTATGAATAGTCGTCCGATGTTTCAGCGCTTGCTGTGATGCCTGCGCTTGTGTCAAACACACCCTCGGGCAGTGCCGCTGCCGAGCCGAACAACATAGCGATTACCAGTAAACCGGATAAAACCTTCTTTTTCAATATAGATTCCCCCTTTTATTTTTTGTAACTGCATTATACTATGCCTGTATAAAAAAGTCAATATTTTATAATATTTTTCTTAACATCTTACAAAAATCGGCTCACACATTCTGGCTTTTTTGAAAATTCGTTCACTTTTACCTCGTCAAAACCCTTTAAATACGCGGTTTGATTAAATATTCAAACATTCAATAAGGGGCATCGCCCCGTCATTCAAGCACGACTGGGCGTTAGCCGCTTAGGGTTTCGGTGGGGATTCATTCCCACCACCGAAAGACTAAGATGACCGCCGCCTAAGAGGCGGGGGACATAAGTCGTGGTTATATCGGCACTACATCGGGCACTTAAATGTACAATGCAGGCGGCGTATTTTTATGCCTGTGTGATCGATTTCACAAAAAGAGGAGATGTTCATGCGTCGCAAAAAAATACCGCCCGATTTCCCGAGCGGATTTTTAAGAGCCTTAAACGTGACTTGAACACGCTGCTCGAAGTTATTTTTCACTTCTTCGTTGTTAGTCTATCACGCTATCATAGCTTATAAAGCAGCTGTACTCTTTATCAGAAGAAATTTACATCACAAGTAATGCAAACGATCCTGTTCTCTACTCTGTTTCCTGACCGTTCTGACTATTCTCCGATATATGATCTACCACAAGCGTAGCCGAACCATACGCTTTGAGCGGTTTTCCGTTTTCATCTCGTTCAAGAGTATACCTCACATGGAATGGCACTCTTCCAACTGTCAAAGGAATGATCCCTTCCAGTGTGTCGACCTCGCCTGTGTCAAGTTTGCGCATCCACTCTCTGTACATATCTGCATAATCAGGCGGGAAGATCCCCACTTCTATAGCAGGCTCAGGATAGTTTTCCACAAGCGGCGGAAGATTCAGATCACGCATACATCTGAAGCATGGCCTCATTTTCTTTGTGGAAATATCATACTCCCAAGCATATACATTAGCCTGCTCGCTTGCAAATCGAAATGTTCTCTCGCTTTCGTAAAGCTCATCCCAGCGTTTCTTTTCGGCGGTAATATTCTGCACCATTGCATAGAACAGATACTGAGTTTCCGTTTTTCCGATCAGTCTGATATAGCTGCGGATACAGATCCTGTCTTCACCGCAGGTCTTAGAGCAGATCAGTCTCCAGGTCTCACAGCTTTCTTCTTCGTTGGAGGAAATGGCACGCTTCAGCGTATCTTCATAAATGCGGCGGTTTTTACTGTCCATGCTTTCCCACGGATCGCCGTCGATAATATCCTGTTCCAGCATATTCATGCCGATTTCCTTGACATATTTCTTGTTTACCCGCAGTATTTCCGCTTTCCCGTTTTGGTAGGAGAATATCACCGCACCGCCGACAAAATTATTGAACACAAGCGTCTCCATAGATTTTGGATCCCAAAAACGCCCTGCATCCATTTCTGTGACCAGGTCAATGGGAGGTACAAGCGGCTCGTAATCAAGCTGTTTAAGCTTTTCTCTGAATTCGTCCTCGCCGACCGGTTTGGAATAGAGATATCCCTGTATGTATTTGCAGCCGATACTCTTCATATAGTCAGCCTGCTCTAAGGTTTCAACGCCCTCAGCGATCACAGGCGTACCAAGCCACTTTGCCATTTGCACAACGGCATTAAGTATCGTGCCGCCCCTGCCGCCGATCGAGCCGCTTAAAAAACGCATATCCAGCTTTATCACATCAACGGAGAGATCTTTGAGGATATTCAGAGAGGAATAGCCGCTGCAAAAGTCGTCCATCTCAACCACATAGCCGTATTCATGCAGCTTTTTCAGCACACTTGTGATCAGTTCCATTCCACCGATCGCAGATGTTTCCGTTATCTCAACATGAATATATTTCACAGGCACATCATACTTGATACGGAGCTTTTCGATTTCCTGTGCATAGTCCCGCCGGTAGATATCGTATCTTGACATATTGACCGAGACAGGCACAGGTTTTTCACCGCTGTCCAGAACACTTCTCTGAAATTTACAAACACTTTCAAACACAGCAAGATCCGCCCGATAGATCAGATCGTTCTTTTCAAGCACAGGAATGAAATCCGATGGATATTGCATTCCATACGCCGGATGTGTCCAGCGCATGAGTGCCTCAGCGCCGATCATCCGACCTGTGCAGTGGTTGATCTTTGGTTGATATGTCACAAAGATGTGACCGAATTTCACCGCATCGTCAAAGCAAGCCAGCAACTCCTGCTCAGTCATTTTTTTATTCATACTATACCTCCTTTTTGTAGGACTTGTGATCCGGCTTCACCTGTTTTTCAAAGCTGCTGAAACGGATCGCAGCTTCCACACCACAGATGTTTTTCAAAAGGTCAAGCCGTGATTTAACGCTCTTTTCGTTCACCTATTCATTAGCTTATAGCTTTTTATATTATTATACCACAAACAGTCCTTTTCTTCAAGTCTTTTTCGGATCTCTTTTTTATCAAGCACAAGCCTTTTGGGTGTGCTCTTATCGTTCTCGTCAAGCGCAGTAACTATCTGACCAAGCCCGACAAGCTCGCCGTTCTCATAATAAGTATCTGATCTGAGTTACTATGCAGATAGTAAGCTCCTAAAAATATAAGTCCGCCTTTTCTGAAGTTTTCAACAAGAATGTTCGTCGAGCCTTTTCGGTTCGGATTTCCGATAAGTATCACTATTTTCATTCTGCACCTCTGTGTTGTATGCCGTTTTCTTTGAGCCAGGCTGTTATGTCATCATCAAGCGTGCTGCCGCCTGAATAATGTACTGATAATCCCTCACCGATGACCGAGTTGGGTGCGAGCTTTGCGATGGCTGTCAGGCTCTGTCCGAAACGTCCGCCGCCGTGTGAGCCGAACGGTATGATCGTCTTTCCCGACAGGTCATAGCTTTCAAGGAATGTTGCTATCGGCATCGGGATAGATGCCCACCAGTTCGGATAACCGATAAGGATCGTGTCATACTGCTGTATGTGTCTGTAACTTCTTGCCATAACAAAACCTCCTATGGTTTCTATTATACCATAGGAGGCCTTTTTTGTCATTGTACGTTTTTACTGGAGCGGGTCAAAAGCATGAAAGGGGATTTTTTATATGCAAAAAACTATATACAACAGAGAATAATACACGATACAAGAGAATACCACATTTGAAATGAAAAAACCTAGAGCTTTTTTAAGCAACGAAATCGGATGCTTGTTCGTTTCTCTTTTTATCTGTGTACCGCGCTCTTTTGGGTTTGTCAAGTGTAATTTCAGTTTTTGGGGTATTGTTTTTTTAGTATATAATCGCATCAGTTAACAACCAAAAACAAGTATTTTAAACATATTGTAGAAAGAGCCAGCTAACGCTGGCTCTGATACTATGTGTTATCCCCACGCATCTGCTACTGTTTTAACGTGGCTGTCGGGGACTACGCCTATGCCGCCGAGAACGTACATCATATTCGGGGTCAGGGTTTTGAGGTATGCTTTCTGCTTATCGCTGAGGATGAGGGTCTGTGTCTTGCCGTTGATAAGGAACAGCGGTGCTTTCTGGATTGCTGCGAACACGCCGCCTGCGAGGGCATCGGGGTAATCTGCACCTGTTGCGACGCAGATGGATTTGCCGCTGAGCAGACTCTTGAACTCGTTATTTACGGCGACGCAGGTTTCGTATCTGTCTTTACCGTCAAGGCGCTTAGGTGTTACGCCGAGGGCTGTGCCGACCTTTTTCAGCATATTGTCGGTGATAACGCCTGTGCCGCCGATGATATAAGCGTTCTTAACGCTGCCAGCTTTTTTGAGCTTTGCGAGGTATGCTGCGGTGTCGGCGTTCATATCGCCGTCGGTGGTCAGGTAGATTATCGGAGCGTTTTTAGTTCTCGTTGAGCTTTTCAGCGATAGCTGTTGCAGTGCCGAAACGTGTGCCGCCTTCATATCTTTCGGTCGTGATACCCTGATTTTTGAGAGTTATCTCGACCTGCTCGCTTACAGCGCCCTTGCCGCCGAGAATGATGACTTTCTTTGCACCCAGCTTTTCGAGAGCGTTGGTCGTTTCTCTCGGGAGAGAATCCTTAGCTGCGAGAAGAATAGGAGCGTTCAGTTTGTTTGCAAGAGGCACGCCTACAAGGGCGTCAGCGTAGGTCATTCCGCTGGCGAGTATTACTGTTTTTGCGCCGCTTGGGTAAGCTTTCTTTGCGATTTCAGCGGCGGTAGCGTATCGGTTATCGCCTGCGAGACGGCTCGTTTCGAGAACAGCCGTATACTTGAAGCCGTTTTTCTTTGCATAGTCTTCGCCTTCTGTATTTTTAAAGCAGTTGATGGTAAAGCCTTCGACTTTTGAAATTGTATAAACCGTAGTATTGTAAGCGCGATAACCGAACGCATGGTCACTAATTTTTACAACGCTGCTTGGGATAGTTACGGTTTTGAGGCTGTCACAATTAAGAAATGCCTGGGGTTCAATTTCTGTAACACTTTTGGGTATAGTTACGCTTGTAAGACCAGTGCAGTTTTGGAACGTACTTGCTTTGATGATCTTAACTCCGTTTGGGATAGTTATACTTGTAAGACCTGAACAGCTTTGAAATGCATAGATGGCTATGCTTGTAACGCTGTCCGGGATAGTTACGCTTTTAATGCTTGTGCAGTTTTGGAACGCCCTAACGCCGATTGTTGTTACTTTCTTTCCGCCAAGCGTTGACGGGATAGAAAGAGCTGAAGCCTTGCCTGTGTATCCTGTTATTTCGACATTTCCGTCGGCAAGCTCCTTGTATAAATAGTCGCCATCGGAGTAATTATAGTCTAACCCGTTGTCTTTTGCATACTTTTCAGCTTTTGACCCTTTTTCGCAGATTATCTTGCATTCCTTGTCGATCGCATCATTTCCGATGCTTTCAACGCTGCTTGGGATAGTCAGGCTTGTAAGATTCGGGCAGTATTTAAACGCATAAGTGTCAATATGTTCAACGCTGTCGGGGATATTTATGTTTTTAAGTTTTTTACAGCCATAAAACGCACCGTGATAAATACCTGTAATGCTGTCGGGGAGAGTTACGCTTTCAAGGCTATAGCAACACATAAACGTCTTAAGATAAATAGAATCAATGCTGTTTGGGAGAGTTACGCTTGTAAGGTTCTCGCAGCCCTCAAAAGCGTTATAGCCAATGCGTGTAACGCTGTCGGGGATAGTTATATTTACAAGTTTTGTGCAGCTACAAAATGCCAGATTGCCAATGCTCGTAACACCTGATTTAATAACAACAGATTGAATATCTGTCCTGCCCAGGAAAGGGCTGTTGGATGAACCATAATCAGTCATTGCTCCCGTTCCGCTGATGGTCAGCACGCCGTCACTGAGTGTCCAGGTCAGATTCTCACCGCAGGTGCCTGATGTTGCGCTGCTGACTGCGCTCGCTGTTATTGTCGGGACTGTGTCAAACACGCCCTGGGGCAGTGCGGCAGCCGAGCCGAACACCATAGCGATCGCCAATAAACCTGATAAAACCTTCTTTTTCATTACATCTTCTCCTTTTTTCCGCAAATGCGGAATAATTTGCTTAATCATTATACAACACTTTGTTAATAAAGTCAATGTATTACAGGAATATTCTTCAACAAAAATATCATCTTCAATTTGTGCAAAAGAAGCTACTATGTTAAAACGAAAAGCCCCTTTTCAAACTGAAAATTCAGAATGAAAAGGGGAAATTTATATGCAAAAAACTATAAAACAGTAGAGAATAATACACGATGCAAGAGAATACCACATCTGAAACGAAATGACCGTGAGCTGTTTTTAAAGCGACAAAATCGAACGCTTGTTCGTGCCTCTTTTTTATCAGTATAGCACACTCTTTTGGGTTTGTCAAGTGTAATTTTAGTTTTTTGTATTTTTGTTTAGTTTTTTGTATTTTTGTTTAGCGCATCTTATCATATCAACTTTCATAATCAAGGATTATTTTCGCTGTATTATTTGAACAAGTTAGATTGTTTGGAAATTCTATCTCTCCGGTTTGCTTATCCAAAAAATACTCAGAGTACTGATTTGCCATCTCAATAGCATCAATTATATCTGATAGTTTTACTTTCATTTGTGAACCCCCTCAAATTGTCTTGTAGATACTATATGTCAAGCTATATTACTCCAAACAGTTCCACAAGGTCGGCATCCTTTATTATGCGCTTGGAATTTCTGTCTGAATTTGAAAGCATAGACTCAACCTTGCTCTCCAGCGCAACACTAATGAATCTATCTGCATCTATTCCTCGCAGCTCAAAAAAGTAAAACGGGTTTTCATCCAGCCGCACACCTATTCCGTACATCACTGCGGCTACATGCTTACACATCAGTGCCCAGTCAGGACAGCTGCAATTAAAGCTGATCTCCTTCGGACTTGGGAACAGACCGTTTTTTTCAAGGAATATCTCCTTCAGCTCTATTGGAAACTCACCATTGATCAGGCTTTCCATATTCTCGATACGTCTTCCGCATTTTTCGATTATTTCGCTGCACTTTTCCTCTGAAAGCGGACTTATGCGTATTTCGATCTTATATGGAGTTCTTCGTGTACCCTGCACTCTCGCCTCGACCTTGCCTCTTTTTATCTTTAGGTCAAGGACAGTTCCGCTTTTTACATATCGCTTGCCTCGACTGAGCCGATTTTCAAAATCAGCATATCTTTCAAGATTTGTACACCATGCTTGTCCCCACCAACTTGTGCAGATGTTTCGTCTTGTGAACGCCGGTATCGGCTCATAAGCCAGATCCTTTTTTGCCGCTTTAGTGTTGCTTTGCCTGACTCTGCTTTTTAGTTCCGCAATGGTAGGCTGTGAGTATATTGTATCATCGTTCCAGTATCTGCTCATTTCATCAGCCCCCTTATTCAAGCCGCAGCAGTTTCAGCAGTTCACGGTCACTCATCTCTGTTATCCATTTTTCTCCGCCCGAACCGATAATGTTATCCGACAGTTTACGCTTGCTTTTTATAAGCTCATCTATCTTTTCCTCAACAGTTCCTTTTGATACGAGTTTATGTACGAGAACATTGTTCTTTTGCCCGATACGGAAGGCTCTGTCAGTTGCCTGATCCTCAACAGCCGGATTCCACCAGCGGTCGAAATGTATCACATGGTTTGCCGCCGTAAGATTAAGCCCGGTGCCGCCCGCCTTGACTGAAAGCACCATAAACGGCACATAGTTTTCGCCGTTGAACTCATCGACCAGCTTGCTGCGTTTTTTTGCAGGCACGCCTCCGTGAATGATGAGTCCTTTCCTGTGAAATATCTTTTCAAGATATTGGGCAAGCTGCTCGGTTATCTCTCGGTACTGTGTGAATATCAACACACGCTCACGCTTTTCGTAGATGGTTTCGCAGATTTCCTTCAGCATAGCAAATTTACCGCTTTCTGAAGGATCAAAAGCTGTCTGACCGAGGAATTGATCGGGGTGGTTGCATATCTGCTTGAGCTTTAGTATTGCCGCAAGAACAGCACCTCTGCGCTGCATTTTGCTTTGTTCATCTGATAAGATCCTTTCAAGCTCAGAGACCTGTTTGCGATAAAGGACTGTCTGCTTTTTGGAAAGACTGATATACTCTGTCTGCTCCAGCTTTTCCGGCAGGTCTGCAATAACATTTTTATCTGTCTTGACACGGCGAAGTATAAAAGGCGAAACTATTCCTTTCAGTTTCTGATAGCCCTGCTTGTCGTCACTGAGCTTTTTGGAGAAATCCCTGAACTCGGACGATGTCCCGAGAAGTCCCTTGTTTAAGAAATCGAACAGCGACCAAAGGTTTGTAAGATCGTTTTCGATAGGTGTACCCGTCATAGCGATCCTTTGCCTTGATCTGATTTTCTTTATTGCCCTTGTCTGCTTTGTGGCAGGATTTTTTATTGCCTGTGCTTCATCAAGTATCAGGCAGTCCCACACCTTTTCTGTGAGCATTTCTGTCCGAGTCGCCATACCATAGGTTGTGATATACACAAAGCAATCATCTGCCGATAACTCTTGTTCCAGCTGTGCTTTGGTCTTTCCGTGAAGAATCGTGTAGGTTATTTTAGGCGTGAACTTTTGTGTCTCTTTCTCCCAGTTTCCAAGCAAAGATGCAGGAACGATAAGCAATACCCTTGCATCCTTGTTTGATGCTCGCAGCTTTTCTAAAAATGTCAGTATTTGCAGGGTCTTTCCAAGTCCCATATCATCTGCAAGGCAAGCTCCGAAGCCTGTTTTATGCATCTGCATAAGCCAGTTGAAACCAACTTTCTGATATGGACGCAATTGAGCATGGACGCTTGCTGGTACACTGACCTGTTTTATTCTGTGTGGCTGACGCAGGTTTTTCATCATTTCGCTCAACCACTTGCCGTTGGTTATTTTGACATTGCCGTCTATGTTTATCTGTGTTCCCATACCGCTGCCAAGACGCATAGCCTGCAAAAGTGTAAGATCTCCTCCGTATTTGTCCATATCTGCAAGCAGCGTTTTCAGCTTTGTATGATCGACCTCGATCCACTTTCCTTTAATAAACGCAAGTCCCTCAGTCTGTTTTAACAGCTGCTCGATCTCACATTTAGACAAAGCTTCTCCGTTCACAGACAGCTGCGGCACCATTGAAACGATGGAATCAAAACCAAGCAGTGAAGTCTTTTTCTCTCCGAGCGTTACACTTAACGATACTGCCGATTGCTTTTTTCTCCACCAGTTTGGAACACGGCACATCACACCGCAGCCCTCTATTTCAGGCACGCTTTTGAGCAGGTCATATGTTTCATCTGATGTAAGCCTTAGCGGGTGGAACAGTTCGCCGCTCTCAACAAAGCTGCCAATAAGCGAGGATACCTCAGATACCTTGTTCAGGCATGACAAAAGACCGATGAGCTTTGTTCGGTCAGATTTGAATTCCGTCAACGCATATGAAAGAGGCATATGCCGTATCTGACCGTTTTCGCCGGTCGTTGCGTAAGTAGCAAGGAATGCAAAAGGGAAATTCTCGTCTTTGCTCTCAACAAGATGAAAAAAGATCCGCTCGGGCACACGAAGCTGCTGACTTTTCTCTGCCAGGAATAGCTTGACTGTTCCTGAAAAAGCTCTCATCTCACAGCTGAATGCATCGTTAAGCCTGCTGAACACCCCACTCAGCCAATCCTTGTCGATATACTCTGCACCTATACTGTATGGTGCAGATGCAAGAAGTTCTTCGGCTGTGTCATCGTCCAGCTTCACCTCTGCCCTTTCACGTATAAGCTCAAGCTCAGGCATAGATGTAAGCAGGTCAATATAGCTCTCACTTATGTGCCTTAAATAAGCAAGTGAGGGACTTTCCTTTTCTTCTGCAGGCTGCGTACCAATATCAAAAAGTGCTTTGTATTTGTCAGTGCTTATAGCATCAAACAGCTGTTTTTCTTTTGGCAATAGTTCCGCATCGGCGGTATCTGCATAAAAAGAATGACTTGTGAATATTATTTCGAGTGACATTACATTTCTCCTTTGATAAGTTCATTTTTAGTATAATACTTTGGGTACTTACTCTTTGGCTTATCCGGAATAGTTAGTGCAAGCATGCCTTCATTTTCCATTGGCTTTATATACTTATAGGAGCTATCGAATTCTTTAGTCATAATAGATTTTGTCAAAGCAACGCTGCGGCTGCGTCCTTATTTTTTCATTATTTCAAGCATATCAAGACACAGTAACACAAATCAAGATTATTATTTTGTATAATACATAAATCGAGATTTTCGATTACAAGCAGATCGTCATATACGGCGGTATACAAACGATGTCCTCTTTTATGCTGAGATTGCGCGGGTGTATCACATAGCACTCCCCTATTCGAGCCTTGTATTTATCCTTGAAGCGTTTGAGCGACTCTATCGAATACTTCTTCCCCGACTTGACTTCTATCGGGAACATCTTGTATTTCAGCTTGCTGTTGTTAGAGATAAGGAAATCTATTTCAATATCGTTTCGGTGCTTCTCGGTGTTGTACTGTGTGTAGAAATACAGCTTGTGACCGTTTGACGTCAGCATCTGAGCGATAGCGTTCTCATAGAGCATACCCTCGTTCATGTTCAGCTTGTCACCAAGGATCTGCTTGTAGACTTCATCTTCCAGCAGTTCGTTCTCATCAAAGGCGTGGCTAACGAGCAAACCTGTGTCACAGAGATAGCACTTCACATATGCTCTGTTCTCGTTGATTGATAGTCCCACATTCGGGTCATTGCACAGGAAGCACTCGTTTGAAATCATTGAATCGGACAGCCAGAAAAAGGTCTCCTCATACTGTTCGGCTTTGCTGCCGACTGAAACATCGTTGAAAACCACACGCTTTTCATGCTGCGAGAGCAGACCGGGTATCTGGTCGAATATGGTGAGAACTTTGCTCCTGTACTTGCTGTCTATCTTCATAATGTCGCTGCGGTATAGCACAAGGATATCACGCTTTTCCACATCAGCCTTGTCAAAATCCTTCCTGCTTTCAAGGAACGCAGTAACGCTCTGTGGCATACCGCCCACAAGCATATATTGCTTGAACAGGAGCATAGCCTTGTAGTGCAGCTCATTTTCCAAAGGCACTTTATCAGCAAAGCACTTTCTGATGTAAGCGATTATCTGTTCTTCACCCAGCGCTTGGCAAAACTCCTCAAAGTCAAGCGGATACATACTGAGATGGCGCTCCTCCGAGGGAATGACAATATCCTTAACATTTTCCTTTATCGAAATGAGCGAGCCTGTTTCGATATAGTCGTATCTGCCGTCGGCAACAAGATATTTGACACACTCCCTTGCTTTCGGGTACATCTGCACCTCATCGAAGATGATAAGCGACTCACGCTCATACAGTTTCATGCCGTAGTAGGTTGAAAGAAGCATGAAGAATGTATCAAGGTCATTCATGTGCTTCACAAAATAGTCCTTGACCTCATCGGGACACTTGGCGAAGTCTATGAGGATATAGCTCTTATATTCGTTTTTTCCGAATTCTTCGCATATCGTTGACTTGCCGATACGCCTTGCACCTTCGATAAGAAAGGCTTTCTTGCCGTTAAGCTCGTTTTTCAGCGCCAGCAGTTTGTTATACATCTTTCGTTTCAGTATCATAATTACGCCTCACTCCATAATACGCAGGTTTTAGTTTGATGATCAATCTCTGAATGCGCAGGTTTATGATTACTCCTTAATACCATAATGCGCAGGTTTATAATAATTATACAGTATACTGAAATAAAAGTCAAGTCTAATAAATTAACGACCCGACGTGGTACGCATCGTTGAGAGGCGTGTCGGGTTTGTGTTAATACAATGATATGTGATCAGTATCATATTATCAAGAGCATATATTTATTCTCATTGACCGCATTAGTTTTCAAGAAGAAGTTTTGCTCTCTTTCGGATCTGATTTTCAATGAGCTTTAGCCGTTTGCTGTCAAGATTATAGCGTCTTTGTGCTTGCCCGTAAGCACCGCTTTTGCTGTGCCGATAAAGTCATCATACACGCTGGGAACAAGCGTACTTGCATAATCATCAAGTGCTTTTTCACTCACAAAGCTGTCAAGTCCTGCAAGACTGAACAGTGAGTTTCCGTGATCGAACAGCGGCGCAGGTTCAACTATCTTATTTGTCTTGTTATCCACCATGAACCCAAAGTTTCCAAAATGTCGGTCGGTATTGCAGATAACAGCGTCAAGCACGAGCATATCATCAAGAGCCTTTGTGTATTTCTTACCAAGCGACTCATAGTACGCTCTTACCGCTTTCATACCGCCCTTTCGGACAAGTCTTCCTACCGGGATAAATGACCTCTGCTTGCTTGTGAACAGTTCACAGGTAGAGCACAGCTCACCTTTCCACTTTGCAATGCTGTAATCGACAGCATCTATGCCAAGTACCTTTGCTATCCGGCAAGCGTAGTATTCCGAGTACGGTTCAAAGCCTGTATTTGATGCACCCTTTGTACCGCCCTTGAAAAGCTGTATCTTCCCTTCAACTCTCCTCCAGCATTTCGGGAGCATTCCATTGGTGGTAAACTCAGGACAAGAAGCAAGTGATGATCTTACCGAACTTCCGAAGCCGGTGAAAGCAATGAGCCCGAGTATCCGGCTGAACCTGTTGTCATACAGGTTGTATTTATCAAAGCTGCCGCCAAAGCCTTCTTCAACTACCCAGTAACAATCATTCAAGGACATACCCTTTGAGACTCTGATTATGTTCATCGGTCTGTTGATGCTCATTCCGCATTTTGCCAGAAAACTGCTGACATACGCTCTGTTCTTTGGTATTGTCCTGTTCCTGAGCCAGCGTGATACGCCTTCTGCATCAACTTCCAGGTCAAGAGGCATCAGCTGTCTCTTTTTTTCATTTACCCACAGTATTTCTATCTCCGGCTCGTTTGTATCCTCGGTAGCCGTAAACCTTATAAGCGGCGTATCAAAATGCCTGAGTTCGTAGGTCATACCAATGCCTCCTTTCGTGATCTTGACTTTAGTATACCACAAGATTCATGATTTAGCAAGTGGCATCATACTGAATTCTTTTTTGTCGGCTACCGGAATCCTCATGTCATTATATCTGAAACTATCTTCCCTTCCGAACACATCTTGACAACGAATTGGTTGATGGACGGACAGCCTGCCTGTATCACTCTCTCAAAAATCATTTTCTTTTGCTCGGGAGTCATTCTCAGATTCATTCGCTCGGTCTGTTTTCTCGCCATGAGTTTTCTCCTTTCGCTGATAGAATAAGGGGTGCGGGTTCGCCCGCATTTGTGCAAGGCTGCGCCCGCAAAGTGCGGGTGGGTGCCACAGCGCTATGCTTGCCCCGGAGCGACCAACGGTAGTACAGGGCAAAAGAGTGAACGGCGAATCCGACTTTGTGAGCAAGGATATTGGCAGAAAAAAAGCTATCTGCTGCGAACAGTTTTTCATCATCGCTCATAAGGTACGCAAGGTACGATAAAACTGCACCGATTTTTATCGTACCTATCGTCACTGCCCTGTCAGTTTTTTTGATGACGGTTGTGACAGTTATGACAGTTGTGACACTTGAACTGCACATATATACATCCCCGTAATCAAGTGTCAACGTGTCACAGGTGTCATTAAGAAAAACAAAAAGAGCCGGGATCATACGCACAGAGTCTGCCTCTGATATTGTAATGATCCCGACCCATTGTTCCCGAATTCACCGCCGGGTGGATGGTTAGACTACAGTTGTTATTCATATTTTCAAATATTGTATATGATAAATAAGAAATTTGTCAATCTAATTCTTTTTGGTAGTAAACAAACCC
>OMXI01000067.1 GCA_900314975.1 uncultured Eubacteriales bacterium | reverse complement strand
AGCCGTTTACGCTTTTTTCAATGAAAACTCAACAGATTGCCCGAAATCTGCACCCCTGGGATGAAGTTAGGGACTATTGCTTATTTGCAACAGTCCCTTGTGAATACTATTATTAGTTGAGAACCGACTTTTCAGTTTCCTTATCAAAGATGTGGATCCTGTTCGGGTCAAGAGCAACCTTGATAGTGTCGCCTGTACGAGCAGTTGTACGAGGAGAAACTCTTGCAGTAAGAGGAATGCCTGCGCAGTCCAGATACAGATAAGTTTCAGCACCCATCATTTCTGTTACCTCAACGTCAGCCTCTACAACGCCTGTTGTAGCTTGTGCAAGGAATGCAGGCTCGTCATGGATGCACTCTGGTCTAACACCGAGAACAACTTCCTGGTCGATCAGAGGATACAGGATCTCGTCGTCGATAACCTTGCTTGCAGGAACGTCGATAGAGTATGTGATGCCCTCTTCGCCTCTTGTGCCTTCCTTACCGAACTCAACAGTGTACTTGTCACCGTTCTTGCGCAGAACAGCGTCGATAAAGTTCATCTGCGGTGAGCCGATGAATCCTGCAACGAACTGGTTAACAGGGTTCTGATAAAGGTTAGTAGGTGTGTCTATCTGCTGAATGTAACCGTCCTTCATAACTACGATACGGTCGCCCATTGTCATAGCTTCAGTCTGGTCATGTGTTACGTAGATAAATGTTGTACCGAGCTTCTGGTGCAGCTTAGCGATCTCGGTTCTCATCTGCGCTCTCAATTTAGCGTCGAGGTTTGACAAAGGCTCGTCAAGAAGGAATACCTGTGGGTTACGAACGATAGCTCTGCCAAGAGCAACACGCTGTCTCTGACCACCCGAAAGAGCCTTCGGCTTTCTGTCGAGCAGGTGAGAAATGTCAAGGATCCTTGCAGCCTCCTCAACCTTTCTTGCGATCTCGTCCTTAGGAACCTTACGCAGCTTAAGACCGAATGCCATGTTATCGAAAACGGTCATGTGAGGATACAGAGCGTAGTTCTGGAAAACCATCGCGATATCTCTGTCCTTAGGAGCAACATCGTTAACGAGTCTGTCTCCGATGTAAAGCTCACCTTCGCTTATCTCCTCAAGACCTGCTATCATTCTCAGAGTTGTGGACTTACCGCAGCCGGAAGGACCAACGAGAATGATAAACTCTTTATCCTGGATCTCGATATTGAAATCGGATACAGCGATAACACCGCCGGAGTATTTCTTATAAATTTCTCTCAATGATACACTTGCCATATTAAGAGTACCTCCTATAATATAATTACTAATCTGACACATTAGCTATGAACCTATTGTACCAAATTTCGTACCTATCTTCAAGAGTTTTTTTGACTAAACTTTGTAAGAGTATTATATTGATATTGACGAATTTTCACAATCCTTTGCCAGATATTTACATCGCCATTCTCACTTTGCCAATAAATTTTCAACATCTTTGTGCAACATTTCCAAACACTCACCGAGGGCTAAATCTTGCCTTAAATTCACATTTCCGATAGCCACACGCCTGAGATACACGACCTCGTTGCCTAATTTTTTAAACATTCTCTTGACCTGATGAAACTTTCCCTCGTGCAGAATAAGAGTGCATTCGCGATCGTTTTCGCCGCTGCCCTCAAATTTCGCGGGCAGACATTTTTCTCCGCCGTCGATAGTCATGCCCTGCGCAAATTTTTCCTTGTAAGTCTCGTCCCACGGCTTTGCAAGGCGAACAAAATACGTCTTTGGCACATGGCTTTTGGGCGAAAGCATTTTGTGCGAAAGCTCTCCGTCGTCCGTCAAAAGCACAAAGCCCTCGGTGTCCTTGTCAAGCCGCCCCGCAGGGAAAAGCCCCTTTCTGCGCAGCTTTTCGGGCACAAGGTCGATGACTGTACGGCTTTCGCCCTCCTTGGTCGAGCACACCACGCCCTGCGGCTTGTTGAGCATTATGTAGATGTACTTTTTGTACTCCACCTTTTTGCCGTCAAGCAGTATCTCGTCATCTGTATCAACGTGCGCATCACTGCGCCGCACGAGCTTTCCGTTCACGCTGATACGCTTTTTCAGGCACATTTTCTTGACATCTGCGCGCGATACGCCGCCCATCTGCGAGGCTATCAGCCTGTCAAGTCTGATCTTTCCGCCCATTTCAGTCCTCCATAGGCTTTATCATCTTCTTGTACGCTTTTGAAAGGAACAGCGCACAAAGCGTCAGCGAAACTATCTCTGCTATCGGGAAAGCCCACCAGATAGCGTTAAGACCCGCAAATTTCGACAGCAGATACGCCGCAGGCAGCAGCACGATTATCTGTCTTGAAAACGAAACTATCATCGAATCTACGCCTCTGCTCAAAGCCTGAAGCGTGGATATCATCATAATGCTGAAAGATGCGATAACAAAGTGCGTGCTGATTATGCGAAGCGCAGGTACGCCTATGCGCAGCATTTCATCGCCCGCATCGAAAAATCCCAGCAGCTTGTCGGGGATAGTCAGAAACAGCAGCGTTCCCACCGCCATTATCGACACCGCACACACCGCACCGCTCTTGAAAGCCTTGATAATACGCGCTTTCTTTCTTGCTCCGTAGTTGTATGCAACTATCGGTATATAGCCGTTGTTCAAGCCAAAGATTGGCATAAAGATAAAGCTTTGCAGCTTGAAATACACGCCCAGCACCGCAACTGCGGTCTCGGAGTAGCCGATAAGTATCTTGTTGAGCGAGTAGGTCATCACCGAGCCTATCGACTGCATTATTATCGACGGCAAGCCCACCGCATAGATGTGCTTTATCGTCTTTCTGTTCGGCGGATATTTTTTCAGACTTATCTTTATTTCCTTGTTGACCTTGATATTGAGCAAAAGCCCCAGCAGCGCCGCAAGACACTGCCCTATGACCGTTGCCAGCGCCGCGCCCGCAACGCCCATTTTGGGGAAAGGTCCCCAGCCGAAAATAAGGCACGGGTCAAGTATAAGGTTAACTATCGCGCCAAGACCCTGCGTAAACATCGAATAGATAGTCTTTCCCGTTGACTGTAAAAGCTTTTCAAACGTCATCTGCATAAAAAGCCCCAGGCTCGCAACCGTAACCACGTAAAGATAATCCTTGCCGTATTGGCGTATATCCGCGTTTTTGGTCTGTACATTGTAAAACAGCCCCGTAAAGCAAAGACCTATCACAACGAACAGCAAAAAGCTGAAAAATGCGAGGAAAATGCCGTTGTTAGCGGCTCTGTTCGCCTTTTCAAAGTTCTTTTCGCCAAGCGATTTTGACAAAAGCGCATTTATGCCGACACCCGTTCCCGCACCGACCGCTATCATAAGCGTCTGTATCGGAAACGCAAGAGATACCGCCGTCAGCGCGTCCTCGCTTATCTTTGCAACGAAAATGCTGTCCACGATGTTGTAAAGCGCCTGCACCAGCATTGAGATCATTATCGGCAGCGACATAGATATCATCAGCTTGCCGACAGGCTGTGTACCCATTTTGTTTTCCTGAATATTTTCCACTTTCGCACTTCCCTTACTTATGTACACGATTTGTGAATTGATGTACGTTTTTGCGCCGCAAACTACCGCTCGGTAGTCAAACAGCTACCGTTCGGTAGTCAAAAGGCTACCGCTCGGTAGTTAAATAGCTACCGCTCGGTAGTCAAATAGCTACCGTTCGGTAGTTTCGACAATTAGCTTTCTTATTGTAGCACATTTCCACAAAGATTGCATTACAATTTTGTTAATCTTCACAAAACTTGTCGAGCTTGCCGACACACAAAAAAAGCAGCCGCCAATAAGCACTCTTACAGGCGACTGTAAGTATTTTACTTTTGCAAAGGTGTTCCAAAGATAAATCAGAATTTATCGGCGCTTTGCGCCGATAAGCAATGAATAGTGAAGAGTGAAAAGTGAATAGTGAATAGTAAGGTCGGTCAGCGCCGAAGGCGATACCTTAACTATAAACTTTTCACTATTCGTTATTCACTATTCACTGTTAGCGTCAAAGACGCTAAATTCTGATTTTTCTTATTAACAACACAAAAGGAAAACAGGATGTTTTTTACTGTTCTGTTTCTTCCTGCTTCGGCTGGACAGTCTTAATATACAGCTCGTCAAGCTGCTTTTCGTCGACTTCGGCAGGGCAGGCGCTCATCAGCTCGCTCGCGTTCTGCACCTTTGGGAACGCAACAACGTCACGCAGAGAGTCTGCGCCGCAGATTATCATAGCAAGTCTGTCCAGTCCGATACCCATTCCTCCGTGCGGTGGAGAAGCGTATCTGTACGCATCTACGAGGAATCCGAACTTTGCGTCTATCTCCTCGTCGGTCATACCGAGAGACTCGAACATTCTCTTTTGCAGCGCGGGGTCGGTTATACGCATAGAACCCGACGAAAGCTCGGTTCCGTTGAGCACGAGGTCAAACGCCTTTGCTCTGACCTTTTCGGGCGCTGTATCGAGAAACTCTATGCACTCCTCAAGCGGCATAGTGAACGGGTGGTGGGCTGCTACCCACTCGCCTGTTTCCTCGTCCTGCTCAAAGAACGGCATTTCGGTTATCCAAAGGAAGTTGTAGCCGTCCTTTACAAGCCCAAGGCGCTTGCCGCAGATAAGTCTTATCGCGCCGAGAGTATTGAGCACTACCTTGTTTCTGTCTGCGCAGATAAGCACAAGGTCGCCCTTTTGCGCGCCCACTGCACCGAGAATCCTTTCAAGGTCGCCCTCGCCCAAGAACTTCTTGAACGAGCAGTTAGGCTCGTCTGCCCAGCGGATATACGCCAAGCCCTTTGCGCCGATGCCCTTTGCGTGCTCGACAAGCTTGTCTATTTCTTTTCTTGTATAGGTCTCTGCGCCGCCCTTGGCAACTATTGCTCTTACCGATCCGCCGTCCTCGATCGCGCTCTTGAAAACAACAAAATCAATATCCTTAACGGTATCTGTGATGTCCTGAATCTGCATATCAAAGCGGGTATCAGGCTTATCCGAGCCGTACTTGTTCATAGCATCGGCAAAGGTCATTCGCGGCAGCGGCAGCGGGATGTCCACATCAAGTATCTCCTTGAACAGTCTTTGCACCATACCCTCTGCCATAACGAGGATATCCTCGACATCGACAAAGGACATTTCAAGGTCTATCTGCGTAAATTCGGGCTGTCTGTCGGCACGCAGGTCTTCATCGCGGAAGCAGCGTGCAAGCTGGATATATCTGTCGTAGCCCGATATCATAAGCAGCTGCTTGTATATCTGCGGTGACTGCGGCAGGGCGTAGAACTTGCCCGGGTGGACTCTTGACGGAACGAGGTAATCTCTCGCGCCCTCGGGAGTTGAACGCATCATCATAGGTGTTTCTATTTCAAGGAAGTCGTTCTCGTAGAAATAGTCCCTTACGACCTTGGCTATCTTGTGGCGTGTGATAAGGTTATTTTGCAGCTTGGGATTGCGCAGGTCAAGGTATCTGTATTTCAGCTTCAGCTCGTCTCTTACCTTTTCGGAGTTTGTTACCTCAAACGGTGTTGTTTCGGCTTTTGCGAGGATACGCAGTTCCTTTACGTCTACCTCGATAAGACCTGTGGGCAGATTCGGGTTTATGCTCTCGCGCGGTCTGATAACGCCCTTTGCGAGCAGCACGTCCTCGGCTCTGACTGTTCTTGCCTTTTCAAAGATATCCTTATCGGTACTGTCGTTGAAAGCAAGCTGCAGCAGACCTGTGCGGTCGCGCAGATTGATGAACAGGAGATTTCCGATATCTCTTACTCTGTCCGCAAAGCCGCAGACAACGACCTCGCTGCCCTCGGTCTGTGGTACTTTTGCGCAGTAATGTGTTCTGCGCAAGCCTTTCATGGTGTCAAGCATTGTTATTACTTCCTTTACTTTATATTATTCGTTATTTTCATCATTTTCCTCGTATCTCGGGAACCCGTCAAGAAAGCCGTACAGGAACTTTATCTTGCTGTCCCAGAACAAGAAAAACACTCCAAGCAGAAACAGCACGCCGCAGGCTATTGCCCCGTACTGCTGCCCGAGCGACAGGCAGACAAGCCCGCTGAGCAGCGTGAGCAGCGTCCAGATGATGCCGAAAATGTACGTGACAATGGGCTTTCTGAACTTGCCCTTTATAAGCGTGCCGTGCTGTGATTTTTCGTACGTGCCGAAAAAGCCTGTTTCGCCGCCGTCGCGCTTTTTGAACTTATGGTAGCACACCAGAAACTTATCGCCCTCACGCCGCCCGTAATAGAGGCTCTCAAACTTATGCGAGCGCATAAACTTGCCTGTGGCAAGGATATTCAGCGTTGGGCGGAACTCGGTAAGCTCGCCGTCAAGCTTTCTTGCGACGCGCTTGGGGGTGAGGGTGGTCTCAAACTCGTACTTTCGGGGAATGATAAGCAGCATTACTCCCCGTCCTTTTCCTCGTACTCCTCGGGCACGAATATCTTGTCATTCAGCTTTATCTCGCCGCCCTGCGTTGCATCTACATACATTCCGTAGACTGTGCTGCAGTTTGTGCATCTGAACTGGTGGAAAAGCTTTCTTGTATAGAATCTGCCCTCGGTGTCTATCACCGCATCAAGCGGGCAGGTCGCGTAGACAAGCTCCATTTCGCCCTTATCTATCATTCGCTGAAAAGAATCTATGCACATGATATACTCGTTTGGATTGTGTATGCGCACGAGAGGTATCATATCACACTGTTCACATCTTTTTGCCATTTTACTCACCCTTTCCTATTATTCCACCGACTTCGTCCTCAAAGCCGCTGAACATTTCATTGAGCATCGCCTGTGAGAACTGCTCGGTGAGCTTTTCGCCAAGAGTTATATCGGTCTGCTCGCCTGTTGCCATATTTTTAAGCTTTGCGCTGCCCGATTCGATCTCGTTATCGCCAAGTACGATAACGAACTTTGCGCCTATTTTATCGGCGTATTTCATCTGCGGCTTTAAGCCTCTTTCGACAAGGTCGTACTCGACGAAAAAGCCCTCGTCACGCAGTGCGGTAGTCATTGAAAGCGCTTTCTTTACGGCGTTTTCGCCCATTGTGGCGATATACAGGTCGCAGGTTTTTTCCTCCATAAAGTCGCAGCCCTGCTTTTGCATAACAAGCAGCAGTCTTTCAAGACCCATACCAAAGCCGAGTGCTGCGGTTTTTGCGCCGCCGAGTTCTTCAATAAGCCCGTCGTAGCGTCCACCGCCGCAGACGGTACCCTGCGCGCCTATCTCGGTGGTGATGAACTCAAAAACGGTTCTTGTATAGTAGTCAAGACCTCTGACGATACGCGGATTTACAGAGAAATCTATGCCCATTTCGGTGAGGTACTCTTTGAGCTTTTCAAAGTGCGCTTTACAGTCGTCACAGAGGTAGTCAAGTATCACGGGTGCGTCCTTGGCTATCGCCTGGTCCTCGGCGGATTTACAGTCGAGCAGGCGCATTGGGTTTTTGTCGAGTCTTTCCCGGCAGGTATGGCAAAGCTCATCCTTATGCGGTTCAAAGTACTCGCGCAGAGCCTGTCTGTACTTTTCTCTGCACTCGGGGCAGCCGATAGAGTTGATGTTCAAAGCGATATTTTGCAGACCTACCCTGTCAAGCACGCTTTTTGCAAGGGATATGACCTCGGCATCGGCTCTTGGGCTGCTACTTCCGACCATTTCGCAGCCGAACTGGTGGAACTCACGCAGTCTGCCTGCCTGGACGTTCTCGTGTCTGAAGCAGGACAGGATATAGTAGACCTTCTGCGGAAAGCCCTCGTTCATTACGCCGTTTTCGAGCATTGCGCGCATTACGCCCGCTGTACCCTCAGGGCGCAGGGTGAATGTCGAATCGCCCGCCGCAGAAACTGTATACATTTCTTTCTGAACGACGTCTGTGGTCTCGCCGACCGAGCGCACGAAGAGCCCCGTATCCTCGAAGGTAGGCACTCTTATCTCCTTAAAGCCGTACTGCTGTGCGGTATCGGCGGTTATCTGCTCGACGGTGTGCCACATATACGACCTGCTTGGTACAACGTCTGCGGTGCCTTTTGGTTTTTTAACTAACAAAGCCATTTTACTCTTCCTTTCCTTTTAAGCTTGTCTGCAATATCTTATAATAACCGATTTTGCCTGATAAGTCAATAAGCAAACAAAAAACACGGCTATCCCGCAAGGGACGACCGTGTCGTGATACCACCCTAATTACTGAACGCTTATTAAAACATTCAGTCACTCCTCTTGTTCTTAACGCGAACGTCACGTCTGCCCTTTTTATCAGGCAGAATGCTCCGAGGTGTCCTTCGCCCGTGAACTGCGCAGGCTCTCTCACCGTTCAGCCCTCGCTATGCCGCATTTTCAGGGGTTACTCTCCTTTTCAACGCATGTAAACTATTAAATTCTTGACGGATTGACGATATCTCTCCAGTCGAGGTCTCCTCTTTCAAGTGAATGTATCAGCGCCTCTGCGGTAGCAAGGTTTGTTGCTACGGGGATATCGTGTACATCACAAAGCCTCAGCAGGTTAGCCTCACTCGGCTCGTGCGGCTTTGCGGAAATAGGGTCTCTGAAAAACAGAAGAAGGTCTATTTCGTTGCAGGATATCCTTGCGGCTATCTGCTGGTCTCCGCCCTGGGAGCCGCTTAAATAACACTGTATGGATAACCCTGTTGCTTCGGATACCTGCTTGCCCGTTGTGCCTGTTGCGCAAAGACGGTGCTTGCTCAATATCCCGCAATATGCAATGCAGAACTGCACCATCAGCTCCTTTTTGGAATCATGCGCTATTAGTGCTATGTTCAACTTAAAGACCTCCGTTTCTTATCTGTATTTTTGCCGCTTTTACATCTTTATTGACAGCGGTATATGCTCTCCCTTTATTCTCCTTGAAATTGCCGAGAACGCAAGGAAGCCCATTGAGCTTGACGAAAGCGGCACGCCCTTGCCTGTTGCAAGCGGTATTGCCGAATCCTCGGGGATAACGCCGAGCAGCTGAACGCCTACGGTATCGATGATAGCGTCGAGGTCGTCCATATCCTCAAACTCGAAAATTCTCTTATTTGCTTTATTGATAACAAGTCTCTGCTTCTGGTTGCCTCTCTTATAGAACTCGTCGCTCATCATCTGCGCGTCTCTTACGCAGACAGGGTCGGGAGTCGTTACGATAAGTATCAAATCGGAATTGGTAACGATATCAAATACCGAGCCGTTGATACCGGCAGATGTATCTATAAGAATGTACTCAAAGTACTTTCTCATTTCCTGTGTTATCCTCTCGATGTCCTCAGCCTTGAGCTGAACGAACGGGTCAGACGGTGCGCAAAGCACGCTCAGGTTAGATGCAAGTCTTACGGTAGTGGTAGCCTTGTTGACATCACATGTACCCTCAAGAACATCACCCAGGTCGTATGTTATGTTGCCCTGCATACCGAGCATGATATCCATACATCTCAAGCCGAAGTCAAGCTCGATGATAAGAGTTCTGTTGCCCTGCTTTGCAAGAGCATAACCAAGACACGCACTGATAGAAGATTTTCCTGTGCCGCCCTTTCCTGAAGTAACTGCTATAATTTTTGACATTGACCCATTACTCCTTTCACAAGATGCCGCCGCAGGCGGTATCAAAGGCAATATACACCACGCTGTGCAGTTGTTTATTTTTCCTTTGAGGCGGGGCAGACAAATCCCCTGCGCTCTTATTAAAATGCACAATACGATAATTTTAGTGTTACCTACATTCTATTTTACCACATAATTTGAAATTGTCAAAGCAAAATTATATAAAAAACTCAAAATCGTTATTTAATATCAATTTAGCAATTGACTTTTAGTGATTATGCACAACGCTTATCAAACATCATTCAACAACAGCTGTCGAAAAGTGCTGTGTGGCTCGACTTTGTTAACAAAGTCTGAACAAAGAAGATATCCCCGCCTTGCAGGTACACTGTGTCAAGCGGCAAGCAAGGCTTGTGACTGATTTTCTTACCTCTTACCTCTTACATCTGCGTGCGGTTTTTCGGCTGTGCCTGACTTATGCAGCAATATCGTCGAAAAAGTCTACTGTAATATTCTTTCTGAAAGGACATATATATGTACAAACCATATTTGATTGGAGGAGTAAAGATGTTTATAAAGACGATAAAGGTGAAAAAGCCCAATCTGCTGGCTGCGGCGCTGCTGGTGGTAATTGCGTGCCTGCTGGCGATAGTGGCGCTGACGGCATACAGGTTTGCGAAAAAGTCGCAGTACAGGCTGGAAAACGAGGCGCAGAGGCAGGAGTTTCTCAAGCAAATGGGCTGGGAGGTCTCGGGCGAGTTTGACGAATGCAGACAGGTACTTATCCCAGAGCAGTTCAACGAGGTGTACGACAACTACAACGAGCTGCAAAAGCAGCAGGGATTTGATTTGAGCGCGTACAAGGGCAAGAGCTGTGATGTTTACACCTACAAGGTGAAAAACTACGCGGGTCACGAGGACAAGGACGATGTGCGGTGCAATCTGATGATCTGCGATAATGTGCTGATAGGCGGAGATGTGTCTTCAACCGAGCTTGACGGCTTTATGCAGGGGCTGAAAAAGAATGATTGACACCGCGGCGGAAAATGCAGTATAATATAAATCAGAATTTATCGGCGCTTTGCGCCGATAAGCAATGAATAGTGAAGAGTGAAAAGTGAATAGTGAATAGTAGCGGTGTTCGAAGGTCGGTCAGCGCCGAAGGCGATACCTTAACTATAAACTTTTCACTATTCGTTATTCACTATTCACTGTTAGCGTCAAAGACGCTAAATTCTGATTTGTTGTAAAAATTAAGGAGATAAAAATATGAAAGTTTACGCGCCTTGTTTTTTCAGGGATTTTCACTGCATTGGCTCGGATTGCCGTGACAACTGCTGCCGCATGGGCTGGGACATTGAAATCGACCAGGCAACCTATGACCGCTACAAGACCCTTGGCGGCGGGCTTTGCGAGCATATAACAAACGAGAATGGCGAACACTACATAATGCAGCGCGGCGGGCAATGCCCTTTTCTGAACGAACAGGGGCTTTGCTCTGTGCTGCTCGAACACGGTGAGGACAGCATTTCCGAGATATGCACCCAGCACCCGCGATTTTACGAGTGGTTCGGCGGATACAAGGAGGCAGGCACGGGACTTTGCTGTGAGGAATCGGCGCGGCTATGGCTGGAAAGTGCGGGAAAAATCAGCTTTTGCGAATGGGAGACTGAAGAGCCCGATGACGATTTAGAGTTTGACGGTGAGCTGCTGGGTGCTGTACTAAAGGCGCGAGGTGTGCTTATAGGGCTTTTGCAAAGCGGTGAGATGACGCTTTCTCAAAAGCTGAAGGCTTTGCTTATCTTCGGACTGAACACGCAGGAGTTTGATGAAAGCGGCGCGGCAGAGGACTTTTACGCTCTTGCGCAGGAATTTGAGGACATTGGAAATGTAAAGGCACTTATCGGGCAGCTTGGCGAGGGCAGCTTTGAGGACAGGCTTTCGGCTTGCGAAAAGGTGCTTGAGTATTTTTCGGGGCTTGACTACATGAAAGGCGTGCTGCCTGCGGCGGCTGCGCAGATACGCGGCAGGCTTGGCGATATCATCGGTGCGGCAAAAGACTTTGACAAGGCATTTCCGCAGGCTGACGGGCAGCTTTGCGCGGTGGCTGTGTACAATGTTTATCGGTACTTTTCGCATTGTGCGCGCGGTGTACAGTGTCTGCCGTTTATCGTCACGGGGATACTCAACGTATGGTTTGTCAGGCTGTGGGACATACTGATGTGGCTTGACGGAAAATTCGATTTTCGGGCGCAGACAGATGCGGTCAAGGAGTATTCCAAGGAGATAGAGTATTCCGACAACACCGCAGTGCTGTGGGAGGACGTTTACACTGACAGCAGGCTGTGCGCGGAAAATCTCGTGAAGATCGCGGAGGTGTGAGTGATGTTTCGCAAAAAGAAAATGCCCGTTCCTGCGGGGTGCGAGGGTATGCAGATAAAGGTGATGTCAAGCACCTGCACGGGCGAACGGGTGATAGGTTTTTATGACCGCAAAACGCATGAGCTGAAATACAGTGAGCTGGTGGAAAGCGAGAGCGACATACAAAGGTTTTATGAAAAATACGGTTTGAAACGCGAAGATAAGTGAATAAAGAGCAAATCACCTTGCATAATATATTGTGAGGTGATTTTTTATGGATATAAGTATCAGACGTTTCAGCGTCAAGAAATTTATCAACGAGCTTAAAGTCAAGCCGTTCATCATTGCGCTGGCGATACCTTTCGGGGTACAGCTTTTAAGCTATTTCGTAACAAGAGGCTCTATGGATTTCTACGCGCAGATAGACAAGCCGCCGTTTTCACCGCCGGGCTGGCTGTTCCCTGTGGTGTGGACGATCCTCTACGCGCTGATGGGCATTTCAAGCTACATCGTCTGGGACGCGCGCTCGCAGTACAGCAAAGAGGCGCTTATTATTTACGGCATCCAGCTTGCGTTCAACTTCCTGTGGAGCGTGTTCTTCTTCGTGCTTCAGAGCTTTCTGCTGTCGTTCGTATGGCTGTGCGGGCTGTTTATTCTTATTATAATTATGATGGCGGCTTTCCACAAGGTCCAGCCTATCGCTGCGTTCTTGCAGATACCGTACGCGGCGTGGGTGGTCTTTGCAGGGTATCTTAATGCAGGTATCTTCCTGCTTAATTAAGAGGCAGGAAAACAGAGGCAAGAAGCAAGATGTGTGTTTCAGCAATTGATGATAAAGCAATTCTTGCCTCTTGCCTCTCGTTATCTTGCCTCTGACAGCAAAAAGGTCACAATTCGGCACTTGCAAATTCACACTTTATATGATATAATCTTTTTGTATGTATTTTGTGAGGTGACGGCGGGTGAACAAAGAGCTTGTGATTTTGCTGCTCAAATTTGCGGGGATACTGGCACTGGTCATGGGTCTGATACTGCTTTGCTGCGTTATTACGCCCAGGCTTGCGCGCAGGATCGAAAAAAATCTGCCCAAGGACGAGGACGGTTCGGCTGACGGTGATGAGGGCATAAAGCCTGAGGACTACGAGGTGCAGGGTGTTTTTGATCCGCAGAAGCTCGACGAGTACGACCTCAATTACAAAATCTATAACAAGGACATTTACGGAGTTGATTTCAAACATGGGAAAAGGAAAAAACGAAAAGATGGTTAATGCCATCACATCAATGGAGGAAGATTTTGCAAAGTGGTACACGGACATCTGCAAAAAGGCAGAACTTATCGAGTACACAAGTGTTAAGGGCTGCATGGTAATAAGGCCTTACGGCTACGCTATCTGGGAGAACATTCAAAAAGACCTTGACGCGCGTTTCAAGGCGCTGGGTCACGAGAATGTATGCATGCCGATGTTTATTCCGGAGAGCCTTTTGCAGAAGGAGAAGGATCACGTTGAGGGCTTTGCGCCGGAGGTTGCGTGGGTAACGCACGGCGGAAACGAAAAGCTGGAGGACAGGCTTTGTGTGCGCCCGACATCGGAGACGCTGTTCTGCGAGCATTATGCTAACATTGTACACTCCTACCGCGACCTGCCCAAGCTGTACAACCAGTGGGTATCGGTAGTGCGCTGGGAAAAGACGACAAGACCGTTTCTGCGCTCAAGAGAATTCTTATGGCAGGAGGGTCACACGATACACGAGACTGCGCAGGAGGCTATCGAGGAGACAAGGCGTATGCTTGACTGCTACGCGGATTTCTGTCACGAATCGCTGGCTATGCCTGTTGTAAAGGGTCAGAAGACCGACAGCGACAAGTTTGCGGGCGCGGAGGCTACATACGCTATCGAGGCGCTGATGCACGACGGAAAGGCTTTGCAGGCGGGAACCTCGCACTACTTTGGTGACGGCTTTGCAAGGGCATTTGACATACAGTTCACGAACAGGGAGAACAAGCTGCAGTACCCGCATCAGACATCGTGGGGTGTGACAACAAGGCTTATCGGCGCTATCATCATGACTCACGGTGACGACAACGGACTTGCGCTGCCGCCTGCTGTTGCGCCGATACAGGTAGTTATCGTGCCTATCGCATTCCACAAGGAAGGTGTGCTTGAAAAGGCGGGCGAGCTTGCAGACAAGCTCTCCGCTGCGGGGATAAGAGTTAAGCTGGACGACAGCGAAAACTCGCCGGGCTGGAAGTTCGCAGAGTATGAGATGAAGGGCGTTCCTGTGCGCATAGAGATAGGTCCGAAGGACATTGAGAACGGACAGTGCGTAGCGGTAACAAGGCACGACAGGGAAAAGACGTTTATCACGCTTGACGAGGGACTTGAAGGCTTTGTTTCCAGCGTTAAGGAGCGTTTGCAGGCTGTTCACGACGGTCTGTACGAGAGGGCGCTTGAAAACCGCGCTAACAAGACGTATACCTGCAAGACGCTTGACGAGATAACCAAGGCGCTTGAGGAAAAGGGCGACGGCTTTGTCAAGGCGATGTGGTGCGGCGACGAGGCTTGCGAGGACAAGGTAAAAGAGGTCACGGGTGTTGGCTCGCGGTGCATACCCGACGAGCAGGAGCAGATAAGCGACGTTTGCGTTTGCTGCGGAAAGCCCGCAAAGTGCATGGTGCTTTGGGGCAAGGCATACTGATAAATAAGAATTTGTCGACATATGTTTGCCGAGTTATTGAGGGGGAACTCCCTCTCAGAAACCTTTTAATGCTTTTTCGCCATTTGGGTCTTTGACCCAAATAACGAAAAAGTAATAGAGATTTCAGAAAAGAAAGATTGAGAG
>OMXI01000059.1 GCA_900314975.1 uncultured Eubacteriales bacterium | reverse complement strand
TTAAAAATCATGTGAGCGAAGCGAACACCGCTACTATTCACTATTCACTTTTCACTCTTCACTATTCATTGCTTATCGGCGCAAAGCGCCGATAAATTCCGATTTATCTTATCAGCAACACAAAAGTAAAAAGACTATTTCTTACCTCTTACTTCTTATCTCTTACATCTGCCTGCCATATTGCAGTCGAACCGCACGGCAGTACGCTTCCCGTAGCCTCAACGGGAATGCCTATCTCGTCAGCAGTAACACTGCCGCCGAACTTTGTGCAAAGCACATCTTTTAAAATATATGCCATAACCGACGGCGATAAACCCGTCGTGTAGCTGTTGAGCAGGAAAAACAGCGGCTTGTCGCTTAAAACGCCCGCGCACGTCTGTACAAGGTCGTAAATGCAGTCCTCCAGCTTCCATACCTCACCGCCCGGACCTCTGCCATAGGACGGCGGGTCCATAACGATAGCGTCGTAAAAACGCCCTCGCCTTATCTCGCGCCTCACAAACTTTTCGCAGTCGTCAACCAGCCAGCGTATCGGCTTGTCGGAAAGATTCGATGCCTGCGCGTTTTCTCTCGCCCACTGCACCATTCCCTTTGACGCGTCAACGTGAGCCACACTCGCACCCGCGTTTGCACACGCAAGTGTCGCACCTCCCGTGTAAGCAAACAAGTTCAGTACATTTATTTCCCTGCCCGCGTTTTTTATCTTGTCCGCCATAAAGTCCCAGTTTACCGCCTGCTCGGGAAAAAGCCCCGTGTGCTTGAACCCTGTCGGGCGAATGTTGAATTTAAGTCCACCATAGCCTATCTGCCAGCTCTGCGGCAGCTTTGCGCGGTACTCCCATTGACCGCCGCCCTTGTCCGAGCGGTGATAAACCGCGTCAGCCCTTTGCCACATTCCACTCCTCTTCGGCGATTTCCAGATTATCTGCGGGTCAGGTCTCACCAGAACGTGACCGCCCCACTCCTCCAGCTTTTCGCCGCAAGATGTGTCCAATATTTTGTACTCTTTCCATTTATCCGCTATCCGCATTTCAGCCTTCCTCTGCCGCCTCTCCGTAAATTCTCTCTATCGCATCTGCAATGTTTTTGGCATATTCGGTGATAAGCCCCGTCTTTTTGCCCTCTATCATAATGCGCACCAAAGGCTCCGTACCCGATTCGCGCACATATATACGCCCTTCAGTGCCCAGCTTTCTGCTGTGTTCAAGTATAAGCTCTGTAATTTCGCTGTTGTCGCGCCACTTTTTCTTGTTTTCACTCTTCACACGCGCACTCACAAGTATCTGCGGATTTGATGTCATCATCTTGCCCAGGTCGCTTAACTTGCTCGCCGAGCGCTTGATTATCGTCATCAGCTTGACACCCGCAAGCAATCCGTCACTCGTGCATTCATCGTCAAGGAAGAATATGTTTCCCGACTGCTCACCGCCCAGATTGCACCCCGAGCGTTTCATCTCGCTTATGACATGATTTCCGCCGACCTTCGCCGTCGTTATAACTATGCCCGCCTGCCGCGCGAACTTGTAAAAGCCGGAGTTTGACATCTTCGTCACTACACAGCTGTTGTGCTTGAGCGTCTTTCTGAACTGCATATACGCCGCAAAAACCGCCATCAGCTTGTCGCCGTCCAGTACCCTGCCCTGCTCGTCGACCGCCATGCACCTCGCACCGTCACCGTCAAACGCAAGTCCCAGGTCACAATGCTCGTCAATAACCGTCTTTATAAGCCCGTCAAGGTCGAGCGTGCCGCACCTGCGGTTAATATTCTTCCCGTCAGGCAGGTCATTTATCATAACAGCCGCCGCGCCCAAGCCCCTGAAAATCTTGCCCGCGCATTCGCTCGCCGCACCGTTTGCACAGTCAATAGCCACCTTCAAGCCGCCGAAATCAATGTCCGACATCTTCAATATGTGCCTTATGTAATCCCATTGACCGTCCTTGTCGTAGTAAATGTGACCTATCTCGTCACCGCTTTTAAGCTCAAAGCTGCCGCGCTTTTCAATGATAAGCCTCTCCAGCTCGTCCTCTGTCTCCCTGTCAATACGGAAACCGTCAGCGCCGAAGATCTTCATACCGTTGTATTCAAAACCGCTGATGCCCGCCGTTATCATAATGCCCGCATCAGCACCGTTTTTTCTCACAAGAACTGATACCGCAGGCGTGGGTACAATACCCACCAGCACAGCATCAACGCCCATCGAGCAAAGCCCGCTTACAAGCGCCGCCTGCAAAACATCGCCCGAAACTCTCGTGTCAAGCCCGACTATCACCTTGGGCTTTTCGCTCAAAGCGCATAGCCTGACCGCCACAGCCCGCCCTAAAAGCATAGCTGTCTCGCAAGTGAAACCCGTTACGGCGATACCTCTCGCGCCGTCAGTACCGAACAGTCTCTCCATAATACCCCTTACGCCGAAAGCCTCGGCATATCCTCCTTTAAAGATTACCGTGATATCACTACAAAAGTGTCGTCTGACCGTCTTTCAGAATACCCATGTGCTTGTATGCAAGCTCAGTCGCACAGCGACCTCTCGGCGTGCGCGAAATAAATCCCAGCTGCATCAGATACGGCTCGCAAACGTCCTCCAGCGTTACAGCCTCCTCGCCGATAGCCGAAGCCAGCGTCTCCAGTCCCACAGGACCGCCGCCGTAGCCCTTGATGATCATGTTCAGCATACGCCTGTCAAGCCCGTCAAGCCCCAGCGGGTCAATGTCCATCTGGTTGAGCGCTATCTTGGCGATCTCCTGCGTTATCCTGCCGTTGCCCATAACGTCCGCAAAATCCCTCACGCGCTTTAGCAGCCTGTTTGCGATACGCGGTGTACCGCGCGATCTCGCCGCGATCTCCGCCGCACCCTGCACATCGCACGGCGCCCCGAGGATATTCGCGCTCCTCTTTACAATGTCGCACAGCTGATCGGGCGTGTAAAGCTCCAGCCTTTGTATCACACCGAATCTGTCGCGCAAAGGCGATGTCAGCTGACCTGCCCTCGTCGTCGCACCTATAAGCGTGAACTTGTTGAGGTCTATTCGTATGCTCCTCGCCGCAGGGCCCTTGCCCATGATTATGTCAAGCGCGTAGTCCTCAAGCGCAGGGTACAGCACCTCCTCCACCTGCCGTGAAAGGCGGTGTATCTCGTCAATAAACAGCACATCGCCCTTTTCCAGATTTGTCAGCAGTGCCGCAAGGTCGCCCGGCTTTTCGATAGCAGGTCCCGATGTGATGCGGATATTCACGCCCATCTCGTGCGCGATGATAGTCGAAAGCGTCGTCTTGCCAAGTCCGGGAGGGCCGTACAAAAGTACGTGGTCAAGACTGTCGCCGCGCTTTTTCGCCGCCTGAATGTATATCTTCAGATTGTCCTTGACCTTCTCCTGCCCGATATATTCATCAAGCGTTTTCGGCCGCAGACTGACCTCAAAATCCTCGTTCTCGTCACTTGTCACCTGCGGCGCAACGAGCCTGCCCGCGTAGTCATTTTCTATTTCAAATCCGCCTTTTTCAATCAAGCCTTACACCTCATTTACTGTATAGCCTTGCTCACATCGACCCATTTCTCATAGCCCGAGTATTTTTCAAGCTCGCCAATTTCCAGCTCTATCGCGCTGTTACTGCTCCCGCACGCGGGAAATACCGTCTCAAAGCGTTTCAGCGACTCATCAAGAAAGACCCTCACGCCCTCGTTCACCGCAAACGGACAAACACCGCCCACCGCGTGACCGATAAGCTCCGCCGCCTGCTGTGCAGTCAGCATCTTCGCCTTTGTCTTGAACTGTGCCTTGAATTTAGCGTTGTCTATCTTCACATCGCCCGCGCAAACTATCAGCACCGCCTTTTCGTCCACAAGGAACGACAGCGTCTTTGCTATCCTGCTCTCCTCGCAGCCGAGCGCTTTCGCCGCCAGCGCAACAGTCGCACTTGAAACGTCAAATTCAAGTATCCTGTCATCTATCCCAAAGCCCTTGAAATATTCTCTGACTTTTTCAATGCTCATTTACTTTCACTTTCCTCTTTTTTGTTCACACCGAATATCTCGTCCGCAGCCTCGGTCATTTCCCTTGACCATTCGTGACCCGAGTGCTGTATCTTCACCCACGGGCACATCTGCGCGTAGTTCTCATCGTGAACGATGTCATACGGCGAACCGTACGCGCTGTCGTGGCTCTCGTAAAGCACTCTGCCCTTGTGTATCATCTCGCATGGGAACTCGCCCTGCGGCGGGTCATCGAGCTTATCAAATATCTCCTTGTCTATCTCAAAAAGATAAAAATCGCCTCTGTCCCAGTCCTTTGCGGTGTAAAGATTTTTTCCCTCGTCATAGCAAGCCTTCCAGCCAAGTCCCTCTTTAAACTGCATACCTTTATCCTTTCACTGCGTAAAATCCGCACTGCATAAACGACTGCCAGAAAAGCTCGCAAGCCGCAAATCCCGTCTTTCCAAGCATATCCAGATGCTCTTTTATATTTATCGGGAAATATTCCACGCCGTATCTTGCAAGGTGCGCATCTGTTTCCTCCTGCGTTCTGCCTGCACCGAGCTGATACTCGCCCAGCCGTCTGAGCAATATTTCTTTGCCCGTTTCGGTAAGCGGCGCAGTATTCTCAAAATATACGAAAATACCGCCCTCTTTGAGCGCCCTGAAACAATTAGCGACCGCCCTTTCGCGTGTGGGTCTGTCAAAATAGTGGTGCGACTGTATCGCAGTCACCACATCAAATTCATTTTCAAACTGCATCTTCTCCGAGCCATACCCGAAGAACTCGCAGCTTTTTCCCGCCAGTTTCGCCTTTGCGTCCGCCAGCATATTCTCCGATGGGTCGCATAGCGCGAGCCTTTGTATATCAAGCCTGTCAAGTGCCTTGAGCGCGAAAGTTCCCGTTCCGCACCCCGTGTCCAGCAGACTTATCTTCCTGTCCTTAAAATGCGCCCTTATCACCGATATCGCCTGCTCGTGCAGCTCATCGTAAAACGGTATCACCCCGCGCACATTTTCGTCATACGCACTCACCTTGAACGGCGTTACGTTGTTCATCGTTTCTTCCCTTTGTCCTTTAAAACCTCGCCAAACCTATCAGCGCCTTCTTTATTATCTCCTCCACAGGCAGGCTCGCATCAAGCTGCGATATCGCCGACAGCGCCTCGCCCTCGGAGTAGCCCAGCACAACCAGAGCCGTCACCGCCTCGTCAACGTTACTGCCCTGCGGGATTATCGCCTGCGTGCTTTCACCGCGCATCGAAATGCTTCCGCCCTTTGCCACCTTGTCCTTGAGTTCAAGCACTATCTTCTGCGCGATCTTCGTACCAATGCCCTTTATCTTCGTCAATGCCTTGTAATCGCACGTTGCCACCGAAAGTGCGAACTGCGACGGCGTAAGCGCCGAAAGTATCGACACCGCCGCCTTTGGACCCACGCCCGAAACGGTTATCAGCATCTTGAAGCTGTTAAGCTCCTCCTTTGTCGCAAACCCGAACAGCTCAACGTCATTTTCCCTCACCGCAAGATGTGTGAAAAGCATCACCTCGTCCTGCCCCGTGACTTTTTGTATCGTGTTGAACGATGTCCTGCACGCGTAGCCAACGCCCGCACATTCCACGACCACCAGTTCAGGTTCAGTCGCAATGACCTTTCCTCTCACCGAGTATATCATAACCTTTCTCTCCTAACCGTTTTATCAAGTCTTACGCGAGAGCCTCCTCGATAGCATATGCCTGACCGTACAATAAAGAATTCTCCGAGTAATACACAATAAGGTCGCGCGAAATATCATTCGTGTCAAGATGTACCCATATCGAGAATCCCAGTATCTCCGAAGCACCGCTTTCGTACCCGTGGGTCACTCGCTCAAAGCAAATGCCGATTATATCGAGTTCTCCGCCGTCCGCGTCTTTCAAAAGAGATATCCACTTGTACGCCGATTCAATACATTCATCAAGCTTGTTCAATCCCTTAACAGCAAGCTCAATTATCTCATCCGAAATAACCTCTCCCTGCGCCTGAACAGATACCTCCATATTGTAGCCTTCCACGTTGATGTGACCGTACCCGTCCACAAAACTCAGCTTGTCGAACTCGTGATCTTCAAGTATCCTTATTATCTCGTCCTTACTGTATAATACGTTTGCCATGACCATCTATCCCTCCGTGTCAAAAAGCGGCTCATAGTCCTCATAATCATCATCATCGGCTTTTATTTCAAGCGGCGGCTGTGAAATAACGCCCTTTTTGAACATCTCATATATCTTTTCGGGAGCCGTTTCAAGTCCGCAGCCGCAGCAAAAGTCTGCTATGCGCTTTTTGTACTCCTCGCTTGGCGAAACACTGTCCGCCAGCTGCTCCATAAAACTTTGCAGACTGTCAAAGCAGCCGTGCCTGCTCGCCTTTGCCCAGTCACTTATGTAACCGCAGCTCAAAAGTATGCTGAAAAAGTCCCCGATGCTGCACGCAGTAAAACCCGCGCCGCCTTCCGAGTCGATATATCCGACCCTTCCATCGTCCGCAAGCACATAAACTCCGCCGCTGCCGTCACAGCCGAACGGCGTAAGTTCACTTTCACACTCGCAGCCCTCAAGCAAAAACTCAAGGTCATCATCAAGCTCCTCTTTATCCTCCAGGTCAAAACCGCACTCTGCCGAAAGGTAGTGCTGTATATAGCTGTCAGCCTTTATCCTGTCAATGTAAAACTGTGAACTGTCCATTTTTTCACCCTCATCCGTATTTTTCCAGCTGCCGCCTGCCCGTCATCAGCAGCCCGTGCGTTATCGCCATAGCGACCGCGTCAGCCGTGTCATCAGGCTTTGGGACTTCCTTCAGATGCAGCATCGTCTTTACCATTTCCTGCACCTGCTTTTTCTCCGCACGCCCGTACCCGACTATCGAGGACTTCACCTGCAAAGGCGTGTACTCGTATATCGGCAGATTATTCATTATCGCCGGCAAAAGCGTCACACCCCTTGCCTGCGCCACGTCAATAACCGTTTTCTGGTTGGTGTTGAAGAAAAGCTTTTCGACCGCAATCTCCTGCGGCTTGTAGGTATCGATTATCTCGCTCATGTCAAGGTAGAGAGCCTTCAGCCGCGCCTCAAACGGCATATCCGCCGCCGTCGTCACCGCACCCATGTCGATAAGCCTGAAACGTGTGTTTTCATAGTCAACCACGCCAAAACCGACTATCGCATAACCGGGGTCAATACCAAGTATTCTCAAATCCGCGCACCTCTCTTCCGCCGCCAAAAGCCTGTAAATACGAACATTTCAGCATTCGGGCATAATATAGTATAATTTACCTCGGAGCAAAGCCCGATGCGAGCTTGCTCAGCATCGGCTGCGACGAGACAATTCTCACCGACGGAGCATCAGCTCCAATGGGATTTCGGTGCATAAATCATTACATTGCACCGAAAGACCATATGTCCCACGCCGCCGAAAAGGCGTGCGGACATCGGTAAATAAATTATAGCACATTTCTCTCCTAATTGCAAGCAATTATCACCCCTTTGGCCTTTATTTTTTAATACCAATCAAAAAAAGAACACATCGTCTCTTGCGATGCGTTCTATCATTTTTGCGTTTCCAAAAGCTGTTCTATGAATTGTTCGTGTCTGCCCTTGCTCCGCTCGGAAAGTCTGCGATAATCATTGATGAGCTTTAACTCCTCATCGGTAAGTGTAGGCTTTGATATCCCTTTTTTGAAATTCGTGCGTCCTGCGATATAATCAAGGCTGACCTTGTAATAGTCAGCGAGTGCCACAGCAAAATCGAGCGGAACAGCGTGCTTTCCTTGTTCGTAGTTTGTATAGGTGGTTTTGTGCATTCCAAGCTTCTCGGACAACTCGCTCTGCGTCAGATCACAGTCCTCACGAAGATCACGAATACGCTGATAATGTTGCATAATAGACAAAACCTCCTTTTGTGAATTTCGCTAAAATTATACCACAAAAGATGTATAAGTATTGCAAAATTACATAATTTGTTGTATTATAATAAACACAGAACAACATTTGTTGTATTTTTTGAGCAAAATAACAACGATGTATCTGTAAAAATTACTTTGTTCAGGAGGAAAATAACATGAAAAGGATAATATCACTTATACTTGCATCGGCTATGTGCATAGCTTGCCTGACCGCCTGCGGCGGCGACAGCAGTTCAGCAGACAGCAAGGAAACAACAACCACTACAACAACAACCACAACAACGACCACGACAACTACAAAAGGAAATACAATAACCCTGGAAACCGAAGAAGATGTCAGGTCACTTTGTATCGAAATCGTTAAAGAGAAGTACAAGGATTATTCTCCCGTTGTTATAGGCGATGTTTCCATTACCAACGATGCAATTTACAAGTGGAAAGCAACAATAACAGGACATTGCTGGAAAACTGACAAATACGGAAACAGCTCCAAAAACAAGACTTTTACAGTCATTATGAGGCTCAATCAAACTATAGATGTAGATAATCCCAGAGCATCTATGAGTTTAGATTATGCAACGTCAATCTAACATATGAAAGGATATGATTATATGGCAGATATGGGTACAAAAGAAGCAAGTGAAAAATGGGGCGTTTCTCAATCAAGAGTTCAAAAATGGTGCAGAACTTGCGGCGATAAACGTATAACACAGGACAGGAAAGGCTGTCCGTGGCATATTCCAAAAAACTACCCCAATCCGTTCAAAAAATGACGCTGCATATCAAAAAAAAGAGCAAGCCCGATGCCTGCTCTTTTTTATTTCTTCACCGCAAATTTTCTCAAAGGCGAGAACCACAGCCTCTGCACCACAACACCCGTCAGTAAGCCCGTTCCCACCGCGCTTATCGCAAGGTACGGCGCAAGCGATACCACCGCCGCCGTCCCCGAAAGCACCGCCGCCACGCATAACTGACCCGCATTGTGCGCAATTGCCCCGAAAACCGAAACCACCCATATCTGCTTCCTGTCAAACCTGTTCACCAGCAGGCACATCACCGCACACGTAAGCGCACCGCCGCACAGCGAGAACATAAAGCTCACGAAAGTGCCGTAAAAAGCCGCCGCAAGCAGTATCCGTATCCCAAGCACACAGCACGCCGCAAACCGCCCCGCAAAAATCATCGCGCACAGCGTCACAACGTTTGCAAGCCCCAGCTTTATCCCGCCGATACTCGATACGGGGAACTGCGCCTCGACCGCGTATATCCCCAGCGACAGCGCCGCAAAAACGCCTACGATTTTTTCACCTACGTCACCGCATCGACTTTTTTGTAATCCGTTCCGACTATCTTTATCACCAGCTTGTGCGGCGCACACACTATCGTCTCGCCCACAAGTGACGCTTTTGCGTACTTTACGCAGGTCTGGTTCGCGCAGTCCGCCTCGCTTACCCAGATTTTTCCCGACTTGTAGCAGATAACATTGTAACCGTGCTCGGTCTCGACCCTGAACGACTGCAGATCCTGTCTGCCAAGGTCGTAGATGACCTTGTAAAGCCTGCCGTCAACGTAAATTTCCGCCGAGGTCGTGCCGTGCGAGAACTGTCCAAAAAAAATCACACCAGCGCATAAAAGTACAACACACCCAAAAATCACAGCCCACTTTACGTTCTTTTTCACAGCCCGACCCCCTCGCAGAATAATCCTCTAACTGCAATTATACCACCGCCGCGCCAAACAGTCAAGATAAACATATTGCATGCGTGTAATATTTTGGACACTTGTGTTACAAAAGGGAAAATAAACTGTCCGATATTTTGTACCTTTGTAACCGCTTTGTAATATGTTACGAAAAAATTTTCAAAAAAAGAAAGAAAAATGTCGTTTACCTATTGATTTTCAGAAAGTTGTGTGGTAAAATAAAATCGTTGTATAAAATAAAAAATATCAATTTGTTACCTTTTGCTTTTTCACAAAAGTTTTGTCTGACTTTTGTGGCTCACACCCGATTTTTTCTGTAAAGTTTTATGAAATTTTCAAACCATAGAGAAAAAAACTGATAAAAACGTTGAAATTTCCTTCCAAAGCTTTTATTTATGTGAAAATCGTGGTATAATAACCTGGCATATAAAGATTGTGTAACTTTATGTGCAGCGTTAAGGAGTTGTATAATTTTGGAGAAATTTGTTATCAGAGGCGGCAAGCCCCTGAAAGGTGAAGTATATATAAGCGGCGCGAAAAATGCCGCTGTTGCGCTCGTTGCCGCAACCATACTCTGCGACGAGCCTTGTATCCTTGAAAACGTGCCCGAAATAAGCGATATCACCAAGTGCCTTAAAATACTTAAAGAAATGGGCGCACAGATAGAGCTGCTTGACAGGCATACCATAAAGATAGATACCAAGGGCATCACTGACCCCAACGTGCCATATGAGCTTGCGCGTACAATGCGTGCATCCTGCTATTTTCTCGGAACCCTGCTTGGCAGATTTCACGAGGCTTATGTGCCCATGCCGGGCGGCTGCGACCTCGGCGACAGACCGATCGACCAGCATTTAAAGGCTTTCAGAGCGCTCGGTGCTACCGACGATATCGTCAACGGCAGCAACCACGTCCGCGCAGACAGCCTACAGGGCAATCAGATTTACTTTGACTTTGTGACCGTCGGCGCTACTATGAATGCAATTTTCGCAGCAGTAAAAGCAGGCGGACTTACCATAATCGAAAATGCAGCCAAAGAGCCGCATATAGTCGACCTTGCAAACTTCCTCAACTCAATGGGCGCGGATATCCGCGGCGCAGGTACCGACGTTATCAAGATAAGAGGTGTCGATTATCTGCACGGCGTTGCCTATGCAACTATCCCCGACCAGATCGAAGCAGGCACCTATATGGTAGCCGCAGCTGCAACAGGCGGCGATGTCCATATCTGCAACGTTATCCCAAAGCACTTGGAGTCTATCACCGCAAAGCTTCGTAAATGCGGCGTTCACGTCGAGGAAAGCGACGAAAGCGTTCACGTCTGGGTAGACGGTCCGATACTTAAAACCTCGCTCAAGACCATGCCGCACCCGGGCTTTCCTACCGATATGCAGCCGCAGTTTTCAACACTTCTGACACTTGCAGACGGCACAAGCATCGTTACCGACGACATCTTCGACAACCGTTTCAGATATGTCGGAGAGCTTCGCAGAATGGGCGCAGATATCTCCGTAGACGGCAAGGTAGCCGTTATACAGGGCGTGGGCAAGCTTCACGGCGCACCCGTTTCCGCAACAGATTTGCGCGCAGGCGCAGCAATGGTCATCGCGGGACTCGCCGCAGACGGCGTTACCGAGATAGACAATATCGTTTATATCGAGCGCGGATATGAAAGGATAGACGAAAAATTCCGCGGACTCGGCGCAGATATCCAAAGGGTCTACCGACCCGATACCGACTCAGTAGCAATGAGCGGCTAACAAAGAACATAACGGCGGCATATTACTTGCCGCCTTTTTTAGATACTAATACAAATCAGAGTTTGCCGCGGTGTGTACACCGCGTAATTGGGGAGGACCCTTTTGAAGAAAGCCGAGAATGGCTCTGCCATTCTCTCGAGAGTAACCGTGGTAACGGTTACTCTGTCTCATCCCCAA
>OMXI01000060.1:9906-23195 GCA_900314975.1 uncultured Eubacteriales bacterium | reverse complement strand
ATGGCGAAAAAGAGATAAAAGTTTTAGGGGTGGGGTTTGGGGAGAGACCCTTTTTCAAAAGGGTCCTCCCCAATTACGCGGTGTACACACCGCGGCAAATACTGATTTGCTTGTTAACAACAAAAAGGCAGAGAGCCTGTGCGCCCTCTGCCCTGATCTTGTCGTTAACTGTGCATCATCTGTATCACCAGATCCTCCGCAGCCTCCGGAGAAAGCGGTCTGCCCCAGATAAAGCCCTGTATAAAGTCGCACCCTATACTGCGCAGCGTTTCCAGCTGCTCGGGCTGCTCAACGCCCTCGGAGATAACGTCAAAGTTCATAATGTGACCGATAGAGATTATCGCCGCCACATACTGCTTTGACGAATCGCTTGAGTTCATCTTGTCGATAAACGACTTGTCTACCTTTAGCATATCCGCAGGGAAATTGATAAGATAGCTCAGCGACGAATACCCCGTGCCGAAATCATCTATCGCAATTTTCAAGCCCATTCGCTTTATCTCATTTATGCACTGCAAAGCCTTTTCCGCCGAGTCTATCATTATCGACTCGGTTATCTCTATCTCCAGCTTGTCCGCAGGCACGCCGCAGGTGTCGATGATAGACCTTATCTCGTCGATAAAATCGTTTTTCATAAGGTGCCTTACCGAAACATTGACGCTCAAAGTAATGTCAGCGCCCGTCTTTTTGATAAGCTCGCCGAAGAACCTCGCCGCGTTTCTGAACACGCTTATGTCCACCTTGTCGATAAGACCCGCCTTTTCCGCCACAGGTATGAACTCACCGGGGCTGATAAGACTTCCGTCGCTGTCCTTCATACGCGCAAGCGCCTCAAAGCCGCGCAGCTTATGCTCAATATCAAACTGCGGCTGAAGATTAAAGTACAGCGAGTCGCTCACCAGCGCCGTCCTGCTCTGCCGAGCGTTCGTTCTTCAAAAGCTCGGGTGAATAGCGAAGAATACGGTCGCTGCTGCTGTTGCTCTTTATCTCGTAGACCGCCGCATCAGCGCACGAAAACAGACTGTCGCTGCTTTGCGCATCATCAGGGAACTGCGCATATCCAAAGCTTGCATTCAGATAAAGGTCACACTCGTCCACCGTGACCTTCTTTTCCAAAAGCAGCTGATAGTGCTTTATGGTCTTGACTATCTCGTGCTGCGTCTCGTAATTCTGCACTATAAGCACAAACTCGTCACCGCTCTGGCGCGAGATAAAATCCAGCGTCCCCGACGAACCCGAGTCAGCCGCGTGCTTCCAGCGCCTTGCTATCTCCACAAGCACCTTGTTGCCCGCCTCGCGCCCGATAGTGTCGTTAATGCTCTTGAAATTGTTAATGTCAATAGAAACTATCGCGAACTTCTCGCTGCCCTTGACCAGCTTGCCCACGAATTCCGAGCAGGCAAATCTGTTTGGCAGCTCCGTCAGCCTGTCCGTGACCGCCTGATCGCGCATTTTCTCCTGAAAACGCGCAACACGCAGATTGTTTATGTAGATCGCGATCGTCGCTATTATCGTAAAAAGATTTGTAAAAAGCCCCGGCAAGCTCGAAGCATTATGCCTTGCAATAATGCCGTACAGCATCATCGGGAACTGTATCAAAAGCAATATAAGCGCCGTAAAAAAGCCGAGCCGACCGAAATACACCACAATGAAGAAGATGCATATGTTTGCCAGCGCCGAGAAGATGCCCGCAAACGCGTAAACGTTCATCTGCGCACCGAACACCGAGATGTCGCCTCGGTTTCCCGCCGTCGCGCTCACAATAACGGAGGCTGCTATGTAAAGCACCAGCAGCACGAAATACATGCTTTTAGGCGCTTTCTTGCTTAACGATATATTGCTTATTACTCTTTCGATATTAGTCTTGCCGGCGGAATTCTTATCCTTTTTCATCAAAACCACTCCTCACTATCCCCGAAGGATACCTCCGCCAATGTATGTTATGTGTTAAATGTTTTGTGCAAATTAACCAATCAGCGCACCCGAAGGCGCACTTCTATTTAGTACATTATAGCAGAAAGCCGCTTTCAAGTCAATGAAATATGTGTTAATCTTTAAAAAAGAACTGTTTACATATCGCTTTATCAGCCTGTTCACCTGATGTTTTGCCTTGACTTTATGAAAAGAATATGATAAATTTGATACAAGATTACAAAGGAGGCTTCAGTATGTCCTTTTTCTCATCAAAGCACGGCAAAGGCAAACCGCACAGCGAGCCTGTCTGCGGCGGTACTACCGACAATTCCGACCGCAGCGCACCGAAAGTTATCACCTCAAAGCAGCTTTGCTATCTGCGCACCAACTTTTACCTCTCCACACGCGAGACCGAAAACGGCGGCCACAACTTTGATTTTGAAGTCCGGCAGGACGAAAGCGGCGCAGTCACCGCAGCAGAAAAGCATCACAGCGTAAGCAGCACCGCCGAGCCATCACTGCTTGAGCGCCTGCAAGCCGTCATCGACAAATACCGCCTTGCGTACAATAACGGCGAGGACCGCATCACTGCAGGGCTTCCGCCCGAATATCAGCCAAGCACCTTTGAAGCGCGCTACGCATCGGGCGAAAAGATTTATTTTCGCTGCAACAACGAGCCTTACTCGCAGTGGGCGGAGGAGATCTACACCATCATCACCGATCACTTTGCACTCTCGGGCGAGCGAAGCCTTTTGCGCAAAAAAGAGGACTCGCAGATGATCCGATTTATGCTACGTATGCGTAAGGATGCCATTTTCACCCGTTACAGCGATGTAAACGTCCCCAAGGAAGATGCGATAAACGGCGAAACGCTGCTTCTTGAACGCGATGTGTACAACGCGCGTGAGAAAAAGTCCATCTGCGATGACCTTATCCCATTCCCTGCCGGCTACTTTTGGCAATCACAGCAAGGGCTATTTCGGCTTTGGCATAAAACCCGAAGGCGACGATCCCGACCTTGAAAATGAAAGCGTCACCCTGCACATCAAGTACGAAAGCGGAACTATCCTCAACATCTCCACCTCCAAGCGCGGCGAGATAGACGGTATGCAGCCGCTTGTCACCGAACTTTTGCAATACCTCGGCTCACTTTTCCCATAACAAAAGACCGATGCCTGCACCGCCCGCAAGCATCGGTTTTTTTCAGCTTATTTTTTCAAGCCGCCCCTTGTCCATCTCGTGAACAGTCTCGCACAGCACGGCAATGTCCTCCGCCGAGTGCGAGCAGATAAGTATCGTCTTGCCCTGCTCTTTGTAAGAAAGCAGATACTCTCGCATCTCTTTGACACCGTCCTTGTCAAGCCCGTTGAACGGCTCGTCGAGCACAAGGATATTCGGGTTCTCCATAATCGCCTGCGCAAGCCCAAGCCGCTGGCGCATACCCAAGGAATACTTTTTAACGTGCCGCTTTAAGTCTGGGTCAAGCCCGACTTTTTTCATAGCCTCGCGCACCTCATTTTTTCCTATCTTGTTGTTCAGCCCCGCAAGCAGCTTGAGGTTCTTGTACCCCGAATAGTACGGTATAAACCCCGGCGTTTCGATGATAATACCCATATCTTTGGGAAAGTCAACGTCCTTGCCCACACGCTTTCCGTCAACGGTTATCTCGCCCGATGTGACCTTGATAAAGCCGCATATGCACTTCATCAGCATAGTCTTGCCCGAGCCGTTGCGCCCGATAAGCCCGTGTATTTTGCCTTCTTCAAATTCTACATTTATGTCTTTGAGTATCTGCGTTTTGCCTATCTTCAGATCAACACCCTTTACCGAAATTATGCTTTGCATATCAATTCTCCTTTTTATCCGCGGCTCTCATAGCAATAGCACTCGCCGCTTACTATATCAACATATACAAACATTCTTGTTGCCGAATTTGCAGGGTTTGCGGAAAATTTCCACGCTGGGCGGCATTTATACTCTTTAGGCTCGCCGTTTTCACCTTTTATGACCTGCTTTGTATAAACAAACTCCGCACGGTATACTTTCAGCCTTACCTGCTGTGAAAACTTTTCGTCTGCGATTTTCAGCGCCTGCTTTAGAGTGAGCCGCTTCTCTGTTTCGCTGCAATCACTTACATCATATCTGCACTCGTTTGCAAGGATACTGTCAATTGACTCCGATGACATCATAAACGCAGCTGCGGGCATATTCTCGTACTCATTTCCGTTTGAATAGCCGTCATATTCCATAGAACCAGCTGTCTTCATTTCGTGCGCATCAAGCGGCACACCCTCGTACTCGCCCGCGACCACAAACGACAACCCCTGCTGACCTTTCATATCCACCACAAGCACCTGCGGGATAACGGGCTTTATCTGCGTTTCGCCGCAAAGCTCACGGATATATTCAAGCGCCTTTTGCTTTGCCTGCGTTATGCTTATCTCGCCGTCAGACAGCGTTACCTTGTCATCTGAATCTGTAAAATATTTCGCTGTGATATCACAGTACCAAGTCGGATCTGACACGCCGATACTGCTTTGTTCTGCCGCTATACCCTTTTGCCTTAAATACTCAAACGCGTGACCTTTGTTGAGGCAGCTCAGAACGCCATAACGAAGCACCAGATATACCTTCAGGTTGTCAACAAAAAGCTCGTCAGCCTTGACCTTTCCGCTGATGATGTCGCTTTCGTAATCGCTTATTTTCGGGTAGTTCGCAGGATACTGTTTTTTCTCATCCGTAAGCTCAAACCCGATAAATCTTTTTTCATAGTCAAAATCAAAGCCGACCATACGGTCTTTGCAGTACTTGTCAAAATACTCCTCAAACTTTTCAAGTGCCTGCTTGTTCGAGAACTTTTTCTGCGTCAGCGTGAAAGTGCAGAGTTTCTCGTACTGCGGCGTTTTTATCAGCAGGTCGTCAGAATAAGTTATCGCACCCTCGGTATAAAGCTCCGCATTAGAGCTGACGGACGAATCAGGCTTTGACTTCACATTCTGCGGCACCTGCACGCACCCCGCCAGCATCACTGCCGCAAGTATAACAGCTATCTGCTTTTTCACAGTGTCACCTCTGTCTGCTTCAACATCTGCGTTTTGCCTATCTTCAAATCATCGCCCTTTACCGAAATTATACTCTCCATAATTATCCTCCTTTATATCGCTGCCCTGCCGCAAACACCCTTGACAGCGCATCACTGTAATAAACATCAGAATTGACCGCGTCAACAAAAACCGTTCTTTGCGGGGAAAGCGTCATTGTCCTGAAATCAGGCTCGTATTCATCAAGCGTAAAGCACCACATAGGTCTGTAAACGTGTGTATCCTCGCCCTGATTTGTCACGCACACATATTTCAGCTCCACATTCTTTACTGTACCCCTGATGTTTTTTGCAAGCTTTTCACTTGCCAGCTTTTCTGCCTGTGAAAGCGGCAAAATCTTATCGACCTTTTCTTTTTTGTCAATAATATCGTAGTGCGAATTGTTTATCTTGCCAAGATAGTTTCTGCCAAGCAGCTTGACCTCAATGTACGGCGCGTGAGCAAAAGACGCTTCGTCATCAACAAGGTCAAACCCCGAATCATTCACAGCCAGCCCGAAAAAGACGTGTTCAAACCGCAGGTCGATCACCGCGCCCTTGTCATAGCAGTTTTCGGCCACAACCTTTTTGAGCCGATAAGACGAACCCTCGTTGAACAGCGGTTCTATCTTTTTGATATACTCATTTGCCTCTCTGACCGCCTCATCGAGCGTCAGCCTGCTGCCGTCAAGCATTTCAAATTCGTCTTTCGGCAAATCACTTGCCGTGTACACCGCCTTAAGCGTCGGGAAAGAATCTCCGCCATAGCTGTAATCGTGAAAATCACTCGCAGAAAATGTATTGTTTGCCGCATAAAGCTCTGCCGTGATAACATCATCATATACCGCGTTCACATTAAAGCGCTCTATGCTGCTGTCTATCTCCCCGCTTTCAATTTCCTGATGTGTCAGCGCAAAATCAAACCTCATCTTTCCCGTGTCAATGTCGGTGCTGTAAATGCTGTCAACATATTTTTTCAGTTCGCTCTTTGTACTTTCATCGGAAGATTTCCACTGCCTGCTTTTCATAGTTATAATGTAAACCTCGTCTGTTTCTATCGGTGCGGGCTTGCAGTCAAAGGTCAGATTGTCATAGCTTGAAAAGCTGTGGTCTGTAAGCTCGTCTTTGACCTGTGATATATCGTCAAGTGATGAACCGCCCTTACTGCACCCCACCAGCATCACTGCCGCAAGAATTATCGAAAATAGCTTTTTCATATTATCGCCTCCGTAGTATAAACAATTCAGCACACCTTTTTTGTGCATATTCGGCTGCGATTTGTAGTCTTGCATAAATTCGGACTGCACGGTTTGTCTATCATTACATATTACTGCCTGTTGTTGACATATTCGACCTCACCCGTCACCGCGTCGACCGCCGCGTATATCTCCTTCCACCAGTCCGTCTCAAAGTGTATCACCCAGTACGGCTTCAGCGTTACGCTCTCGCCGCTGTTCATCTTCATATGAGGATTCTCTTTATCAGCCTTGCTGACCGTCGGCACCAGCACCAGCTCCTCAAAGCGCGCCGTGTGGTCAATGTGCGGCGCAAGCGCTTTGCTCGCCGTCTCAAACGCATACTCTGCGGTCAGAATCTCCTTGGGCTTTTCACCGCTTTTTACCTCAAGACCCTGCGCGGTATTCATCTGCACGATATCTCCCTTTGCGTTAAATGTGAGAAAAGACCCCTGCAGCAGCGGCATATCTAAAAAGCTATCGCCTATGGGTATCGTATCAAACACGGGCGTATTGTCAACGGTCGTCCTGCAGTGCGCAAATGCAAGCACCTCGCCGCTTTGCTCGGTGACTGTCGAGACCGAATAAGGCTGATATCCGAACTGACACTCTATCTTCGAGCTTTCCTTTGCATATGCTATCAAGTAAGACAGCCTTTCCGCTGATTTTCTCTGTACATCACGCAGGTCAATTGACGACTCACCGAGCGAAAGCTTGTCATCGGTCACGGGCATGATAAGGTTTCGCGTCTCGTTCACAGACGTGGTGTTTCCGTACTCCGCCTTGTTCATATACTCATTTTCCACGATGGCAACCATACCGTCGGACGAAACAAATCCGGTGCTTGTCCCATTGGTATACTCATAAGACCTGACACCCGTGTCCTCGTTGGTATGCAGCTGTTTTTTTGACGGATAATATCCCTGCGTTTTATCAGGCAGAAACAAACCGAAAATATCATCGGCATTTTTATCATAGTCGCTTGACACGACCGCCTGATAAACCGACGGATAGGCACTTGCAACGACTTTGAAATCGCTGTCTATCTTCAGATTGTCATACCCGCCCGCAAGGATTTTCTCACGGCTGCCCTGTACGCACTTTTCAAAGTCCGCCTCGCCTACCGTCTTTGTAAAAGCCGCCTTTTCGCGCACAGCTTCACTTTGCGAGCTGTTTGCAGTCTCTGCCTGCGAATCGCCCTGTACCCGCGAATCGTGCAAGCTGTCCACACCCTTCACATTCTCGGGCGTTTTCGCACACCCTGCCAGCAATGCGGCAGCAAGCACCATTGTGATGATCCTTTTCAATCATATCATCTCCCTGTTATTGTATTATCCCGTCAAAATCAAACTCTATCTCACCCGTCTGTGCATCAACATAAATGTACTTTCTGATGTCACCGAATGTGTCGGTCTGCCCATTCTGCAGCTTTTGTTCGTGCGGTACATCCATAACAAATTCCCACACCAAACGTGAACCAAACAGCCTGCCGCGGTGAGCGTGGTCGTACTTGTCATCTTTTTCATACACAGGCTCGATGGTGTATTTAAGTCCTATCGCGTTTATTTTAAGCTCGTTGTATGCCGTGAACTTGTCCTGACAAAGCTTCAGTGCGCTTTTGAGCGAAAGCAGCTCATTCTCGCTCCCCTTTTTTATCGGCTTTATAATGCCGCAGCCATTTGTAAAAGAGCTTATCTCGTTTTTCCTGTGCATCGTCATTGTGATCTTGCTGACAGAGTACTTTATATGCTTGGGATCATCGGGCATAGATATCATAGCAAGCTCGTCAAGCGACGTACCCTTGTACTTTTTCTGAGCAGTTATCTCATAGCAGTGCGCATTTTGAGTCTTTCGCACAATTATCGTTTTGACGCAAAAATCATAATCAGGTTCGTACTGCCTGTAATAGTCATTCAGCCATTTTTCAGCGTACTGCTTTGCCTCGCTTACACTCACCTTTCCGTCAATAAGCTCGTACTGCTCGTCTGTGCCCTCACCTCTGTCAACGTGAATTATCTTTTCAGTCTGCGACTGTGCAGCGAACGGGTCTGCAAAGCTGTCAGGCTTTACAAAAGCTATCAGACCGTTGTCGCCCACACAGCCGTAAAGCTGTTTGTTCTCATCGGAAAAGGTGTATGTGGTCATATCCTCAGGCTCGTCAGAGGTTTTCTTTGCGACCTTTGCAGCGTCCCAGCCGCCCTTGCCAAAGACCGAATCAAATACGCTTTTGTAGCTTTCCTCAAAGCCGCTTACCTGCCCAAACGAGAGCTTTTCTACCTGCTCGGGAAGAGCAAGCTTTATGTTTTCAAGCTTTATCTGATTGTAGTTTTCTTCGAGTGCCTGCTGTGAGCTTTCCTCAAGCTGTGACGGAGAGATCATTTCTTTTGATACAGCTATCCCGCTGTTTTCGTAATGCCCTTTGTCTTTAACGTTCTGCGGTGTCTGCTGACAGCCGCAAAGCACCGCCGAAGCAAGTATTACCGATAATAACTTCTTCACTCACCTCACCTCACGATGCTATCTCCGAAACGTTGTCGTAGTTGAATCTGCCGATCATTATGTAGCAGAAAATTATCAGCGCCGCCACGAACATCACAAGGTATGTCACCGAGAATGTGATAGACACCTCTGGCACTCTGAAATACTTTGTAAAATGCAGCCAGATGATGCTGTTCGCCATCGGCATCGTCCACATAAGAACCGTCTTTATCGAGCAAAACGCCGTGCCAAGCGCGATGACAGCACCGCAGGCAACAAACCCCAGCGTCTTGTGCTTGATAAGCGACAGCGAAAGCAGTATCAGCCCTATTATCATCAGGTACGCAAACACCAGCAGATAGCTTTTTACCGCCGCCTCAAAAACCGTCAGCTGATTGTACAGGTTTTCAGGGACAAGCTGTGTGCCGAAGTTCATTGACTGCTCGGGAAAAACATTCTTGAAATTAGTCACCACATTGCTCCACCCGTTGTACCAAAAGCCGCGCGTTATCATCGGCACGACCGACCCCACAAAGATAACCGCAAGATAGCTCGCCGCCATCATCACAAGCTTGATTATCTGTCCCGTCAGCCAGTTCTTTCTGCCGATACGCATTATGTAAAAGACCGTGTTGTTGTCGATTTTCGGAAAGTCCGCTATCAGCGTCATAAACACAAGCGGTATTATCATCAAAACCGCGCCCGAGTTCGCCACCGCGATGAACGGCTCAAGCATATTCAAAGGCTCGTTCATCTTCTCTGCATTTTGCAAAAGCGGCAGTATCGCAAAGTTGTAAATGAAGATAAGCAGCACGCCGAGAATCACCATTCGTGCGTCACAAACCCACTTGATGTACTCGGTCTTGGCGCAGGAAAAGCACTGCCGCAGGTTGAATTTTTTCATATCGCCGCCCCCTTTAAGTTCCCTTGTCACGCGTTTTGCTCATTATCAGTATAAACCCGATAAGGAACACCGCCACAAACGAGGTGTTGAAAACTATGCTCGTCACTGCAACGTGGCTTCTGTTGTCAAACATATTCTGCGCGCTGCTCGGTGCAAAGGAGGTCATTGTTTCAAAAGCCTTGCCGAAATAATGATTTTCGATAGCATTATTCATAAGCTTTGACATCACCGTTTCCCACACGTATGTGAACATAAACGGTATGCAGGTGATGATGTACGGGTTCTTGCAGAACGAGCTTAAAAAGAACGCAGGCATTGTCGCAATAGCGCCGTTGAGAAAGTTCGAGAACAGGTATCTCAAATTCAGCGCGAACTCGCTTTGCTGTGCCATTCCGCCGTAGATTTCATTTCCAACATTGTACGACGACATCGGCGGGAACAGAATGTGCATAGCGACCATAAACATAGAAATGCCGATAAGCACAGCAAGTCCCCCGCACAAAAAGCAGGAAACAAACTTTGAAAGGTAGTATCGCATTTTTCCTGTGCGTGCGATAACAAAGCGAATGTTGCCGTTGTTGCGCTCGGTGCAGAATGCGACCATAAACGGGAACGCAACGATTATCGGCAGAAACAGCGTTACGTACCCGTTCATTCCCATTCGCGCAAGCGTGTTCGCAGCAAATTCAAAGTGGCTCTCGATGAACTTTCTGTCCATCGAGAACAGCGCCTCAAAAATGCTGTACGTTTTCATATTCGAGGTGTCCGTGTATGCAGGTGCCGTAAAGCACAGCACGAACGTCAGCAGCACCGCACCCACAAAACCGATGTTCACAAAGGTCTTGTTAAGGTCGCACCGCAAAGTCTTTATAAATTTCATACTATCACCACATAATTATAAATCAAAAATCCATGCCTACGATATGTACATCACCCGTTATCGCATCAACATAATAATTCACCGTTGAATGCCACTCATCAAAGTAGCCGTTTGTACTTTTAAAACACCAGTACGGTCTTATATATAAATCACATGTCTTTTTGCAGTAATTCACCTTGTACTCCACCACATCGTCAAAATCTTTTTTCGGGTACTTATCACAGGTTATCACATATTTAAGTTCTGCTGTATTGAACGCAAGATTTATATTTGGCGCAAGAGTTTTGCGCAGCTTCTCCATAGCACTGCCAAGCGTAATGTACCTTTCATTATCCTGAATCTTTTCAACCTTCTTGTATGAATAACCCTTGATGTATCGCGTCAGCGTTTCTTTTTCAATGCAGTATGCCGAGCTTTCGGGTGCAAGGAAAAACCTTTTGTTCTGCTGTGCTTTGTTCTTTTCCCTCGTAAAAATGTCGTATGTGTCTGTATCATAACAACAGCCGTTTTCATCAAACTGTGCAAGCGTGAACTTATAGCCGTAGTTCTCTGACAGCGCCAGAACATCGACGCGCCACACCTTGTATAAATACTTGTCGCTGTCATTTGCCGAAAAGCACTTGTTCCAATAATCCTCTATAAACTTTACTGCGTCAGTCAGTTTCCACTCCGTACCGCTTTTCATTTTGTATGAAATATTTGTTATATCTTCGTAACTTGGAAAATATGTTGCAGTCGGAGTAGGATTGCGCTGGTCACACCAGTAGTCATCGCCCACAGCTATCGCACCCGTTTGAGAACCCCAGCAAGTACCGTCTGTAAATGTGAACGAGGATATCATACCATCATTTTTATCTGGATAAAACTCATTTATATCATAAAAGAACGATTGAGGTGCACGGTATTTCAGCTCGGGTCGCATTGTTTCCTCTGTCGGTTCGGTCTTTTCCTTATCATACGGAACAACGGAGTACAGACTTTTATTGTCCACATCATACTTGTCGCCGTAGATTTGCTTTGTTATTGCTGAAAAGTCCAATTCCGGATTTCCGCCCACTTCAATTTTATATGTCGGCATAGTCTTTGCTTCGCCCGCGCTTGCGTACTTGACCGTTATCGTGCCGTACTTTTTTGACGCATCTTCTTTCAGGTGCGCACGTATGTAGTCAAGGTCTGTGTACTCGCTTGTATCAGTCTTTTCCTTAACCAAGTCCGAACTGCTCACCGTTTCTGGCGAAGGCTCTTTTACCGCCTGCGAGCTTTCCGCCTCACGTATGCTTTCAAGCTCCTCGTTTCTGTCCTTGACGTTCTGCGGCACCTGCGCGCACGCTGTCGCCTTTTGCACTCGGGAAAGTTGTTTCAGTTCTGTAAACATACAGTAAACAAAGCCGCTGTCAGTTCACGCTCGCAGGGTCAATGTAGCTTTTCATCTCACCCGTTACGCGCCGTTTGCACTCATCGTTATATGCACCTCGCCCGTGACCGCATCAACGTAATAATACGCACCCATATTCCAGCACACGTTGCCGTTGTTGCCCGCCTTGAAGCACCAGTAAGGACGCGCCGTCAGCTCGCACGTCTTTGTGCATACGTCAACGTGGAACTGTACAAGGTGACCGTAATCCTTTGAGGGATATTTGTCGCAGGTCACGCAGTAGCAAAGCTGCGCCGAGTCAAAGTCAATATCCATATGCCTTGCAAGCTCGCCCTGCAAGCGCTTCATCGCACCGCTCAGTGTCAGCAGCTTCTCGTTGTCCTCTGTCTTTTCTGTCGGCTTGTACGCTATATCCTTCTGCATTTCAAAGACCTCGTCCTTGGCGATACACTCCATAATGACCCGTGGCATTATGAAAAACCTCTCGCCCTTGTAAACGTGCTGCTCCTCAACGCTCTGTCCGCGCTCGGAATCGGTATCATACATGTTTCCCTGTTCGTCACAGAAGGTAAACCAGAAGCTGTACCCGTAAGCACCGTTTTTCCAGCCATTCACGTCTACCCTATAAACCTTGTAGGTGTATTTCGCAGGATCATTGAGTGTCATCGTCTTGTTTGCTGTATCCTCTGCAAATTTCACCGCGTCCTTTACCGACCAGTCATTTCCGTCGGTCATCTTGTAGCTGTCACCCGGCAGCTCGTCAAGCATAGGATAGTACGCCTTTACAGACGTCGACTGCGAGCCTGTTGTCTTGTTGTAATATTTGTCGTAAAACTCGCGCTGATTTTTCCACGTCGTCTGTCTGCCGTTGACAGCGCCGCCGTCGGAAATGCCGGCAGCGCGGAACGTATCAGGCGGCTCCTCGCCCTTCTTGCCCTGGTCTATCATAAGCGAATAATGGGTGTACAGGTTGGCGCATTTGTACAAGTATTGGTCCTGCTCATCCAGCAGGTCAACGTTCGGGTCACTGCTTTTTTCGGGCGCAGCGGGCAGCTTTTCCGCATCGACTGTAATGTAATCGCACTTGCCTTTTGTCTCATAATCCTCTCCGAAGAATGCCTTTCCAAGCTGCTTTATGTCGCAGCTCGGGTTTCCGCCGACCTCGACCTTGTATGTCGGCATCGACTTCGCATCACCCGCACTTGCCCGCTTGACTGTCAGCTTGCCGTACTTTTTTGACGCATCTTCTTTCAGATGCGCGCGAATGTAGTCAAGGTCACCGTACTCGTCCGTCTGCGCCGTTTCAGCCCCCGAAGCAGCCTCCGCCGCCTGCGAGCTTTCCGCCTCACGTATGCTTTCAAGCTCCTCGTTTCTGTCCTTGACGTTCTGCGGCACCTGCGCGCACGCTGTCAACATAACCGCCG
>OMXI01000060.1:0-9882 GCA_900314975.1 uncultured Eubacteriales bacterium | reverse complement strand
GCCTTTTGCACTCGGGAAAGTTGTTTCAGTTCTGTAAACATACAGTAAACAAAGCCGCTGTCAGTTCACGCTCGCAGGGTCAATGTAGCTTTTCATCTCGCCCGTGCGCGCGTTTATAACTATGTAGTTGCAGTGCCGCTCGATTTCAGATACACCGTATTTGCTCGGTGCTTGGTCCTGCTTGGGTATATAGAACACCCACGCGGGATAGCAGCTGTACTCGTTGTTCTCGTTCATTTCCGGCTGGTACATGTCCTTTTGCACATCTTCGGGCAGGGGTTGATGTCCGCTGTTCTCCCACTTTTCGACCGCCTTTTCATATCTCGAACCGTCATACTCGTTGAAATACATCAGCTTCACATCAAAAATGTTCAGCTTGATATGCTCTGCAAGCTTTTCGTGCATTATGTCTACCGCCTTTGTGACGGGTATCAGCTTGTCCGTCACCCTTTCGCTGCTTTCAAGCGTTTCAAAGCCGTACGGGGCATCAAAGTCCAGCAGCCTTTCCCTGCCGCCCATAAAGCAAGTGCAGTGCAGCCACTTGGTATGTATCGGCTCGTGGTACTCATACGTCAGCAGGTCGCTTATCGGCGTGCCCTTGTAGTATTTCTGAAAGATAATGTAGAAAAGGTGCTTGGCATCATCGTTTCTGAACACGCGCACGACCTTGACCTTGTACTCGAAATCTGCGGTGTATATCTGCAAAAGCCCGTTTGTGAACTTCTCGGCATAAGCCCTTGCCTCGTCACAACTGTATCGGCTGCCATCTGACATCAAAAGCTGCTCGCTGTCGCTTTCGCCCCTGCTGTAGTAGACATCTTTATAATCCTCGAAATCTCTGTAGGCATTGGTGTCATAGTTGTTATCAAAATTGATAAAGCCCGTGCTGCCGATGTTCAGCCCGGTGGTGTAGTAATTACTTTTTTCGTCAAAGCCCCTGCTGTCAATAAAGCGCACATATTCATCAAAAATTGAACGAATGTGAATAAAGCCCGCTATCTCCTTTTCGCCGTCAGAAAGCGCCAGCTTGCTTATATCGTCCGCACCGCTGTCTCTTGCAAAGTCGCTGCCGAAACAGTATTTGTACACCTGCGGGAACTTTTCATAAGCACCGCTTGCCTGCTTCATCTTGAAATTGTAAAGCTCGCCTGCGCTGTTTATTTTCAGGTTATCGGGCAAAAAGAAATTCGTGTCGTAGCCCTTTTGCTTGACATAGTCTTTTAGCTTTGCACTGTACTCGTCAAGCTGCGATATATCCACCTTGTCGTCACTGCTGTCTTGGGCGCTGCTTGTGCTGCTTTGCGTGTCCTGCGCCGAGCTTGAACCGTACTTGTCCTTGACGTTCTGCGGCACCTGCGCACAGCCCGCCAGCACCACCGCCGCAAGAATTACGGCTATTGTTTTTTTCATAAAAATCCTCCTTTCAATTGACCCTCTTTACTATAAACAATTCAGCCGCCCAAAAATGTGCATAGAAGAATCAATTTTGGAAGAATGAACAAAACACGGCTTGCCTTTTTGTGCAAAGTTAAAGCAAACCGCGTAAAAATAGGCAAAAACGTCCAAAAAGCTATTGACACCGCGCGCCATTTTGCAGTATAATTTCTAAAACAACTGTTAAACCACGAAAGGAGTTAAAATAATGGGAATCAGAAAACGCCTGACCGCCTTTGCCGTCAGCGCAGCAATGTTCATAACGCTGCTGCCAGCAAGCGCGTTCGCGCACGACGGCGAGCACAAGATATACAAAGGCAGCTTTTCATATTATGATAAAGCCGCCGAAAGCAGCGCAACAGGCACATACTACTACACCGACGCGTTTTTTACAAGACCCTCCACACAGCGCGACGAGCATCTTACCACAATGTCGCTTTGCCTGTCTGCCGCATCATCAGATAAGGACGAAAAAGGCAGCGTGTACGATATCCTCAAAAATACGGGCTTTGACGAGGATTCCATCACCGCAGCGGAAATGGACAAGCAAACAAGCAAAACCGTCGGCACGATAATGGCGAGCAAGACCACCGACAGCGGCGATAAGCTCGTCGCAGTAATTATCAACGGTATCAACTACGGCGCAGAATGGCAGAGCAATCTCACCGTCGGCACATCGGGCGACGCAGAGGGCTTTACCAAAGCCGCACGCAGAGTTTTCTCACGCATACTCCAGTATGAAAGCGATAACGACCTCACAGGCGCAAAGCTGTGGATAGTCGGCTACAGCCGCGGCGGCGCAGTCGCAGATATCACAGGCAAGCTGATAAACGAAAACCTGAGTGCGTTCGGCATTACCCAGGCAGACCTGTACGACTATACCTTTGCAACACCGCGTGCAAGCTCTGCCGCACTCGGCTATACGAATATCCAAAATATCATCGACCCCAACGACATCGTTCCGCGGCTTGCACTGCAGGGCTGGGGATTTGAAAGAGCAGGTACAGAGTTTGTTATCCCGCGCGAAAAGCAGACCGTTCAGCCAAAGGTCATCTCCCTGTCTGGCGGCTTGAGTATCGAGGATAAGACCGAAGTGGTCAAGGATTCCGAAACGGGCAAAAACATCACCGTCACCGCTGACCCCGTCGATATGGGCGAGTTTCTCGACAGCGTTTCTCTGCTGCTTTCCGATAACATCACCAGAGCCTCCTACGACGCCGAGCGCGACAGCATTCCGCCGTTCGTTGCCAAGCTGATAACAGGCGGCGAGGACTATAACATAACCGATTTCCTCGCAGATTCCTTCAAGGGCTTTGGCTTCAGCTCACCCCTGATCGTGCCGCTGCTCTCGCTGCTTTCATACCCGCCCGATTCTATCGAGTATAAGCAGACTATGGATTCGCTGCCGCAGACTATCTCCGATTTCATCGACGGAAGCGAGACCAAGGACAAGCTCTCCGCGCAGGATCTTGCCCTCGTAAAGCAGGCACTTCCCGCAATGATAAGAGTTTTCGCACCCGCGATAAAGGCTGATTTCCCCAGCCTGTTCGAGAGATCCGCCACCCTTTTCGGCAACATTGAGCCGATGATCGCAAACCACTACCCGTCAAGCTACTATGCAAACCTCACCGCTATCGACAGCTACTATACAGAAAAGGTCAGCGTTGATGCGGGCAAGCTCACACTCTTTGGCAAAGAGTTTACTGACGGCGAGTTTGAACAGATGAAAGCCCTCGGCGTTCCCGATGACGATATCGAGACTGTCCGCAGCGGCTATGACGTCGAGTATAAAATGAAATACAGCGTCATCGAGGAAAAGGATGTCGCAAAAAATGACAGAGCAGCCGTAGAAGCAGCGGTCGGCGCATCACCCGACCTTATCATCTACTGCAATAACACCGTCAGCAGAAAGCAGACCTTCGGCAAGGAGCAGACCGCTGCGCTTGACGGCAGCTTTGACGTTACCTTCAGATGTATCCCCGGCGAAGACGAAAGCCTTTTCAGCAGCGGACAGTATTACTTTGTCAAGTACCAGGGCGGCACCGCGCAGATACTTGACGCGCAGTTCTCCTTCAACGAAAACGGCGAACTTGTGATCGGCTACACCAACCAAAATCGCGGCACCTACGCCCTCGTTTACGTCGGCTCAAGACCCGCTCAAAGTATGCGTATCTACGGAAAGAACAGATACGAGACCTCAAAGAAGATAGCCGACAGGTTCGCTCTTGACGACTCCTCAAAGGGCTTTGACTGCGTTATCGTCGCATCGGGCGCAGACTTTGCCGACGCGCTATCCGCAAGCAGTCTCGCCAGGGTCAAGCACGCACCCGTGCTTCTGACAAGCAACGCAGACCCCGAAAGCACCGCCGAGTATATCAAGCAGAATATGGACGCAGGCAAGAAGGTGTACATCATCGGCGGCGACGGCGCAGTAAGCTACAGACTTGACAAGCTGCTCACATCTTTCAGCGACAAGCAGTACGATGTTACAAGGCTTGCAGGCAAAAACCGCTACGAGACCAATCTTGAAGTGCTCAAAGAATGCGGTGCAGCACAGGGCGAAATACTTATCGCATCAGGCTTGGATTTTGCAGATGCAATATCCTCCTCCGCAACAGGCAAGCCGCTGCTTCTCACAAGTGCGGCAGGTCTTACCGATGCGCAGACCGAGTTCCTTGCAGCTGTGGAAAACGGCAGCGCAACAATTATCGGCGGCACAGGCGCAGTAAGCGAAAAGACCGAGCAGCAGCTCGCAGAGATTTTTGAATCCACCGAGCGTATCGGCGGCAAAAACAGATACGAGACCTCAAAGCTGGTTGCCGAAAAGTATTTCCTAAATGCAGCCGCGGCAGTTCTCGCATCGGGCGCAGATTTCCCCGACGGACTTTCGGGCGCACCGCTCGCAATGCTCTATGATGCCCCGTTGCTTTTGGTATCAAATGCACGGTTTGACGCAGCACAGCAGTTCGCGCAGGAGCAGGGAGTGAAAAAGACAGTCACCCTCGGCGGACCGACACTCATTTCTGACGAAACAGCAGAAAAGATAACCACCGCTGCCGCAGCATAATTTCATTAAAAAATACAGCACTCACATAAGTGCTGCGCTGATAAAGAAGTTTTTCGCCATAGTATTTCTGATACAAAGTCAGAAGTACTATGGCGTTTCTATTGACAGACCTTCCATACTGTGCTATAATTACTAGCATAAATCGGAATTTAAATATATAGGTGAAATCAAGTGAAAAATCATAATATTGGTGAATTGATATTCAGCATATTCTTTGCCATTATTTCAATAGTTGGTTGTATATTATTGTTGATGGGAACATTTGGAAAATCAAATATTTCGTCGAAATATTCGGCTTTATGCTTTGCAGTATCTTTTGGTTCATTTGCATTGTATCTTCTAAAAAAGAAAAATAAAATATGTTTTTTCTTCTTTATTTTATCCTTTCTATGCGCATTTTTAGTATGCAAATTCTGATTTAGCTTAGTAACAATAAGTACAATGCCCCTGAGCACTTTGAAAGGCTCAGGGGCAAAACTTCTATATGAGTACCCGTCTTAGCGTGGGTGCTGTTTTTGTTTTGTATTTACGAGCCAGTGCCGCTGTACCGCGTCGCACCGCGCATCCATATCTTGTAGCTGACAAAGAAAAACGCGATACCTATGAACGGCGACAGCCACGAAAGCAGCGGTATCTCGTCAGGGCGCAGTATCACAAGACTCGGATAGTACGCGATAAACGCTATCGGTACGATAAATGTGAATATAAAGCGGAAAACGGTGCTGAATATCGTTACAGGGTACTTTGCGTAGTCTTTGAACCTGAACGCCAGGTCAAGCACGTAAAAGGAGTTTTGTATCCAAAAGCATGTAGCCGCCGCAGCGTTTTGCAAAGCGATCATAATAAGCGATGCCGTGATAAGAAAAACTATCAGCTTTAGCAGCACCAAAGGCGTGAACGCAAGCCCTATCCTGCTCCACGAGTAAGCGATAGTCCCTATGCCGAAAGCCAGCTGCCCCAGCCCCTTTATGTCAAATACCTCCGACTGATAGTAGAAAAACAGGTTTATCGGTCTGAAACAGTATTTGATAAAATCCCCCGAGTACACCTGCTGACGCAGGCTCCAGTTGTTGTCGAAAAGGCACTGTACAGGCGTTATCGAAACCAGCGAAAAACCGTATAAAAACAGCATCTCGTGATACGTCCAGCCGTTTATCGACGGGAAATTGCGAAACAGTATCCAAAACCCGACAAAGCCCGAAATGTTTGTAAATATCATTCCCAGAGTTGAAATGATAAAGTCCGCACGGTAACTCATCTTGCTCTTTATATCCTGCGCAAGAATCTTTCTGTAAATGTGTAAATAGAAGCGCAATCCTTTTCTTTTCATACCGTCAGCCTCCATTCACCGTTATCTGCCGCAGCGAAGCCTTCCAGAAGACCTTGCTTATGATAAGCATAGCCACGCACCAGAAAAGCTGCATACCCAGCGTCGTCAGAACCTTTTCTGCGCTCGGGCTTGAGTCGAGCAAAAGCGAAAGCGGCGCGTTGTATATCGACTGAAACGGCAGATAGTAAACTATCGACTTGAGCGGTTCGGGGAAAAACGCGATAGGTATCGTCGCGCCCGACAAAAGCAGAACTATCACCTGCTTCATTATATTTATTCCCCATATCGATTCGGTGTAAAGGCAAATCGTTCCCACGAAAAAATCAATGCTGTAGTTTATCGAGATAGCCATTACCACCGATATCATAAAGTATAAAATGTTTATCCCAAGCGGTATCGCGCCGTGCGTAACCACCGCCACAACGATAAACGTCGGTACGAACGTAAGGAAAAAGTGTGTGACAAACGAGCCGGAGTATGACCAGAAAAGATACTTTCGGTACTCCATCGGTTTCAGCAGGTCAAGCACTATCTTGCCCGTCTGTATGTCACGCCCTATCTGCCATACCGTGTACAAATCGAGAAAATTGAACAGTGCCGTTGCAAGCACAAGGTATATCATCGTATCGTTGAACGTCATACCGCTTACAACGTCAGTACCCGCAGATGCGTAGATAGCTTTCCACAAAAAGTACACAACAATAAGGTACAGCAGATTGCCCACTACCATTATCAGAAACGAGGCGCGGAACTGCATCTCCTCTATTATTCCCGCACGGGTGAGCGCGAGATATCTCTTTGCTTTCATCGCACTCCCTCCTCGTATATTTTCTTTATTACCTCCTCGGTAGAAATCTCCTCCAGCTGCATATCCCTTATCCTGTGCGTCTTTTGCAGCTGCGCGAGAACGTCAAGCACCTTTTGCTTTTCCTCGTCAACAAGTACCGATATCCACTCCTCTTCCTCGTCCGCCGAAACGGAAAATTCGGGGAACTCTTTCTGAATAGCTTCCGTCTGCTTTGCAAGCTCACCGTCAGCGCGCACTTTAAGCGTTCTGTACGAGCCGAAAAAGCTCTTTAAATGCTCAATGTCATTATCGTAAAGCATCTTGCCGTGGTCGATTATAACAATCCTGCGGCAAAGCGCGTCAACGTCGCCCATATCGTGCGTAGTAAGTATTACCGTGGTTTTCTTTTCCTTGTTCAGCGCGTGTATAAGCGTTCTTATCTTCGCCTTCATCGAAACGTCAAGTCCAATGGTCGGCTCGTCAAGAAACACTATCTTGGGGTTGTGCAGAAATGCCGCAAGAATATCGCTCAAAGTCCTCTGCCCCAGCGACATCTGCCGCACAGGCTTGTGCAAAAGCGGCTCGATATCAACGAGCGAACGGTACAGCTGAAGCATACCCTCATAGTCCGCATCGGGAATCTGATAAATGTCTTTAAGCAGCTTAAACGACTCGATAAGCGGCAAAGCCCACCACAGCTGCGAACGCTGCCCGAATACAACGCCTATGTTCTGTGCGTTCTTCGTGCGGTTTTTGTATGGCACGCACCCGTTTACAAGTATCTCACCCGAGGTCGGTTCAAGCACGCCCGTCATCATCTTTATCGTCGTACTTTTTCCCGCACCGTTAGGACCAAGATACCCCACTATCTCGCCCTGCTCGATGCTCATCGAAACGCTGTCCACCGCGCGCACTGTCTTGTAGTTGCGCGAAAACAGGTCTTTCAGGCTACCCTTTAACCCCTCGCGCCTGTTGAGTACCTTGAACTCTTTTGTAATGTTTTTTATCTCTATTATTGCTGCCATTTTGGTCTCCCCCCTTTTATTTCTGTATCCCCAATTCCGTTTTGTATTGCAGCGGTAAATCAGAATTTGCCGCCGCGGCGGCGCGCTTGTCCGTCGCGCATTAGTTAGAGCTGGCGATTTTTCTTCGCGCTCTCTTATAAACTCTCACTACTTTTTCGTTATTTGGGGACGTGTCCCCAAATGGCGAAAAAGCAATAAAAGGTTTCTGAGGGGGCTCGGGGGGAACTCTTCTCCAAAAGAGTTCCAGCCCGATTATTCACCAAACGTACCCCTGCAAATTCTTATTTATTGCAATACTCATCTAAATCGGGGTTTTCTATATACCAATGGCATAAGATTACTATAAACCGCTTTCTCTCGGTTTGTCAAGGCTAACCCGACAGCTTTTACATTTCAGCAATAACCGCTGTTACGCAACGCTTGTTTCTCAATCCCCGTAAAAACAAACTGACCCTTGCGCCCGCCTGTGTACTCCCCGAACCGCTTGCCATGAGGCTCAAATGTGAACATATTATTTCTAAATGTCAAAAAGCTGCTTGCGAACTACCGAGCGGTAGTCATTTAGCTACCGATTGGTAGTCTTTTGGCTACCGATTGGTAGTCAATTAGCTACCGAACGGTAGTCATTTAGCTACCGAGCGGTAGTTTTGCCGCAGCGAATGTTAAATCAGTAAAATAAATTCGAGGCTCTTGACAAAGTGGTAACAAGTTGCTATACTGTGTATAGTAACTTGTTACCACAAAATCAAGGAGGCAACCGAAATGAAAATGAACGAGATGTACGAGAGCTTTGGCGACTGCACAGAAAACCGCATAAAAGCGATTTTTGCGAGCATTTTCATCCTGCAGAACCGAATGCAGACCGCAGGCGAAAAGCTTCAGACGCAGATATCTATGAAGCAATGGCTGCTGCTTGCTATGACAGCAAGCTGCCCCGAACCGCGAACGCTTACAAGCGTGGGCAGCCTTATGGGCTGTTCGCGGCAAAACATCAAAAAGCTCGCATCAGCGCTTGAAAAGAAGGGTTTTGTGCGGCTGGCTGCGGGCGAAAAAAACTCTGTAATAATCGAGCTGACCGAGCAGGCAGGCGAATATGCGCAGCAAATGGGCGAAAGGCACTCGCAGACGCTTAAACTGTTGTTTTCGCAGTTCAGCGAGGAGGAGATCTTCCAGCTTTTCCGCCTTTACGGCAAGCTGTACGCGGGTATGGAGAAGATAGAAAAGTACGCGGAGGAGATTTAAAAATATGAAAAGAACAAGGAGAAAAAAACGGATGTTTATTGTTATCGGTGCGGTGCTGACTGTTGTGGGAATTGCGATGATATGGTTCAATATCCCCTATTCGCCGCTTAAATCGCAGTTTAAAAAGGACACGCAAAGGCTCGTAAAGGAAAACAGGCTTGACCTTGACGGAGAAGTTTTCACCGAAAAGGATTTTGAGAAAATGCCGACTGCTATCCGCAGATACGTCGAAAAGTGCGGATATATCGGCAAACCGAAGATGTCGTATCTCAAAATGGAGTACCGCAATGTAGATTTCAAAACGGGCAAAAACGGTGCAAAGTTGAAAATGGACTACACGCAGTATAATTTTATAAAAGAGCCGTGCAGAATGGCTTTGAATGACGCAAGCATGTTCGGTGTGCCGTTTCAGGGATACGATTACTACGAGGGCGGAAAAGGCGGTATGAAGGGCGTTATCGCAAAGCTGATAACTATTTTCAACGAGACGGGCGAGGAAATGGACAGGGCTTGTCTTGCGACTTTCCTTGCGGAGAGCTTGTTCGCGCCGACGATTCTTACGCAGGATTATGTGAGCTTTGAGCAGATAAACGATTACGAGGTGAAAGGCACTATCTCTTACAAGGGACAGACCGCAAGCGGCGTTTTCACTTTCAACGAGGACTACGAGATGATTTCGTTCACCACTACCGACAGAAAAGACGATAAAACCCCTTGGACTGCGCTTTGCAGCGGCTACGAGGTATCAAACAGCGGCATTAAGCTGCCGACAAAGTTTCAGGCAGTGTGGAACTTCAAAGACGACGATTTTGTATATTTTGACGGGTGTATCTCTTCCGTTTCCTATGGCTTTGATTAACGTACAAATTTGTCGACATATGTTTGCCGAGTTATTGAGGGGGCTGTTGCAGCCCTAGAGCAAAAAAGAGAGCTTCGCACTCCAAAAAGGTAGTGCAAAGCTCTTCTTTTTGTGGTATAATATAATTGCAAAAAAAAC
>OMXI01000079.1 GCA_900314975.1 uncultured Eubacteriales bacterium | reverse complement strand
ATTGAACTGGAAGTCTCCCGCTGATTATATCAGCGCCTTCCTTTCAAATGGTGAACTTTTTTGAAATCTTTGTATCACATCATTGACAAACCGACAAAAAGATGAATTTTTTGGTTAGAAAAGCCTAACTTTAAAAAGTGCGGACTTTATAAAGAGGTCACAAGCTTTTCGGCAGCCTCGGTTAAAAGCAAAAGCCCTCACGGACGAGGGCTTTTGTGATGCTATTTTGAAACGGAGGCAGCATTGATCTCGCTGACAGTCTTGTCTGTAACAACTCCTTCGCCGCCGAAAATCGCCATGCCGTTTGGCTGTTTATCTGAAAGATACTGCTTTTGCTCACTTGTAAGGCTGGGTGAAGCCTTGCCGTTTACAAGGAAAAGCGGTGCAGCGTGCTTTGCCGCAAATACGCCGCCTGCAAGTGCGTCGGGGAAGTCAAGACCGGTAGCTGCGCATATCATACTGTTCTGTACGCTGGGTGCAAATGATGTGTTGACCTTTAAGCAAGTGGAATATCTGTTAGCGCCTGAAACTCTTGTCACCTGCTTGCCGCTGACAAGACCGATCGCATCGGAAGCCTTTTGCATCATAGCATTTGATATAACTCCCTCTCCGCCGATGACATATGCGGCTTTTACGCAGCCTTTCTTTTTGAGTGCTGCAAGATATGCAGCAGTTTCAGCATTCATATCGCCGTCCTTGGTCAGATAGATTATCGGCGCGCCCATATTTGAAGCAACAGGGCTTACAGAAAGTGCATCTGCATAATCAAGTCCGTATACAAAGAACAGATCTGTCGGAGCAGTATTTATCTTATCTGCTATGGCAGCAGCCGTGCCAAAGCGTGATTTGCCCTGTATCCTGTCGACCTTACAGCCCTTGGCTATAAGAGCATTTTCAACGTTTTTGCTGACAGCGCCCTCGCCGCCGAGAATAGTGACGTTCTTTGCACCGAGCCTGTTTATCTCTGCAAGCGTTTCAGCAGAAAGTGTGTCAGGTGTGGTTAGGAGTATCGGTGCATCAAGCTTTTTTGCAAGCGGAACGCCTGCAAGTGCATCAGCATAGCTTGCACCGCTTGCCAATATGACATTTGAAGCAGTATCAAAGCTTGTTTGAGAAATTACCGCAGCTGTAGCGTATCTGTTCTTTCCAGCGAGTCTGCCCCTGCATATCTCGGCAGATTTCACAGGTGCTGTGCTGGTGCTGCTGGGATACAGTCCGCCGTTTTTTATCACTGCGTCTGCGGGTGTCTTTACAAAGCAGTTGGTGAGATACACGCCTTTATTGAAACCGCTTATCGCACCTTGACTGGGGTTAGTTGTCATTTTTATGTTTGAATTGATGATATTAAGGGTGGAATTGTTATTGTAGCCGTGTATACCTGCTTCAGTATTGAATTCTATATCCGAATCCTTTATAGTGATAACAGGATTGTTACTGTCAGTGATAGAACAGAATATGGCATAACAGCCGCTGGGGACCTTGATAGTCAGCTTTCCGTTTGTTTGGATAGTTGCGTCCTTGATAAGCCACAATCCCGGGTCATTTGTGCTTTTAAGGGTAAGTGCTTTTGTGGTCTTTATTGTCAGACCTTTGATCTCGTTCTTCAGGATATAATCTGTTTTGGTGATGTCCTTTTTGATAGTAAGGGTATTGCTGCCCGCATCGTAGCTTGCTGCGCCGTCACCGAGGATATCCTTGGCGTTGTCGCTGGTTACCTGTGTGCCGAACAGTTTAAGCTCATAGGTCTGCGTTTGTGCGTTTGCTGTCAGCGTTCCCTCGGGCAGCAGCGTGAAGAACGCAAATACCATAAGAAATGCCGTGATAAATGAAAATGCTTTTGTTTTGATTCTTTCCATAAAGACACTCCCTCCTAAAATGTTAAAAATATATTATCATAAAATTGATATAATGTCAATACGAATCGCATAATTATAGAAGAAAATCAGACTTATTTTAGTAGAACACATAAAAAGCTCTGAAACAACGCATCTGCGAAGTATCAGAGCTGTAAAAGCAGTGCTGTATACACGGGAATTAAAGTTCAGCCGTGTCTTGTGATTCGGTCTCATTGACCTCCTGAATCTGCTTATCCTTGAACATATAGTTGTGCGCGGTGAACCAGAACATTGTAACAGGGAAGTAGTTGAAAATCATATATCCGTCAGATGTAAGCGAGGTTATGGCAAAGCCGATAAAAAAGCTGTAGCTCAAAAGCAGTTCAAGATTATGCTTTTTCTTTGCCGTTACGCTTCCCGCAAAAAGCATCAGTGCCCTTATGCCGATAAACACAACAGCAATCAGATAGGCCGCACCTGCGCCCGCACCCGCGTTGTATGCAACCTGCAAATAAACGTTGTGAGCCTTTGCGTGCTCGTATTTTCTCGTTTCCTCTATTATTTCTCTGTGTTCACTCGCGTGTCCCATAATGCCGACGTGCTTGGTAAAGTCTTTCCATATGGTCATTCTGCCCGAGGTAAAGCTGTCCTCACCCTCGCCGTCAAGACCCTTGATGTAGTAGTCCAGGGAAAAATCTGATTCAAGGTCGTCATCCTTATCGTCTTTTGATGAAGCTGAACTCGACTTGCTTGAAAACAGTTTGTGTTCAAGGATTATAAGCTCTTTTCTCACCGTCGATAACATAAAGAACAGTATAAAAGGAACAGTGACCGTAATGATGACTACAGTGATAATGTGCTGCTTGCTGAACTCACGCTTTTTGCTCTTGTCGCGGCTGATAAACGCAGTAATAAGAAAGTATCCCATACCGAAGAACAACGCCAAAACAGATGTTCTTGAGCTTGTAAAAACAAGCATAGACAGCGCACTGACAAGCAGCCCCCAGCAAATTGCCTTGTTCTTGAAGGATGTATCCTTCTTTTTCAGCAGCAGATATGTGAGCGCTGGTATCAGCACCACAAGGTAATAGCCCAGCAGATTGCTGTTTCCCATTATCGCACCGTACTGGAATTTTACAAGTATCGGACCTCTGAACATATTCACCGTCAGCAGAACTATGTACGACAGCGCAAGCGTCATGCAAAAACGCTGCGTCAGTTTTTCGCGGTCATGCGTTGCAAAGATGAAATGCAGTATAGGCAGCAGAATCGTAAATACAATGCCTATAAAGCAATATGCCTTTACGCGCAGCACCAGTCCGTTAAAAAGGAACGAACCGCCGACAAGCAGCTCCATAGCGATTACGAAAATACCACCTTTGGTAATGAACACACGCCTGTTTCTGAAAACAAGCAGCATAAAGATACCTGCAAAGCCGCAGCAGCCAACTATCGTAGGCGCGTACCAGTTTGCCGTGCGCATCGTCAGCGCAGTTTTAAGGCAGAACACCGCAAGCAGTGCCAGCACAGCAAGTACCGCGTTCAGCTTGGGCTTTTTGTTGTTGAGCAAATCTATTTTATTCAATATATTTTTCATTACAATTCTCCTTGATATACACTATCCAGTATATTATAGCAGAAAGCGCACGATTTTTCAACACCTATTTTTCATACAAATGATAAAATCTGCCACCTGTTTTTGTAAACAATGCTGAAAATACAAGCACCGCAGCATTTTTCTCAAAATAATAAAAATGTCGGTTTGTCAATGATGTGATACAAAGATTTCAAAAAAGTTCACCATTTGAAAGGAAGGCGCTGATATAATCAGCGGGAGACTTCCAGTTCA
>OMXI01000061.1 GCA_900314975.1 uncultured Eubacteriales bacterium | reverse complement strand
CTCACAAAATGAAAGCCCGGAGCGTCACAAAGGTGGCTGCCAGCTCTAACTAATGCGCGACGGACAAGCGCGCCGCCGCGGCGGCAAATTCTGATTTATCTATCGTCGGAGTTTTGTGAAGATAAACACAACGAAAGCGAGAATGATTACCACCCACGCGACTGCGATAAGCACCTTTTTGAGTATGAACCACACCAGCCACAGCACAAGCAGGAAGATCATCAGCACCAGGATACCCAAAAACTTTATGCCAAACGGCGTTGACAGCAGCTTTCTGCGCTTGCCCACGCTGATGACCGCGCCGTTTTCAACGGTTATCCAGACGGTGTCGCCCTTTTTTACGTTTATCCCTGACGGTTTGGGCGAGGATATCTGCACAAATCCGCCTGCATCAGTGTATTCGTAGGTGACGTTATTGCCGTTTATGCTTATTATCTTTGCCTTGTATGTTTGTTTCATAATTGTCTCCTAATGCCTTTCAATAAACGCTTTGAGGGCGCTCGTGTATTTTTGAAAATCAATATAATAGCTTGTAGCGTGGAATGCGCCGTCGATTTTGACTATCTGCTTTTCGCCCTTGGCGGCGGCGTAGTTTTGCTCGGACATATACGCAGGAACAAAGTCGTCTGCCGCGCCGTGAAAGAATATCACTGGCAGGTCGCACTGCGAGAGAGTCTGCTTTGCACTGCACTGCGAGAAGTCAAAGTGCGCAAATATCCTTGCGAAAAGCTCTGCAACGTCGACAAACGGGAACGGCGGCAGGTGAAACGCGTTTTTCGCGGTGCTGCGGAAAATATCGTCGGGCGAGGTGTAGCCGCAGTCTGCAATAAGTCCGCACACGCTTTGCGGCAGGTTCGCCGACGGCGACATAAGCACCGACGCCGCGCCCATAGATACGCCGTAGAGATATATCCTGTGGCTTGGGTGTTCGCGCGCGATAAGCCTTGCCCAGTCGGCAATGTCAAAGCGTTCCTTTATGCCGTAGGTCATGTGCTTGCCCTCGCTTTTGCCCTGCGCACGCTCGTCAATAAGCAGTATGTTGAGCTTCAGCTGCTCGTAGAGATATCTGATTATCCCGCCGAAATCGCCCAGACCCGTGCCGCGCCAGCCGTGGCAGAGAATGACTGTTTTCTCGCTGCCCGCGCAAGCCAGATAGCGTGCATACAGCGCTAGTCCGTCAAAGGAACGTATGCGCTTTTGCTCGCTGGGCTGTGCCTCAAACCACTCCCTGCCCGCCTCAAGTGCGGGGCGTACAGCCTTGTACTGCCGCTGCGACGGGCTGTCGCTCGGCAAAAGGGACAAGATTTTCGGGATAACATACAGCTTTCTCGCCACGCCGTAGCGGTACATTGCCGCGCATATGCACAAGCTGCCGACGGAAAGTGCAGCGGCGGTGTTTTGTATCAATCGCTTCATTGTGCTGCCTCCTTTGACCTGATGTTTGGTTACCGATAGTATAGCACATTTTGTCCGTTTTGTACATACCTTAATCTGCCAAAATTTATGTGGGCATTTTGACGGACAATTACAAAATCAAGGGCGATTTTCAGCATTATTTATCGGCTTTTGAAAATTTATTATAAATTTGAGGGAGTTTTTCTTCTCTCAAAAACTGCCAAAGCAGACCTATATGTAGTATCGGAAAATTTTACATATTCTATACTTGGATATTATTTTTAACAAAGATTTAAAATCGTACAAATGCTTACGCAAAAGGTTACAAAGTGTTGACAAATCGGCATTTTGCCGTATTGACAGGGCATAAAAGATTTGTTATAATGTAATAAAATCTCGCATTGTATGAAAATTATTTTGGTTATTTGTCACTTTCGGAGGTCGAAAATGAGTGTAATAAAGAAACTGACAGGAGTTGTGTGTGCTTTGGCGCTTTGCATTCAGTCTGCATCGGCAGTTTTTGCGCAGCAGGCAGATACGGGCGTGCATACCGAAAGCGGCGTGGCTGTTGCAAGCCTCGACGCGCAGGTCGATGTCGATGCAAAGTACCTTGAGGGCATTGATGTAAATGACGACCCGTCATATATAAAGTTCATAAAAAATCAGCAGAAGGTCGGCGTTACCGATTTCAGCTCGCTGGTAACACATCAGGCAAAGTTCAATTCCTTCAATAAGATATACGGTATCGACGTTTCTCTGTACAACGGTGATATCGACTTTGAAAAGGTCAAGGCAGAGGGCTATTCGTTCGTTATCGTGCGTGCAGGCGCAAGAGGATACGGCGATGCAGGCAAGATGATAGAGGACAGCCGTTTTGAAGAGCACGTTGACAACGCTCACAAGGCAGGACTTATGGTCGGCGCTTACTACTACACACAGGCTGTAAACAAGGCGGAGGTCAAGCAGGAGGCAGACGTTACATTGCGTAAGATAGCGGGCAGAAAGCTCGAAATGCCCGTGTATTTTGATATCGAGCCTGCTTACGACTGGAACGGCGCACCGGGCAGACTGGTTGCGGCTAACCTGTCCAAAGCACAGAAGGCAGACCTTTGCTCGTATTTCTGCGACCTTATCAACAACGCAGGCTACCAAAGCGGTGTTACTTCCTGCAAATCGTGGTTTGAGTACGAGATAGACATGAGCAGTCTTGAAAAGAAGTACGACGTGTGGCTTGCACACTACACCACAAGCACAAACTACGCAAGCGACTATAATATGTGGCAGTTCAACAGCACCAGAAAAGTCACAGGCGTTTATTCCAACTACACCGACCAGGACGTAAGATATATCGAAATGACCAAGCCAAGCGGCGCGCTGAAGATAACAGCTACGCCAAGCGGCTCAAACGTAGTTCTCAAGTGGGACGCTATCGCCAACGCCAAGGGCTATACGGTCTACAAAAAAGACGTTAACGGCACTATCACCAAGATAAACACCGTTACAGGCACGACCCTTACCGTTGCAAGAGAGCAGACCGACACCTACTACTATGTACAGGGCTATAACTATGTAGGCGGTCAGTACTATTATTCAGAGCTTTCAGACGGCGCAAAGGTCGCAGGCGTTTCTCTGACCAATGTTGATACCGCAAAGCTCGCGGGCAGCAACAGATATGCTACTGCGGCACTTGTTTCAAAGCAGTGCTTCCCCAGCTTTTCAAACATCGTTATAATCGCGGCGGGCGACAGCTATGCGGATTCTCTCGTTTCTGCACCGCTTGCAAATGCGTTCAACGCACCTGTACTGCTCACCTACAAGGATATGCTCCCCGATGCCACCGCGCAGGAGATCTCAAGGCTCGGTGCGATAAAGGCGTATATCATCGGCGGCGAGGGCGTTGTTTCAAAGAATGTTGAAAATCAGCTCAAGGCAAAGGGCGTTACTCCTTTGAGAATACATAGTTCATACGTTCCCGACCGCTACGGTACGGCGGTCTACGTTGCGGCGAATATGGATATCGCACGCGGAAAAGGTCCGACAGACGTGTTTATCGCGTATGCAAACAGCTACGCCGACACACTTGCGGCGGGCAGCGTGGCAGCGATAAAGAACGCACCGATACTGTATATGAACAGCAGCGGTGTGCTTGACGGCGCAACAAAGTACTATCTTGAAAGCGTGAAGAGTACGGTAAAGAATATCTACATCATCGGCGGAACGGGCGTTATCAGCTCAAAGGCTGAAAGTACCCTTGCCGCATACGGCACAGTCAAGAGAATCGCAGGCAGCAACAGATACGAGACCTGCGTTGCGGTCAACAACTATTTTTCAAGCGTTCTCACAGGCAAAAGCGTGTGCCTTACAACAGGGCAGAATTACCCCGACGCTCTTTCGGGCGGCGTGCTTGCGGCAAAGAACAAGGCTCCTATGATGATCGTTGATTCCTCGCTCTCTGCTAATCAAAAGGCATTTTTGTACGCAAAAGCACCATCACTGTTTTATATGCTCGGCGGCGAAAGCATCAATATGAACCTCGTTCAGCTCGCTGTCAACGGCAATTAAATGATTTATACACGGAGAACAGACCAACCGTCTGCTCTCCGTTTTCATTTTCTTTTCAGCATTCTTTCTTTGCACTTTCACAAAACCAACATAATAAACGGGTAATATATATCCAAGGTCACAAGGACACCGCAGAGAAACTCAAGCAAACGCAGAAAGATTTTTTGAAAGCTCCTGTCAAATAATACTTTCACCTTCATATAGAATTGGCAGTCAGTCCCGATGTGAATCGGGATGCGCTGCCGAAAAAAATGACATCTCCACACTTTTTCTTTTTTTCATAATTATACTTCATTTCGGGAAAAGAGACTGCCTCGCGCAGTCTCTTTTTCTTGTGCATACCAATAGTTGTATTGTGTAAAATCACGATGCTTTTTTAAGCCCAAAGGCTTTGCAAAGCAGAAAAGCTTTCGCTTGCGGCTCGTTTTTCGTGCAGTTTTGTGCTGTTTACGAAATACAAATTTCGACACATTTGTGCTGTAACCCAAAGTTACAAAACGGTAACAGGAATTTTTTCGGACAGTTGAAAACTCACCTGCACGCATTATTTTTTGTTGAAAAGTCGGTTGAAAATGTTAAAAACCCATAGTTTTCAACAGGTATAGGGGTTGATTTCATCAAAACTTTCAACATCTGTACGTTTTTTAAGACCGTTTAGTTTGTAACAGCTGTAATTTAATATCTTACATATGTACACTTTTTTGTACACAAATCCGCAAAAAGCCCTGCGAAAAATTACAGTCATCAGTTTCGTAAAGCACTCATTATCCGTTGTGCAATATGCGCAAATAAGCTGAAAAGAGGGTAATTAAATTGCTTAAAACTCCGAAAATAGCGCGATATGCTTTACAGGGCAGTGGTTTTGTGATATTATGGTATCTGTTGTGGTGTGCACATAGGTGCGATATTTATAATATGAAAGGAAAGGTAAAAATGAAAGGCATAATAAAAAGGATAGCAAGTGTTGCTCTTGCAGCAACAATGCTGTTTGCAGTGGGCTGCGGCAGCTCGTCAAGCAATTCTGACAGCAGCAAGGCAGGCAGCGACGATTCTCTCAAAAAGGTAATGGACGCAGGCAAGCTGGTACTCGGTCTTGACGCGACATTCAAGCCAATGGGCTACACCGACGAGAACGACAAGATAGTGGGCTTTGACATTGACCTTGCGCAGGAGGTCTGCAAGAGAATGGACATCAAGCTTGAGACCTACAACGTAAACTGGGACACCAAGGAGCAGGACCTTAACGCAGGCACTATCGACTGCATCTGGAACGGTCTTTCGGTAAGTGACGAGAGAAAGAAGCAGATGCTGATGAGCGAGCCTTATATGAACAACACAATGGTGTTTATGACAGCAGTAGGCTCGGATATCAAATCCAAGGATGACCTCAAGGGCAAGAAGGTCGCTGTTCAGAACGGTTCTACCGCGCAGGAGCTTTTGAAGGAGTCTGATGTTGCAAAGGACATCACGATAACAGAGCTTGCAACAAACGTTGAGGCTATCCAGCAGCTTGATTTGAATATGGTAGACGCAGTTTTCCTTGATTCAGTTGTTGCTAACTATGAAAAGACATCATCGGGAAAGGATTACGGTGTACTTGAAGATGCCGCTTACGCAGAGGAGTATGCTATCGGTTTCAAGCTTGGCTCTAACGAGCTTTGCAAGAAGATAGAGGACACTCTCAAAGAGATGAAGAAGGACGGCAAGGTCGAGGAGATATCTAAAAAGTGGTTCGGCGAGGACGTAACTACTATCAAGTAAAAAACTCAATACAGACCGCTCGGCTATGGTCGGGCGGTTTTTTGTGCGCAAACGTTGACAATCAGCGCCGCGGCAGGTATAATGTTAGTAATACAAATCAGAATTTATCGGCGCTTTGCGCCGATAAGCAATGAATAGTGAAGAGTGAAAAGTGAATAGTGAATAGTAAGGTCGGTCAGCGCCGAAGGCGATACCTTAACTATAAACTTTTCACTATTCGTTATTCACTATTCACTGTTAGCGTCAAAGACGCTAAATTCCGATTTATCGTAAAAGGAGGGTTCGCTATGGCGACGAAAAAGGAATACCTCGATTTTGTTTTAGAGCAGCTTTCGCAGCTTGATGACATCACATACAAGGCGATGATGGGGGAGTACATTCTTTATTACCGAGGTAAGATTTTCGGGGGGATATATGACGACAGGCTGCTTGTCAAGCCGACCGAGTCGGCGAAAAGGCTTATGCCGACTGCGCCGCTTGAGCTGCCCTACGAGGGCGCAAAGCCGATGCTGCTCGTTGAGGATATCGACGACAGGCAGTTCCTTTGCGGACTTGTTGAGGCGATGCTTGATGATCTGCCCGAGCCAAAGAAAAAGAAAAAATAATAACAAGGAGATCGCTATGAAAAAGTGGTATGATGAAGAATACGAGTTCACCGTAGAGGTCACGGGATTTCTGCACGGCGACAAGACCGAGAGATACTGCCGCAACGGTGAGGAGATAGGCGACAGGTACACCTGCACATACGGCTGCCCCGTGAACGAGCAGGGCTTTGGCATATGCTCAAAAACTATGATGATGCTTTATCCGCTTATGGAGGCTGTCCGCAGCGGCGGCGATATGTTAAGGCTCGGCGGTGACGGCAGGTATAGCAAAACGGTAGTTTGCCCCGACGGGTGCGTGGTGTTCAGGCTGACAGCAAAGCCGCTTGGCAACGAGAATTTCCACACGGGCGGCTTCTGGGATTACCCCGACGAGACATAAATAAGGAGAGCAAGATGAAGATACAAAGAGAGTTTCCCGCGTTCACCGTTTCAAAGAAGGGCGAAAGGGAAATCAAAAGCGGACACCCGTGGGTGTATGACAACGTGATAACAGACCAGCCGAGTGAATGCGAAAACGGCTGTATTGCCGACGTTTTTTCGCAGGCAGGGAAGTACCTGGGCAGCGGCTTTTACAGCGAGAAAAGCAAGATACGCATTCGTTTGCTTTCAAACAACGCAAACGAGACTTTTTCCGACAGCTTTTTTGCGCGCCGTGTGCAGTATGCTATAGACTACCGCAAGACCGTAATGGGTGACGATTTTTCGGCGTGCAGACTTATCTTCGGTGAATCTGACGGGCTTTGCGGGCTTACCGTTGACAAGTACGGCGACATTCTCGTTTCGCAGGTGCTGTCATTCGGTATCGACAGGAAAAAAGATGTGATATACAAGGCGCTTTGCGAGAGCCTTGCCAAAGACGGTATCACCGTGCGCGGCATAATGGAGAGAAACGACGTTGCGATACGCGAGCTTGAGGGGCTGGAGCAGTACAAGGGCTGGTACGAGGCGGACTATCTGCCAAAGCCGCCGTCACCTGTCACTGAAATTACCGAGAACGGCATAGTCTACACCGTAGATGTGCAGAACGGGCAGAAAACAGGCTTTTTCCTTGACCAGAAATACAACCGCCTTGCCGTTGCCAAGATAGCCAGGGGTAAAAAGGTGCTTGACTGCTTTACCCACACGGGTTCGTTCGCGCTGAATGCCGCAAAGGGCGGTGCGGCGCACGTTACAGCGGTCGATGTTTCGCAGTTCGCAGTTGATACGGCGAGAGAAAACGCTGTAAAGAACGGGCTTGACGGCAATATGGACTTTGTGTGCGCAGATGTTTTCGAACTGCTCCCGGAGCTTGCGCAAAAGGGTGCGGACTATGACTTTATCATACTCGACCCGCCTGCGTTCACCAAAAACCGAAAGACAGTCGGCAGCGCGCAAAGGGGCTATAAGGAGATAAACTACCGCGCGATGAAGCTCCTGCACAGAGGCGGATACCTTGCGACCTGCTCGTGTTCGCACTTTATGGATAACGAGCTGTTCGTGAAGATGCTCATGTCCGCGGCAGCCGATGCAGGCGTGAGCCTTAAAATGATAGAGGCAAGGCGGCAGTCGTGCGACCACCCGATAATGCTCAGCGTCCCCGAGACCGATTATCTGAAATTCTACCTGTTCCAGATCGTATGAAAAAGGGGGTATACATAATGGTATTCCTGTTTTTCGCAGGGATAGTTTTTACGCTTGCGGTAGGCGTTTTAAGCTGTCTTGATTGGTGGAAGAAGCACGTCCCCGCATCGCAGGTGTACTTCTGGGGGATAACCGCGCTTTTGCTTGTCAATATGTTCTACACCGTGTTCAATATCAAAAGCATTACCGTCAAGCCGTTCAAGGAGATAATGATATTTCTGTCGGCAGTGACGTTCATAGTGCTTATCTATACGTCTGTGATAATGCTGATAAAGTATATCCTCGGATTTATTTTCGGCGGATTTTTAAAGCCGACCAATCCGTTCCTGCGATTTGTGAAAGAGCGTGCGATGACCCTGCCCGTGCTTGTCGGTATAACAACGATAGTCGGCGTCATCGGCTATATCCATATGGGGCAAATAACCACCGTCGATTACGAGATAAACACCCCAAAAGTCTCGCAGAACAAGAGCATTACGGCGGCTGTGATAGCCGATACGCACATAGGCATCTCGGCGCACAAAAGCACGATAGACACTATCATCGAGCATATAAACGCGATAGATCCCGATGTGGTCTTTCTTGTCGGTGATATTTTTGACGAGAATACTACGGTCGATGAAATGGAGTATTTCAGCGAAAAATTCAAGCAGGTCAGGAGCAGGTACGGCTCGTTCTTTGTCTACGGCAACCACGAGAATATGCAGAGCGAGGATGTTGCAAAGTACATAAAGGAAGCGGGCATAACGATACTTGAGGACAGCACGGCGGTCATAGCGGGGGATATCACGCTTGTGGGAATGCTTTCGGAGTATGACTCGTCGGGCGACCCGATAGAGCGCATTTTCAAACAGCAAAAGGTCGATACGGCAAAGCCCGTTATCGTACTCAAGCACGAGCCGCTGAAGATAAATGACATCGCAAAGGCTGGCGCTGACGTGTCTGTACATGGTCACACACACGGCGAGCAGTTCCCGTTTACGTATCTGCCGTTCTCGTTTTTGAACGATATGATGCGCGGTACGAAAAAGTTTGGCGATATGACCGCGTTCACCACGCAGGGCGCAGGCGGCTGGGGATTTCATTTCAAGCTCCCCGCAAAAAGCGAGGTCGCACGGGTGAAGATAAATTTCGGCGTTAAGGACTGACGGCGTACAAAAGGAGGAAACATGGCACATATAGACAATCCGCGTGAGGAGTTTTCAAAAAGCACGGGAATAGGCATACCGCTGTTTCTGATGCTTATGTACTACGCCGTGAATATCGCAATGGTGGTGCTTGCGGTGATAGCGTATTTCGGCTTTAAGAGTGACTACGAACATCAGCAGAAGCTTATGTTTGCCGCAATGAAGGGCGAAAGCTCGGCGCTTTCCGAGGCGATAGAGCAAAGCGGCAAGGACAAGCTAAAGTCAATGACCTCTGACGGCAAGCAGACCAAGCAGGAGTTTATCGTCAGTGTGCTTGACAGCGAGGCATATTCGCCGATAAGCACCAAAACAAAGGTGCTTGCCTATATCAGCGCAGGTCTGCTTTTGTGGCTGGTACTGCGCTCTCTGCGGCAGATACGCGCATTATACTGAACGATCACAGGCAGCCTCGTCAGCGGGGCTGCTCTTTTTCTTATTTGAAAGTCAGATGAAATATTTGCCCAAAGGTGCGCAAAACTTGACATTTCGTGTTAGATTAACTATAATATATATATATTTTCACAACAATAGGGGACAGATCACAGAAAAATTGAGGGGTTCGATGACTGATTTCGTTTTTAACAGAAAACAGCTGAAGAAAAAAGCACGCGGCGCTATGAAGCTGAATTACTTTGCCTGCATAGCGGTATGCTTTATTATGGTTTTTCTTGCGGGTGAGTACAGCACCACCGTGCAGGGCATCTCTATGTGGGATATGACACACGTTGCTGATTTGAAATACAATCCCGCGCAGAAAAAAGAGATAATACAGGATATGATAGACAATGACCTCACGCCCGAGCAGGTGGACAAAAAGTGGCATATCCACAACGTCGATGCCGTGAAAACGTGGAGACGCTCGTATGAACAGTTCGGAATGGAGGGTCTTAACTCCAAGGAGGTCACATTCTTCGGCACAACGGGCGACGGCTCGAATATACAAAAGCTGCTCAACGCTTTTTCGATAACAAAGACCGCCAAGGAGAGACTTGACCAGCTGACAAACAACAGCTTTTTCGAGAATCTTCCCGACAACGCGATAATGTACTTTGACGGGCTGACGCGAAGCAAGTCCTACAAGTTCACGTTTGTGGCATCTATCGCAACGGCGGTGTCGGAGAAAAAGACGCTGAAGGAAACAGCGGATATCTTCTTCAATTTCGTTGCGGCGTTTCTGCGTGCGGTGTTCGTCACAAACCTTATGATTGTGTGCGAGTGCAGGTTCTTTATGGAGAGCCGTACCTACCACAAAACAAAGGTCGGCAGAATGGGCTTTTTGTTCAGAGAGCGAACTTTGCACCCGATAAAGACAATGTTTATAAAGGACATCTACCTCACCCTGTGGACGTTCACGGGAGCAGGCTTCTTCATCAAGCAGTATTCGTACGCAATGGTTCCCTGCATACTTGCCGAGAACCCGAATATGCCGACAAAAAAGGTGATAACCCTTTCACGCAGGATGATGGACGGCTACAAGTGGGAGCTTTTCAAGATAGACTGCACGATGTTCGGCTGGACGCTGCTTTCTATGCTGACTATTGGTGTGGTGGGCATATTCTTCTCAAATCCGTACAGAGCCGCAACACATTCAGAGGTGTATATCGCGCTTCGCCGAAAGGCTATCGAGGAGGGTATGGAGTTCTCCGAGGGCTTGAGCGACAAGTTCATTGACCTTGAGCTGCTCGAAAAACAGCTGGGCGAGAACGCGCAGGAAACTGCGTTCACCATACGCATACCCGACAGCGAGAACGAGGAGTATTCCCGTGACAAAGTACAGGAGGTGAGGGTATGACCGAGAAAGCCTATACGCTTGATGACCTGCGTGAGCTTGGCGAATACCCGGGTATCGCCTACGAGCAGAAGTACCATTTCAGCCGCTTTACCAATAAGGTCGTAAGACACCGCGATTACCACCGCGACTATACTCTGCTTGGCTATATCCTGCTGTTCTTTTCGTTCTCTATCGGCGGCTGGATATGGGAGGTCGGCATACACGTTATCGAGGACGGTGTGTTCATCAACCGCGGCACTATGCACGGCCCGTGGCTGCCAATATACGGCGTCGGCGGAACGCTTGCACTGCTGGTCTTCAAAAAGCACGTTGATAATCAGGTCGGCGTGTTCGTGTGGTCGGTGCTGATGTGCGGTACGGCAGAGTACATCACAAGTGTGCTTATCGAAAAGATCCAGCACCTCAAATACTGGGACTATAACGGGTATTTCCTCAATATAAACGGCAGGATATGCTTTGAGGGAATAGTAGTTTTCGGCTTTGCCTGCATACTTGTAATATATATCCTCTCGCCGTTTCTGGATAATATCTATAAGAAGATGAATAAAAAGCTGCTGACCGTGGCGGCGATAGTGCTTTGTCTTGCCTTTGTGGCAGACTTTGTGTACTCGCTTAACGTTCCCAACGAGGGCAAGGGCATTACCGATTACTCGGTGAGCGTGGTCCGACAGACAGACACCTCGCCCGATATAGAAATAATCAAATAAAAAAAAGAGCTGATACTTTTCACGGTATCAGCTCTTTACTTTTTAATGTAACATGTCAGAGAATACTATGTCGATATACTTTTTGATGTCTTGTTGAGAATGGTTCTGTTGGTGCTATACTGGGTTTCGTTATTTGGGTCGTAGACCCAAATGGCGAAAAAGCATTAAAAGGTTTAGGAAGGGGGTCTGGGGGAGAACCCTTCTCCAAAAGGGTTTCCCCCAGTAAAACTCCAGCAGAACTGTCCCCAGCAAAACATCAGAGTATGTCGATGTACTCTCCTGCGAGGGCTTTGTTCATACTGCGCACTGCGCAGAATTTTCCGCACATCGAGCAGGTGTCGTCATGCTCGGGCGCACGGCTGTCGCGGATAGACCTTGCAGTTTCGGGGTCGATAGAACATTCCCACTGCTTTTCCCAGTCGAACGTGCGGCGTGCATCAGCCATCTGGTCGTCAATGTCGCGCGCGTGCGGGATATGCTTTGCGATGTCCGCAGCGTGAGCCGCAATACGCGAGGCGATGATGCCCTGCTTAACATCATCAACGTTTGGCAGCGCAAGATGCTCCGCAGGGGTAACGTAGCAAAGGAATGCCGCACCAGCCGAGGCTGCAACAGCACCGCCGATTGCCGAGGTGATGTGGTCGTAGCCCGGGGCTATGTCTGTAACCAAAGGCCCGAGAACGTAGAACGGCGCACCCATGCAGATAGTCTGCTGAATTTTCATATTCGCTTCTATCTGGTCAAGCGGAACGTGACCCGGACCCTCTATCATCACCTGTACGTCCTTTGCCCACGCGCGCTTTGTAAGCTCGCCAAGGCGCACAAGCTCCTCTATCTGACATACGTCGCTTGCATCTGCAAGACATCCCGGGCGGCAGGCATCGCCGAGCGAGATAGTCACATCGTACTCGCGGCAGATGTCAAGTATCTCGTCAAAGTACTCGTAGAACGGGTTCTCCTCGCCCGTCATGCTCATCCACGCAAATATCAGCGAGCCGCCGCGCGAAACGATATTCATCTTGCGCTTGTGGGTCTTTATCTGGTCGATAGTCTTTCGTGTAATGCCGCAGTGCAGCGTCACAAAGTCAACACCGTCCTGCGCGTGCAGCCTTACCACGTCGATAAGGTCTTTAGCGGTCAGTGTCGCAAGGTCGCGCTGGTAGTGGATAACACTGTCGTAAACAGGCACTGTGCCTATCATCGCCTTGCACTCGCTGGTCAGCTTGCGGCGGAACGGCTGCGTGTTGCCGTGAGAGGAAAGGTCCATTATCGCCTCTGCGCCCATATCGACAGCAGCCTGTACCTTTTTCATCTCAACGTCATAGTCCTTGCAGTCGCGCGAAACACCGAGGTTTACGTTAATTTTAGTGCGCAGCATTGAGCCTACGCCCTCTGGGTCAAGGCACTTGTGCAGCTTGTTTGCGCATATAGCGACCTGCCCCTTTGCGACCAGGTCGCGTATCTCCTCCTCGGTGCGATACTCTTTCTTTGCAACTATCTTCATTTCGGGCGTGATGATGCCCTTTTTTGCAGCGTCCATCTGCGTGGTGTAATCAGCCATTATAATTCTTCCTTTCAGCCTTGTTTTTCATCCGCGAACATTGATTTTAAATCGAATGCGTGAGCCATAGGTCCCGAGCCTTTGCCCAGGTCGAGCATTGCCGCAAGTGCGCCCGAAATGTACTGCTTTGCGCGCCCTACAGACTCGCCCAGGGAAAACCCTTTGGCAAGATTGGAAGCTATTGCGCTTGACAGCGTGCAGCCTGTGCCGTGAGTGTTGGGGTTGTCTATGCGCTGTCCCTCAAACCACTCAAAGCCGCTGCGTGAGCACAGCAGATCGCTTGCGTCATTGACGCTGTGACCGCCTTTGAGCAGCACTGCGCAGCCGAAATCGGAACAGATCTTTTCGGCAGCCCTTTGCATATCGTCCTTATTTTTTATATCCAAGCCCGAAAGCACCTGCGCTTCGGGAATGTTCGGTGTAACAAGTGTCGCTATGGGAAGAATTCTCTCCGTGAGCGTTTTTATCGCATCGGTCTTTATCAGCGCCGAGCCGCTGGTCGCTACCATTACAGGATCGGCGACTATATTTTTTGCCTTGTAAAAGGTCAGCTTGTCTGCTATGACCTGCACAAGCTCGCTTGAAGAAACCATGCCGATCTTCACGGCATCGGGGAAAATGTCCTCGAAAACAGCATCGAGCTGCTGCGCGAGAAAATCAGGCGAAGCCTCCATTATAGCTCTCACGCCTGTGGTGTTCTGTGCGGTGAGTGCGGTTATCGCACTCATAGCGTAAACGCCGTTCATAGTCATTGTTTTGATGTCGGCTTGTATGCCTGCGCCGCCGCAGGAATCGCTGCCTGCTATCGTCAATGCTGTTTTCATAGTTTTTCTCCTTGTCAGTCAATTTTATTGAAAATGACCGTTTTCTCTTTCATTGAAATCTTACCGACTTCATATCCGCAGCTTTTCAGTTCTTTCTTATACGTCAGAAAAGAGTGGTCTATCGGCACACCCAAGATGCTTTGTATCTGCTCAAAGGTCAGTTTGAAAGACGGTTTGCCGCTGTCTTTGACATACTGCCAGAGCTTATTGTATTTGCTCATACTAAAAACCCAGCTTTTCCTTTACTGCTGCTGACAGCTCCTCGGCGGCGGTTTTCGGGTCGGGCGCTTTCATTATCGCACTTACTGCGCACACACCCTTTATGCCGATACCTTTCAGCACATCAATATTGTCCTTGTTCAGTCCGCCTATCGCATTGACGGGTATCGGCACGGCTTTGCATATCTTATCGAGGGTTTCGGTCGAAGTCAGCACCGTTTTTACCTTTGTGGTGGTGGGGTAGATAGCGCCCACGCCCAGATAGTCCGCACCCTGCTCGTAAGCTTCGAGCGCCTGATCAACAGTCTTTGCGGTCGCACCGATTATATAATCCTCACCGAGAATTTTCCTCGCCGTCTTTATGGGCATATCGCTCTGCCCGAGGTGAACGCCCTTCACACCTGCCGCAAGCGCAACGTCAATGCGGTCATCGATTATCAGCGGCACGCCGAACTGTGCTGCAAGCGCGCCTACCTTTTGCGCAAGGTCGATATACTCGCGTGTCGTGCGCTGTTTTTCACGCAGCTGTATAAGGCTCACGCCGCCCGAAAGCGCCGAGCGCACCCTTGCAAGAAACTCCTGCTCGGTGTAGGGTGTGCTGTCGGTAATAAAATATATTCTTGTGTCAAGGTTTTTCACGTTTTTTCCTCCGCTTTAGTTTTTGCCCTTGTAGAGCTTGTGGGTCTTTGCTTTTTCGAGGAAAGCGGCGAGCCTGCCGTTTTCGAGCATTGCGTCATGCAGACCCTTTCCGAACAAATCGGCTATATCCTCGGCAGACTTGTGCAGGAAAAATTCTCTGTCAAGCTCGTGATAGAACTTACCGCCGAAGCAGTTGCCCGCAGACGAACCGGGTGATGAAACATTTTCCTCTATTTGTGCCGAGCCGTCACGGAGGAATTGCAGCGTGAGGCTGGTAGTCTCGCTGGCAGGCTCAAAGGTATAGCCCGCAAAGAAAAAGTCGCAATGCCTGAAATGCAGGTCGTTATCTGCGGCGAATTTTTCCGCGAACGAATCAAAAGCGCCGCGGATAAGCACGTCGTTGCCCTTTAGCAGCTTTTCAAGCTTGGGGGTCATTTTTATCTCGGTTATTGAATCAGGGAGTATAAGCTCCTTGAGCGTATCGAGTTTTTCAAGAAAAGCCGTATCTATCGACGTAAAGCCGTAATCGTAGCCGTAAGCGAGGGTGTCCTGTATAAACAGCGAGATGTCCGCAGGGCAGCCGCCCTTTTCCTTGGCGTACTCGACGAATATCTCGTCGAGCGAAATTCCGAGGGCTTTCTCGGATATCTCGCCGCGTCCCCACGCCTCTAATTCAAGTGCGTAATCTCGGTCAAAATAGTGGTCGAACAGGCTCACGGTCATACCTCCTTAAAGTGTTTCTGTCTTTTCAAGCTCTGTTATCTGTTCGTCTTTGACTGTGCAAAGCGCATCGAGCAGGTTCACCATAAAGCTGCCCGCGCCCTTGTCGGTGCGCGCAAGCTCTCCGCATATGCCAAACACCACGCACGCCGCAGTCGCCGCATCAAAGCCGCCCGCTGCTGAAAGATACGCCGCACAAAGCGCGCCCTGCATACAGCCTGTACCCGTCACCGTGCCAAGCTGTGCGCACCCGTTTTTCACAAATGCGGTCTTGTTGCCGTCGGTGATGATGTCAGTCTCGCCGCTTGCGAGTATCACCGTGCCGAGACTTTTCGCAAGCGATCTTGCCGTCTCTGCAACCGCCTCGGTCGTCAGCGTTTTATCCGCATCAACACCCGACGAGGAGTAGTCCTCACGGGCGAGTGCGGTTATCTCCGAATAGTTGCCCTTGATAACGCTCGGCAGGGAAGTGCCGATAAGACCGAGCGCATACTCTCTGCGCGTAGGCAGGCAAGCCGAGCCGCAAACGTCAATCACAAAGGGGATACCCTTTTGTTTTGCAGTGCGCGCGCTTATCAGCATTGACTGCTTGCGCACATCGGTAATGTTGCCCATATTCAGCATCACTGCGCCCGCAGAGACGGTTATCACCGCGGCTTCCTCGGGGTGCTGCGCCATCATAGGTCGCCCGCCCGCCGAAAGTATCACGTTTGCGCACTGGTTTATTGATATCGGATTGGTTATGCAGTGTATCAGCGCGGCTTTTTGCTTTACCGCGCAGCGAATGTCATTTATCCGCAGCAAGTTTGTTCCCTCCGAGTTTTTTGATTACAAAGTATATAAGCGCTATGCACGCAAAGACTGCCATTGAGCCGTACGCCGCGTAAGACGTTGGCTTTGCGCCGAGCTTGAACATACCTGCAACTACCTCGATAACGACGAACGAGATAGCGCCGAAAGCCGCGATAGTCAGCGCATTTGAAAGCACGCTGCCTGCATCTGCAAACACGGGCGAGCCGAGCATTTTCTGCATTCTGCCCAGCATACCGTTTGAAGCGAGCTTGCGCAGGAAAAAGTAAGCGATGCTTCCGCCGATGAGCGTTCCCGCAATAAATGACGGTATGTAGAACACCCAGCCGAGTCCCTCGCGTCCCCATATGAAACGCATAACAGGGTAGGAGACTACCGCGCCGATAAGTCCCGTGCCGATGACCTCGCCCAGCACCGCAAAGATTATCTTGCCCTTTGAGAGCCTGTAGAAAACTCCCGACAGGAAAGCGCCGAACACCGCACCCGTAAGTGCAAGCGGCGGAATGCCCATAACAGCCATTCTGATTATTCCGATAAGTGTTGCGCAGATAAGCGAGTACCACGGTCCTAAAAGCACCGAGCATACTATGTTTATCAGATGCGCCATAGGGCACATACCCTCAACACGAAGTATAGGTGAAATGACTACGCCTAAAGCTATGAGCATTGAGAGCACGACCAGTTTTAACAGGTTGTTTTTTCTTTTCACTTGTTTATCCTCTTTTCGCATAATTTTCGGTCGCAGGTCACTTCCTGCCTCTCACCCCGAAAACACGGGTTCCCATCGCAAAAATACAAGACACAAGGCGCTCCCCTTCTATCCGCCCGAAGCCCTCGGGAATGGCGCAAGTCACTTCCTTTCATGCAAAATAAAAGCAGCTGCTCTGTTTGGGGCAGCTGCGTAAATGCGTGGTGAAAAAACATCAAGTACCTACGTTGGCATTACCCAAATCAGGTCTACGGTCAAAGGTGAACACCTTTTTCTCAGCCTGTCACACAAGCTCCCGTCTGCTAAAAAGTATTATACACCGATTTGATGAATTTTTCAAGTCCTTTTTATTACATTGTGCCGAAAATGCGGTCGCCCGCATCGCCAAGCCCGGGAACGATATACGCGTTCTCGTTGAGCCTTTCGTCAAGCGCGCCGACAAATATTCTGATGTCGGGGTGAGCCTCCTGCAAGCGCTTCAAGCCCTCGGGCGCAGCGATTATGCACATAAAGCGTATGTCCTTGCAGCCCTTTTCCTTGAGCATATTCACCGCGTCAACTGCCGAACCGCCCGTTGCGAGCATCGGGTCGGGCACGATAGTGAGGCGCTCGTCAATGTGGTCGGGCAGCTTGCAGTAATATTCGTGCGGCTCGTGGGTGACTTCATCGCGGTAAAGACCGATATGACCGACCTTTGCTGACGGACACATCGCAAGTATGCCGTCCACCATGCCAACGCCCGCGCGCAGAATAGGCACAACAGCGAGCTTTTTGCCCGCAAGTACAGGCTGCATAGACTCGGTGATAGGCGACTTGACAGGCACAAGCTCTGTCGGCAGGTCGCGCAGAGCCTCGTAAGCCATAAGGCTGCCTATCTCGCCCACAAGCGTGCGGAAATCCTTTGTACCCGTGCGCTCGTCACGTAAAAGCGTGATTTTGTGCTTTACAAGCGGGTGATCCATAATAAATGTGTTGTTCATAAAATTAGCCTCCTATTTTATTTGGGTGTTCGTCCGAAGGGGTTTGGGGGCGACCGGAAAGCCCCCAAAATGTGTTTGTCAAAAGCAACCAAACAATTTCCTTATTATAAGCTGTAAAGTAAACTTGTTTTTACCTTTAAAGTATAGCACATTTTCCGAGCCGTTTCAACAACATCTTGCCCGAAAATCACCGCCCGCAACTGTGCGATTTAGCCAAACAGACCGCAGACACCTGCCTGCAAAATCGGCTTTTTCGTTAAATGACCGCAAAAGCGCTTGACAAATGGGCTTTGGTGGTGCTATAATGTCAGCAGGATAAATGCCATGACAAAGACAAGTAGCAAAGGATTTCGTTCAAAGTGAGTGCGGGTCAGTGAAAACCGCGTATCAGAGCCCTTGTGAATAACACTTTCGAGCAGCGACCCGAACGCAAATTGTGTCAGTAGGGAAGACGTAGACCGCGCGTTAAGCGGTGAGAGTGACCGTGCGAAGGCGCGGTAATTCAGGTGGTACCACGGGTATATTTGTATACGTTCCCGTCCTGTTGAAAAGCAGGACGGGTTTTTTAGTTGTAAGAGATAAGATGTAAGAGGTAAGATGCTTGGGCAGCAAACCTCTTGCCTCTTGCATCTGAAAGCAAAGCGCTCTTTCATACAGAGTGTAAGCGTAAAACAAACGGGAAGAAAAAATCAATATAAATAATCATACGGAGGTAGTTTCTATGAAGCACATTGACATCAAGGAAGTTTTTGCGGACAAGGCACTTGTGAACACAGACGTTACAGTATGCGGCTGGGTGAGGACAGCGCGAAATTCAAAGAACGTTGCGTTTATCGAGCTTAATGACGGAACGAGCCTGAAGCATATACAGATAGTTATAGATAAGGAATCGGGAATAGATTTTGAGGACGCACTCAAGCTGGGCAGCTCGCTCAAAGTAGAGGGTACGGTAGTTGAGGGCAGAAACGAAACAGTCGAGATAAACGCAAAGAGCGTTGAGGTCATAGGCACCTGCCCTGCGGAGTATCCACTGCAAAAGAAAAGACACACGCTTGAATTTTTAAGAACAATGCCCCACCTGCGCGGAAGAACGAACACGTTCAACGCTGTAATGCGCGTGCGCTCGGTGCTTGCACAGGCGCTGCACGAGTATTTCAGAAGCAAGAATTTTGTTTACGTCAACACTCCGCTTATCACGGGCAGTGACTGCGAGGGCGCAGGCGAGATGTTCCAGGTAACGACTATCGGCTACAGCACCGAGTACAAAAACGAGCAGGAGTACTACGAGAACGACTTCTTCGGCAGAAAAGCAGGTTTGAGCGTTTCGGGTCAGCTTGAGGGCGAAATGGCTGCTATGGCTATGGGCAAGATATACACCTTCGGTCCGAGCTTCAGAGCCGAGAACAGCAATACCCCAAAGCACCTTGCGGAGTTCTGGCACGTTGAACCCGAGATAGCTTTTGCAGAGCTTCCCGAGGTCATCGAGACAGCCGAGGATATGATAAAGCACGTTATCAGAACGCTGCTCGATACCTGCCCGAACGAAATGAAGTTCTTTGACGAGCATTTTGAAAAGGGACTTATCGACAGGCTTGAAGAGCTTATCAGCCACGAGTTCGGCGTTGTTACCTACACCGAGGCAATAAAGCTGCTCAAAGAGTCGGGTGAGAATTTCGTTTACCCTGTTGAGTGGGGCTGCGATCTGCAGACCGAGCATGAGAGATACATCTCCGAAAAGGTGTTCAAAAAGGCAGTTTTCGTGACCGACTATCCAAAGGAGATAAAGTCGTTCTATATGAAGCAGAATCCCGACGGCAAGACCGTTGCGGCAGTTGACCTGCTTGTGCCCGGCGTTGGCGAGATAATCGGCGGCAGCGAGAGAGAGGCAGACTACGACAAGCTCGTTGCAACGATGAAAGAGCGCGGAATGAACCTTGACCTTTATACAGACTATCTTGATCTGCGCAAGTACGGAAGCGTACCGCATGGCGGCTTCGGACTTGGCTTTGAAAGACTTATAATGTATGTAACCGGTATGCAGAATATCAGAGATGTTATCCTGTTCCCAAGGACCGTAGGCAGCATAAGATAAATAAGAATTTGTAGGGGTACGTTTGGTGAATAATCGGGCTGGAACTCTTTTGGAGAAGAGTTCCCCCCGTACCCCCCTCAGAAACCTTTTAATGATTTTTGGCACTTGGGAGCTGCACTCCCAAGCACCAAAAATGACTGAGAGGTTTTGG
>OMXI01000065.1 GCA_900314975.1 uncultured Eubacteriales bacterium | reverse complement strand
ATTGAACTGGAAGTCTCCCGCTGATTATATCAGCGCCTTCCTTTCAAATGGTGAACTTTTTTGAAATCTTTGTATCACATCATTGACAAACCGACAAAATCGAAAAAGAGAAAACACTCTTTCACAGATAATGAAAAAGAGTGCTTCTGCGATTCATAGAATAGGGCTACTTGATTGATCCAATACTGCTGCCACTGATGTTTATGCCGTTTATGACAAAAAAGCTGACGAGGAGCATACTTGTGATACCGTTTTTGCTGATAAATCTGATGACGAGCTACCATAACCAATACGACATCGTCTTTCAGTACGGCTTCGGCAGCGTAGTACTGCTGATATACCTATCGGTGATAAACTACGCCGAGCTTGAACGCCCAAAGCTGCTTATCTGTGCCCTTTGCTGCTCGGTGATAGTCTTTTTCGGGCTTTACTATCACAGGCTCGACTACCGTGAAAAGTACGAAAAGAACGCCTGCGAGCATGAGGTAATAGATGCCGCACTCGAAGTTATCCCAAAAGATGCAAGCGTCGTAAGCTCAATATTTCTGCTGCCAACCTCTCACAGCGAAAAGAGGTTTATGCGCTTGAAACACCAAGCGAACTACGGAATACTATCTCCTTGATTTGAGGTACGCAACAGAGGAATACAACATTGCAGACTATCTCAATATTGATTTTGTCCTGCCGTTCTACGAGGAAGGCGTTATTGCGGTGTTTCAAAGAGTAGAAAAAGAGTAACAATACAAAAGCCGGTGCTTACACAGAGAAGTTATCACCGGCTTTGTTCGTCCTATTCGGTTGTTTTTGTTTACTACCTTAAGACTATCATACGGGTCTGGGGGACAACCCTTCTCCAAAAGGGTTTCCCCCAGCTGCTCGACACGCATACCCCGACAAATACTGATTTGTGGGTTTGACATCTACTATTTTGATGAATGTATCAGCATCAGCAGGATAGCGAAGTAGTGAAAGATACTTCCTGCGAGGGTGAACAGGTGCCATATCGAATGGAAATAGCGCTTTTTCTTGTAGATATAAAAGAATATGCCGCCTGTATACCAAAGCCCGCCGATAAGTATGAACCACAGCGACAGCGAGTACACCGAATCTATCATGGGCTTGACCGCGATAAGTATTACCCAGCCCATCATTATATAGCAAAAGATAGACGGCTTTTTGAACTTTTCAAGGTTTATCGAGTTAAGCACGATGCCGAGCACCGCCGCGCCCCACACTATGCCGAACAGCACCCAGCCGAGCGCACCGCGCAGCGGCACGAGGGTTATCGGGGTATAGGTACCTGCGATAAGGAAAAATATCGTGTTATGGTCCATTATGCGAAAGAATCTTTTAGCCCTGCGGTTTGTGATAGCGTGGTAAAGCGTTGACATTGTATACAGGATTATCATAGATCCGCCGAAGATAGCCGCGCCCACGACACCCCACGCGTTTGAGTAGATAGCCGCAAAGACGATAAGCACGACCGTTCCTGCTATGGCAAGCGCACTGCCTATGCCGTGGGTTATGGAGTTGACGATCTCCTCACCTCTGGTATAGCGCTTGGGAACGCCCTCGCCTATTCTGCCTACGCCGTTTATCATAGTACCACCTCCACAGTCTTTTTTTATTATTATACCAACGAATCAAATGCTTGTCAAGTGAAAAAATGCTTGAAATAATGCGGGTAATGTGGTACAATACAATGGGATGTGATACTATGAAGACGATTGACAAGGCGGCGTGGCAAATCGACGGCGGTGTGCCGCAAGAAAAGGCTGTTAGCCACTTTCGCTTGATGTTTGAGTGGCTTGGCGGTCACGGTATGCTGACCGAGGACGGCGAGGAAGAGCTTGAGGACGGCATTGACGACTGCGCTGTTCTCAATGACGAGCTTGTAAACGGACAGGGTATGGCTTTCCTTGAAAAATGCTATGACGATTATCTGAAAGCGGCGGCGGACTTTTACGGAAATGACGATGGCGGCAGTGCGCTTGAAGATATTTACCGCAAATACTGCGCCGACACATAGCTTTCACGCGGATAACACATTGATACTTTATAATCATTCTGTTGACTTATTTTGGGGGGCTTTCCGGTCAATGCCCCAAAATGATTGCAAGCAATCATTTTACCCCATTCGGGTACATCATTATAAGTAAGTATTGTTCTATATTATAACCACATAAAATATAGGGAGGAATAACTTTATGGCGAAGATACTTGTTGTTGACGACGAAGCAAAGATAAGAATGATAATCAAGGAGTATGCCGAGTTCGAGGGGTACGAGGTCGAGCAGGCGGCAGACGGTATGGAGGCTGTGGAAAAGGCAAAGGCAGGCGGCTTTGACATCATCATTATGGACGTTATGATGCCGCGCCTTGACGGTTACTCCGCGGTCAAGGAGATAAACAAGGACAAAAAGACCCCTGTGATAATGCTCTCTGCAAGGGGTGAGGAGTACGACAAGCTGTTCGGCTTTGAGATAGGTGTTGACGACTACGTTGTCAAGCCGTTCTCCCCAAAGGAGCTTATGGCGAGGATAAAGGCTGTTCTCAATCGCGCGGGCGGCACGGGACATCACGAGGACATTATAAAATATCAGGGACTTACTATCAATTTCACCGCGCGTGAGGTGACTATTGACGGCGAAAAGGCGAATATGACTCCGAAAGAGTATGACCTGCTGTTCTATCTTGTGAGAAATATGAACATCGCACTTTCCAGAGAAAAACTGCTCGAAGAGGTATGGGGATTTGATTTTTACGGCGACGACAGAACTGTCGACACGCACATCAAAATGCTGCGCAACAGTCTGGGTCCGTACAGAAACCTTATAGTTACGCTGAGAGGAATGGGATACAAGTTTGAAAAGATCCAGTGACAACACCTCTGCGCAGCCGATGCAGACCGCGGATATGCCTGCGCAGATGCCGCAGCTGAAGCAGAAAATGCAAAAGCAGAGAAAGCTGCGCAAGTCAAGGCTCGCTTTGCGGTACTATGTGTTTTTCTGCTTTATGATATTTGCGGTGATGATACTGCTGCTGATATGGCTGTTTCAGTACGTTTTTCTGGACAGGTACTACGAGAGCGCAAAGATACGCGATATCTCAAAGGTCGCTGACAAGGTGGCTGACGCTGATGAAGACAGCCGCGGTGAGCTTATAGTAAAGCAATCACTCGAAAACAACCTGTGCATCATAGTCACCGACGAATCGGGCAACAGCGGTATGAGCGCCAACGGTCTTGGCGACTACTCTATGCTCGACAAGGACGTTCGTGAAAACCATTCGCGGTGGATATTCGAGCTGAAGGCAAAGTTTGCAAAGCAGTCAAATGACTATTTCACCGAGGATATCGAGGACGAAAATACCGACTACAAGGGCATAATATACTGCCGAAAACTCAACGGCGGCGATGCGGCGTACATCTTTATCGAAAGCTCGGCGGCACCGATGGATTCAACGGTCAAGATAATACGCGAGCAGCTTATCTACATCACGGTGATACTGATAAACCTTGCGTTTCTGGTGACGCTGCTTATATCAAAGTGGCTCTCAAAGCCTATCACGAGCATAACCAACACCGCAAAGCAGTTCGCGGCGGGCGACTATGATGCCGACTTCAAGGGCGAGGGCTACAAGGAGGTCGAGGAGCTTTCGAGCGTGCTTAACAACGCCAAAACCGAGATAAAGAAGGTTTCCGATCTGCGAAAGGACCTTGTGGCAAACATATCGCACGACCTGCGCACTCCGCTGACGATGGTAAAGGCGTATGCGGAGATGATACGCGACCTGTCGGGCGATAATCCGCAAAAGCGCGGTGAACACGTTCAGATAATCATTGACGAGGCGGACAGGCTGTCATCACTGGTGGACAATCTGCTTGAGCTGTCAAAGCTTGAAAGCGGCAACATGGAGCTTGAGCTGACCGAGTTTTCGATAGTTGACAAGCTGAAGGACTGCATGACGCGCTACACTCTGCTTATCGAGCAAAACGGCTACGACATTAAGTACGAGCCTGACGAGGACAGGATAATCAGCGCGGATATTCAAAAGCTTGACCAGGTAATTTACAATTTCATCAACAACGCTATCAACTACACGGGCGACGAAAAGGTGATACGCATACGCCAGATAAACAAGCCCGGCTGCGTGCGCATTGAGGTCGTTGACAACGGAAAGGGTATCTCAAAGGAGATGCTCCCGCTGGTGTTTGACCGATATTACCGCGATGCAAAGGTAAAGCGTGCGGTGGTCGGCACGGGGCTGGGGCTGTCTATCTGCAAGGAGATACTTAAAAAGCACGGATTTGCGTTCGGTGTGTCGTCAAAGGAGAATGTCGGCTCGACCTTCTGGTTCGAGATACCGTATGCAAAAAAGAAATAGTTTTCAGCAGGCTGGAGAGCAGTTTCTCCTGCCTGTTTTTGCGTATGGCTGATTAAGCCGAAAATATTCGTATAAGACCATAAAAAATTCGGTAGAAAAAAGCGCACGCGTATGGTACAATATATTAAACTGTGATTGTACAATAATTAACTGTTATGCCGTGCTTGACGCACTGTGCGGCATGCGGTGCTTTACGACAGGGCAAGTGCTGAAAGGTCTGCCCTGCGCGTGAGCGTGCGCAAGAATTCAGACAGAAAGGATAATGTTTTATGAATAATATACCTGTTATAAAGCTCGGCGTTGTGGCTGTTTCAAGAGACTGCTTCCCGATGTCGCTTTCGGAATCAAGAAGAGTGAACGTTTGCAAGGCATACCGCGAAAAATACGGCGAGCTGTTTGAGTGTCCGACTGTTGTTGAGAACGAAAATGATATGCTCAAGGCACTTGACGAGGTAAAGGCGGCAGGTGTCAACGCGCTTGTTGTTTACCTTGGCAATTTCGGTCCGGAGTCGTCAGAGGTACTGCTCGCAAAGAAATTTGACGGTGCTGTGATGTTTGTGGCTGCTGCTGAAGAGGCTTGCGGAAGCGCTTTGCTTGACAACCGCGGCGACGCTTACTGCGGTATGCTCAACGCGAGCTACAACCTTGCGCTGCGCGGCGTAAAGGCTTACATACCACAATACCCTGTAGGCACGCCCGCAGAGGTTGCGGATATGATAAACGGCTTTGTGCCTGTTGCAAGGACTGTGCTTGGTCTGCGCAATTTGAAGATAATCTCTTTCGGTCCGCGTCCGCAGGATTTTCTTGCGTGCAACGCACCTATCAAGCAGCTTTACAATCTTGAAATCGAGATAGAGGAGAACTCCGAGCTTGACCTGTTCGAGTCGTATAACGCTCACGCAGGTGACGAGAGGATCGCGGGCGTTATAGAGGATATGAAAAAAGAGCTTGGCGCTGGCAACAAAATGGAGGGTATCCTGCCAAAGCTTGCGCAGTACGAGCTTACGCTGCTTGACTGGGCGCAGGCTCACAAGGGCAGCAGAGAGTTTGTTATTTTTGCAAACAAGTGCTGGCCCGCATTCCAGACGCAGTTCGGTTTTGTTCCGTGCTATGTAAACTCCAGACTTGCGGCAAACGGCATACCCGTTGCGTGCGAGGTCGACATCTACGGCGCTTTGAGCGAGTACATCGGCACCTGCATTTCCGAAAAGCCATGCACGCTGCTTGACATCAACAACTCCGTTCCGTCGGACATCTACAATGACGAGATAGCGGGCAGGTTCCCATATGTTCAGACAGACACGTTCATGGGCTTCCACTGCGGAAACACCGCGGCTTGCATGGTCAACCAGCCGCAGATGAAGTTCCAGCGCATTATGAAGAGAAATCTTGAACCCGAGGGTGAGCCTAACATCACAAGAGGTACTCTTGAGGGCGACATAAAGAGCGGCGACATCACGTTCTTCCGTATACAGTCGACTGCTGATGCAAAGCTGCGCGGCTACGTTGCGCAGGGCGAGGTTCTCCCCGTTGCGACAAGGTCGTTCGGCTCTATCGGTATCTTCGCTATCAACGAGATGGGCAGGTTCTACCGCCACGTTCTTATTCAGAAGAACTATCCGCACCACGGCGCTGTGGCTTTCGGTCACTACGGCAGGGAGATCTACGAGGTGTTCAAGTATCTCGGTATGGACGATATCGGCTTCAATCAGCCAAAGGGTATGCTCTATAAGAGCGAGAATCCGTTCGGATAATTCAAAAGCAAAAGACGGGGAATTCACAATTCCTCGTCTTTTTTAATGCGATATTCAAACCGTTGGGTCATTCATCTTTAACAAGTGTGTAGGTGAAGAACTTGATACTGCCGTCGGCGTTCTCGGTTATCTCTGCCCACGGGTCGATAGCCTCGCCGAGTACCTCGCCCTTTGTGCCTGTGTTGAATTTTACCTTTCCGTCTTCCTCTTTCCACTCTTTTCTCTCTATGCCAAGCAGTCCGTCAACGAGGAAGCCCTCACCCGAAGCGGTGTACTCATCAATCTCCTCTTTCGGCATATCTTCGGGAATCGGCATAGCGGTATAAACAAAGCCGTCGTCCTTGAAAACGAACTTGCAGGCAAGCATTTTCTTATCGCTGTCGTCAATGCTCGTGTCTGCAAGGATATCCTCAACGTTCTTTTCAACCAGACTCATTGTGGCTGCGTCCCACTGCGCTGCGGCTTTTATCTTCCAAATTCCAACTACATTCATTTTTCTACGCCCCATTCTTTTTAAATTTTGAGCCTTTGGCTCTTTAACAATTATATCATATATTTGTAATGATAGCAACATATTTTTGTGACTTTTGACGTAGAAAAATCGTTTTCGTTATTATTGATTTTGCACAAATAAGAATTTATCGGCGCTTTGCGCCGATAAGGCGGTGTTCGCTTCGCTCACATATTTTAATATATCGCCGAAGGCGATACCTTAACTATAAACTTTTCACTATTCGTTATTCACTATTCACTGTTAGCGTTAAAGACGCTAAATTCTGATTTGATGAAGAAAACAACAAAAAAGGTTGCAAAACATTCACAAATGTGTTATACTATCAAAAAAAGACGAGGGGGCAGCGTTTTGAAGATACAGGAATCAGCTGAAAACTATCTGGAGACAATACTTATGATAAACGAGCGCAAGGGCAGCGTGCGCAGCATAGACATTGTAAACGAGCTTGAGTTTTCAAAGCCGAGCGTAAGCGTAGCGATGAAAAATCTGCGCGAGCATGGCTACATTAAAATGGACGCAGACGGGTACATCACGCTTACCGAAAAGGGCAGCGTGATTGCGGAAAGAATGTACGAGCGTCACAAGTTCATTTCACAGGGACTTATAAAGCTGGGCGTTGACCCAAAGATTGCAGTTGAGGACGCATGCAGGATAGAGCATGTTATCAGTGCAGAGACATTTGACGCGATCAAAAAGCACTGTAAGCTGTAACTGCACGGTGTTTTGCAAGGAGGCACATAAGGAATGAAAAGTTTTGATTTTGTTATAACAAATCCCGTGGGGATACACGCGCGCCCCGCAGGAAACCTGGTGAAGTTTGCCAAAGGATTTGACAGCGACATCACGATAACCAACAAGGCAAACGGGAAATCGGCTGACGCAAAAAAGCTGTTTGCACTTCTGGGCATAGCGGCGATGTGTCAGGACACGGTTACGGTGACGGTCGAGGGCAGCGACGAGGACGCGGCTTTTGACGGTTTGCAGGAGCATTTCGCGCTTAATCTATGATGACAAGGGGGACTGTTGCAAATAAGCAATAGTCCCTAACTTCATCCCAGAGGTGCAGATTTCGGGCAATCTGTTGAGTTTTCATTGAAAAAAGCGGCTCTGCGAAAAAAACTCTGTAAATTCAAAAACTGTGATAAAAAACGTTATTGCTGGAGCGGCTTAAAAAGTCGCTCCGATTTTTTACAGTATAATT
>OMXI01000068.1 GCA_900314975.1 uncultured Eubacteriales bacterium | reverse complement strand
TTCAGAAAAGAGAGTTTGAGAAAAACTTTTCCCAAGAGAATATCTACAGCTGTTCGGCAGGTATACCGCAACAAATGCGGATTTACCGCCCTCACAAAATGAAAGCCCGGAGCGTCACAAAGGTGGCTGCCATCTCTAACTAATGCGCGACGGACAAGCGCGCCGCCGCGGCGGCAAATTCTGATTTATTCTGCCTACTGCATAGCCATCTGCTGTCTCTTTTTCGTTTTAATTGTGACAGTCATAAATAAAACACCAAAGAGAATAAACACTCCCGACAGTATTGAAAAGACAAGCTTTATAATACCGTCTACCTTATCCACATAAAACTCCGTCGGCTTGTTGGGATTGAGATGTACAGTCACATTGTCGCCTATCTGATACTTGGCAGGGTAGCGTCCGTTGCTGCTTTTCTGCTCATACGTTCTGCCGTTGTATTCGTACCTGAAAACAGGGTAGTAGCTTCTGCTCGTTCCGTCGTCGTCAGTGTGCGTCTCAAGAATATTATCTATCACGGTACCGTCAGCAGAAGCCGTGCAGCGCTCGTATTTTCTGTTCAGCGAGGTCACCACAGCGATCATTACCCCCAGCAGCAGTATTCCGACGAACATAAACACCACAGCACATATCGTGAATGCCTTTGTTGCGCTTTTTGCAGAGGGCGGCAAAGTATTTACAGCATACATATTGCCGCGGTTGTACACGCCTTGCTGCGGGTGCGCAGAATTATAAAACGGCGGGTAATTCGGGTTTTGCATACTGCCATACCCGCCCTGATTTGCGCCGTTATAGTACCCACCCTGATTGTAGCCGCCGTAATAATTGTTCTGCGGCGGGGGAGCGTAGCCGTATCCGCCCGCGTTGTAATTGCTCGGACTGCTCACACCGTCTTTCATATTCATCTGCCGCTCCAGCTCTTTTTCTCTCGCATCAGCGCGCGCAAACTCGTCGTCAAAGTCGTGATAATTACCCATACGCGTTTTTCCTTTCAGTAGATTGTAATTCTTATTATACACCCTTTTGTGAAAATTGCAAGAAAAAAAGCCGCACACAGCGGCATTTTTTCAATCCTCAAGCATAACGCTCTTTATCGTGAGCCTCTTTACGCGGCTCGAATAAATATACATAATTATCTCGTAAGCAGCTATGAACAGCGGCAGCGTAATGCAAAGCGCCTTGAAATCAAAGTTGTACTCGGGTATATCTTCGAGGTCTTTGAAAACCACATCGACCATTACCTTTAGCAGAACGAACTGATAAACCGTACCGAGAACAAACCCTATCCACGCCACAGGTCTGTAGCCGCCGAGGATAGCCTTGCTCGTGTCCGAGTCGTCGTAGCCGAAAATGCGCATCATTGCCGCAGTCTTTGCACTGCCCTTGACAACAGCCGACAGCGCCAGCAAAAGCATCATAAACGCAAGTATCAGCCCGATAACAAGTATCATTATCCCCATAGTCTCGCTCGCAAGCTTTTTCATCGACATCGACATCTGCACCATAGCCGAAAAGCAGAATGACGAGAATGCCACAAAGAAGATAAGCGAGTATCTTCCCTTGACCGTGTCGCGCCGCAGCTCTTTAAGGAACGGCAGGGGAGCCTTGTCCTTTTTGCTCTTTCTCACCTTTGCACCCGCGTCCTCGCGCAGCAGCTTCATCACAGGCTTTCTCACCCTGCGGTAAGCAAACCATACTGACAAAAGCATAAACGCAGCCGTCGAAAGTGTTATCATCAGCACAGGCACAATAGGGTGGAACTGCCTGTCAAACGTGAAATACCCGTCCTTGTTCTGTACCTCGTAGAACCTGTCCATGTACAGCTCACCGCCTGCGCAGCCTATTGCCGCACCCGCGAAAACGCTCAGACCGAACACCCAGAAATGCTTTGCGATACCGAGATTTGAGTACCCCAGCGCCTTGAGGATACCCAGCTCCTTTGAGCGCGAATCCACAAAGTTTTTTATGTATGTCACCAGCATTACCACCGACGTAAGAACAAGGCAAACGCCGCACGCAATACATACCACCGTGCTTGTCGAAAGCTGCGCATCATACATCTTTACAGCCTCTTTGCCGCTGATAGTGTCCTTTGCGCTGACAAGGTCAATGCGGTAGTTTATAAACAGCGTGCAAACAAACGCCGCACAGCAAATAACGATAGAGATCCCGAATAGCTTCAGCGAGTCTTTTATAGTTACCATAGCCGCTCACCAACCTATCTCGTAAGCAGTTTTCTGCTGCTCGTTCTCGTAAACCTCGGCGATCCTGCCGCTGTTCATCCTGATGACCGTCTTTGCCATTTCCGCAATATTCTGATTGTGCGTTATCATTATAACAGTGAAACCGAACTTTTCGTGCAGCTTGCCAATGTAGTCAAGCACCTGCCTGCCCGTTTCCTCGTCAAGCGCACCCGTCGGCTCGTCAAGAAACAGTATCTTCGGATTTTTCGCCAGCGCCCTCGCAACAGATACCCTCTGCTGCTCACCGCCCGAAAGCTCACTCGGATAGCTTTTCAGCTTGTCACCCAAGCCCACAGCCTCTATTATCTCTCTGTAATTGCTGCTGCCCGAAAGGTCAGCGCCCATGCGTACGTTCTTTTCGACCGTCATGTTCGGCAAAAGATAATACTGCTGAAAGATGAAGCCGATGTTGTCCTTGCGGAATTTTGTCAGCTCTTTGTCCGACAGCTTTGTGATGTCCCTGCCGTCATACCTGACACTGCCGCCGTCAGCCTTTTCAAGTCCCGAAACAACGTTAAGAAATGTCGATTTGCCGCTGCCCGACGCACCGAGGATAACAACGTAATCGCCGTCGTTTATCGTCGCGCTGATGCCTTTAAGTACCTTGTTTTCGCTCGCCCCCGAGCCGTAGGATTTTGTGATGTTTTCAACTGTTATCATTTTTTTGTCCCCTTTAAATTTATTTTTGTTCTGCACATAGCCCTATGTTTTGTCTTTTATTACTTATCGGCTGATTTTTTGTTTTTCAGCAAACTCACAAATATCTCCGAAACCATTTGACCTATCTCCTGCGGTGCAAAGCTGCATACCCCCGTCGCAATAAGCGAGGCAATACCGTGCGTGTAGATCCACAAATGCCTGTAAAAAACCTTTGAAGTGTCCACATCAAGCCCGTAGCCCTTTTGCACCGAGGCAAGAATTTCCTCGTAGTTGTCATCTATCATCGGCAGTATGCCCAGCGCCGAGCGCTTTTCCGTCTGCTCGCTCATAAACAGCATCTGAAACAGCTTTGGTTCTCTCATCGCGAACTCAATGTACTTTGAGCCGACCTCTCTGAAAGCCTGTTCGCTTGCCAGCGCCTGCGCAATGTACTCGTTGTAGACCGCCCTTGCCGCAAGCAGCGTCTCCTCCAGCACCTCCTCCATGTTCTCAAAAATGCTGAATATCGGCTTTGATGACGAGTTCAGCTTTTCGCCCACCGCCCTCGCCGTAACAGCCTCAATGCCCTTTTCTCTCGCAATTTCAAGCGCTGCCGCAATTATCTCATCTCTTGTAAACTTGCATTTCGGCGGCATTTTCTCACTCCTTTCATATAGCGCATTTGATGTTGTGCAACATTTGTTGAGCAACACACGTTGCGCAACCCTTGATTTTGTTATACCACATCTTTTCCGATTTGTCAACCCCTTTTTGAAAAAAATTTTTCCTGCCGCAAAACAGCGTAACAGAACATACCTGAATACCTATAACAAAAATGACCTCCCGTTTTGAGAGGTCATTTTTCTATTTCAGCGTGTACAGCCTTGAAAACCTGTTGCTGCCGATAACGAACTTTTTCTCGGTTATGCATCGCGCAAGCTCGGTCGTGTCCATAAATTCCTTGCTCACGCACACGAGGTACTGCTTTTTGTCCGTCTCGACAAGATAGTACGAGGCGTTGTTGTTTATCTGGTCGACCGCCTCGAAGATTCCAAACGACGGCATGACAGTCCATTCAAGCAAATGCTCGACCTTGCTTAGCTTCTTATTGCGCACAAGTGCATATATCTGCACCGCCTGCGGAAATTTCGCAAGCACTGCCGCGTCCTGCTTTGAACGCGCTTTTCCGCCTTTTTCGTAATCGTCAAGACAAATAGCTTCCCGCAGATTTGTCATCGAAAGCGCCTCGCCCTCATCGAGCAGATAGTCGATAGATACATTCAAAAGCGCCGCAATGCCCTTCAGATTTTCAATGTCAGGCATACCCTTGTCCGTTTCCCATTTCGCCACAGCACTTCGTGAAACGCTCAGTTTCCCTGCAAGCTCCTCCTGCGAATAGCCTGCCTGCTGTCTTGCGTTCTTTAACTTTTCTCCGAATGTCATTTAGCATACCTCCTTTTCTTTTCTGCTCTGATTATAGCATATCTGCTCAAAAAAAATCAAGGGAGCAGCCGAAACAACACTGTTACTTTGCGTAACACAGCGTATCAGCGCGCTTTGCAGCACTTGCTGTCATCTCAAAGCCGGACAACCTGCGTCGCCGCTTTTTCGCGGAACACCGCATCGTGTTCAACAAAAAGCATTGTCGGCTGGTATTCAGCCAGCAGATTTTCTATCTGCATTCTCGAAAAAATATCAATATAATTCAGCGGCTCGTCCCAGATGTAAAGGTGCGCAGGTGTCAGCAGACTTGATGCCAGCAGCACCTTCTTTTTCTGCCCCTGCGAAAAATCGCTGATGTCCTTTTCAAACTGTACCCGTTCAAGTCCCAGCCTGCGCAGCATAGAGCAAAACATACTCCTGTCAAGCCCGCGCGTCTCGCAAAAGCTGTACACATCACCACTCAAATGCGACGTGTCCTGACTGATGTACGACACCGTCAGATTCGGTGCAGTGTCAAGCATACCTTCCTGCAAAAGCGTCGGCATATCCTGCAAGCCGCATTTTTGCAGTATCGCCTTGATAAGCGTCGACTTGCCGCAGCCGTTCTCGCCGTGCAGCGCAATACGCTCACCCTTTTTTATCTGCAAATTCAGCCCCGTAATCACAAAGCCGTCACCGCCCATGTAGCCAAGACTCAAGTCCCGTATGTCAACCAGCGTGCTTTTGTAATGCTCAAGCTGAACGAGCCGCAGGTCGCAGGTCTTTTCAAGGTCGTCAAGCAAGCCCTCTTTCTGCGCTATCTCCCTGTCAATGCGCTTTTCCATCTGCTTTACGCGGCTTTGCATCTTCTTTGTTTTCGCCCCGATAAACGAGCGTGAGCTTATGCAGCGGTCGTGTTCTTTCACAGGGTCAAAGCCTATCTTTGTGCGTTCGCTTTTGTCCGCCCAGTCAGCAGTCCTCTTTGCCGCCTGGTGAAGTTTGCGTATCTCCTTGCGGTGCTTTTCGTTCTGCGCAAGTGCGAAGCTGTCGCGGCGCTGCTTGTTCTCCCACCAGCTTGAAAAGCACCCCGACTGTACCTCAATGCTCTTTCTGCTCAGCACAAGCACATGGTCAGTGCACTCGTCCAGCAATCCGCGGTCGTGCGAAACCAGTATAAACCCCTTTTTCCTGCCAAGGTATTCACGCACCTTCATTCTCGCCTCACCGTCAAGGTGATTTGTCGGCTCGTCGATGAGCAAAAACTCGTTCTCGCCCGAAAACAGCACAGCAAGCATGACCTTTGTGCGCTCGCCGGGGCTTAACTTCTCAAACTCCCTGTACAGAATATCCGCACTCTCACCCAGCTCGTCAAGCTCGCACATTATCCGCCAGCACTCGCAGCCGGGCTTTATCTCGTCAGCAAACTCTGCCGCGGGCAGCTTCATCTGCCGCTGCGTCAGCGCATACGGAAAATACTCAAACCGCGTGCTTGCGCTGATAGAGCCTGTGTATGCGTACCTGCCCAGCAGCAGATTAAGAAACGTCGTCTTGCCCTTGCCGTTGCGCCCTATAAATCCGAGCTTCCAGTCGGTGTCGATAGAGAACGAAACGTCCTCAAACACATTATCAAAGCTGCCCTCGTAGCCAAAGGTCAGCGAATTTACACTTATCTGTGACATATACATTCCTCCCTTTCTTTTGCGCAGCCATAAAAAAAGCTGCCCGTTGCCGAGCAGTCGCAATGTCCGTTATAGCCTCTGTGGGAGAAATTGGCGTCAAGCCGCAAAAAAATAATTGCACAAAAAAGAGAGGCTATGCAGAACATAAACCACTTTTGGCAACATGATGATAAAGGCACAGGCATACCAAGCCCGTACCGAGATCTTATACGTTCATGTTTTCAAAAGCGATTTATCTTCTCATCCTGACACCTCTCGTTCGTTTTGCGGCTTTGCGCTATGTGCAGTATAGCACATCTGTTTTGCCTTGTCAAGTCCATTTTGCAAAAAAGCAGCCCGCATTTTGTAGGTTTACAATAGATGTGAGACAAAATTAAGAAAAAAAGATAGCGAACCAGCATGAACCTGTGTTACAGTTAAGTTGCGACACAAAAAGCAACAG
>OMXI01000070.1 GCA_900314975.1 uncultured Eubacteriales bacterium | reverse complement strand
GCCGTTTACGCTTTTTTCAATGAAAACTCAACAGATTGCCCGAAATCTGCACCTCTGGGATGAAGTTAGGGACTATTGCTTATTTGCAACAGTCCCTTTATATCTGTTATTCTACGTTCTTGAGTGCCTCGTCAAGCGGTATCTTGTTTATTCTGCCCTTGAGAAAGAAAGCAGCGACCAGATACGAAGCGCTTGCCAGTGCGATAGTCGTCAGATAAGCCGAGAACGGAATGTCAGGAGCTATCCAGCCCGAGTACTGCATCATCATCAAGCGCCATATCTTGTCAAGCGCAAATGATGTTATCGGTATGCAAGCCACTATCGATACCAGCGTAACTATCGTCGTCGTGTGAATGTAAATGCCGCCTATCTCACGCTTGTTGTAGCCAAGAATCTTTGTCATCGAGATAGACTGACTGTTCTTTTCGATGATGACCTTTGCCAGCATGAAAACTACCAGTACTATGACCGCAACACCGACACCGAGGAATACCGTCATCATATTGCCCATAGAGCGCTTGAGCTGACGGGATGTCTTTGTCAGGTCGTCCTTTGTAACGTGTGCAGCAATGATTCTCTGGTCGATGTCGTCAAGCTCCTCGTCACAAAGATAGCCCGTAAAGTAGTCCTCGCTCAATTCAAACATCTCGTTGAAATCTTCAATTCCCGTGAATACAGCCAGCGAACCGGGGTAGGTGTAAATGCCGCCGACCTTGAATTCGTATTTCTTTTCGGTGTACTTGTCCTTGAGCGTTATCTTGTCGCCCTCTTCAAGACCGTACTTGTCAGCGTAAGCATTGGAGATCACAGCCTTGCCGTTTCCAAGCTTTTCGTGGAAGTACCTGCTTGACGGCACGAATCCGTAAACGGAAATTTCCTCCGTAAAATCCCTGCCCGTAGTTTCAAGCTCTGTAATAGCAAACTTTTCAGCCTTTTTGTTCTCTGTCGGAACAGGCATCTTGAGTGCGTACTGATGCTGGGCTATCATATTGTCCAGCGTGTCCTCGTTGAGCTGGTCAAGCAACGGATTGAACAGCAGACAGAACAGCAGTATAACGCTTGAGAAGAAAATACCCGCAAATATCGTAATGTATCCGGGAATGTTCTGGAAAATAACTCTGAGGCGGAAGCGCTTCATAATGCCTATCTTCGTGTTGAGTTTGAACGCCTTCTTGCGCTGCTTTCTCTTGAGGTCGCGGCGCAGGAATTTCAGCGGTGAAAGGCTGAGCTTGCGCGCGAGCATAATAAAGTTGATGAACATAAGCAGTATCATCGGGATCACAGTGGTGTCAATGAATGCCTCTGCACTCCATACCGTCGTGTAGGAAACAAGGCTGTACGAACCCGTGTATGCGCCCACCATAAATTCCTTGAACCAAGTGTAGCCAAGAATGTTGCCCACTATGCACGCAACAAGCAAAACTATGACAGGTGCCGACATATAGTGCCTTATCAGCTCGCCCTTGGTGTAGCCCGAAGCCCGCAGCGTACCGATAACATTTGCTTCCTTTACAATAGTGTTTCCTGTTGTAACAGCGAACACAAAAGCAATGATAATAATAAGCATATAAAGCAGTACCATCATCATTATCTTGTCGTGACCGATGTCGTTGCCTGCGAAATTGATAGCGTTGTTTGAGCATCCCGGGATAAAGTCTATCAGCTGTGCCTTCTGCGAAACAGCCGTCCTGAGCTCTGTCGACATATCGACTGCTTCCTTGCCAAGTCTGTCCGCAGGAGCGTTGTCGTATTTCCACGAGTACGAGTAGTGGATATTGGTCTTGCAGAATTCATCAAAATCTTCCTGTACCGCAATACCCTATCTCAACATCACCGTCAAGCTCTAATTCGTTGCTTTTCATATAAAGCCTGTCAAGAGCGACCTCGCCGCTGCTTTGAGGAAGCTTTCCTTCAAGCACACAAACCTTGTTGACCTCTTTTCTGTCAGCAAAAAAACGTATGTGGCTGTCGTGAACGCTTGGCTGCATCGAGTAGAAATTGTTGTAAAGCGTGAGCTTGTTCTCTTCCTCGATAGCCTTGATAACATCGTCATCAGGCACCTGAGCCACCTTGAAGTTGCCGTCCTCGATGTTGTACTTTTCAAAGCTGTTGTCATAAGCATCCTTAAGACTTACATCAGCCACAAAAAAGCCCGAAGCAACACCGATAAGAGCCACCATAAAAACGAATATAACAATATACTTGCCCGTTTCGCCCTTTATCTCACGCCATATGCGCTTACGCATTGGATTTTTCATATCTGTGTCATTCCTTTCGCTGTGTTCGTTTATCACCAGTCAAGATCTGCTGCCTTTACCTTTGTGTCGTTAGTGTAGTTCTTTCTGATAACACCGTCACGCAGCTTGACAACTCTGTCCGCCATGTTCTTTATAGCGTCATTGTGAGTTACCATGATCACCGTGCTGCCATACTTCTGGTTGACAGTCTCGATCAGCTGAAGTATCTCCTTTGAGGTATTGTAGTCAAGCGCACCCGTAGGCTCGTCGCAGAGCAGTATATCGGGATTCTTGACTATCGCCCTGCCTATCGCCGTCCTCTGCTGCTGACCGCCCGAAAGCTGATTTGGCAGCTTGTGCCTGTGCTCGTACAGACCGAGAGTTTTGAGAATATCATCAACATCAAGAGGGGAGTCACTGAGGTATGCACCCACCTCAACGTTTTCCTTTATGTTGAGATTGGGAATAAGATTGTACATCTGGAATATGTACCCCAGGTGCTTTCTGCGGTAAAGTGTCAGTGCCTTTTCGTTCATGTCCGCAGTCTTTTCGCCGTTGATAGAAATGTATCCATCGTCTGACGAATCAATACCGCCGATGATGTTGAGCAGTGTCGACTTGCCCGAACCCGAAGGACCGAGCAGCACACAGAACTCACCCTTTTCAATGCTGATGTCAATGCCCTTGAGTACGTCCGCACGGCTCTCGCCGCTGCCGAATGATTTTTTGATACCGCTGATTTCAATAAACATAATTGTCTCCTCTCTTTCCAACATATGAACGCTTATTCATATGTTCACTTAATAATATATCACGCAAATCCCGGTTTGTCAACCCCGTTTTTGAAAAAAAACAAAAAATCGGGTCACCGCCATATCGCCCAAGCGATAAGCAGTACCCGAAATCGTTGATAAAATAATAAAAGACTTCATGTATCTGCCTATGCCTGCTTGATACATGAGTCTCGTCATTTAAGACAAACCAGGTGTCACCACCGAGATTGTTGGTTTGCCACACCGCGTAAGCGATGCTGCTACTCCCTCACTATTTATGTTTGCATCTTAATCGTAACATATGTTACCTGATTTGTCAAGCGGCTTTTGCGCATTTAAGACTTTTTTAAGACTATGCGTTTTCACAGTGCAAAAAAAATCAGTTAGCTTTATCTAACCGCAAATGATTATACACCCGCTTTCGCAAATTGTCAATATCTGATATCTCGTCGCCGCATATGCCCCCAAGCGCTGAATATACGCGCTTTGCGTGAAAACTCTGCGATCAGCCCATTAAAAGTTTGTTGAATTGTACTTATTTTTGGGTTAGCCGCCTCTAACTTATTGTACATCTTCACGATTTTAACGTAAATGCGCACGCGCGCCTTGACAAAATGAGCATAACGGAGTATTATTAGTATAGGTTAGCAATAACTAACTACCGACTTTCTGATTATGAAAGGAGATGTCGTATGATGCCTTTGACTTTTGCACAGGCAGGCGAGGAAAATATAATCAAGAAGATAGGCGGTACGCCTGAGGTGAAAAAGCACCTTGCAGACTTGGGCTTTGTTGTCGGCGGCAGCGTAACTGTCGTAAACACGCTTGGCGGCAATATGATAGTAAACGTCAAGGACTCAAGGGTAGCTATCGATAAGCAAATGGCTAACAAAATAATGGTTTGATACCTGGGAGGGAAGAAAATGAAAACATTGAAGGAAGCCTCGATAGGCAGCACCGTTAAGGTAGTCAAGCTGCACGGCGAGGGCGCAGTAAAGCGCAGGATAATGGATATGGGCATAACCAAGAATGTCGATATCTATATCAGAAAGGTAGCGCCACTTGGCGACCCTATGGAAGTCACAGTGCGCGGCTACGAGCTTTCGCTGCGTAAGGCAGATGCAGAAATGATAGAGATAATGTAACAGTTATCTTTTATTTTTTGACCACAGGTTAGCAACTGCTAACCATATTGGAGGAAGGAAGTATTATAATGGGTCTTAAAATAGCACTTGCCGGCAACCCTAACTGCGGCAAGACCACGCTGTTCAATGCGCTGACGGGTTCAAACCAGTTCGTCGGCAACTGGCCGGGAGTAACGGTCGAAAAGAAAGAGGGTAAACTCAAAGGACAGAGCGATGTCGTTATCACCGACCTGCCCGGTATCTATTCACTGTCACCGTATACACTTGAGGAGGTCGTAGCAAGAAACTATCTTGTAGGCGAGCGCCCCGATGCAATACTTAACATCATCGACGGTACAAACCTTGAAAGAAACCTCTACCTCACCACACAGCTTGTAGAGCTTGGTATCCCCGTTGCAGTGGCTGTCAATATGATGGACGTTGTAAAGAAAAACGGCGATAAGATAAACACAACCGAGCTTGCAAATCAGCTTGGCTGTAAGGTCGTAGAGATCTCCGCACTCAAAGGCACAGGCGTAAAGGAAGCTGCACAGGCAGCTATCGACGCAGCAAATTCATCTGAAAAGACAGTGCCTATGCACACATTTTCAGGCAGCGTAGAACACGCACTTGCACATATCGAGGAAGCCTGCGTACACTCAATGCCCGAGGAGCAGCAGCGATGGTACGCGATCAAGCTCTTTGAGCGTGACGACAAGGTGCTTGAGCAGCTGAATATCGACGGCGCAACAAGAGCACATATCGAGTCTGACATCACAGCTGTCGAGACAGAAATGGATGACGATGCAGAGTCGATAATCACCAACGAAAGATACATCTACATATCAAGCGTCATCAAGGCTTGCTATAAGAAAAAGGACAACGGCAAGCTGACCAATTCCGATAAGATAGACAAGATCGTTACAAACCGCTGGCTCGGTCTTCCGATCTTCGCAGTGATAATGTTCCTTGTTTATTACATCTCAATGGTAGCAGTCGGCACACCTATGACCGACTGGGTAAACGACGGCGTGTTCGGCGACGGCTGGCACCTTGTAGGTATCGGTTCGGGCGACTTTGAAGATGCCGAAGAAAAGTACGGCGACACCGACGCTATCATAGCTGCCTTCAACGAGCAGTACGGCGACGATGAAATTGCCGAGGCTATCGATATCGAGTCCGACGACTTTGACGAGGAAGCTGCACAAGCCGCACTTGAAAAGCTCGTAGCAGCAACACCTGCCGATGCAAACGTTGAATATACTCTTGAAGACGAAGAAACACTTGAAACAAGTGACGAGGAAGCAGACAAGGAAGCTCTTGAAGATGCTGTTGCACAGTATCTTGACAAAGACTACAAGTCCGACTACGGCGCACCCGATATGTCAAACTACGGCGTGTTCGTACCGTCTATCCCAGAGCTTGCAGAAAAAGGTCTTGATAAGCTCGGCGCAGCAGATTGGGTAAAGGGACTTATCCTTGACGGTATCATCGCAGGCGTGGGCGCAGTCCTGGGCTTTGTACCGCAGATGCTCGTGCTGTTCCTGCTGCTCGCTATCCTTGAGGCTTGCGGCTATATGGCAAGAATCGCATTCGTGCTTGACAGAATTTTCAGAAAGTTCGGTCTTTCGGGTAAATCTTTCATTCCTATGCTTGTCGGCGTAGGCTGCGGCGTTCCGGGTATCATGGCTTCAAGAACTATCGAGAACGAGCGCGACCGCCGTATGACAATAATGACAACAACATTTATCCCCTGCGGCGCAAAGGTACCTTTCATCGCAATGATAGCAGGCGCACTGTTCGGCGGCTCTGCATGGGTATCGACCTCAGCATACTTCATCGGTATGGCTGCAATAATCGTTTCGGGCGTAATGCTCAAAAAGACAAGAATGTTCTCAGGCGACCCTGCACCGTTTGTAATGGAGCTTCCTGCTTACCACCTTCCAACCGTAAGCAACGTACTTCGTTCAATGTGGGAGCGCGGCTGGTCATTCATCAAAAAAGCAGGTACCATCATTCTGCTTTCGACTATCGTGGTATGGTTCACAAGCCGCTTCGGCTTCGTTGACGGCAGCTTCCAGATGCTTGAGGAGGAAGCACTCGATTCCTCGATACTCGCAAAGATAGGAAACGGCATTGCTTGGATATTCAAGCCTCTGGGCTGGGGCAACTGGCAGGCAGCTGTTGCATCTATCACAGGACTTGTTGCAAAGGAAAACATCGTCGGCACAATGGGTATTCTCTACGGCGGCGGAGACCAGACAACATGGCAGGCACTTGCAGCATCCTTCACAGGCATCACAGGATTCTCTTTCCTCGTGTTCAACCTGCTTTGCGCACCTTGCTTTGCAGCAATCGGCGCTATCAAGCGTGAGATGAACAACGCAAAGTGGACATGGTTCGCAATCGGCTACCAGTGCGGATTTGCATACGTCGTAGCATTGATGATTAACCAGTTCGGCAACATCTTTATGTCAGGCGCAAAGATAAATGTCATCGGACTTATCGTTGCATCCCTGCTGCTTGTCGGAATCATCTATATGCTGGTAAGACCGTATAAGGAATCCACAAAGCTTACCATTAAAAACAAAAAGCTCGCAATCAATACTAAATAATAAAACCAATAAAAAACTATAAAGGAGTGATACAAATGCTGTCGTGGCTTGGTGCAAATATCGGAACAATAATTGTTTGCGCAGTGCTTGTGCTTATCGTCACTGCCATAGTGATGAATATGATAAAGGATAAAAAGAAAGGCAAGTCAGTTGTCTGCGGCGGCAAATGCGGGCATTGCCCGATGAACTGCGGCTGTGGCGGCTGCGGTAAAGGCAAGTGAACGCAGTAGAGATAGTAACCGCACTTGCGCTGGCAGCGCTGTTCGTGCAGCTGCTCTATAAAGCAAAGCACGGGCTGAAAAGATATTTGCGCGGTAAAAAACAGAGCCGTGCGGATAACACAAGGCTCTGAAAATAAGCATATACGGTTTTCATTTTTGATGAACTTCTCCATAGTTTTGAACTGCAAGGCATCCCGCTTTGCAGTTCTTTTTTATTATATAGTATTCTAATACAAATCAGAATATACAGCAGTATACTTGTCGGATAGCTGGGGGAAACCCTTTTGGATTGAAGCTAAAAACGGCTGCGCCGTTTTAGAGAGTAACCGTGGTAACGGTTACTCTGTTGTCCCCCC
>OMXI01000071.1 GCA_900314975.1 uncultured Eubacteriales bacterium | reverse complement strand
TGTTGCTTTTTGTGTCGCAACTTAACTGTAACACAGGTTCATGCTGGTTCGCTATCTTTTTTTCTTAATTTTGTCTCACATCTATTGTAAACCTACACTGTGCAGCGATGTTTTTTGCAATTAAGTCTTGACAAAGCATGCAAACTATGGTATAATGTTAAAGCTGTGATAAACAGTACGCGGATAAGAGTGTTACTCCCGCCTCGGTTTTCCGAGCCGTGTAAAATCTATCGGTGATAAAATGTGGATCAGTGTGTAATCCCTGAAATAAGGTATCACCCACCTCGCCAGGTCTGAGGCGTGTAAAAATATCAGATACTTATTTGCAGGTCGTGTGCAACCCTTGCAGAGCAAGGCTCGGCAGACACGCTAGCTTCGGGTAGCGCTACGACAGTGTTTTTATCACCACCAGCCGACTTCAAGCAAGTCAAGTTTCATATTTTTATATTTGCAGGTGTGGCGGAATTGGCAGACGCGCTAGCTTCGGGTAGCGCTACGACAGTGTTTTTATCACCACCGGCGGATTTCAAGCAAGTCAAGTTTCATATTTTTATATTTGCAGGTGTGGCGGAATTGGCAGACGCGCTAGCTTCGGGTAGCGCTACAACAGTGTTCAAAACACGAACTGCAAAAAATGTGGATTAGTGTGTAATCCCTGTAAACAGGTCTCACCCACCTCGCCAAGTCTGAGGCGTGTAAAACTTTCAGATATTTATATTTGCAGGTGTGGCGGAATTGGCAGACGCGCTAGCTTCAGGTGCTAGTGTTCGCAAGGACGTGTGGGTTCAAGTCCCACCATCTGCACCACAAAAAGCTCGATTTTTCGGGCTTTTTTCTTTTGTCGACTTGTCAGCAGCCTATGTCACATATGACACGGGTTACACAAGGTACGCTGGCGCGTGTGCCAGAAAAAGTGCCTAAAACAGCGTAAATACGTTGTGTGTCACTGTCATATCGTACTTGCCCACCGCTGTGCGTGCCAGCGCATAACTTTGTTTCAAATATTCGCACCAAAAAGAACAGGCATGAGGTTATACCCCACGCCTGTTTTTCTTTACACATCATCTTCTATCTCTACACCGTAGCTGTCCTCAAATCCGCCGTTGAATTCAAAGCGCAGGTCGAGGGTTTTGTCCTCGTTCTGATGTACCTCTACCCTTTTGACCAGCATCCTCAGGTTTATGTCATTGATCTTTGGCGTATTAAGAACATCTTTTAGCAGCTCCGATATGTTTGTCAGCTGCTCTTTTTTCTCTCTGCTGACAACATCATACCGTTCAAGATCTTCGTTAGTCTTTTTGAGGTCGGCTATCTCTGATTCTCTTTTGCGGATCATTTCATCATAGATTTCTCTCCTCTCCTTGTCGTTCAGCCTCTCCATTATCAGATCCTCAATCTGCTTTTTCAGGGACTCTATCCTCTGGTTGTTCCTTTCTATCTGTTTGTCGTAGGTCGGCTTTCTTTTCAGCCACTCCTTAACGATCCTCTCGTAATGTTCGCTTTCCTTAATGATATGGCTGTACCACGCTCTCAACTCATCTGTTACCCACTCGTCAAGCTGCTGCTCTCTGATTGTGTGCGGAGAACAATACTTGCTGCCGTATCTATGACAGGTGTTGCAGGTGTATTCAACATAGGTCTTTCCGCCAATATTTCTTGTCCTGGCGATAAGGCTTGCACCGCAATCAGCACATTTGATGATACCGGCATAGCGGTGAAGCGTATTGCCCTTGTGGTTTCTCGGATTGATGACCGAGCGCTGCTGCATTAGGAACTGTGCCTGTTCCCAGGTCTGCTTGTCGATGATCGGATCACAGAAGTTTTCGTGCCGGTACTGCTCGTCCTTGTCTGTGAAGTTCTTGGTCTTGTATATCTTTGAGGTTATTGACTTGTGATTGACCATTGTTCCGATGTAAAGCTCGTTTGAGAGTATCCTCTTGACCGCTGTCTGTACCCACAGATACTTTTTGCTTATGTCAGGCTTCCAGTCAGCCAGCTTTCTGCGCTGATAATACTCTGGTGACCGTATTCCCCTGCTGTTGAGTATATTAGCTATGCTCGTCAGTCCGTGTCCTTTAAGGTACAGATCGAATATCTCACGCACTATCCATGCTGTTTCCTCATCTATCAGCACTTGTTTCTTCTCTCTGTCGGCTATATATCCAAGCGGCAAGCTCTCTATCAAGCCTGTACTCTTCTGTTTTTGCCGTATGCCTGCCTTTACCTTTCTGCTGATATCCTTTGCATAGAAGTCATTGAATATCTGCTTGAATCCTATGAGCAAGTCATCGTTTTCATTTGAACTGTCGATGCCCTCGGTAACGGATATGACCTTGACATTGTTCTGCCGCAGGTGATCTATGAACAGGTCTGTTTGCGTTCTGTGTCTGCCGAGTCTGGAAAGGTCCTTGACCAGCACCAGCTCGACCTTGCCCTCATCGACTGCATCTTCAAGTTCTCCAAGTCCTTTTCTGTTAAAAGTCATTCCCGAGACATTATCGTCAAAGCTCTCCCCGACCACCTCGTGACCGTTCTGCTCAGCATAGTCTATCAATATCTGTCTTTGGTTCTGCAGGCTGTTCATCTCCTGATCTTCATCTCTTGACAGCCTGTAGTAAAGCCATGCTTTCATTATTCCACATCCTTTCTCGAATATTGACACGCACACCGGGCAGCATTTGTGTTACCACAGACACTACCACAGGTGCTGTCAGATATCCAGCTTTTACGCCTTAGTTTCAGAAAGTTCTACCTTACCAACAGAATACTGTGTGTCTATGTTGTGCACACTGCCTGAATCAATGTAGTCGGTTACCAGCGATTCGAGCACCCTCTCAACCACCTTTTGCGAGTTCTGATCTGTTCTGTCGTGTGTAAAGTACACCATATTTATCTTCGGCTTTTCACTTTTTCTACCCATTTATCAACTCTCCTTTGCTTTGTTTTGGTTGCCGTTCTCTTGCTTGAATCTGATTTGTAGTTTGTCATTTTATATTTTCCTTTCGTAGTTAGATTTGGGTTATCCCATATGCATTCCCAGCGACTCTTTCTTTTCCCATTTCTCTTTGAGCCGCTTGCGGTCAACTGCGGAGTAGTGCTTGTCCTCGTCCTCATCGCTGTCCTCTATCAGCGTAGCCAGTGCAGCAATATCGCCCACAGTATCAATTGCAGCGCTTGTGATGCTATCAAAGTTTTGAACAGCCTTGAGCTTAGTTTCTGCCGCCAGTTCTCTTGCTCTTTCAGCTTTGAGGAGTACTCCACGCTCAGACTCCCAGCCTGTTTCGTGAGTTCTTTGCTCATATCGTTCAGCATTGTCCTTATCGTCTGTTCCTGCTGCTCGCTCTCCGTCTGGAAGCGGCTGTACAACATTGCTTGGTTCTGTTCGTATCTCGTCATTTGTTGAATGGTCGGCAGTTCGTTTAGTGCGTTTGCTACCTCGTCCTGTGACTGACATATCGAACTCAATATCTTCAGCACCGCTGTCCAGTTCTGCTCCTGCACTACCACCATTGGTAATGTCTCGGCTGCCTCTTTCAGCGGCTCCTTGTTCAGTTCCATTAAAGATTGCATATCGTATTTTGAATTCATAATCCATCATCTCCTTTGTGTATTTCTTTTCGTGCAGTTTATTGCACCTGCACTTCTTTCCTTTTGGCGTGGTGTAGGTGATGTACTTTCGCTGCTGCTCCCACCGCACATCGTAACCTTTGCGATTCATTAGTTTGACAAACTGCTTTTTGGATTTCGCTTGTTTCATACAGTCTGTGATTGCGTTCATCAAAGCGAACTTGAAGCTCTCGCCACGCACAGCGCTGCGGTACTCCTTGTCGCCGAGTATCTCTTTATGACTATCCTTACTAAAGGTAGGCTCTTGCAATGTGTGAACACCATACTTTTCACAGATCTCATCGGACAGTTTCATTAGCTGTTTGACATCGTTAAGGTTGGAATGGAACTTTCGTCCGTTCTGAAAGCTGACCGAGTTGAACACTATGTGGCTGTGGATATGCTCTCGGTCTATGTGAGTTGCCACCACACATTCGTAGTCCTTGAACGCTCTCTCGGTAAATTCCAAAGCTATCTGATGAGCAAGCTCGGGCTTGATGTCATATCCTTTGGGAAAGCTCTGCACCAGATGATAGTAGAGCCTGCCGCCTGTCTTGTCGTTTGCTTGTTTGGTCAACTGCATTTCTTCAAAGGCACTCTCGGGCGAACAGTTGATTCCCGAAACAAATCTCCTGTCATCGTACTTTGTTTTCTTTTCCTTTGAGACATAACCAAGCACAGCTTTCATTTTTCCAGCTGTGTGAGTCTTGCAGTTTATGAAATGAACTATCGGCATCGCTTCACCTCCGAGATAAGTTGTCCGAGCATACCGCAGAGCATTTGCAGGTCCTCGTGAACAGATTCAAGACCGACAGCTCTTACCTGACCTGAGTTGACTGCTCTTGCTATCTGGTTGATGTTGTTTCCGATAGCCTTGATCTGTCTGTTGGTTTCATCAAGACCTTTGGCAACGACTATTTTCTTTCCAAGTGCTGAACGCAGTACAAGGTCTGATACATTCAAGCCGTGGCTCTCTGCTTTCTCTTTGATACGCCTGCGCTCATCATCAGTGCAGCGTATGGTTATGGTCGAATTTCTTTTCCTCATTTCATCATCCTTTCCTTTTTAAACTGCCGTTTTGACAGTTTTGATTTTTTGCCAATGATTAAGGGGGTCCGGGGTTCTCCCCGAGCCAGTGATGCAGGTGAGCTGGGCGCTTTGCGGACTGCCACCTGCGATGCTGGCTGGTCAAGAATCAGTGCAGCTTTCGGACTGCCGTTTTCAGCTGATACTTGGAACAGTTTTACACAGCAACCGTGAGCTGTAAAGCGTTCAAGCACGGGCTTTTGTCTTTTCTGCAAATTGGAAGTTACTATACAGATAGTAAACTCCAACAGTGAGAACTCTTTGCTCTGCCATTCGCTCACACTTGCGCCACGTTGCCCTGTGTGGCGTTTTCGGGTTGCTGCTCGGGTAAACTCTCCACCGAGGGAGAGGGCGGGCACAAATCGCGCGACAGCCGCTGAGCTATCTTTTGCTTGTCAAGCATAGTCACATTGATAACTCCGCCGCTGTCACGGATAGATATCGTGTTGCGGCTTGTCCTGGATACAAGGATACCGTCCTTTCTCATTTGTTTGAGCAGCTCTTTCTTGCTGATAGAGAAGTGCTCACCCTGACTGCTGCACAGCTGCCTGACCTCCGAGTGCGCACTGTCCATAAACAGATAGTAGTACCTGTCGTCCTGCAGTCCGATGCAGTTCTTC
>OMXI01000072.1 GCA_900314975.1 uncultured Eubacteriales bacterium | reverse complement strand
CGGTTGTTTGGTTATCTCGCTTTTTGAGAAATTGTGCTCGTGCAGAGTGCCTATTTCAAACGGCTGTATCGAATAGAACACAGGGGAGCTGTTGTTTGTAACATACCACCTTATGCAGCCGTCGGAGCAGAGTATCGGTTCACAGTCGGAGAGTCGGGCATTCATCTTGCCCTCTGCCGAGCATTTGTTGCCTTGCCCGTCGATAAGCATTGCTTTTACGCAATAGGTGTTTTTCTGTTTGTCATACTCTTCCCAAAGCACAGCGAAAAGGTCGTCGCTGACTTTGACAAGCTGCGGTGTGCCTGCACGGACAGTAGATTTGCTGTCAAACTTCGTGAGGCTGGTTTCCCTTGTTAAGTATTCTCTCCTATCCGAATTCTTGGCGAGAGATTTGACTGTGACATTTCTGACCGAGTCGTCCTTGCCTACGTCTCTTGTGTATGCTATGAGCATAGTGTCTGCTGAAAGCGCAAAGTCTCCCAAAGCGATGCCGGTATAGTTTACATGGACATCGTCTGTTTCATTGAATTTATTTGCGCTTATAGGGATAAACACACCGACATTAGTAAGTTCATCGCCGTCGTTCATCACCGTCACCGTGATGCCTCTTGTCGAGAGCACCTGATCGTTAAACATCATATTGTGGCCCTCGGCATGATCGGCACGGTAGACACAAGTTCCGTCATTTGCGATGAACTGGTTGAACGAGTGGCTGACGTAACCTGTTGTCAGGTTATAGACCTCATACTGCGACTGGATGACTTTCATTGTAGCTTTGTCGAGTATAAACGTCATATTTGCCTGATGGCATGTGCCGCCTCCGTCGGGATACATATGGTGGCAGGTGTGGATATATATTTTTCCGTTTATCTCGGTGAACCTGCATGAACCCGCAGCAAACGGTTCGGTAGTGTTTGCGCCTTTGACGCTGACGTGGTCTTTTTTCTTCCAGTCCTTTGTGTAGCGTGTTATGCGCAGTACCTCGACATCATTTTTCGCATTCGGGTTTTTCTGACCTGTGACAACATAGTTGTAGTCGATGCTGAAATAGATGCCGCCGAACAGAGGAAGCTCGGGTTTTACAGAGTAGGTCGCAAGCAGCTTGGAAGCATCTGACGCATACTTTTCGACGGTTATTTTTGAACCGATGTATTCAGCTCTCCAAAGGTTCTTAGAGCTGTCCTCGTACAGATACGAACCGTTGACTGATGACCAGATGTCATAGTCGTTGTATGATGCATCGGTGCTTTTTGCGCCGCTGCTTTTTATCTTGCTGTCGGGGTAAACGAGCTTGCTGTTGTCGGTGACAGTGACCTTGCAGGCCGCCTTTATTCCGCCTTGTGTCTTAGCGGTGATAGTTGCCGTTCCAACTCCTGTTGCGCTGATTTTTCCTTCGCTGTTAACGCTTGCAACTTTCGTGTCGCTGCTTGACCATTCAAACCTATCGCCGAGTCTGCTGTCGGTCGAGGCGGTGAGCTGGTATGTATCGGAGACTTTAAGGCTGACTGCCGATGTACTCATCGTAACTTTTGTCGGGTGCTTCCACGGTATCACTTCAAGGTAGAAGCTGTTAGTTTCGTGCTGGTCGATGACCACGATGTTTTCACCAACGCTGCACAGCGCAAATGCGTGGCTGAGGGTGTTGTACTCGCTGGCTGCGGTACCTTTGCTGTCATATTCTTTAAGGGTATTGTTATTTGTATATATGACAATTGAGTCATAAAGCTTGCAGTAAGCTGCCCTCGTGCCAAATGACCACATATCTCGTGTCTCATCTTCTCTGCCCTCGATATCGGGTCTTGGCACAGTGTACATTGGTGTCAGAGTCTGTGCTGTGAGGTCAAGTGAGTTTGAATCAAGACAATAAACGGTGTTGTTGTTATAGACAAGATATTTCCCGCCGAGCAGGTCGCTGGACTTGTTGCGGTCATAGAAATAATTCTGATAAAGCATACTTATGCATTTATTGTTGACGGTGATGTCTTTGCTTGTGACGGCCGCTGCGAAAAGCCCTGTCATATCGTGGTGATATCCCCAGTACAAATAATCATAGTATCCTTCGTAGTAAAGATAGCCCTTTTTTTCATCGTAGCCTGTGAAGCGGTATATCGCGTTCTCCATTGATGTTTCACAAATCAGCTTGCCTGCGCTGGTGAGCTTTGATAACTTGGAGTTTGCGCAGACGAAGATATTTCCGCTTGTGTCTGCACCGACAGCGCTGACCTGGCTGCTGTAAGGCAGCGTCGAGAGCAGCTTTTTAGCGTCAAGGTCGTAAACAAAGATGCTGTAAACGTAAGTCCGTGATGTCTTGTCATAATGGCTGCCCGCTGTGTAGAGCTTTGAGCCGCTGACATAGCTGGTCGTCAGCCGGTCGCCGCTTGCAGCTGAAAAGTCATAGACGGTCGTTGTTTTGCCGTTTGCGGCGCTGATGAGATACAGCTTTGAATTGTTCAGAACATACACGCCGTTATTCTTGCCGTTTCCGAAGATGCCGTAGCTTCTGTCGGTGACAGAGAAGGGCAGCAGCACAGCCGAATCGAGCTTGTATGCGCCGCTTCTGGGATAGCCCTCGGGAACGGTGGAGTCAAGGAGTGTATACTTTATGCCTGATGTGTAACCGTATCGTTCGGCTGCGGAATCTTTATAGCATTTGAAGCTGAAGCTCGGGTCGATAGTTTCATAACCGTTTGAACCCGAGACATAGCCTATTGCATAGTTACCCACTGATGTGATGTTTTTGGACAGGGTGAGATTTTTTAGGCTTGTACAGTCATAGAATGCGGCTTCTCCGATAGCAGTCACGCTGTCGGGGATATTTATACTCGTCAGAGCCGTACAGCCGCTGAATAAACCATCTTCTATACGTTTAAGCGTAGATGGCAGCTTGACGGTTTTGAGGGAGGTGTTATTAGCAAAAGTGTATCCGCCAAACTCGGTGACAGAATCGGGCAGGCTTATCGAGGTCAGGGCAGTGCAGCGGAAGAACGCATAGGAGTCTATTGAGGTCAGGTTGTTGGGGAGCGTAACAGAGGTCAGCTTGCTGCAATCCATGAACGCATATTTTCCGATACTTTTGACTGTGCCGGGAAGGCTTACTGATGTTTTTGACACGGGACAGAGCAAGATCTTGGTCTTGTTCTTATCGTACAGTAAACCGTCAGCTGAGCAGTAGTTCTTGTTAGCGCTCGCAACGGTGACGTTCGACAGGTTGCTGCAGTTGTAGAAAGCACAGTCCTCAATGCTTGTGACGCTTGCGGGTATGCTGACAGAGGTCAGTCTGCTGCATCTATGAAACGTAAAACCGTAGATTTTCGTTATGCTTGAAGGTACGGTCACAGAAGTGACATAGCTGTAATTAAAAGCATATGGGCAGATGATTCTTACGGTGTTCGGCAGGGTTACTGCGCCTGATGATCTGCACTCAATAAGACACCCTGCAAGGATAACGTTATCACCTGCGTTGTATTGATTCGTGAGCCATTTGGTATTTACAAAAGCGCTTGGTTCAACCATTTCCAGTGTGTTTGGTGCACTTATGCTTGAAAGTGCTGTGCAGTCGCTAAAAGCATAATTGTCTATCTTTTTGACACCGCTTTTGAGCGTTACGCTTGTAAGTGATGTACAGCCGCGAAAAGCGGCATATCCTATCGTTGTTATGCTTCCGCCGACAGTCACGCTTTTGAGCGTGGTGTTTTCGCTGAATGAAAAGTCGCCGACCGCCGTGACGGTTTTGCCGTCGAGCTTTTCGGGCACGGTGAGCGTTGTTGCCTTGCCTGTATATTCTGTTATTACTATTGTGCCGTCCTCAAGCGTATCATATTTATAATCGCCCGATGTTGTTTCGGCACTTGCTGTGATGCTCATGCTCTGCGAAAAAGCATCCTGCGGCAGCGCCGCCGCAGAGCCAAGCAGCATACATACCGCCATCAATGCGGACAGTATCCTTTTCTTCATATTAAGACCTCCTGTATATTACGAGTGCATTGAGTGCAGAATAATGCAACAATTCCTATGCTTATGCCCAGACGCATATTATTTCTAAGTCCATTGAATGAATCGTTTCTCACATCATATTTCGAGAGCTGCGTAAGCAGCTTCTTTTAAATAACTTGTTTTAACAACGCTCTTACCGCCGAAAACATAAAACATATTTGGCTTTCTTGATTTTATCAATTCGTCTTCCCATGAACCAAGCACTTCACTTGCTAAAATCAGGGGAACTGCTTTCCTTGCAGCGAGAACGCCGCCTGCGAGTGCATCGGGGAAATTAGTACCTGTTGCAATACAGATTTCTTTACCTGTGAGTACAGATGCAAACGCAAGGTTGACTTCAATGCAGGTGGAGTATCTGCTCGAGCCGTATATGCGTTTGGCAGATTTAAGTCCAAGTGCATCAATTGCCTTGTTCATCATGCTTTTTGAAATTACACCCTCGCCGCCGATGACGTATGCGTTCTTTACCTTGCCTTTTATCTTTTCAAGATATGCGGCGGTATCTTCGTTGAGTTCGCCGTCCTGCGTAAGGTAGATTATCGGTGCGTTTTTGAGCGCGGCAACAGGGCTGACAGAAAGTGCGTCGGCATAACCCAGACCATACACGAAGAATACTTCTGTTGGGTTATCGTTAAGTTTTTCTGCGATAGCGGTCGCCGTGCCGAAACGAGTTTTGCCTGCGATACGCTCTGTTGTGAGTCCCATATTTTGCAGGGATTTTTCGACATCAGCGCTTATTGCGCCTTCGCCACCGAGGATAATTACATTTTCAGCCTTGAGCCTCTTGATTTCTTCGGCTGTTGACGCATCAAGTTTGTTGGTGTTTGTCAGCAGTATCGGTGCATTCAGCTTGTTTGCAAGCGGCACACCTGCGAGCGCATCGGCGTAGTTCATGCCGTTTGCAAGAATGACAGTTTTAGCAGTGGTATAGCTTGTCTGCGAGATAACTGCGGCTGTGCCGAATCTGTTATCTCCCGCG
>OMXI01000073.1 GCA_900314975.1 uncultured Eubacteriales bacterium | reverse complement strand
AAGCATTAAAAGGTTTAGGAAGGGGGTCTGGGGGAGAACCCTTCTCCAAAAGGGTTTCCCCCAGCTATCCGACAAGTATACTGCTGTAAATTCTGATTTTTTTTAGCAACAAAACACGATTTGCAAAAAGAGTGTGCCGACATCGCCCGCACACTCTGTGTTTTATTCTTCGGATATAATCTTTCTTGTATCCGCCACGATATCGGCAAGACTGATGCTTTTCAGCTCCCTCTCCATAGCCGCCTGTACCGCATAGAGCCTATCGTCCATCACCCTGTGGATATTTCGCCCCACAGGGCATTGCGCATTGGGGTTCTCGTGGAAATGGAACAGTCCCTCATCATTATCTACACATTCGACCGCCGTGTATACATCATACAGCGTGATATCGTCAAGAGCTTTTGCAAGGTGTGCGCCGCCGCTGCCCTGACGGGTATTCACAATGCCCGCACTTTTAAGCTGTGCAAGTACGTTTCGTATGATAACAGCATTCACGCCCGTACTGCCCGACAGAAACTCGCTCGTCACACGCATCTGTTCACCGAAAACATCGATACAGGTCTTACCACGCTGATACGCTGTCCGATATGGTCGCCGCTTTCGATCTCGTCAACCATTGCAATTGCGTAGTCCGCATAGCTTATAATGCTCTCGCCCTTTGAGTTGAGGGTAAGCTGCTCACCTGCAAGAATGTACTTGCCGCTGCGCTCGCCGTCAGATTGGAAATCACCCGCAGGGCTGATATATGTCCACTTTACATCATTACGCTCACGAAGCTCGCCGAGTGCTTTTGCCATAGCATTTGCAAGCGGCTTGAACACATCGGGGAAATCAGGACCGTCAGAAACCTGAACGGTATGCTCTGCATTTACATAAAGGCTGCCTGCACCGCCTACAACGAGCAGTCTGGTGTCAGTTCCCGAAAGAATATCGCACAGGTGCTTCAAGGATGTGGAGTGCTGCGGAAGTGTTTCGGGTGTCCATGCGCCGAATGCGTCCACAACTGCGTCAAAGTCTGCAAGGTCTGCTGCGGTCAGGTCGAACAGATCTTTCACGATAACATTCTGAGCGGCGGACTTGTTCTCTCCCTTGACAACTGCTGTAACGTCAAATCCTCTGTTTACTGCCTCTTTCACGATAAGCTGACCTGCCTTGCCGTTTGCACAAACTACTGCGATTTTTTTCATAATGATTACCTCCTGATTGTAACATAATAATCTGACTTTGTAAAGTTGTAACTATCTTTGTTTCAACTTTCTGATGCAAGTATAACACAGCTCTCCGAACTTGTCAATACGAACATTACAAGTTTGGAGAGCTGCACAAAAATATCATCATTAAATTGTCTGAATTGCACACAAATCAAGCATGGACGGATAGAATTGTTACGGCGTTCTTATCCGCACCGCCCCTGTAAAAGCCCTGCCGATTGCTTTGGTGAAAAGCTCAAAAGCCCGATAAAGCAGTCAGTATACCCTTGTCCATTTCGCTGACCGTGTCGCAGAGAATGTCAATGTCTTCAGAAGAATGCGAAGCAATAATTATAGTCTTTCCCTGCTGTTTGTACGACAAAAGATACTCGCGCATCTCCTTTACACCGTCCTTGTCAAGCCCGTTAAAAGGCTCGTCGAGAATAAGTATCTTGGGGTCTTCCATTATCGCCTGCGCAAGCCCGAGCCGCTGGCGCATACCAAGGCTGTACTTTTTAACGTGCCGCTTTAAGTCTGGGTCAAGCCCGACCTTTTGCATTGCCTCGCGCACCTCATTTTTCCCGATTATGTTGTTCAGCCCCGCCAGCAATTTGAGGTTCTTGTACCCCGAATAGTAGGGTATAAACCCCGGCGTTTCGATTATTATACCCATATCTTTCGGAAAGTCAACATCTGTTCCCACACGCTTTGTGTCAACGGTTATCTCACCCGAGGTCATTTTCACAAATCCGCATATGCACTTCATCAGCATAGTCTTGCCGCTGCCGTTTCTGCCGATAAGCCCGTGTATTCTGCCCTTGTCAAATTCTGCACAAACCGATTTCAGAATTTCGGTTTTCTTGATAGTCAGAGATACATTTTTTATTTTTATCATTGCAAAGCCTCCTACTGATCCACGACCTCTATATTGTGAAACGAGCTTTTCCTTGTAAGCTTATATGCAGCGAAAACCAATGCCGTTATCACTGCAAAGAAATACAGATACGACAGCCGCAAGTCGCAGTATGTCCTGTTGTAAAACCTGTCATAATGCCCCGTGTACAGCGCGTGGCTCAAAGGCAGCACCCATCTTAAAGAGATGTTCACGTACCATAAGCAAAACCCCGCACCTATCAGCGCAATGTTTACCAGTATGCCCAGTACGCGCCTTCCCGTCAGTGCAAAGCAGTACTGGATAAGCCCTATAACAAGCGTGTGCAAAAGGTTCATAGTAAATGTGATACCGACCAGCTGAAACGGGCGCACCTGATTTATTATCGCGCCGTCAAGAGCAAACACATCAAGGATACCCGAACCATCTGACAAAGCATACCGAACAGGCAGCGACCAGCCGTTTTTGAAAAACGAATTAACATTGACCGTGCCAATACAAAACAGCAGCATAATGATTTGTATCAGAGCCGACACACTTACAATGAACAGCATCTGTCCCGCGAACCATTTTGTTTTGCCCGTGCGGTAAATTACGAACTTGCCCGACGCATCAATGATAGGTATATCGCCCAGCAGTATTACCGTAAGCAGCGGAAACAGCGAAGCAGCATACGGCATCGTTGTCATTATCAGAAAAGGTTCAAGCGTACCCGGCGGGCTGTTTATCTGCTCGGAGAACTCGATATACGGCTTTATGAACAGCTGATATGACGCAATAAAATACAGCAGAAACATCATCACTTTAGTGCTGCTTATCCACGCAAAAAAGCTGTAACGGCAAACAGTTATCTGTTTTTTCACAGCATCACCTTCTTTTTCACAGCAAAATGAAATATCAGATAAATTACTGTCGCCGCCGCAATTACCGCAAAAATGTACACCGCATATGATATATGAAAATCCTTTTCAAATTCGGGCATACCGTGTGCAAGATTGCCGACAAACAAAAAATCTGTAAAGTGGTTATAGTCAGCCTGTGTGACCTCACCGCCAAACATCTTCCGCATAAATCTGCCCGCATATGAACTCTGTATATCCCCGCACAAAAACGCAGCAAGCACAAGCGTGCTGCACGACGTAAATGCGTTTGAAATAACAGCCGCAAGTGTGATACATACCAGTCCTGCAAAGAAAGCGTAAAATATGTATGTCAGGCACACCTCAAAAAAAGCGAGCAGGGAAGTCTGATGATGAAAAAGCATCTGCGCAATGGGAGCGTACGGATAGCCGCCAAGCTTTGTGCTGTATATGACGCAGGTGATAAGTGCCGGCACAAGTGCCGAAAGCATTATCACCGCCGAGTACAGTCCGCACCCTAAAAACCTTGACAGCACAAACCTGTGCAGCCCTTGCCTTTGCAGCGAGAAAACATAGCTTTTGGTGCTTGTCTCGATGCAAAAGGCGTAGACATAACCGATACAGCAGATAAGCGGCGTGAGGATCAGAAGCCACGAGTTCATATCGCTGCTTGAAAGAGCATTGTGCCACATCGCAAGTGCTGATAAGGAGTTATCGCCTTTGAGCATATAGACAAGCATTGACTTATCGTCGGCGGGGTTATCTGCAAAATAAGCGGTGGACAAAAGCATAAAAGCATAGCATATAAACACGCTGATTATATAAAACAATATCGGAACGCGCCGAAGAGTTACGGCAATACTTCTCATTTTTGCACCTCAATAGTTAATCATAAGTCTGCCCTGCTCATCAACGTTTTCTGTTCGCAGGCTTGCGTCCAGCGCATCTATCATAAATATCCTGCCGCAGTTTGTGCCTGTATTCTGTGCTGTAATTTCTGTGAACACCCAGTACGGCTTTGCACTTATCTTATAGCTGCCGTATGCGTAAACAGATTCGGGCGAGTAGACGATAGGGACACTGTTGTCTGCATTTGTTTTTGCATACTCTCTTGCAGCGTCAATGTAATCAGACTGCGTTACCTCAAAAATGTATTTCAGCTCCGCCGTGTCAAAATCATACGACTTGCCTTGCGCCAGCTTGCTTGAAAGCGTATCCACCGCAGTTTTAAGCGTCACTATCCTGTCGTTTGAACCGCTTTCTTCAACACAAAAAGTATACATTCGCTGAAACTCCGCAACGTTGTCCTGCGACGTTATCCACAAATACATAGGCGACGCTATCAGAGCATTCCTTGTCTCAAATTCGTCATAATGATACGGATACATACTCGTCGCGTCAAACAGATTTCCGTACTTGTCTTTCCTGCATAAAGAAACATAGTACCCGTACTTTCCGTCTGCGACCTTTCTCACATCAAGATAGTTCACCTGATATTCAAAAATATTTTTTTCCATAGCGGCTAATTCCTCGTTACAGAATTTCTGCGCAAACTTCACCGCATCACCCACCGACATCTTTTTGCCGTCACACAAAGCAAACACCTCTGTGCTTTCGGAGAAACCGGCAAGGTATCTTTTCTCCACCGTGTATTTCAAACTCGAACCGATACCCGTTTTTCGCTCGTTTGCAAACAGCGTCATAATTCCCGATTCGTTCATTGTCATATCCTGATTGTAATATGTTCCCCAGTCAGAGCACTTTACATCAGAGCTGTTTCGATAATAAAGCGTGCCATTCAGTTCGGGAAACGAAGAAAAGCAGTTTTCCTTTTTATCCTTCCAGCTGCGTATATCGCTTGGAGAATCAACAGCTATGCCGCCACCGTCTGTTGCAAGCAGCGGTTCGTTTTGCAGCTTTTTAAACACCTCACCGGCACCGCTTGAGTCAAACCTCACATCATATGTGGGCATTTTTGTGCTTTCGGGCAGAATAAGATTTTTGACAGTGATATTTGTCGTGTTGTCAGCGCTAAAGCTGCGCGCCTCTTTGATAGCCTCGCCCACAGGTAGAGTAACTGTTTCAGCTTTGCTGACAGCCTGCGCGCTGTTGTAGTTCTCTATCTCCTTATCGACCTCCGACGGCGCTTTTGCACAGCCCGTCAGTAAAAGCAGCGAAAGAGCCATACACATCAGCTTTTTATTAAACCTCATATTGTTACCACCTCTGAATATCTAATGAAAAAAGGGACTGTTGCAAATAAGCAATAGTCCCTAACTTCATCCCAGGGGTGCAGATTTCGGGCAATCTGTTGAGTTTTCATTGAAAAAAGCGTAAAC
>OMXI01000074.1 GCA_900314975.1 uncultured Eubacteriales bacterium | reverse complement strand
GTTCTCTTTTTCTTCTTGCCATAAAAATCAGCCTCCTGTGATATTAATTCTATTTTATCACAGTTAGCTGATTTTTTACAGACTTTTTTTCAGAGGCTCTAATAATCTTTGGATTCTTTTTTAGAACGAAAAGTCGCACGGCAAAACCGTGCGACTTGTTTTTTCTTATGCCATTTCTTTTCTCAGTACGATGTCGGCTATCGTTTCTGCCGATTGCTCATCGCTTTCCTTAAGAATATGTGAATAAATATCTAATGTTGTTGAAATTTTTGCGTGACCGAGCCTTTTGCTTATTGCTCCTATGTCCATATTGCCGTGAAGCAGCAGGCTCGCCATTGTGTGCCTGAATGCGTGAGGGTTTATGTGACCAAGTCCGTGCCTTTGAGCAAATGACCGCAGCCATTGGTTTACTGTGTCCGGATGCATTGGCTTTCCCTCGTTGCCCGATTTATCCTGGAAGAAGAGAAATCCAGTGTTGTTCCAGCGTGAGCCGAACTCGGTACTGGTCTTGATGTACCACTTTCTGTATGCCCTTAACATTTCCATAGTTTCTTCTGGCAATGCTATGTATCTTTCAGATTCCTCGGTCTTGGTGGTATCCTCATATATTCCTCTATCTGTTGAATACAACAAGTTAACGTGTATGAAGATCCTGTTTTTCTCCCAATCGATCGCATCCCATTTTAACCCTACTATTTCGCCCCGCCTTGCACCCGTTATGAGCAGCAGATTAACAAGTGTCTGCCACTTTATTGGTTCGTCTTTTAGGCTTTTGACGATCTTTTCCACCTCATCGTAGTCAAAATAGTTGACCTTCTTTCTCTTTGACCTGGGCGGCGTTGCCTTTGAGGCAGGATTGAATGGGATTATCATCTCCTTGTCTGCAAGAGCGAGGATACTTGATATCAGCCTGTGGTATTCGCAAATCGTCTTGCTTGACAGTCCCCTCTCGTCTGTCACACACTTGAACAGCGTCGATAAAGGTACACCGAGCGTTTCGCACAGGACTTGTGCTTTCTCAAACAGTATGTTCTCACCTCTGATGACCGAGCGAATTGTCATCATGCCTACTCCCGATTTCTTATGGAGCATTTCCTGTGTGATCTTCCTCTTTTTAAGGTATTGCTTAAAGTCCACTTTTGGAGTTGCCCTCTCAGGAGTCTTACGGGCTGTGCCTTTTTCAAGGCTCTCATAGAACTGATTGAGCATTTGCGGCTTTATATCCACCAAATGCACATATCCGATTTCCTCGTAGATGTCTTTAAGCATTTGTCTGTATCGAACCAGTGTTGAGTGCTTAACGCCTCGGCGTTCTTTGATCTTCATAGCATACTCTGCATACTGCTGAAATGTCTGTTTGCCATCACACACCGTGCCTTTTTGACACTGGCGTTCAAATTCAGCTACGATTTCATTCAGTATCTTCATATTCTGGCGGTTGCTGATGTTAGGATCCATCTTGTATGTCATTACATAAGGCTTAAGTCGCTCTCCGTTTGCATCATTGCCCTTGTTGACTCGAATCCTGTAACTGATTATTTCGCCGTCTCGGTTTCTTCTTGGTTCAACGCATGCCATAGTTTATCACCTCCATATTACCACAAGGATACCACAAAGGTACCCTTGTATCCAGCTCAAACCAAAGAGTTTCCACTTACAACACAGAAAGTTATCAGCTATCGATTTGCTCTGAACGCAGGATCCTGAACAATACCTCCTGGTTTATAAGGTACTTTTTACCCGCTTTGATGCACGGAAGCTCGCCGCTTATGCACATTTTTCTGATCCTGAATGCTGTCAGACCCTGAACAAGCTTGGCTGCTTCATTTATTGTAAGCATTATCGGGCAAGTTATTGTCATTTTAATTGTATCTGTCATTTGACTCATCCTTTCATATGTATGTGTATTACTTATTTCCCTCATCCTTTTCGGCGTTTCCCGCTGCAACGCATAGGCACATTGCTAATACTCCTGCAACTCCGCCTGCTAAAAAACCTAATATAAAGTGCATATATACTCCTATTCCGATAGATCCAAGCTGATCTTCAAAGCCTCGTCTATCTCGTCCATTTTTCTTTTATCTACCGAGCCCAAGTATCTTACTAATCTGCTCTTATCGATAGTTGTGATCTGTTCGGCAAGCGCTGTGCTTTCCCTTTCTATCCCATAGTCAGTACCTATCATTATATGTGTTGGCAAATACCTTTTACGCATAGATGTTATCGGTATCACGATTAGTGTTTCGCTATGAGCATTGCCTATATCGTTCTGAATGACTATGACAGGTCTTGTACCCTTCTGCTCAGATCCTTCGGTCCCGGGCAATCTGGCAAAGAAGATATCTCCACGTTTGATGATCTGCATAGACGAGGAACAAGCGGACAGTATGCTTCAAGACGGATACGATGTATTTCACGTTGCCGCTGTTCTTGAAGTGAGTGTTCCTTTGCTCAACATTAAACTGCTTGAAATGAGCACGATGGGATATGACTTTTCTAACGCTTACTGGGGAGATACCAGACCTTTTGATTGACGGCATCCCCTTTTTGTGTTATACTGAGTTTTTAGCTATATCTTCGATGTGGCTGTCGGAGACTGCGCCCTCGCCGCCGAATGTTGTGATCTTTGCTGCTGATTTTGCTTTTAGGAACGCTTTCTGCTCGTCTGACAGCTTCGGAGTTTTCAGCTTGCCGTTGACAAGGAACAGCGGTGCTTTGTTTATCGCTGCGTAAACGCCGCCTGCGAGTGCATCGGGGAAGTCCATTCCTGTTGCTACACAAAGCATATCGCCGTTCAGCGTATCCTTGAACTGCTCGTTTACCGCAACGCAGGTCGCAAATCTGTCTTTGCCTGCGATACGTGTTGCCTTTGACAGACCGAGTGCCTTGGCAGCCTTTGTTGCCATGTCATTTGAGATAACGCCCTCGCCGCCGATGACGTAGGCATTTTTCACGCTGCCTTCTTTTTTGAGCTTAGCAAGGTATGCAGCTGTGTCGGCGTTGAGTTCGCCCTTGGTCGTCAGATAGATTATCGGAGCATTCTTGCACGCAGCTATCGGGCTGACCGAGAGAGCGTCTGCGGAGTTGAAAGCGTAAACGAAGAACACGTCTGTCGGGTTTTCGTTCAACTTTTCAGCTATCGCAGTTGCCGTGCCGAAACGTGATGCACCTGCAATTCGCTCGGTTGTCAAGCCGTTGTTTTCAAGTTCTTTTTTGACCTCATCACTGATAGCGCCAGTTCCGCCGAGAATGATAACGTTCTTGGCTTTAAGACGCTTTATCTCTGCAAGAGTAGTTGCATCGAGAGTCTTTGTGTTAGTCAGCAGGATAGGTGCGTTCTTCTTTGTTGCAAGCGACACGCCTGCAAGCGCATCGGCGTAGTTAAGTCCATAAGCAAGTACAACCGTGTCAGCCTTATCGAATGCAGCCTGCGAGATCTTTGCTGCTGTTTCGTATCTTCCGGAGCCGGCGAGACGCTGTATTGCATTCTTGGTTGTCCTGCTTTCAGTTTTATTACATGTTGAGCAAGTTCTTGTTTGTGTTGATGTGCCGTAAGCAACACCTTAACAACGATTATTTGGTAAAGTTTGGACGGTTGGTTTTACAGCGATAAAACCGAAAGGACAGATACAAATGATCGATGCGATGTACAATTACAGACAGGGTGAGATTCACTCCGATGAGTTTAACAAGCTCTGCATACCGTTTGAAAATTCGCTGAGTGAGGAACAGATCGATATATTCCACAAGATACTTGACTGCGCGAGCGATACTGCCGCCGCTGAGATGAGAGCTGCTTACAATGTCGGTTTCAAGGACGGTGCGACTATGATGCAGGAGATTCAGGACTGATATAATCACAACATAAGGAAAAGGGCAATGTCCTCCGTGAATGGAAGACATTGCCCTTATTTCATTTTAGCAAAATAATATTCGGTGCAATTGTTTTTGCAGCCGTAGAAAGCGATTTGGATCAACAAATAAAAGTGTCCTGTCTGTACAGTTCCCTAATAGCTATAATTTCATCATACGATACCCAATGCCGATATGTGTCTGTATCAGCGCCTGACTGCTGTCACTCAACTTTTTTCGCAGGGTAGCCATAAATACACGCAGGGAGGCTTCGCTGATATCCGCAGGAGTTCCCCATACACTTTGGATAATGTACTTATGTGTCAGCACCTTGCCGACATTCTTTGCAAGCAGGCACAGAAGCTTGTATTCTATCGGGGTCAGGTGCAGTTCTTCATCATTAAGATAAACACAGCCCGAAACATAGTCTATCCTCAGTCTGCCGTTGACAAACTCCGTGACCGATACGTTTTCGGATCTCATGAGCCGCCTTTGTATCACCCTGAGCCTTGCGAGAAGTTCATCAACAGAGAACGGCTTTGTCAGGTAATCATCTGCACCTTTGTCAAGTGCTGTTATCTTATCCCTGTCCTCGCTCCTTGCACTGACTATGATGATAGGAACATCGCTCCAAGTGCGTATATGCTCTATGACCTCAACGCCATCAATG
>OMXI01000075.1 GCA_900314975.1 uncultured Eubacteriales bacterium | reverse complement strand
ACCGTTACCACGGTTACTCTCAAAAAATGCTTTGCATTTTTTTCTTCATCCAAAAGAGTTCCAGCCCGATTATTCACCAAACGTACCCCTGCAAATTCTGATTTACCGAACTCACAAAATGAAAGCCCGGAGCGTCACAAAGGTGGCTGCCATCTCTAACTAATGCGCGACGGACAAGCGCGCCACCGCGGCGGCAAATTCTGGTTTATCGCAGGAACACTTTTTGCTTGGGGCAGGGCAGACAAAAGCACGCAGGCGTTTATACAATAGGTGTTGATTTATACAGAAAAATGTAGTATAATGATTTTTGTATGGAGGGAATCGGAATATGATTTTTCTGTTTTTGCTGCCGCCGTATCTGGCAGTGGTCATATATATGCTGGTGAGGTTTTTTCACTGGCTCAAAAACTGCAACCACAGATTCAACTGGAAACGTTTCAAGATACCGTTCACGGTGGTGTACATCTCGCTCGCACTGTCGCCGCTGCTGGCTTTCTTTCTGCCAAAGAGCGCGGTCGCGGTGGTGGTAAGGCGCGTATCTACCTATTGGATAGGCGTTTTGATGTACAGCGCTATCGCCGTAGGTGTGTTTGAGCTTTTGCGCATAATCGCAAAGCACACAAAGCTGAAAAACACAAAGCTGTTTTCCCGCGGGGGTACGGTGACCATAGGCTCGATAGTTACGGCGTGCGCGGTGCTTGTGTGCGTGTACGGCGGTATCAATGCGAGAAATATAAGGATCACCGAGTACAGCGTGAGCGTCGACAAAAAGTGCGAGGGAATGGACGAGCTCAACGTTGTGCTTATTGCCGACTTGCACCTTGGGTACTCTATTGGCGTTGATCAGATGGAAAAAATGGTGGATAAGATAAACGAGCAGGACGCGGACATTGTTATTGTCGCGGGCGATATTTTCGACAACAGCTATGACAGTCTCGATGACCCCGAGGGCATCAAGGAGCAGTTCCGCAGGATAAAGAGCAGGTACGGTATTTACGCGACAATGGGCAACCACGATATCGAGGAAAAGATACTTATGGGATTTACTTTCTCGTGGGGCGAGTCGCCTGCGCTGTCACAGCAGATGCAGGACTTTGTAAAGGACTGCGGAATGAAAGTTCTTTATGACGAGAGCGTGCTTGTTGACGACAAGTTCTACATAGTCGGCAGACGTGACAGGGACAAGCCCGGTACTGCTGACGGGAGCAGGGCAGAGATAGGAGAGCTTACAAAAGACCTTGACAAAACCAAGCCCGTGTTCGTTATCGCGCACGAGCCTGATGAACTACAGCAAACCGCAGACGCGGGCGCGGACATAGATTTCAGCGGGCACACGCACGACGGACAGCTTTTCCCGCTGACCGTGATTGTACGCACTATCTGGGAGAATCCCTGCGGAGTGCTTAAAAAGGACAGTATGACCAGCATTGTTACATCGGGTGTGGGTGTGTACGGTCCGTTTATGCGGGTAGGCACACACGCCGAGATCTGCAGGGTCAAGGTGAAATTCAACGGCTGATATGGGGTGAGACAATGAAAACCAAAGGCGCAAAGGCGGTCAGCATGGTAGCGGCGGCGCGGCGTAAAACGGGTATCGTAAGCGGAATAATCATTTGCGCGGCGTTTATTATAACCGCGTTTGTGGGCGCTATGCTGATACTTGACCAGAACACCAAAATGAGCCGTGAGAATGTTTACGCAATGAACTCACAGCTTGCGCGCGGTGCGGAGTCAAAGCTGAATAAGCTGGAAAGCATATCGTCAAGAGTTTTTCAGAATAAGAGGTTTATAGAGTACGACGCATCGGTGTACAGCCACTCTGACGAGTATGAGGCGATGAAAATCGAAAATGATATAAACGAGTTTTTGTCCTCGATGAGTATGATAGACAATTACAGCGACTTTTTCTTTCTGTATGCCAACAACCACACGGTAGGCAAGGTCTCAAAGGCGGCTAACGAGGCGTTCGGAAAGGATATGTACGAAAAGGTGCGCACGAGCCTGAAAAACAAAAGCAGTGCGTGGGTAACAGGCTTTAACGGCGACTACGACAGGCTGTATTTTGTGAGGCATATAAATTCGGGAACGGTTTTTGTAAGCTCAATGGTCACCAACGATTTGAAAACCATGTTCCCCGAGGGCTCGGCAGAGCATCTGAGCTTTGCGCTGGCTGACGACAACGGAAACATAATTTTTGCCGTGAACAGAAGCAAGGTAACCGAGGATGCCGTGAAAAAGCTGAAAAACGAGTGGGGCGACGGCGAGCCTGTGGCTGTGGATTCGCTTAAATACGCGGCAAGCTCGGATAAGTGCGGCGACAACTGGCACGTTGTATCGGTTACTGATTTTTCAAGCAGAAATTCAAGGTATGTAAGGATACTTTTGTACTGCGGCGCGATAATGGCAGGCGCGGTGATAGTAGTTTTCTTTGTGGGCTATCTGTTCTCGTCGTCCAGAATGCCAAACAATATGATCTACCGCGGCGAGTATGCGGCAAACAATGTTGACAGGCTGACGGGTCTTATTATGAACGAGGCGCTGGAAAATGTCATTATCGGCAAGATAGACAGGTGTATCAACGGCACGACTATGGTGCTGCTGCTGGTCAAGATAAAGAACTACGAGCTTATCAGCGAGAACTACGGCGAAAGCGCGGTCGACGAGGCACTGCTCAAAACTGCCGAGGTACTGCGCGAGTTCTACGGCAAGAACAATACCGTCGGCAAGACGGGCGATAACGAGTTTGCGGTGCTTGCAGACTTTACCGACTTCAATCTCTTCAAGGCGCACGACAGAATGAAGGCAAACATCAGACAGCTTGAGGAGGAGCTTGATAAGCTGGAGCTGGAAAACGAAAGAGGAATGATACGCTGTGCCGTGGGTGCATCTATCTATCCCGACGACAGCGACGATTACGATACGCTTTATGAAAACGCAAAGGCGGCGCTGGAGGACAGCGAAAAGATCCGCGCCTGCAAGTGCAGATATTTTAAGGACTTGGACAAGGGCGAAAAGAAATAACCAAAGGGGGCAGGGCTGTGAAAAAACTTATAAGCATTTTTATAGCGGCGGTCATGGCTCTGTCTTTGGCATCGTGCGAGTTTTCCGAGCAGATGAACGTTCAGAAAAGAAAGCGCAACACTGCCATAACATTCAGCTGGTGGGGCAACGAAACGCGAAGCAGATATACGCTTGAGGGACTGGAAAAGTTTGAGCAGGAAAAGGGTATAACCGTTACGCCCAGATACAGCGAGCTTGCGGGCTATAAGGACAGGCTGGATATGGACAGAAATGCGGGCAGCCTGTGCGATGTCATTCAGGTTCAGTACAGCTGGATGCACGAGTATGTGTCCGACGGGTACGAATTCTACGATATGTACAAGCTGAAAAACCAGATAAAGCTTGGTAATTTCACCGACGAGCAGTTAAAGCTGGGTGAGGTGGACGGCAAGCTGATGGGCATACCGACCTCGCTTAATTCTATCAATTTCTTTTACAATTCAAGCACGCTGAAAAAGTACGGCTTTAAACCGCCGCAAACGTGGAGCGAGCTTTTCAGACTGGGCGAAAGGCTAAAGGACGAGGGTATTTACGCCGCGGAAATGAGCGACAAATCGCTGTGGTTTTCATGCGTGGCGTATACGGAGCAGGCTACGGGCAAGCCGATGATGGACCATAACGGCAGGATGCAGTATACCGCTGACGAGTTTAAGGTGATGCTGGAGTTTTACAAAAAGCTTATCGACTCAAACGTGACCTCGCGCCCGAGCGAGTTCAACCATACGGATTTTTACAACAGCAAGGCGGCAGGCGTTGCTTGCTGGATATCCGAGGCGGAAAGCTATTTTGCCAGCAACAGAGGCGTTGATGCAAGCAAGGTGGATATCGATCTGGGAGAACAGCCCGTGATAAGCACAGACAGCCGCAGCGGCTGGTACAAAAAGCCTATGGCGCTTTACTGTATCAAAAATGACACGGGCGAGGTCGAAAAGGCGGCAAAGCTGGTAGATTATCTTGTAAACAGCGAATCTATGGCGGTGCTTCAGGGAACGGAAAAGGGTATACCGCTCAGCCGTTCCGCACTGGAGGTACTTGAATCACGCGATATGCTCAGCGACCTTCAGGCTGTGGCTACCAAAAAAATGGAGGAAAACAAGTCTATGGGGCTTATGGACCCGGCCCTTGAAAATGATATGATAAGAGCGACCTTCTTTTCGATAGGCGACGAGGTAGTGTATAACAACGCCAATTCATACGAAAAGGGCAGACAGATGTACGAGGCGGCTAAAAATATCGGTAAAAAGTAAAAGTGCGTCGGTCTTGTGCGTAAAACAAACGCTTGCGCTTGACAATTTCGCGCGGCGGTGCTATAATCTAATTAACGTTGCACCTGTCGCCTTACAGGCGTCGGTGCAAAAGGTCTTTCGGCGTGGGAAAATCCCCCCACCGAAATCCCTCAGGAGCTTGCGCTCCTGCGTTTTAGATTGCCTCGTCGCAGCCGATGTTAA
>OMXI01000076.1 GCA_900314975.1 uncultured Eubacteriales bacterium | reverse complement strand
TTCCCAAGAGAATATCCACAGTTGCTTGGCAGGTATACCACGGCAAATGCGGATTTATTTGCACATACTTATAGATGTGTACCCGAAGGGGTTTGGGGGCGACCGGAAAGCCCCCAAATAAAATGCGCCCCGCGCGGCAAATTCTGATTTATCGTTGGAATACTATTGTGATAAGGGGTTCACGGTGATATGGGCGGATTTTTCAAAAACAATCCCACGGTGATAATTGCGCTGATAGGGCTTTTGCTTTCGGTGCTGAACATAGTTAATCTGATACAAAACCGCAAGCGCGACCATTTTGTTTCGGGGATACCGCTGTTCGGCGGTCTGTTTATACTTATCGGCTTTTTGCTTTCGCACCACAAGATATGGGCGCTTTTGTGCTTTACCGATTACTCGTGGGTGCTGTTTCCGTATTCGCTGATATTCGGCGGAAAAATCAACCAGAAGAAAGAGGATAACAACGAAAATGAAGATAGTAAACGCTAAAATTTATACCTGCGACGAGGCTTTTACGGTCATCGAAAACGGCTTTGTGCAGATAAGCGGCGGTAAGATAACGCAGGTCGGAGAATGTGCGTCTTACTGCGAGGGCGACATAGACGCGCAGGGAAAGAGCCTTTTCCCCGGGTTTATCGACTGTCACACGCATCTTGGGCTGACCACGAGCGGTGTGGGCTTTGAGGGCGAGGATCTCAACGAGTCGGTGGACGCCTGCACGCCGCAGCTGCGCATTATCGACGGTATCAATCCGCTTGACTACTCGTTTGAGCTTGCGCGCAAAGCAGGCGTGACGGCTGCGGTGGTATCGCCCGGGTCGGCAAACGCTGTTGCGGGGCAGATATACGCGATAAAGACCGCAGGCAAGCGCGTTGACAAGATGATGCTGGGACAGGTCGGGATAAAATTCTCGCTTGGCGAGAACCCGAAGATGACCTACAACGACCGCGATGAAACTCCCGTGACGAGAATGGCTGTTGCGGCGGTGATACGCGAGGCGCTGTACAAAGCGCAGCGCTACGGGCAGGACATTGAAAAGGCGCGCGGTGAGGACGGAGATATGCCTGAATATGACATAAAGAGCGAGGCTCTTTTGCCGCTGTTTGAGCGGCGGATAAAGGCGCATTTTCACTGCCACAGGGCTGACGATATTTTTACGGCGGTGAGGATAGCAAGCGAGTTCGGGCTTGACTACACGCTTGTTCACTGCACTGACGGTTATCTTATCGCGGACGAGCTGGCGGGTGAGAACTGCTCGGCGGTGGTCGGTCCCGTAATATGTGACAGGTGCAAGCCCGAGATGGCGTCGCTGTCACCCGAAAACGCGGCGGTTTTGGCGAAAAGCGGTGTTAAGGTGGCTGTCTGCACCGATCACTCGGAAGTGCCGATAGAGTATTTGCCGCTGTCGGTCGGGATATGCCGCAAGCACGGGCTTTCGTTTGAGGACGCGCTTTTGAGCGTGACGAGAAATGCGGCGCAGATAGCGGGGATAGCAGACAGAGTCGGCAGCATAGAAACAGGCAAGGACGCAGATCTAACGCTGTTTAAGGGCGATCCGTTTGAGGTGATGAGCAGTCCTGCTATGGTTATGATCGGCGGAGAGAGGATAGAGCTATGATACCGACATTCAAATATCACCCCGACCCGATAAAGACTGGTGCGTTTTTGCAGGGGGAGGAGCACACCTGCGACTGCTGCGGACAGCAGACGGACGTATGGTATGAACAGCCGTTTTTTGCGCAGCAAGACGTGGAGTGCCTTTGCCCCGAATGCATTGCAAGCGGAAGGGCGGCGGAAAAGTTTGACGGCGAGTTTGTTGACGAGTGCAATGTAGGAGAGGTAAGCGGCGAGGAAAAGCTTGACGAGCTTGTACACCGCACGCCAAGTTACTGCGGCTGGCAGCAGGAATACTGGTATGCACACTGTGACGATTTCTGCGAGTTTGTCGGCTATGTCGGCTGGGACGAGATAGAAGAAATGGGAATAGCGAAGCAGATAGAAAAGAACTACGACGAGGAAATCTGCGGCTTTGATTTTGAAGATATAAAAGAGTGTCTGACGAACAACGGCAGTATGCAGGGGTATTTGTTCAGATGCCTGCACTGCGGCGAATACTTTTTGTACGCAGACTGCGATTGAAAACGAAAGGTAACGGCATATGGAATTCACAGGGATAAGCAGAACTTTTTCGACGGTCGGCGAGCAGCAGTATAAGACTATCGGCGCTTTCTGGGACGAGATGTCGGCGATTTACGGCATGGAGAACCTGCGCGGGCTTGGGTACGGCTGGACGCAGACTACCATTGAGTATGCTATCGGCTTGAAAGAGGGAACCATCGGCGGTGCAAACTGCGTGGTGCAGCTGCCCGACACAGACTGGGTGAGCGTGCGCGGAAAGACCGCAGACCTCGGCAAGATTTACGATGAGATTTATAAAGACGGCGCACTGAAATTCGAGATAGAGACGTTTAACGATGACGGCAGCTGCGGGATAATGTACCGTCGTTGAGGAGACAGGCTATGAACAGGAAAAGATTCGCTGCTGATGCGGCGTTAGCAGCCTTTTTATCAATTACATTTGTATCTTCAATTTTTATTTTCATTGTATGCTCGGACAATCTGATGCCTTTGGGACTGCTTGCACTGGTATTGAGCGCCGTGCTTGTCGGTGCTTGCTTTGTCAGCATAAAACCTGCGGATTGGCTTGTCAAGGCAGGTTTGTCTTTGCCGCTGATACTTTTGGTTTTCATATTTTTCTGGAAAACGAACTTTGCGCAAAGAGCGTACCATTGGGTGAATCCTTACGGCAGTGAAGCGGCGGAATCGGGCGCAAGCAAATCGGCAAAGGGTATGTTGCTGCTGGTGTATCTATTAGCCTGCGGCATAGGTGCATTGATAGGGCTTACGTCCTGCACATCAGAAAAGGTCAGGGAGTATGACGAAAATAAGGTCGTGAAAATGCAGCTCAGGGTCGGTCTTGCGGCGGCGCTGATATTTGCGGTCATAATAGTTGTTTTACAGCTTGTGATACCAACATAAAGAAAAAAGGATAGATAAAATGGGAACTTTATATGTAGTGGGAACGCCGATAGGCAACCTTGGGGATATGACATACAGGGCGGTCGAAACGCTTGAAAAGGTGGATTTTATCTGCGCCGAGGACACGAGGGTGAGCGCAAAGCTGCTCAACTATTTTGAGATAAAGACGCCGCTTGTGAGCTACCACGAGCACAACGCTGCACAGGTCGGCGGCGGTATCTGCGACAGGATAGCCGCAGGCGAGAATGCTGTGATAATCACGGACGCGGGTATGCCGTGCATTTCAGACCCGGGGGAGCTGCTGGTGAAGATGTGTTACGAGCGCGGCATAAAGGTCGAGGTCGTACCGGGTCCGAGCGCGGTTGTCTCCGCACTTGCGATAAGCGGGCTTGACACGAAGCATTTTCAGTTTGAGGGCTTTTTGCCCGTGGTGAAAAAGCAGCGCAGCGAGCAGCTTGCGGCGGTGAGCAAATCGAGCCGAACGCTTATTTTCTACGAAGCGCCTCACAAGCTGCTTGGCACGCTGGAGGATATGCTGAAGTTTTTGGGGGACAGAAAAATTTCGCTATGCAGGGAGCTGACAAAGCTGCACGAGGAGGTCATCCGCACGACGCTTGCGCAGGCGGTGCAGATGTATCGTGAGGTCAAGCCAAAGGGCGAATTTGTGCTGGTAATAGAGGGTGCAAAGGACAGCGAGCTGTCGCCCGCGGAGACTATCGACGAGGCGCTTGAGCAGGTAAAGGCGCTTGTGCAAAAGGGTATGCGCGGCGCGGACGCGTGCAAGGAAATTGCAAAGGCAACAGGATTTTCAAAAGGAGAGCTGTATACCAAGCTTTTGGAAGAGAAAGAATAATACAAATCAGAATTTGCCGCGGCACGTTTGGTGAATAATCGGGCTGGAACTCTTTTGAGAAGAGTTCCCCCCGTACCCCCCTCAGAAACCTTTTAATGATTT
>OMXI01000081.1 GCA_900314975.1 uncultured Eubacteriales bacterium | reverse complement strand
GCAGTTCGTTTAGTGCGTTTGCTACCTCGTCCTGTGACTGACATATCGAACTCAATATCTTCAGCACCGCTGTCCAGTTTTGCTCCTGCACTATCACCATCGGAGCGGTTTCCGAAGCCTCCCGAAAACTCTCCTTGTTCTTCTCCATTAAATATCCTATCTCTGATCTTGAATTCATAATCCATCATCTCCTTTGTGTATTTCTTTTCGTGCAGTTTATTGCACCTGCATTTCTTTCCTTTTGGCGTGGTGTAGGTGATGTACTTTCGCTGCTGCTCCCAGCGCACATCATATCCCTTTCTTTTCATCAAGGCTATGAACTGCTTTTTTGACTTTGCTTGCTTCATACAGTCGCTTATCACATTCATCAGCATAAACTTGAAACTCTCACCACGCACAGCACTGCGGTACTCCTTGTCGCCGAGTATCTCTTTCTGTCCGTCCTTTTTAAATTCAGGCTTGTCCAGAACAGATACTCCGTGCCGCTTGCAAATCTCATCGGACATTTTCATCAGCTGCTTGACATCGTCAAGATTTGAATGATACTTATTCCCTGTCTGAAAGCTCACCGAGTTGAACACGATATGTGAATGGATATGCTCTCTGTCTATGTGAGTCGCAACCACGCACTCGTAATCCTTGAACGCTTTCTCGGTAAACTCCAAAGCAATCTTGTGAGCAAGCTCAGGAGATATTTCGTAGCCTTTCGGGAAACTCTGCACCAGATGATAGTACAGCCTTCCGCCTGTCTTGCCGTTCGCTTGTTTGGTCAGCAGCATTTCTTCGTAGGCACTCTCGGGTGAACAGTTGATGCCCGTGACGAACCGTCTGTCCTCCAGCTTGGTTTTCTTCTCACGGCTGACATAGCCGAGCAGTTTTTTGAAGCCCGAGGTGTTCTGACCTTTGCTGTTTGCAAAATGTATAATCGGCATCATTTCACCTCCCGAAGTATTTCTCCAAGCCGACCGTAGATGTCAAACAGTGTGCGGCTGCACTCTTTAAGGTCAACAGATTTTATCCTGCCCTCGTGTGCAAGACGGGTCAGCTGGTTGAGATTATTGCCGACAGCTTTGAGCTGCTTGCCCATTTCCCAGAAGCCATCAGCCACAACTATTTTCTTTCCCAGTGCCGAGCGGAGAACAAAGTCTGACAGCTTAAGCCCTCGGCTTGAGGCTCGCTCTCTTATCCTGTCACGCTCGTCCTTGGTACATCTGATTGTGATAGTCACATCTCTTGTTCTCATTTCATCACTCCTTTTTCTTTTTTGTTATGTGGGGGTCCGGGGTTCTCCCCGAGCCATCAAGTGCGGGTGGCGGACTGCCGCCTGCGATGCTGGCAGGTATAATATTAGTGAGGGAAATATAAATCTCTCTTGCTTGCATTCAACCGGCACAGATGATAGAATTCTTGTATAAGAAATGAGAGAATGCAACTGATGCTGGATGGGATCCATATTGTATGGAACTACCCGTGAAATGACTGTGCCTTTCATTTCAAAAAGAATTCTTCGTTTAAGCCGGTTGAGTTCAGTTTTCTGACTACTCGTATTTGCCTGCATGGAGATCTTTGGAACTATGAGACTATGCTTTGAGGAGGTATGCTAATGAACAATTTACCCGTCGCAGGAATTGATGTCAGCAAGGAATATAGTGACTACTGTATCCTTACACCTGATAACACTGTATTTTCAAGAGGAAAGATATTTCATCATCCGGCATCAATGGATAAGCTTTGCAGACAGTTGGATGATGTTGAAAAAGCGTTTGGTTTTAAACCGATCTGCATTATGGAATCGACTGCATATTATCACCGTATCTTGTACCGTTATCTGACGAAACACGGTCACAAAGTTATGCTGATAAATGCACTTCAAAGCAAAGCTGCTGCGGATTTTAATATAAGAAGCGCCAAGACAGATAAGATCGATGCGTATAAGCTTGCTTTGCTTTATGGAATGAAACACCTTAAACCCTCGGTCGTTCCCGACAGCATCATTCAGGAACTGAGAGATCTTTGCCGCAATCACTGCTCTCTTGAAGAACAGCTCGTTGTATCACAGGAAAGATTGAGATCCTATGTTGAACAGACTCTGCCTGGCTTTGAAAAAGCATTTTCAAGGCTTGTATCAAAGTCAGGGCTTATGCTTCTTTCGCAATATGCAAGCAAGGAAGAGCTAAACGCCGCCGGCATTGAAAAAATAGCAGAGATAATCAGCACGGTTTCAGGAATGGGACAAAGCTGGTCTGAGACAAAGGCTCAGATGATACTATCATCCGTAAACAACGGCCAAGAGTTCATTTCTTCTCAATCTCACAGTGCTATCATAAAAAGCATTGCTATTACCATACTGGGAATATTTGATGCGATAAACGAAAACGACAGTGCTCTGGAGCTGCTGTTTGAGCAGAATTTGTCATTGGCAGAGGATAGGTCCTTGTTGATGACTATACCCGGTGTAGGCAAACAGACCGCTGCAGTATTGATCAGCGAGACAGGCAACTTTGACAGCTTTAAAAACTATCGCCAGCTTACAGCTTACTATGGGCTTGATCCTAAAGTAAACAAATCGGGTAAGGGTAGCAGAAAGCATCTGGGAGTAAGCAAAAAGGGTTCACCGCTGGTCAGGAAAATGTTGAGAATGGCTGTACAGAACAGTGTATATGCGACAAAAAAAGGGAAAGCAGCAAATCCTGTGCTTGCGCAATTCTATAAAACAAAAGCAAAGGATAAATCACCCAAAACTGCTGAAACAGCGGTGATGAGAAAGCTGACAGCAATAATATTTGCTGTGATGCGTGATCGCAAGCCGTTTGAATTAAGAACCCCGGAAGAACACATCGCCATAATGGGAATAGAGCGTTTACAAAACAAGTCCATATCGGCATAACGATTTTCAAAATATCGCATCTGACTTTTTGGTTATTCAAAAGGTCTTTTTGTCATGCAAAAAAATTGAAACAATCTCAATCAAAAAATTGCAATTTACTCTTGACTTTGCTTTGCCGGTCATGTCTGGAACTCCTGGCGTTTTCGGACTGCCGTTTGATACTGATACTTGGAACAGTTTTATTCATTACTCGTGAGCCGCAAAGCGTTCAAGCACGGGCTTTTGTCTTTTCTGCAATTTCAGAGTTACTATACAGATAGTAAACTCCTGCGGCGAGAACTCTTTGCTCTCCCATTCGCTCACACTTGCGCCACGTTGCTCTGTGAGGCGTTGTCTGGTATTGGCTCGGGTAGTTCGTCCACCGAGGGAGATGGCGGGCAAATTTCGGCTCACA
>OMXI01000082.1 GCA_900314975.1 uncultured Eubacteriales bacterium | reverse complement strand
TCCAATCACTGCTTCCATTATAGCTTAAGTAACAAGAACATTAAACCATGGCTGGTTTGTCATGGGTTTAACGACTAATTTTATTATAGTAGGTGATACAATGGTGATAAAGCAGCCTAAAAACATAAAGCTTACAGCTGAGCAAAAAGCAACAAAGGCTGAGATAAAGCTCGTATGGAAAAGCACTTTCGGCAAGGAAAACACTGAACGATTTACGACAGTTCAGAAATATGTTGACAGCGAGTGTATTAAGCTTATGGTGCCGTACACTCCGATGCGAAACGGCATTCTGCAAAAAGGTGCAGTGCTCGGTACCAAGATAGGCAGCGGCGAGATACACTATAGCATACCGTATGCACGGTATCAGTATTATGGCAAGCTTATGGTGTCCTCGATCACAGGCTCGGCTTTTGCTGCAAGAGGCGAAAGCAAGGTGCTCACCGAAAAAGACCTTGTTTATAACAAAGCAAGGCACCCGCTTGCACAGCGGCTTTGGTTTGAAACGATGAAGCACAATCACAAAGAGCAGATCCTGCGAGGTGCAGCTGCTATAGCAAAAAGAAAATAGTGTAAATTTCATCATAAGCTGCTGAATGATGACCAGTAACCACTATACAATTCACAAATCGGCATAGAAACGACACTTTGAAAGGGGGACGTGTATGCATATAGCGAATGAGGCGATAGTTGCAGCATTAATTGAATATGGATCGGTCAGAGCAGCGGCGGACAGTCTTAATTGTTCAAGGCGTACTTTATATACGAGAATGAAAACTTCCGCATTTCAAGAGCTATACAGTCAAGCAAAAACGGAATTAGTCAAGGCAGCAGCTGCAAAGCTTTCAAATAGCATAACGGGAGCGGTGGACGTGCTCACCAGCGTGATGAATGATACAGAAGCACCCGCACAGACAAGAGTTAACGCCGCCGCAAATGTGTTGCAATACGCAGTCAAGCTCACTACAACGACCGATATTCTCGTTAGACTTGAATCAATCGAGGAGGTGATAAAATGACAGATATAGAGAAAAGGCTGAAAGCACTTGAAAGCAAGTTGAAACTTTCCCCTCTGCGAGTGATAGCTGAAAATGATAAAGGCGAACAGATTGAAACCACAGTAAGCGAATGTATAGCACACGGACTTGATTTTGTTCGAGTAGTAAGGGGAAATAATCTTCGTGAGCTTGACGAGCTGCTTTCGTACCTTATAGGTACATAGCACCATATAACTAAAACTATATTAAGATAACGGAGGAAATAAAAATGAGCAAACAGACACTTAAAAAATCTATGGCGGACTTTAAAAATACTGTTACCGCCTATAATCTTGCAGTAACCGAAACTAACAACTCAACTGCATACACAATGCAGGGCAAGCAGGAGCAGCTTGCAGCACTCAAAAAGGAGTATAAAGCTAAATTTGCCGATATAGGCGGCAAAATGCGCACAGAATTTGAAACGGCATTAAAAACTGCCGGCGAAATTAGAGGCGCAGATATAGCTCAAAAGATGAACAATGCAGGCTATCAGGCAAGTTTACAAAATGCTGTTCAGATGATCCAGCACGGTGCAGTTACATCAAAAGAAGACTTGAGAGCAATCGCAGACACTTTTAAAGGTGATCCGCTTGCAAGCTCTTTGCTTCGTGGCGTACTGACAGAATCAGGAAACCCAGAGTTTGCAAGCCTTATTCCTGAGGATAAAGGCAAAGAAGCGGCGGAAGCTCTTGCAGCTATGAGCAACAAATTGAACAGCATTTCGCAGAACGCCCAGACAGGCGGCAACATTTCTAATTACACATTGGCTTTTATCGAAAAATGCGGCGAAAGGCTTGACGAACTTTTCGATGATGATTTCAGCCTGATTTCATAGTAAAAGAATAACAAACAATTATTTTGAAAGGCGGTCACACGATGACGAACGAAAAGCTTGTAATGTTTATTCAGCAGGACGGCGGCAGCTCTGACTTGCTCCCTGTGCTGTGGGAGAGAGTGAAAAAGCTGTGTTTTATGTTGTGTGACCGCTTTTATTACAAGTATGCTGACAGCTTCACGGCTTGCGGCTGCGAGTTGACCGACTGCCGCCAAGAGTGTTATTTTTCGTTCCTGGAGGCTGTGAGGTCGTTCAAGGCTGATAAAGAATATCTGTTTACTTCATACCTTGATACCTGGATCAAGAACAAAATGCGTGAGCTGCTGGGCATAAATAATCACTTGCATTTAAACCGGAAGCCGCTTGACAATGCTGCAAGCCTGGACGCTGCTTTGCCCGGTGATGACGGCAAAGAAATGTCGCTGCATGATGTTATTGCAGACGATACTTCACAAGAGCCGTTTGAAAGCCTGCTCGATGAGATCGCAGACGAACGCACAAGGGAAGCAATCAGAGAGGCATTGTGCAAGCTGAACGAGCAGGAACGGTCTGTTATAGTAGCATATTTTTTTGAAAACAAAACGCTTTCGGACATTGGCAAAGCTCAGGGCGTGAGTACTGAGCGGATAAGAACAATAAAAGCGGCAGCAATCAGGCATTTGCGGTCAAATACAAAACTCAAGCTGATATACTGCGAGAACGAGGCGGAGAAGCGGCTGCACACGAATAACAGGCGTTCGGTCTATGACTGGATAGATATTCGGGAGCAGCTCAGCAGGCTTGAAAAGTACGGCGAGGTACTGACTAGGAAGCAAAAGCAGCGTATTATAATAAATCATAAAACAGAGCAGGCATGTGCACATGATGCCGAGTATCTCGCATATATGGCGATAATAAGGGCGGCAAAGGATTGCAGCGGTCTTGTGTCTCCGAGATACATTGAGCAGCTTGCAAAGGCGAAAGCTGAGGCAAAGCTGACAGAGCTTCAAAAGCGTGGGCGGTGTCTGAGCTATGGAGAGATCCAGGCGGTCAGATACGAAGCACGGCGGAAAGCTGAACAGGAAGTGCAAAGCGGATTCGCTTCAAAAGCCCTTGTTATTTAAAATATTTGCGGTCAGATTTCAGCTTTGAGCCTTGAAACTTAAAACTATACTTGAAAAATCAAAAGCCCTTACAGAGCATTTGCGTGCGTCTGTGAGGGCTTGAATTGTTGTATTCTATTGTGTGGCTTATGACGAGCCTCTGAAAAAAAGTCTGTAAAAAATCAGCTAACTGTGATAAAATAGAATTAATATCACAGGAGGCTGATTTTTATGGCAAGAAGAAAAAGAGA
>OMXI01000084.1 GCA_900314975.1 uncultured Eubacteriales bacterium | reverse complement strand
CAATTTTCAAGATACTGTTCCATCAGCCTCGCTGATGTCCTCCCCTCTCGGAGAGTGCCTAATTATTATATCACGCTTATTTGCGTTTGTCAACTGCTTGGTACAAATTTCTTTTTAAACAATTTGTAAACTAAAAATAGACGATGCAGCCTGCACCGCCTATTCTACAAGGCACTCTATTTCAAGCTCTCCCTGCGCTGTTTCATACAGCTCGTCCAGACTGTCCTCGTAGTCAAGGAACGTCTTCGGGTAACTCTGCCGCAGCATTTTGCGAATACCGAACGCATCCGCCTTTTGCTCGTTAACGCAGCGCCTGAAGGTGTCGCGGAACTGCTCTGTCAGCCTTTGCGCAACGATTTGGTTGACTGTTTCGGGCTTGACCGCGCTCACGGCATCCTTCAGCCTGTGAACGACTACCGTCAAATGCGCCTTATATAATAGTACACCGTTTCCCTGCTCAACTTTGGCGTGACAGCGCTTTTTGCTCACACTCACGCTGTAATTGTTCCCGCCGTCCCGAATAACCATATCCGCCTCTTTGCTGCCCGAGTGCATAAAAAACAGCGCCGCCGAGTCAGCGGGGTCAAGCTGCACATCTGCCGCTTTGCCGCCCGTTATCAGCGCAGTTTCTTTAACAGTCAGCACAGGCTCAACCAGCTCCGTTTCATTTTGCGGTGGCCGGACAACCGCAAGCACGGGAATCCCTACGCACTGCGCACCCGACTCCGAATTCAGCATATCAAGCAGCCGACAGCGCATAGTGCGCGACTTTTTAGCATTCTTCTCAATAACAGCGACATAGTTTTCCGTTGCAAGCATATCGTTTGACAACTCGACTTTCATAAGCTCCTTCGCCGTGCTGTCGCTTTGGCAGATATCCACGCCGAGATAAACACTTTTATCCTTCAGGCAAAATTCAAACAGACTTCGCGGCTGTGCAAGGTCAACGCTTTTACCCAGGCAGATAAGCTGCAAATGCCCGAGAAAAATCTCTTTTCCGCGCGTATTTTCGCACTGCTCGAGCGCCTCGCTGACTGTTTTTCCCCTACCGCTGACGATTTCAATATTGCTCTGCGTGATGTCAACAGGCGTGTCCGAGCCCGTACCCGACGGCTTGAACGCCTGCACGCTGACCTCGTACTCGCCGCCCAAAAAGTCAATACCGAGCGCGTGGCAAAGCAGCCTGTCCTGTATCTCAACGGTGTGTCTGTGTCCCGAAAATACGAAAATTGCGATAAGTGCAGCACAAAACAGCGCCGTATGCACACCGAATCTGCTAAACCTCAACTTTGCGCCTCCTCACTCTTAAAAGCATGACCGCCAGCGGTATCACTCCGACTGCGCAGACAAGCAGCCACGGACTTTCGTTCAGATACGCAAGACCCTTCCAGCTGCGCTTTGACAGCAGATACAAGGTCGCTGCCGCAGGTATCGTCTGCACCGAAAGCACCATTGCGCTCTTCGCCCTGCCGCCCGAAAGTATCCACACGCACCGACCGCAGCAATGAAACACCGCCGCAAGCCGCACGAGTGCAAGCACAGTCCACACCGACATAAACCCTGCGTCGTAGCGCTCTACCACGGAGGAGTTCGACAGGCAGGAGAGGTAGAAAAACGGCGTATCTGTCGCAAGTGCAAACTCGCCCAGCACAAGTGTCACAAACGCAAGCAGCGCCTCAAGTATCACCAGCTTGACTGCGAGATACGAATACACCGCCTTGGGCTTTGAGCCTTTGACATCACCCAGCAGAAAAACAAGCATTACCAGCTCGCGATTGCGGATAAACTCGCCCGAAATGTCGCCCGCAAGCGCCTTTGGTATGTTACGTTGCGCAAGGTGAAAGCCCGTTATATCGGGATATGTTATCGCGCTCAAAATCAGAATGCCCGCAAAAAATGCGAATACAAAAAACATTATCCCTGCGCATTTTCCGAGCACAGAGCTTCCCATACCGCCAAGATACAGCGCCGCAGTGCCCGCGCATATCACAGCAGGCAGTCTTGAGATCTGATTTGAAAAATAGCTGTCCATAAAATATGCAAATGTGCCTGTCGTGATAAAAATATCCCACACAAAGTACAAAAAGAATCCGCCCGTCACCAAAAGACCGACAGGTCTGCTTTTCAGCAGCGCGATCTCGCACAGCCCCATTTTGTATTTTGAGCAAAGCACCGCCGCAGGTATCAGCAAAAGCCCCTGCAGCGCAGTCGAGGCGACTATTGCAAGCATAAAAACAAGCGTGTTGCTGCTTGTGTAAGGAAAATACGTCATCATCGAAAAGCACCTTGCACACAGCATTATCACCGCAAGCTGCAAGGGAGAAAGTGTATTATTCATTGTTCGTGCCACGGTAGTCCTCCACGGTTTCCTGTTTTTCGGCATAGGTGTGAAAGCTGCGCCTGAAAAGCGCACTGCCTGCACGCTGCTTATCAAACGGCAGAACGGGCGCAAGGTATGACACCGACATCTCGTTCATAGCGCAGACATTTGCGGTAAACAGCACCGCACACACCGCTATGCCGAAAAGCCCCGCAGTGCTGCCCGCAAGAATAAACACCAGCCGCAGTATCGAGATCTGCTGGTCGAGCTGCGGTATAACGAATGCCGAGGTCGCGGTTATGCCCACAACTATAAGCAGCGGCACAGAGATAAGTCCGCTTTTCACCGCCGCGTCGCCGACTATCAGTCCGCCGACTATCGACACCGCACCGCCCACCGATTTAGGCAGACGTATGCCCGCCTCGCGCATTATCTCAAACATTATTACCAGCAGCGTCATCTCCACCGCAAGCGGAAACGGCGTTGCCTCCTCCGAAACGTACAGATTAAGCAGCAGCTTCAGCGTAAACGCCTCGGGGTGAAACATAACCAGCGCAAGATACAGCCCCGGCAGCCCGACTGCCAGCAGGAACGCAAAGTATTTCAGCCAGCGAATGAAGGTAGCATAGTACGGCTTCGTGCAGTAATCGTCCATCGACTCAAAGCTGTCGATAAACAGCGACGGGCATACAAGGCAAAACGGCGAGCCATCAACAAGTATGCATATCCTGCCCTCGTTCAAGCGCATACAAGTCATGGGCGCTGCGTCGTCATCACCGATGAAAAGAACGACTTTCGGTACGCCTTGTCAACAAACGGCTCAACATAACCGCTTGAAAGCACCGTATCAAGCTGTATCTCTTTCAGCCGGGCGCGCACCTGCTGCACCATTTTTGCATCGGCACGATCTGCAAGGTACATCATACAAACGTCCGTCTGCGACAGCTTGCCGCACTGCATCATCTCAAAGCGCAGCTGCGGCGTTTTCATACGCAGCCTTACAAGCGCAAGATTGTTTCGTATCACCTCGTTAAAGCTGTCCTGCGCACCGCGAACCGTCTGCTCGCTGTCGGGAGTGGTTATGCCTCGCTTTTCAAAGCCCTGTACGCCGTATGAAACCGCCTTTGTAAGCCCGTCGATAAACACCACGCAAAAACCCGAGAAAAGCAGCCTCACCGTTTCGGCATAGCTGTTCACAGTCTGCCTCTGGGTCGAAAGCAGACTTCTCTGGGTGAGAAAATCAAATATCTCAAGCGGCTCGGTGCAGTATTTCAAATCCATAAGCGGCTGAAATACAAGGTCAGCCATAGCAGAGGTCGAAACAAGACCCTCTACCGTCACCACCGCACATTTTACCGAACAGACTGTGACCTCCATAATGTTGAGGTCGGCAGTCTCTCCGCATATCCCGCGCAGCTCGTCAAGCGATTGGTTAATGTTCGCGCGCAAAATCGTTGTCTTAAAATAATCAGGTCGCATAAGTTTTGCCTTTCAATTGTTTTTCTCACATATTGTGTACAAAACCCGCCTGATTATTCCAAAACAAAAGTACTTGAAATATTCATACTTTTATTGTATACTATATTCATATCAATTAAGGAGGTAATAAAAAATGGCTTTTGAAGTAACAAAGGATACGATAATCGGCGACATCATGGACTACGACGAGAGTGTTGCGCCATACTTTACAGATATGGGTATGCACTGCCTTTACTGCCCGTCCGCAAGAGGAGAAACTCTTGAAGAGGCGTGCGAGGTACACGGCGTGAGCGCTGATGAAATGGTCAAAAAGCTCAACGCACATTTCTCCAAGTAATAAAAAATTCCGCCGTAATATGCTTTACGGCGGTTTTCTTTGATTAGCATTGTTAATATAAATCAGAATTTTGCGTCTTTGACGCTAACAGTGAATAGTGAATAACGAATAGTGAAAAGTTTATAGTTAAGGTATCGCCTTCGGCGCTGACCGACCTTTCGGTCGCTCAAG
>OMXI01000088.1 GCA_900314975.1 uncultured Eubacteriales bacterium | reverse complement strand
AGTCACCTGACAGCAGTCCTGCTTTTTGTAAGCCTTGTAGATGTGGTTTTTCAGACCGTCGCCGTACCAGTTGTTGTATGATGTGTAGATGTCGGTAACAGTGAACGAGTCGTTTTTCGGCAGATATTCAAGCACCTCGCTGATGTTGTCGGGCTTGATGTCCGACTTTTCGGCAAGGTCAGCAAGATAAGCCTGCGCCTGCTTGAGCGTGCCGGAGCCCTCGGTCAGCTGAATGATGTCAGCCTTTGTCAGAATGTTGCCTGCCGCGTCAGCGTTCTTTATCGACTTGCCCATTATCTCGACAAAGATGAAGAGCGTATCTTTTTTCATTTCCTCGAGCAGCTGACCTGTGACCTTGGTGAACTCGTGGAAGTCGCTGGCGAAACGCCCCATTCCAGAGTCGCTGCACAGCTCAAGTATGATGATACCGCCCTCGGAAGCCGTGATGTGCTGGCGGTACCTTTCATCACGGTATGTACCCTTTCTGAAATCTCTGAATATCGACAGCCTGTTTGAGCGCAGTCTGCCGTTGCTGGAAAGCGCCCTAACGAGCAGCTCGTACATATCTCTTGCGCCGCCCCAGTCGCCTGCGCTGATAAGGTAGTGTACGGGGTGTCCGAAATATGCCTTGGCGTTTTGGGCGGAGTAGATGCGCTTCAGCTCATCCTTGAAGCTCTTTGAGGCAAGTATCTTTTCAGCTTGCTTTTTGCACTCGGTCTTGGTCAGCTTGGGCAGGTCAATCACCTGCTCTGACCACTTGTACGGGATAGGGTCAAAAAGACCTGCGCTGCGGTAGTCTATTTTCAGCTTTGTCAGCACTCTTCTGCCGCTGCCATAATCGGTGTTTTCAACATTGCGCTTGAACTCATCTACCGTGACTTCGTGCGAGCGGTGGACGGTGCAGTCGGGGAAGGTTTTGAGCAGCGTTTGTGAGATGATGCTCTCGTCACAGCTATTGACCTTTGCGGCAACATAGACCATTACCGTGCCCTCGTCACGAGATGTGATATAATAGAGGATATCCTCTTTTTCAGCGTAGTCGTTGAAGAACTTGTCGTTGAGGCTCTCAAGCGTGCCTGATGAATAGTTCATCTCGAAAGAGCTTCTTGTTCTGTACATTTTTGATGCTTTTTCAGGGTCAAAGTTTTTCCAGCGCAGTTCGTAAGAATAGTAAATCATAGTTTTCCCTCCATAATTTTACTATGGTTTGGTTGTTGTGTGAATGATTGGGTTATGCTCTGCTTGAAACTACCTTGTCGATAAGACCGTAGTTAAGAGCGTCGCCTGCGGTCAGCCAGTTGTCGCGCTCGCAGTCCCTGGCGAGTTTCTTTGTGGTCTTGCCGCAGTTTTCAGCCATTATCCCGTAAATCTTTTCACGAATTTTCAGGATATGCTCGGCAGCTATCTGCACGTCGCTTGCCTGACCGTTTGCCGTACCCAGCGGCTGATGAATCATTATCTCGGCGTTTGGCAGAGCAAAGCGCTTGCCCTTTGTGCCGCCGCAGAGCAGGAACGCTCCCATGCTTGCAGCCAAACCTACGCAGATGGTGGACACATCGCACTTGATGTATTTCATCGTGTCATATATCGCCATGCCTGCCGAAACAGAGCCACCCTGGCTGTTGATGTAAAGGCAGATATCCTTGCCCGGATCCTGCGCCTCAAGAAAGAGCAGCTGTGCGACCACAGAGCTTGCAGACGCATCGTTTATTTCACCTCCGATAAAGATTATCCTGTCCTTGAGAAGCCGCGAGTAGATGTCGTAGGCGCGCTCGCCTCGTGAGGTGGTTTCAATTACTGTTGGTATAAGGTTCATAAGTATTCCTTCCTTTCTTTAATAGTATATTGCGATCATGGGTTCGCCGATATCGCTGATTGCATCGGGAATGACGTTCTTAACGCCCTTTGGGAGACAGGTTATCCTGTCAAGTCCGTCTCTTACGAGAGTCTCATCGACTATGGCTGTTATGCCATCGGGAACGGCGTACTCTTTGTCGCGCCCGTTGTATTCGAGCACCACCGTCCCAAGTATTACAAAGTCGTCGTTCTTACGGTCCTTGTACCACTTGGTATTGTAAAGATCGTACACATCGAGCAGTGTGCAATTGTCGGGGACGTTTATCACCGAAAGGTTTTCGCAGTCCTCAAATGCACCAAGCTCGATCTCTTCAACGCTTTCGGGGATAGTCAGCTCCTGGAGCCTTGTGCAGCCCTTGAATGCGTCAGCGGCGATAGTGGTCACGCCGTCGGGGATAACAAAGTCTGTGCAGACGGTGTCGTCAAAGCATGTGAGAGTATTGTCCTTGATAATTCCCGCAAAGTTGTTTTTGTAATTTGTGTTCATAGCCATTCTCCTTTTGTCTGTCTTAATGTTGAAAACGGATGATTTATCTTTTAAGGCTCCTTTTGCACCTTGAAAGCAATAAAAAATGCATAATACAACCAAAATAAACTTTACAAATCCATATAAAATATTTTATATTCAAACATAAAATTTATCGTATATAGGTTATACCATATTTTATTTTTATTGTAAAGAGATTTTTATCGCCACGATAAAAATTTGTATATGTGCACAATTACAATTTGTTCAGTTTGTGCATCTTTGTGCAAACAAGCGCGCTTGATGCGGTATATACTATTATAATATATTTGAGGCGTGTTCACGGCG
>OMXI01000089.1 GCA_900314975.1 uncultured Eubacteriales bacterium | reverse complement strand
TGCGTATTTCGTCACCTTTTTCATTGCTCTTAAAACTATCTCGTCGAGCACACTTTCACGAATGTAATGTGAAGTGCAGTCGCTTTTGCGACTTTCATAGTGTCCGCAGCGGTAGCTATCGTATCCGTGGGCTTTATCCCGATTACGATACAGCCTTGAACCACATTCTGCACAGTAAAGGTAACCTGCATACTTGTCCAGCTCACCACGTTTGTCTGCACGCTTGCGTCCTTCAAAGTGCTTCTGCACCAAGTTGAACGTTGCTCTGTCGATGATCGCTTCGTGCGTATTGAGAAATATCTTCATATTCTCAGGCGAGTTTTTGATACGCTTTTTCAGCTTGTTAGACTTGCTGTACGTTTTGAAATTGACCGTATCTCCGCAGTAGATCTGATTGGAAAGCATCTTTCGGATAGTGTTTTTCGCCCATGCGTAAGGCTTGTCGAGCTTGAGGTCTCTTGAACGGCTGCCGTTCTTTCTGTAATTGTAAGCGCTTGGTGACAGCACTTGTTCCTGTTCAAGAGATCCACAGATACGCTTTATGCCTATTCCGCTTGCGTACATTTCAAAGATATGCTTGACAACAGGCGCAGTCTCAGGATCTAGTATGATTTGCTTCGGGTTGCTTGGATCTCTCATATAACCGTATGCTATCCAGGCTGCAAGACGTTCTCCGCGTTCGCCCTTTGCTCTGAGTACAGCCCTTATCTTGTTTGAACAGTCGCGTGCGTACATATCATTGAACAGATTCTTGATACCGGACATTTCATTTATACCATTGGCACTGTCCACGTTATCGGTGATAGCAATGAAGCGAACATCATAGGCAGGGAACACCAACTCCATGAGCCTGTCTGTCTCCAAGTGGTCGCGTCCAAGTCTCGACTGGTCTTTCACTATAACAGTTCCGACCAGCCCGTTCTGCACATCATCGAGCATATGAACGTACTCAGGACGAGTATTATCGGTGCCGCTGTACCCATCGTCGATGTAATACTGGCAATTGCGAAAGCCGTTCTTGTCTGCGTAATCCTTTAGCATAAGTCTTTGATTTTCAATTGACAGCGACTCGCCTGCACGCATATCCTCTTGACTAAGGCGGCAGTACAGCGCTGTTATCTGATTCGCGTTTGATTCTGTTTTCATATATCCTCCTGTTCCGAAGCACTCGCTTCTGGAATCAAACCGAATAGGATACACCAACAGTATATCACTACTCGGCCCGAAAGTCCAGACCTATTCTCACTTTATTTTATCACCGTTTATGAGATGTTTGATCTTATCCTCAACGGTTTCGCTTGGCTTTTCAGGAGGTTTGAAAACAAGCGTCACGTCAAAGGTTTGTCCGTTAATGGTCATCTTCTTGTCAATGCAAAGAGCTTTTTCATTCGTTTCAGATCTCATATGAACTCCTTTCACGTCACACTGTTTCAAACTTACTATTCAGTTTTAAAAGATTCTCTGACTCCGGTCACACCTCCCTAATTATAGGCGATAATTGTAGTTTTTTCTTTTTCTGACTCCAAGATTTTTTTCGTTTTCTAATTTTGACGCCAATTTACAAATACTGTAAGTTCCGATATTTCGGAGGGCACTGCCCGTCCGATGTGGAATGGCGGGCGCAAATGACGCCAGCCTTTTTCCTGCAAATCAAAAAGGGGCACGGGTTCTCCCGTTTCAGCGGCAAACGGAACGCCGTTTGCTATGCTTGCCGGTCTTGCGGACCGACTTCCGCACCGCAGGTTTGTCCGTTTTTTCTCCTTCTGATATATCCCCCAACTCGCTCCACGTTGCGCGACAACCGCTTTCAACGGGAGCGGTGGGTAACTATACCATTTGGGTTTTGAAGACGGCTAAAAAGGGGTGTTTTGCGCGCGTTTCGGATAATCGTTCCTTACACGGTTACTGCCATGATTTATCATTGCAAAGAAAAGAAGGCGCATATTTTATATAACTATCATGATGTATATCTTCCTTCTCTGTATTAAGTATATATTCTCTTGTATACTTAATATATAAGCCTATGACATCATGACACAGCCCCTATGACAATTAACTTTTAAATTTCAATGCCAACTCTGCATCATGAAGCTTGTCCTCGTCCATATCATAGTTGAGGAACGCTACCTCATAAGAGTTCTCGACCTGACGACCGTTGTCAGCGTAATTGTTGTGGATACGAATGATGTCCTTCTGCGCAAGAGTTTTCAGTGCGTGCTCAACATTGCTCACCGACATCGCAGTGTCTCTTGCGATGCCTGTACGGCTTATGGTCGAACTTTTCTTTTCACTGTCGTAGTAGCAGAGTAAATCCATCACCACCTTGAACTCGGCAGGCGTAGTGATGTTGAGGTACTCCAGAGGCGAATTGACGCCGTTAGAGTACGCTGTGCAGTTGATAACGTTCAA
>OMXI01000090.1 GCA_900314975.1 uncultured Eubacteriales bacterium | reverse complement strand
CGAAGAAAAATCTTTTCAGAAGAACTAACCCAACTATGCACCAAATATACCACAACAAATGCGGATTTATTTGCACATACTTATAGATGTGTACCCGAAGGGGTTTGGGGGCGACCGGAAAGCCCCCAAATAAAACGCGCCCCGCGCGACAAATTCTGATTTGTCTAAAGTGCAGCAAGTTCAGCAAAACTCTCTTTCATACTTGGGTACAGCTTTGTATAAAGCTGGTAATATTTTTCATACTCCCCTGCCCTGTCGCTGTCTGGTGCGCATACCTTGTCAGGCTTGACAAGCGCATCGCACGCCTGCTCCACGCCGGAATAAATACCCGCACCCACCGAGGCGAGAATCGCCGCGCCAAGCGCAGGACCCTCCTTGTTTGCGACAGTTTTCACCTCGCAGCCGTAAAGGTCTGCGAGCATAGAGCGCCAAAGCGGTGATGCCGCACCGCCGCCGCAGGCAGCCATGTCCGAAATATCAACGCCCGTTTGCCTGAAAATCTCCACGCAGTCGCGCAGCGAAAACGCAACGCCCTCCATGACCGCGCGCAGCATGTGCTTTTTGGTGTGCAGCGCCGAAAGCCCGAAGAAAACGCCTCGTGCGTATGCATCAAGGTGCGGAGTGCGCTCGCCCATAAGATACGGCAGATACAAAAGCCGCTCGCTGCCGATAGGTACGCTTTCAGCCTCGCGGTTCATCAGCTCATATTCGTCAATGCCAAGCTGCGCAGCAGCCTCTTTCTCTGCACCGCAGAAATTATCTCTGAACCATTTCAGCGAAAGCCCCGCAGCCTGCGTAACTCCCATAACGTGCCAGCTGTCCGGAACCGCCGCGCAGCAGGTGTGTATCCTGCCCTTTGGGTCGATAAGCGGCTTGTCCGTGTGTGCAAATACCACGCCCGACGTGCCGATAGTCGTAAAAGCCTTGCCCTGCCTGCAAACACCCGTGCCAAGTGCCGCCGCAGCGTTGTCACCCGCACCGCCGACCACGATAGTCCCCTCTTTCAGACCTGTCAGCTCGGCTGCCTGCCTTGTGACCCTGCCCGTCACCTCGCACGATTCGTAAACAGGCGCAAGCAAGCCCTTGTCTATCCCCAGCAAAGAGCATAGCTCGCCCGACCAGCAGCGGTTCTTAACGTCGAGCAGCTGCATACCGCTCGCGTCGGAGACCTCTGCCGCAAGCTCGCCCGTCAGCACATACCGCAGATAGTCCTTTGGCAAAAGTATGTGCCTGCACTTTTCAAAGATATGCGGCTCGTTGTCCTTTACCCAAAGTATCTTTGCGGCTGTCCAGCCCGTAAGTGCAGGGTTTGCGCTTATCTGCGCGATTTTGTCCCCCGCAAGAGCGTTCATTTTTTCGACCTGCCTGCCTGTGCGCTGGTCACACCAGATTATTGCTTTGCGCAAAACGTTTCCGTCACTGCCGAGCATAACAAGCCCGTGCATCTGCCCCGAAAGCCCTATGCCGCAGATAGCCGCACTGTCAATGCCGCTTTTTGCGATGACCTGCGCGACAGTTTCAAGCATCGCACTTTTCCAGTCCGCCGCGTCCTGCTCGGCATAACCGTTTTGCGGCTGATAAAGCGGATAGCTCGCAGATGCCGAAGAAACAGCGTTTCCGCGCTCGTCAAAAAGTACCGTCTTTGTGCCGCTCGTGCCGCAGTCAATACCAAGCAGATATTTCATAAGAAGAACCTCCGTTAAAGATTTTTTAAAAGCTGGTATAGATATAAAGAATGGTTATTTGTGTTATGTCCGTTGAGTAATTGTGGGTACTCTCTTGGGAGTGTTTTTTCTCAAACTCTCTTTTCTGAACTCTCTATTACTTTTTCGTTATTTGGGTCAAAGACCCAAATGGCGAAAAAGCATTAAAAGGTTTAGGAAAACGGGGTCAACCGCTTACGGGCGCTCGCGAGGATACCCAAAGGGTATCCTCGGGGGATAACAGAGTAACCGTTACAACGGTTACTCTCTAAAACGGCGCAGCCGTTTTTAGCTTCATCCAAAAGGGTTTCCCCCAGTTACCCCACGGGTGTGTCACAAAAACTATTTCTTATCGTCCTTTTCGAGAATAAAATACGTGTCGCAGTTCTCGGTTTTCAGCTCCTTTATCCGCCAGCCGAGGTCAAGCAGCTCGTTGAGATGCTCAACGCGCTTGAACCTGTCGATTTCGGGCGGCGACGCCTCACTTTTTTCACTGCACTTTGTTATATAAAATTTCTTTTGCATTTTTCAAATCCCCTTTCAGTGCGTCAAATTTGTTGTATAGATATTATACAATGTTTTTTCGAGGATTTCAACTGTTTTTGTTGAATAATACAATCGTTTTCTGCCGAAACTGTCACTGATAGCCCAAAACGCAAAAAAACCGCGCAAATGCTTGCAAAAAGTCAATGTTGGTGTTATAATAATGTGGGGGAATAAACAGATAAGGGGGAAGAGCATGAAGACCATACACAATGCAGTCAAAACACAGCCGCGGGCGAAGAAAAAGCCTAAAAAGCTTATCCGTATCGCGTTTTCAAAGAAAACTACCATCATCCTGCTGCTTTTGGTGCAGTTCACAATTATCCTGCTGACATTTACAACGCTCAGCTGGATGTCTTCGTATGTGCGCATAGTATTCTCTATGCTCTCGGTTTTCCTCGCCTTTGTCATCATCAACACCAACGAAAACCCCGCATATAAGCTCGCATGGATAGTGCCGCTTATCGCGATACCCGTGTTCACGTCGGTGCTGTATCTTATTCTCAACAATCAGTACTCCTCGCGCAGACTTAAAACCAAGTACGCCAAAAAGTGCGAGGAAACAAAGAAATATCTCAAGACCGAGCGCAGCCTTCTGAACGAAGTCGCCAAAGAGGACAGAGACTTTGAAAAAATGGTGCGCTATATCGACCACTACGGCGGCTACCCTGCCTACCGCAACTCCGAGGCAGTCTATCTGCCCTTTGGCGAAACCAAATTCGCCGTGATGCTCGAAGAGCTGCGCAAAGCGAAAAAGTTCATCTTTATGGAGTATTTCATCATCGACGATGGCAAAATGTGGCAGGCAGTCGTTGATATATTGCTTGAAAAAGTCTCGCAGGGCGTCGAGGTGCGCCTTATCTATGACGGCATGGGCAGCCAGTTCACACTGCCTTTCAGATATAAGCAGAAAATGGCTGAAAAAGGCATAAAAACACTTGTCTTCAACCCGTTCCGACCGATGATATCCTCTGTGCAGAATAACCGCGACCACCGCAAAATTCTCGTTGTTGACGGAAATGTCGGCATCACCGGCGGCGTGAATATCGCAGACGAGTACATCAATCAGAAAAACCGCTTCGGGCACTGGAAGGACAACGCTATCCTTGTGCGCGGCGAGGCGGTGTGGAATTTCACAATGATGTTCATTCAGATGTGGGACGTCATCTCTGGCGAGCGCACACGCTGCGAGCTTTACCGCCCCGACGAAGCGCAGTTCCCCGTTACAGACGGTGTCATCATACCCTATGGCGACTCCCCGCTTGACGAGGAAAACGTCGGCGAGCTGGTGTATATGGATATCATTAACAACGCAAATGACTATATCTACATCACCACGCCGTACCTTATACCCGATAATGAAATGGTCACCGCGCTTGGCTACGCGGCAAAAAGCGGCGTAGATGTGCGCATAATCACTCCGCGCATACCTGATAAGTGGTATGTCCACTGCATTACAAGGTCGTTCTATAAAGATCTTATGGATCTTGGCGTGCGTATCTACGAGTACCAGCCCGGGTTTATCCACGCAAAAACATTCGTCTCCGACGACGACACCGCCGTCGTGGGAACGATAAACCTTGATTACCGCAGCCTCTATCTGCACTTTGAGTGCGCAGCGTATGTCCGTAATTCGCGCTGTATCGCCGATATCAAAGCGGATATGCTCGATATGCTCGAAAATAGCTGCGACGAGGTGACCTATGACGATATCGAGGACCGCTCTGTGTTCAGTAAACTCACCTCCGCAGTCCTCAAACCCTTCGCACCTCTCCTATAAATCAGAATTTGCCGCCGCGGCGGCGCGCTTGTCCGTCGCGCATTAGTTAGAGATGGCAGCCACCTTTGTGACGCTCCGGGCTTTCGTTTTGTGAGG
>OMXI01000091.1 GCA_900314975.1 uncultured Eubacteriales bacterium | reverse complement strand
CGCGTAATTGGGGAGGACCCTTTTGAAAAAGGGTCTCTCCCCAAACCCCACCCCTAAAACTTTTATCTCTTTTTCGCCATTTGGGTCTTTGACCCAAATGGCGAAAAAGTGGTGAAGACTTAGAAGTAAGATTTGAAGAAAGAACTTTCAAGAGAACTCCACAATTGCACGATGCACATACTGCGATAAATCCGCATTTGTTGTGGTATACCTGTCAAGTAACTGTGGGTATTCTCTTGGGAGCGTTTTCTCTCAAACTCTTTTTCTGAACTCTACTACTTTTTCGGGATAAGGTGTCGCAGACACCTTGTGCCGAAAAAGGGATAAGGTGTCGCAGACACCTTGTGCCGAAAAAGCAATAAAAGGTTTAGGAAGGGGGTCTGGGGGAGAACCCTTCTCCAAAAGGGTTTCCCCCAGCTGCTCGACACGCATACCCCCACAAACTCTGATTTGTATAAGCAACATGATTGCAAAGAGAACAAAAAGAGAACAGGACAAAAGGAGAGAAGGATATTGAGGATAAAGTTATCTGACCATTTTACATACAAAAAGCTGATACGCTTTACGCTGCCGTCGGTCATGATGATGATATTCACGTCCGTTTACGGTGTGGTCGACGGCATTTTCGTTTCAAATTATGTGGGCAAAACGCCCTTTGCGGCGATAAATCTGATAATGCCGTTTCTGATGATACTCGGTGCGGTGGGCTTTATGATAGGCACGGGCGGCACGGCGCTGGTCGCGCTGACTTTTGGTATGGGCGATGACAAAAAGGCAAGGCGGATTTTTTCGCTGCTGGTGTACATTGTTATAGGCTTGGGCGCGGTAATATCGGTGCTGGGAATTGTGTTTGTTGAGCCTGTGTCGCGGCTGCTCGGCGCGTCCGATGAGATGCTGCCGTACTGCGTGAGATACGGGCGGATAATACTGATTAGCCTTGTGGCGTTTATGCTGCAAAATGTTTTCCAGAGCTTTCTTGTGACTGCGGAGAAGCCCACGTTCGGGCTTGTGATAACCGTTGCGGCGGGCTGCACAAATATGGTGCTTGACTGGCTGTTTATGGCGGTGTTTAAGTGGGGGATAACGGGTGCGGCGCTTGCGACGATGATAGCGCAGTGCATCGGCGGAATTATCCCGCTTATCTACTTTATTATGCCCAACAAAAGCAAGCTGCGGCTGGGCAGGACGCGCTTTGACGGCAGGGCGGTCGTTAAGACCTGCACGAACGGTTCGTCGGAGTTTATGGCGAACATTTCGATGTCGGTCGTGAGTATGCTGTACAATTTCAGGCTGATGAAGATCGTGGGCGAAAACGGCGTTTCGACCTACGGTGTGCTGATGTACGTTAACTTTATTTTTATTGCGGCATTTCTGGGGTTTGCTATCGGCAGCTCGCCTGTGGTGAGCTTTCATTACGGCGCCGGCAACACCGATGAGCTAAAGGGGTTTTTCAGAAAGAGTGTACGCATTATCGGGATTATTTCGGCGGCGATGTTTACGCTTGCTCAGGTGCTTGCTGTGCCGCTGGCAAACATTTTTGTCGGCTACGACGGGGAGCTTTTCTCGATGACTGTGCGCGCGTTCCGCATTTGTGCGTTTATGTTTCTGCTGTGCGGTTTCAACGTGTGCGGCTCGGGCTTTTTTACCTCGCTCAACAACGGGCTGGTTTCAGCAGTGCTGTCGTTTGGCAGGACGCTGGTCTTTCAAGTGCTGACGGTGCTCGTGCTGCCGCTGGTTTTCGGACTCGACGGCATATGGCTGTCAGTCGTTGCCGCAGAGGTGCTGGCGTTTGCTATGACGCTGGTGTTTACTGTGAAGAACAAAAACAAATACCACTATGCATAAAAAAATTATCGGTGCAAAGCACCGATAAGAAATAATAAAGAATAGTGAATAAAGAATAATGAATAATTACTCACATGATTATTAAGGAGTATCCGAAGGATACTCTCGTGAGCGACCGTAAGGTCGGTCAGTGCCGTAAGGCGATACCGCTATTATTATTTCTTATTTCTTATTTATTCTTTCTTCTTTATTCTTTTAGAGCCGCCATAGGCGGCTCGCCGGATTAACTTCTGATTTGTTATTCATTGCCTTTGGGGCTATGCTTTAAAAGTACAATGCCTAGCACTGCGAACACTACGCCAAAGCCGAGTGCGCCGAAGGTCATCAGTGCTTTGCCATCTTTGGCATCAAAGGCGTGGGACGGGTTATCGGGGTCGATTTTCACAGTGACGGTCTGTCCGCGCCGGTACTGCATTTTACGTGATGAGACCGTGCTTTCGTAGGTGTAGCTTTTGCCCTCGTACTCGTACTCGAACACGGGTGCGTAGGTGTTATGCTCGTGTCCTGTTCTGCCCTTTTCTCTGACCGAAAAATCGACAACGACTGCATGAACCTCTTGGGTGCATTTGGAGTCGTAGATAAAGTGGTTAATAAAAAAGTACACTCCAGCGCCGAATGCAATAATGCCTATAACAAGGAACAGTATTGCGCCGAGGCGCTCGCTTTTTGCTTTTTGTGCTGATGTTTTCATATAAGTCTCCCCATTTGTAAAATTTACTGATTTAAAAGCTGCATTGACTGATAGTGCATATCGCGGTAGCGCTTGGGGCTGGTGTGGTAGTGCCTGCGGAATGTGCGCGCAAAGTGGCTGTATGATGAAAAGTGCAGTATATCCGATATTTCCGAGAGCGAAAAGTCTGACAGGCGCAGCATATTTTCGGCGGTCTGGATACGCTTTGTTATCACATATTCGCTTATGCTCGTGCCGACCTGCCGCTTGAACAGCACGGATAGATACGATGCGTTGAGCTTTACAAGCTCTGCAAGATCGGACACGGCTATTGTTTCGTGCAGGTGGGTGTTGATGTAGCTTATGCACTCGATCACGGGTTTTGAATAGATGCTTGCTTTCTTTGCGGCTGCGACCTGGCGGGTGAAATACTCGGTGACCTCGGCGTGCATGTGCAGCAGCTCGTCTATGCTTTTTGCTTTATCGCAGCGCTGGATGAAAAGGTCGCTGGCGTTGTATGCTTTTTCGGAGTCCATACCGCCCTCGATGGCAAAGCGCGTACACAGCGTGATATGGCAGATGTTGAGGTAGAGGCGGTTGCGCAGCGGGTCGTCGGAGAGGTGACCCGATTTGCCCGAATTCGAGAGTTTTTTCGCCTCGTCAAGTGCGCGCAGGTCGCCGTTTTTGAGCAGCTCAAGCTCGCGCAGCTCGTCGCTGAAACGGTGGTGGCTGAAGCTATTTTCGCGGTTTATAAATTCAAGGTACGCGACCTGTTTATCCATTGTTTCTTTCATATAAAACTCCCTTTTCACAAAAGTGTACCTGCGATAAATCAGAATTTGCCGCCGCGGCGGCGCGCTTGTCCGTCGCGCATTAGTTAGAGCTGGCAGCCACCTTTGTGACGCTCCGGGCTTTCGTTTTGTGAGGGCGGTAAATCCGCATTTGTTGCGGTATACCTGCCGAACAGCTGTAGATATTCTCTT